>NZ_JWMA01000165.1 GCF_000812465.1 Cupriavidus sp. IDO | reverse complement strand
ACCATCGCCACCGTGCCGATTGCCGGCGTGCGCGCCTTTCCGGCACCGGTGCGGTTCACCGGTCTCTCGTTTGCCTACAACATGTCTTACGCAGTCTTTGGCGGCCTCACGCCGATGATTCTCACGCTGTGGCTGCAGCACGACACCATGGCGCCGGCTCACTATGTGGCAGTGCTGGCCGCTGTCGGGCTTTTGCTTGCGTTCTGGCCGCTCGCCAGGTGCGGGCATGCCATGCGCAATGACGTGGCCAGCACGGCTGGCCACGTCGGTCGATAACGAAGGAGCAACGCAATGAATGCGACGGAAAACACGCCACCAGTACGCCTGCTGACCCCCGCCGAGCTGGCTGTCTGCATCAAGGTGTTCCGCGATGCCCGGCAATGGACGCAGGAGCAGTTGGCCGTGATCGCTGGGCTCAACGTGCGAACCGTTCAGCGCGTCGAGCTAGGCTGGCCCGCCGGCCCCGACACCTGCCGGGCGCTGGCCAGCGCGTTCGATTTCCTGGACATCGACGCGCTCAACAAGCCATTCGCGATTCCACCGGAAGACGAACTCAAGGCTGCGCAGGAACAGTTCGACCTCGAACACGCCACCTTCGCGGCGATTCCGCTGACTACGGGTAAGCAGTTGGCCGAGCTGGCGCAGACCAGCACGATGGACATGTCGCAGCTGGCCTTCGAGATGGGCCGCGAAGCAGATAAGCGCTTCGCCGCGCTGATGGAATATTTCCGCAACTACCGGGATGGCCAGGACGCCTACACCGAAGCGCAGAAGCGCGAGGCGGCTGACACGATGCAAGCCAACATCGATGTGCTCAAGACCCTTGGCGTTTCGCTACGCTATGCCGAGCGCAACGTGCTGCTGAAGGGGGGCTCGGACCCGGACAGGCCAATGCCAGCTAACGTCCTGTACGTGATCGGATTTCCGCTCGGCAAGGAACCCAAGCTGTTCGCCACGCCAACTTCCGTTGATATCCGTCTGTAGGCTAAAGGGCGAAGATTCACGCTCGCCAGCGCCGCTCCAAGCCGGCCCGCCGATTCGCAGTCGAAATCGTACAAGATGAAGAAGGGAGACGCGCACCAACCGGTCGTTTGGTATAGAGCACGAGAGCTACAGCGCCCACAGCCCCATGAACTCGCCGAACACTGCCGTGCTATCCCCAGGGGATAGCTGGCACACCCGGCCTTCTATGCCCGCTCTGTCGACGCGCTTCACGGCGCTGGAACAGGCGGGCTTCCAACGGCTGGAACACGAAGCCTACCTAAAAGGCCTTTTACAACCTTTTAAAGGTAAGGGGAATATGGAGTCCTGGGTCACCAGTGCTACTAGGGCGATGTGGAGCCACTCAACTGGCTTTTGGGTGTACCGGCCGGCCTGACGCCGGCTGGCGTATAGTGGCTGCCACTGCGGCGCACGGCAGGCGCAGCCAGCACCGCCAACCCGCCACGTCAGGACGTCCCCACCTTGACCACCCATACCATGGACCTCTTCGCCCGCTTTGAAGCCGAATGCCTGCCGCGCATTGCCGACGCGATTGGTCAGCAACACCGGCGCGTGCAACTTGACATCTTGCCTGCCGAAGCCCCCGAATTGCCGCCGCGCCTGCGGCTGACCGGTGACGGAGTGCCGGACCTCCGGCGCCATCCCTATGCGCTGGATGTCACGCTGGCGTGGGACGGGCTGGAGGTGCAGCGGCTGTTCGCAGCCGGTGGCGAGGCGCGCTTTGCCGGCTACCTGGCGGCGCTGCCGTCCAAGCTGCGCGCCTGGGAGGAGCCGCGCGGGATCGACTTTCGTTCGCTGTCGCAGGCGGATCCGCAGGTCCTGATCGGCGGGCTGGACTTCGAGCACTGAGTTTCGAGTCCCGAGACGCCGGCGGAATCAGTCAGTCACCCGCAGCCGGCATACCGCGCTTTCCGATTGCCCGGGCTCGATCCAGCGCAGCCCCTGGCCGTGGTGGATGGCATTGGGCAGGCCCACCCATGGTTCCACGCAATAGAAGTCCGAGGTCTCGGCCTCGGACCACGTGGTGACGGCATGCCACGGCGCGCTGCCGGGCAGGTCGAGCTCGAACGTGATAAGTCGATCCGGCATCGCCAGCACCGCGGACGGGCTGTTGCGGAAGACGTGGAAGGTGTCCTGCAGGCGTGGGTCGTCAAGCTTGTAGCTTGCATCGCCAGGTTTACCAGCCTCGGGGCTGCCGTCGGGCTGCTGGCGCATGCGGTCCGTTCCGGGCAGCGCCAGCGATGCCGCAGCGCGCTGGACATGTGGCAACGCAAAGTAGAAATGGTGGCCGGCATAGTAGGGCAGGCGGGTGGTGCCGGTGTTCAGGGTGCGCAGGCAAACCTCCAGGCCGTCAGGCAGCAGGCGATAGCTGGTCTCGAACACGAAGTCATATGGATAGCCGGTTCGCGTCGCTTCGGACGCGCGCAAGGTCATGGCGATGAATGATTGCGCGTCGGCGTCGGAGACTTCGAAAGGCAGATCCCGTGCAAAGCCGTGCTGAGGCAGCGCGTGGATACGGCCGTCGGCGTCTTTCCATTGACCCGCTGCACCTTCCACAAAGTGCCGTCCGATGAAAGGAAAGAGCAGTGGATTGCCGCCGCGGATCTTGGCCGGCCGGCTCCAGTCCGCCTGCTCTGGCCAGTAAAGGATGTCTTCGCCATGATGGACCCAGCGAACCAGCCGGCCGCCATATTGAGGTGCCAGCAGGAGGAAGGTATTGGCATTGCCGATCTGGACCAGATCCTGGCCCTGGAAACGTGTGGTTGGAGTCTGCGGCATTGTCTTGCAGTAGGGAGTTTCTGCGCAGCGCAATCATACGGCACCCGTCGTGCGCGATCCGGGCTGGCGCGCACCGAAATCGTGGCGTCGCCCGTGGCAGCAAGCCGCCCGGCCTATCCTTAATGGTGCAGCGGACGCACGTCAGCAGGCGCATTCGGCACAAAGCCATCTCTTGTCCGACACCCGCTGATGGCGTAAATGTTGCAGCGCAGGCATCTCCGCTTGATTTCCTTGCATAAGGAGCTTGTCATGGCCGAGTTCACTCCGACGCAGTTTTCTCACGTACGCCCGCAGGACACGGAATATGTCGACCAGGGTTTGCGCGATTTCTTCCTCTACCGGGACCTCGGCGTGGCGCAGGCCACCAATGGCAAGGTACTGGTGCAGCTGGTCAAGGCCAACCTGCCGCCCGAGCAGGGGACCGGCTGGCATCGCCATGAAGCGGATTTCCACGTGGTCCTGATGCTCAAGGGCTGGGCCAGGTTTATGTACGAGGACAAGGAGACGCTGGTGGCCGCAGGCGATTGCGTGCATCAGCGCCCCGGCATCACGCATTACCTGTTCGACTACTCGCCCGACATGGAATACCTGGAGATCGTTGCCCCGGCGGACTTCAAGACCGTGGACGCCCCGGCGCCGTGCGTAGTCCCCGCGGTGACGCCCTGGCCGGCTAGCAAGCCCGCGGCTTAGCGTCTTGCAGCAGCGGCCTTATTCGTTCATGTAGATGGTGTCGCGCACCAGCGGATAGACCTGTGTTTCCCAGCGCTTGCCGTTGAACACCCCGTAGTGGCCCACGCCGGTCTGCACGTGATGCATTCGCATGTAAGGCCGCAGGCTGGCGCACAGGTCCTGCGCGGCCATGGTCTGGCCGATGGCGCAGATGTCGTCGCGTTCGCCTTCCACGGTGAGCAGGGCGGTGCGCGAGATGGCGCGGGTGGAGACGCGCCGGCCGCCCACGTCGAGCAGCCCCTGCGCCAGCAGGAAGCGCTGGAACACCATGCTGACGGTCTCCAGGTAGAACTCGGCCGTCAGGTCCATGGTGGCGAAGTATTCCGTGTAGAAGGACTGGATGACGTCCGCCTTGGCGTGCTCGCCACGGGCGCGCAGGGCATAGAGGTCCTGCATGGCCTGCTCGTGGCGGTCCAGGTTCATGCTCATGAAGGCGATGAGTTGCACGTAGCCGGGGTAGACGCGCCGCATCGCGCCGGAAAAGCGCAGCGGGACGAAGCCAATCAGCGTTCGCTCGAACCACTCGATGGGGCGGCTCATCGCCAGTTCATTGACCTTGGTGGGATTGACGCGCGCATCGATGGGCCCGGCCATCAGCGTCAGGCTCGGCGGCTGGGCCGGATCGCCGTCTTCGGCCATCAGCGCCACCGCTGCCAGCGCGGCCACGGTTGGCTGGCAAACCGCCACCAGATGCGTGCCCCCACCGAGTGCATGCAGGAACGCAATGACGTGCTGGACGAATTCATCGAAGCCGAAACGGCCGGCCATGAGCGGGACGTCGCGTGGATTGTGCCAGTCGGTAATGTAGACGTCATGATCGGCGAGCATGGTCTGGGCTGTGCCGCGCAGCAGCGTGGCGAAGTGCCCCGACATCGGCGCGATCAGCAGTACGCGCGGCTGTCCGACGATGCCATGGCGGCGCAGGCGCAGCAGCGAGCAGAACGGCGTGCGTGCCACCACCTCTTCCGTCACCTGGACCGGCTGGCCGTTGACAACGACGCTGTCGATGCCGAAGGGCGGGCGGTGATGTGTCAGCCGCGCCAGTGCGAGCAGTTCGCACGCCCCCCACAGCGAGCGCATGGCGTCAGAGCCTGCAATGCGGGGGTTTGCGGCCAACAGGGACGCGGCGACGTCGGCCAGCGCGCAGGCCGGTTGTATTATGTCCGCATAGGTCTGGTACGCCTGGTACAGCATGGCTCGGCCCCCGTTATTCGATGCGTCCATATCCGCAATATATATGCCATTGGCGTGAATGTTGGCACGGGGCTTGCGCGTCGCACCGATCAGGCCGTAAAAATGCACCGCGGGTGGCGTGACAGCCGCCCGGTGCGCGTCGCCGCAACGCTAGCGGCGCGCAGGCCTCAGTCTGGTGCTCGCAGTCATGCACTGCATGAGTGCAGCGGCAGCGAACCAACTGGCGCTGGCAAGCGCTGCTCGCCCGGGGGCGACAAGGAGGCGTGATGGCAAAGACCACACTGACCATCAGCAGCAAGACCTATTCCTCATGGTCTTTGCGTGGCTGGCTGCTGGCTCGTTTTGCCGGACTGGAATTTGAAGAGGTACTGGTGCCACCGGACGACGCAGCGGCGCGCGCCGAGATCCTGCTGCTGTCGCCGTCGATCCTGGTGCCATGCCTGCGTCATCAGGGCGTGACGGTCTGGGATACCCTGGCGATTGCCGAATACCTCAACGAGATCCGCCCCCAGGCCGGCCTCCTGCCTGACGATGTCCCTGCGCGTGCCCATTGCCGCGCTATTTGCGGTGAGATGCATTCCGGCTTTGCCGCCATGCGCGCGGCGCTGCCGATGAACCTGAAGGGGCATTTCCCCGGACTCAAGGTGTGGTCGCGCGCGCAGGCCGATATCGACCGCATCATTGCCATCTGGACGGAGTGCCTGACCTGCTACGGCGGGCCTTACCTGTTTGGCGCGAAGCGCACCATGGCCGATGCGATGTACGCGCCTGTGGTGACGCGCTTCGTGACGTACGGCGTGATGCTGGATCCGGTGCCGGTCGAGTATTGCAAGCAGATCCTTGCCATGCCCGAGTTGCAGGAATGGATTGCCGCGGCGCGCGAAGAGCCCGACGAGATCAGCGAACTCGATGTCGAGTTCTAGCAGAAGCCTGTGCAACGGCTGCCCGGAGGGCAGCCGTTGCATCCGCTAAGCGTTGGCCGCTTCTGCCCGCCTTGCCGCGAGAAAGCGCTCGGCGTAGGCAAAATACCAGTCCAGGCTGTCCGGATTTGCCATCGCATCGCGATTGGCGATGCCCTGCGGCGCGTGCCCGAGCAGCAGCTTCTTGATCGGCACTTCCATCTTCTTGCCCGACAGGGTGCGCGGCACCCCCGGCACCTGCAGGATCTCGTTCGGCACATGGCGCGATGACAGCGCATCGCGAATGCGCGCGCGCAAGGTATCGCGCAGTGCATCGTCGAGCGTCACGCCTTCGCGCAGCACCACGAACAGCGGCATGTACGATTCGCGCCCGAGGTATTCAAGGTCGACCACCATGCTGTCGAGCACCTCCGGCAGGTCTTCAACCACGCGGTACAGCTCGCTGGTGCCCATGCGGATGCCGTGCCGGTTGATGGTGGCGTCGGAGCGCCCGTAAATGATCGCGCCGCCGCGGTGCGTGATCTTGATCCAGTCGCCGTGCCGCCAGGCGCCCGGATAGGTGTCGAAGTAGCTGTCGCGATAGCGCTTGCCGTCGGTGTCGCCCCACAGGAACAGCGGCATCGAGGGCATCGGCTCGGTGCAGACCAGTTCGCCGACCACGTCGATCAGCGGCTTGCCGTTGTCGTCGAAGGCTTCCACCCTGGCGCCAAGGCAGCGGCATTGCATCTCGCCCGAGTAGACCGGCAGCAGCGGGCAGCCGGCGACGAAGGAGCCCGCGAAGTCGGTGCCACCCGACATCGGCACCAGCCAGATATCGTCGCGCACATGGCGGTAGATCCAGTCGTAGGCTTCCACCGGCAGCGGCGAGCCGGTCGACCCAAGCCCGCGCAGGCGCGACAGGTCGGCAATGCGGGCCGGCTCCGTACCCGCTTTCATGCAGCTCGTGAAGAACGCGGCGCCGGCGCCGAACATCGTGACGCCGGCATCATCGACGAAGCGCCAGAGCACGCCGGCGTCCGGCCAGGCCGGGTTGCCGTCATACAGTGCAATGGTGGTGCCGAGCAGCAGCCCCGCCACCTGCGCGTTCCACATGATCCAGCCGCTGCTGCTGTACCAGTGGAAGACATCGTCCGGGCCGAGATTGTTGTGGAACGCCATCAGCTTGAGCTGTTCGATGACGATGCCGCCATGCCCGTGGACGATGGGCTTGGGCATGCCCGTGGTGCCCGACGAGTAGACGATCCACAGCGGATGGTCGAACGGCACCGATTCGATCTGCAGTGGCACGCGGTGCGCGAGTACCTCCTGCCAGGCGTGCTGGCGCAATCCTTTGCTCGGCGCCACTGTGCTGCCGACCTGCGGCACGATGACCAGGTCCGTCAGCGAGGGCAGGGAGGCTACCAGCTCCGCAAGCACTGGCGCGCGATCGTAAGTCTTGCCGCCGTAGCGGTAGCCATCGACTGCGATCAGCACTTTGGGTTCGATCTGGCGGAAGCGGTCGGTCACCGCCACCTGGCCCATGTCGGGCGCACAGCCCGACCACACCGCGCCGAGGCTGGCGGTGGCGAGGAACGCAATGATCGTGGCGGGGATGTTCGGCAGGTAGCCGGCGACGCGGTCGCCGCGGCCCACGCCCATCAGGCGTAGCGCATGGGCAAGCGAGGCCACCTGCTGCTCGAGTGCGTCCCAGCTCAGGTCGGCCAGCGGCCGGTCTTCGGCGGCATGGCGAATGGCGGCGCGCTGGCGGGCCTCGCCGCTGCCCGCGTGGCGGAACACCTGCTGCACATAGTTCAGGCTGGCGCCCTCGAACCAGCGTGCGCCGGGCATGGTGCGCCGGTCCAGTACGCGCTCGGCGGGCGTATCGAAGCGGATGTCGAAATAGGCGCGCACCGCATCCCAGAACGCCTCGATTTCCGTGACCGACCATTGCCAGAGGCTGGCGTAGTCGTCAAAAGCGAGGCCGCGCTCGCGCTGCAGCCAGTGCATGAACTGCGCCAGCTGGCTGCCGTCGCGAAAGGCCGCGGACGGCGTCCACATCAGGTTCCCTTCCGTAAGCGGGGCGGGGGTGGTCATGTCTCCTCCTTGGACCCGTCTGTCGCGGGCATCGGATGGTGTTGGCGAGGGCCGGCGGGCGCCTGTGACGGCACCCGGACTCAGCCCTGCATGATAGCGGCGGATGCGGTCACGCGCCGGCAGGGCGATCGAACAGGGTTTCCCACAGGCCATCGACCTTCGCCTTGACCGCCGGATCCATGGTGATGGTGCGGCCCCATTCGCGCGTGGTCTCGCCGGGCCACTTGTCGGTGGCGTCGATGCCCATCTTCGAGCCCAGTCCGGAAACCGGCGAAGCGAAGTCGAGGTAGTCGATCGGCGTGTTGTCCACCAGTACGGTGTCGCGGCTCGGGTCGACGCGCGTGGTGATGGCCCAGATCACTTCCTTCCAGTCACGCACGTCCACGTCGTCGTCCACCACCACGATGAACTTCGTATACATGAACTGGCGCAGGAAGCTCCAGACGCCGAACATCACGCGCTTGGCGTGGCCGGCGTACTGCTTCTTCATGCGCACCAGCGCCATGCGGTAGCTGCAACCCTCGGGTGGCAGGTAGAAGTCGGTGATTTCGGGGAACTGCTTTTGCAGCAGCGGCACGAACACCTCGTTGAGCGCCACGCCGAGCACGGCCGGCTCGTCGGGCGGCTTGCCGGTGTAGGTGGAGTGATAGATCGGGTCGCGCCGCATGGTGATGCGGTCGATCGTGAAGACGGGGAACCAGTCCTGCTCGTTGTAGTAGCCGGTGTGGTCGCCGAACGGACCTTCCAGTGCGTGCTGGTAGCCGGAAGGGTGGTCCGGATCGGGCTGGATATGGCCCTCGAGCACGATTTCGGCGGAGGCGGGCACGTTCAGCTCGGACAGGGTCGGCGTGATGCAGCCGGCCAGCGCGGTGCGGCTGCCGCGCAGCAGCCCGGCGAACTGGTATTCGGAGAGGGTATCCGGCACCGGCGTGACGGCGCCGAGGATGGTCGCGGGATCGGCGCCCAGCGCCACGGCGATCGGGAAGGGCTTGCCCGGATTGGCCAGCGCGTGCTCGCGGAAATCGAGCGCGCCGCCGCGATGCGCCAGCCAGCGCATGATGACCTGGTTGCGGCCGATCACCTGCTGCCGGTAGATGCCCAAGTTCTGGCGCTTCTTGTGCGGGCCCTTGGTGACCACCAGGCCCCAGGTGATCAGCGGCGCGGCATCGCCGGGCCAGCAGGTCTGGATCGGCAGGCGCGCCAGGTCGACGTCATTGCCTTCCCAGACGACTTCCTGGCAGGCGGGGCTGCTGACGCGCCTGGGCGCCATGTCCCACACCGATTTGACCAGCGTCAGCAGCTTGCCGGCTTCACGCAGTCCGCGCGGCGGCTCGGGTTCCTTCAGGGCAGAGAGCACGCGGCCGATGTCGCGCAGGTCCTCCATCGACTCGGCGCCCATGCCAAGTGCGACCCTGTGTGTGGTGCCGAACAGATTCGCCAGCACCGGTACGCTATAGATGCCATCAGCGCTGCGATAACCCGCTGGCCTTTCGAACAGGACTGCCGGCCCGCCGGCACGCAGCAGACGGTCGCAGATCTCCGTCATTTCCAGATTGGGCGCAACGGGCGCGCTGATGCGCCGCAGTTCTCCCAGCCCTTCCAGCTGGCTGATGAAGTCGCGCAAGTCGTTGTATTTCATGGTGAATTCTGTCGTGATGCGGCGCCGCGTCAAGGAACTAGGCACTGCCGCAATGTGTGTGACGATACACACGCGCTGGCGCCCCGGCAAAAAAATCGATTAAACGGTCCGGCGCAAATTGTAAGTTTTTTGACAGCCCAGCTGCTTTCTGAATGGGCGGCACCCTATGGCAGGCCTACGTTTGCCGGCATCGCTGTGATCCCAGGGCGACGTGTTTGCTCTTGTTACAAATAACCAAAAGTAGTAGATGCTGTAGTTGTTATTCTTGACGGGATATAAAAGCGTTCCTACAATCCGTTCTGCTCAATGGAGTGTTGCGTCGCAACATGGATTTTTCCCCTGTGTCAAGGGGTGCACATCAAAACGTGCAAGAAGAATCCTCCATTCAGATCGATAGTGCGGACCCGGCAGACACGAGGTCCGACCGGTCACCTCCGGCCGCTTGGCGGAGCGTTAAGAGTTTTCGTGGCAGGGTGCGCTCCCCCAAGAGCGTACCCTGTTTCTAGTTGGGCGCATGGGGAGTGCCCACCAACAGATGCTGGCTGCCACTGCTAGGCGGCGCGGCGTCCTTACTTGAGTACGTTGAGATCGGGTGCGAGCCGCAGTCTGGCGCGCGCAGCGGGCAACGGATGGAGGTAAGTATGAGCGGTTGGAAAACCCTTCATCTTCCCGGCATCGGGCGGGCATTGCAGGTCCGCTTCAGACAGCCGGTACCCGGAGTGAGTCGGGCATTGCAGGTCCGTCTCGCGCATCGGGTTGCGGGCCGCGCGTTGCGCGGTGGCCGCACAACATTGAAGTACGCCCTGAACAGTCTCGGGGTGGTCTCGGTCATCACGGCCGTATCGCTGTCGCTTAGCCACGAATGGCGCACCACGCTCGCTGCCGCACTGGCCGGCGACGAGGCACCCGCTGTGCTGGTTGGCGCCGCTGCGCCTGCCGTGGCAAGCACAGGCGTGCCGGCAAGCTCGGCGGACGTGGCGGCAGCCCGTATCGGACAAGGCAGGGGCGGTCTGCCCACCGTGTCCGGTGTGGATGAATGGAGTATTGCCTCGGCAGGCAAGGTGCCCTCGGTGGCCCACCTGGCGGCACAGATTCCCGTGACCCGCGTGGCGCTTGATGCCCGCAGCACGAGTACCCTAGGCACCGCGCGCGAACAGGCGGCCGTGGCCGAGTACATCGCCCGCAAATACCGCGTGGCGGCGCAGGCAACCGCGCAACTGGTGAAGGCTGCGTACCTGACCGGCCGCGAGGTCGGCATCGATCCGCTCCTAATCCTGGGCGTGATTGCGATCGAGTCCAGCTTCAACCCGTACGCCGAGAGCGGCGTGGGTGCGCAGGGCCTGATGCAGGTCATGACCAAGGTCCACCAGGACAAGTACGAAGCCGTGGGCGGCGTCTCCGCGGCGCTGAATCCGTACGCCAACATCAAGATCGGTGCGCTGGTGCTGAAGGATTGCATCGCCCGTGCCGGTACGATCGAGGGCGGCCTGAAGTATTACGTGGGCGCTACCACCAATACCGACGGCGGCTACGGTGCCAAGGTGCTCGCCGAGCGCTCGCGCCTGCGGCAACTGCTGGGCGTGCGCGTGGCGGTCGAAGCCCAGGCCGAAAAGCCGGCAGCGGATGGCAAGACGCAGGCCGAGCACGGCCAGGGTGGCGGCAAGCTGGAAGCCAACAACGGTCCGCATAGCGCCTGACCCGGGTCGGTTGCCCGTATAACAAGAAAAAGCACCCCGCGGGGTGCTTTTTCTTTGCCTGCGGCCTTTGCGGCAGATCAGCGGAACAGGCCCTGCAGCCGCAGCATCGCCTCCTCGATATTCTGCCGTGACGTCGCATACGAGATGCGGATGTAGTCCTTCGCCGTGTGCGGCCCGAAATCCTGGCCCGGCACCATGACAACCCCGGCATCGTGCAGCATCGCCTGTGTCAGCCGGTCGGCGTCGCCCGCGGCGGGGTGGTTGACCTCGCGGCAGTCTGCGTAGACATAGAAGGCGCCGTCCGGCTTGACCGGCACCCGCAGTCCCAGCGCTTCCAGCGCCGGCACGATCAGGTCGCGGCGGCGGCGGAATTCCGCCTTGCGCTCGTCGTAGATGGCCAGCGCTTCCGGCGTGAAGCAGGCGAGCGCCGCATACTGCGCCACGGCCGAGGCGCAGATGAAGAGGTTCTGCGCGACTTTCTCGAAGTCCGCCACCAGCGCATCGGGCACCACCAGCCAGCCCAGCCGCCAGCCCGTCATATTGAAGTACTTCGAGAAGCTGTTCACCGTGACGACGTTGTCGTCCAGGCTCAGCGCCGATACCGGTGGCGCGTCGTAGGACAGGCCCTGGTAGATCTCGTCCAGGATCGCAAATCCATTCCGGGCCCGTACGGCCCGCAGGATGCGCGCGAGCTCGTCCGGCAGGATCGAGGTGCCGGTCGGGTTCGAGGGCGACGCCAGCAAGACGCCGCGCGTGCGCTCGCCCCAGTTGGCCTCGACCTGGGCGGCGGTCAGCTGGAAGCGCTCGGCCGGGCCGCTCGGGATCATCCGCGCCGCGCCGTCGAAGGCGGCCACGAAATGCCGGTTGCAGGGGTAGCTCGGGTCTGGCATCAGCACTTCGGCGCCGATCTCGACCAGCACGGCACACGCCAGCAGCAGGGCACCGGAGGCGCCGGCCGTGACGATCACGCGCCGCGCCGGGATATCCAGACCGTACGCGGTCTTGTAATGGCCGGCGATGGCTTCGCGCAGCGCGTGGATGCCGAGCGCCCCGGTGTACTGCGTGACGCCGCGCCGCATGGCCGCTTCGGCGGCCCGCACCACGGGTTCGGCCGCGGTGAAGTCCGGCTCGCCGATGCCCATGTGGATGATATGGCGGCCGGCGCGCTCCAGTTCGTGGGCCTGCTTGGCCAGTTCCATCACGTGGAAGGCATTGATATTGGCGAGGCGGGAGGCGGTGGCGAGTCGCTGCAGGTCCATGGCGTGTCGGGCGGAGCCCGTGTCTGGCGTTATCGGAAAGTGAAAACACCCGCGTGAGCGGGTGTCGTAAGCATCACCGGAGGCGCAAGGGCCCGGGGCGATCAGCGGCGCGCGGCAACCTCGGGCGCGCGCACCTGCGCGGCCAGCTTGTCCAGCACGCCATTGACGTACTTGTAGCCTTCGACGCCGCCAAAGGTCTTGGTCAGCTCGACGGCTTCATTGATCACGACCTTGTACGGGATGTCGACGCAGTGCACCAGCTCGTAGCTGCCGACCAGCAGGGCGGCGCGCTCGACCGGCGACAGCTCGTCCACCGTACGGTCCAGGAACGGCTCGAAGGCGGCCGTCAGGCGGGCCTCTTCACGCACGGCACCGTTGAGCAGCGCATCGAAGTGCTCGCGATCGGCCTTGTTGAAGCCCTGGGCATCGTGCAGGTGGGCCTGGATCGCGCCGATGTCGTTGCGGTTCAGCAGCCACTGGTACAGGCCCTGCAGCGCGAGCTCGCGCGAGCGGCGGCGCGCGCTCTTGGGCGGCGCCTTGGCTTCGGTGCGGGCGGCGGGCTTGCCGCCGGCTGCCTTGCCCGCGTCGTTGTTGGACGTGTCACTCATCGTCGTCCTCGTCTTCATCGTCTTCCTGGCTGCGCAGCGAATCGAGGGCTACGACCAGGTTGGCCATTTCCACCGCGGCGCGGGCGCAGTCGCGGCCCTTTTCGCGGGTGCGGGCATGGGCCTGCTCGTCGGTGTCGACGGTCAGGATGCCGTTGGCGATCGGCACGTTGAAATCCAGGCCGACGCGGGTGATGCCGGCGCCGGACTCGTTCGAGACCAGCTCGAAATGATAGGTCTCGCCGCGCACCACGGCGCCCAGGGCGACCAGTGCGTCGAACTGGCCGCTTTCGGCCATCTTCTGCAACGCCAGCGGAATTTCCAGCGCGCCGGGGACGGTCACCACCAGGGTGTCCTCGCCCTCCACGCCGAGCTTGTCCAGCTCGGCCGTGCAGGCTTCGAGCAGTTCGGCGCAGACCGGTTCGTTGAAGCGGGCCTGCACGATGCCGATGCGCAGGCCTTCACCGTCGAGGTTGCTGGGGTAGAAGCCGTGATCCATGTTCAGTTCTCCAGGGTTCGGGGGTGGCGGACGCAAGTAGACGCGGCCGCCAGATTGTTCAGGTTCAGTCGGCCTGGCCGCTCATGGGCTGGTAGCCGGTCACTTCCAGATCGTAGCCGGTCATGCTGGGCATCTTCAGCGGCGATGCCAGCACGCGCATCCTGCCCACGCCCACATCCTTCAGGATCTGCGCGCCCATGCCATAGGTGCGCAGGTCGGGCTTGCGGCGGGGGCGCGATTGCGGCGCGTCCAGGGCGCTGAACTGGGTGAAGAGCTGGTCGGACGAGTCGCCGCAGTTCAGCAGCACCATCACGCCGCTCTCGGCCTTGCCGATGGCTTCCAGCGCCGCGGGCAGGCTCCACGAGTGGGTCGTGCGCGACACTTCCAGCATATCCAGCACCGAGAACGGCTCGTGCACGCGCACCAGCGTCTCGGTGGAGGGCGTCGGCGTGCCCTTGATCAGTGCGAGGTGGGCCTGGCCGGTCGGCTTGTCGCGGTAGGCGATGCTGTGGAAAGCGCCATACGGGGTCTGCATGGCGCGCTCGCCCACGCGCTCGACAATGCTTTCGGTACGGCTGCGGTAGTGAATCAGGTCGGCGATGGTGCCGATCTTCAGGTCGTGTTCCTGTGCGAATTCGATCAGGTCCGGCAGGCGCGCCATGGTGCCGTCGTCCTTCATGATCTCGCAGATCACGGCCGCGGGCGTCAGGCCGGCCAGCGCGCCAAGGTCGCAACCGGCTTCGGTATGGCCGGCACGGATCAGCACGCCGCCGGGTTGGGCCGTCAGCGGGAAGATGTGGCCCGGCTGGACCAGGTCCGCCGGCCTGGCGTCACGGGCGACCGCCGCCTGGACGGTGCGCGCGCGGTCGGCGGCGGAAATGCCGGTAGTGACGCCTTCGGCCGCTTCGATCGAGACCGTGAAGTTGGTGCCGTGCTGGGTGCCGTTGCGGCTCACCATCGGGTGCAGGTCGAGCTGGCGGCAGCGTTCGGCCGTCAGCGTCAGGCAAATCAGCCCCCGGCCGTGCTTGGCCATGAAGTTGATGGCCTCCGGAGTGACGAAATCGGCAGCCAGGACGAGGTCCCCTTCATTTTCGCGGTCTTCTTCGTCAACAAGGATGACCATGCGGCCGGCACGGATGTCGGCAATGATGTCTTCGGTACGGGCGATTGTCATGGCGTGCTGGACGGCAAATAGGGCGGAAATGCGGAAAGGAAACGGCGACGGCTGGTAATTGCGGGTGAACTGCGGCGGCGGGGCGTGGCCCGGGCCGACCATGGCGGGGACGCCCAGTCAAGCCAGCTATTGTACGCCAAGGCAGGCAAGGAGGGAGGGGAGCGGCGCCCGCGGGATGGGGCCTCCCCGATCCGGGCGGGATTGCCAGGCGGCCGGTCCTCTATATTGATTGGCATCAGGCGCATTTCCTCTGCACCCGCCATGCGCCGTGTCCTGCAAACAGAACAATCAACAAGCGGAGCACAGCAATGAAAACTCTCATGGCGGCAGTCGTGCTTTGCCTGAGCGTCTCGGTATGGGCCCAGGAAGCGGCGCTGGAAGAATCCGTTGTCACGGTGGCGCTGGCGAGCGGCAGTGACCTGAATCTCATCGTCAGCAAGCAGCGGGGCAGCCAGCCACAGGTCGCCGTGCTGCTGTTTCCCGGCTATCCGGGCGTACTGAAGATCCAGAACGAAGGCGGCACGCCCACCTATCAACTGCGTGGCAACTTCCTGGTTCGGGCGCGGCGGCACCTGGTCAGCGACAAGGTTCTGGCCGTGATGGTGGATTGCCCGAAGGCGCGCTGGAACAGTTGCGATGATGCCTATCGGACTTCGGAGCAGTATGCGCAGGACATTGGTGCGGCCATCGACAAACTGAAGGCCGACTATGGTGTCAGCAAGATCTATCTGATCGGCACGAGCTACGGCACGGTATCCAGCGCTTTTCTTGCATTGAAGCTTGGGAATCGAATCGACGGTGCGGTGCACACGGCCACATTCACCGATCCACGCACCGGGCGCGTCCTGGCGCACGGCTTGCCGATGCGCGACTTCGACTGGAGTGCGGTGAAGACCGATCAGCTATTCGTTCATCACCAGGACGACCCGTGTCCGGTGACGCAATACCGCAGCATTGTCGCCCGCAAGGGCAATGCGCCGCTCGTCACCGTGCGCGGCACCAAGGGGGCGCGTGGTGATCCGTGCGAGGCGTTTTCCGCGCACGGCTTTGTCGGGCGGGAGCGCCCGGTAATGCTGGCGATATCGGACTGGATGCTGTCGCGGAAAGTGCAGGAGACCGTCGGCGCGGAATCGAACGAGGAGTAGTGCCGATTGCTGACGCGTGCGGCCACGCCCGCGATGGTGCCGGCCGACCGATGGCGGAAGCAGCCAGATGTCAGGAACTTGCCGGCGCTGTCAATGCGTTGCGATTCAGGGCATTGCCATGGCCGGGATCGGATCGCGGATCCGGGATGTCCTGGCGATGCGGGATCTTGCGGCCCTGGTCGCGTCGGCCAGGGCAAGGTCGCGCGTGAGAAACGCATCGGCCGGGTTGGTGAAACGGGCGTGGTCGTCCAGCACATAGGACCAGTCCCAGCTGCCGAAGGTCACTTCGGCAAGCGTCACTACGACATGGCAATCGTGATAGAAAAAACTCTCAGCCATCTTTGACCTCGGTTCGATGACGACGCGCTTCCATCGTTGGGCGCCGGCGCACGTCAGCGGCATTATTCATAGCCATCTGAAGTTCGGCAGCAGGTCGTCATGTTCATCAATGCTGACAGCGCCCAGTTCATTGACTGTCCGCTTCAGCTGCTCCTTGGAACTTCTTTCGCAACTGGTGACCATCAAAAACTGGCCTTCCACCAATTGCACTTTTTGTCGCGCCAGCCCGATGCGCACGACCCTCACGCCGATCAGTCCGCCGATCCACCAGCCGATCATGGCACCAAGCATCATAGCGCCGATGTACGCCAGGACGCCGGCGCCCATGCCGGCCGGTACGCCGTATCGGTAGATCACCAGCGCTGCCAGGAGCGCTCCGACCGGAAGACCGGCGATAGCCGCTTCCTCGCGATATGTGGTCTGGCCGATATCGGTCTTTGGCAGGCCATCGACTGCCTGATTGTCGCGCTGGACGAACCACGGTCCTCCGATACGTGCCGGCGTTCCCGCCAGTTCGCCAAGGCGTGTCTGAGCCAGCCTGGCTGTGGCGATGTCCTTCAGCCTGAAATACAGTAGCGTGCGCATGGTCGTACCTTTACTTACGGGACTAACTGAAAATTCCGGTGAAACGTCGGAAGCCGGCATAGCGCTTCCCGCTGGAGCGGCGGAACCGCTTGAGCAACGGGGTCGAGGGTGGCTGCAATCTGGGCCAGCCTTCATCGACCGCCCGATCCCAGTCGATCAGCAGCGTGGCAGCGCGGTGCCAATGAGTTGCCGTGAGCCGGACAAATCCGAATCTGCAGGCAGTCGCCTTGAGCGACATGCCGGATCGGCGGCAGCGCAGCATTCGCATGAGGGGAACGGGCCGGTAGAGAAACTTCGTGGCGGGATCTGACACGGTCATTCCTTTTAGTGTTTGAGCGACGGCTGCAGGCGGGCAGCGCTGCGAAATGCGCGCGCGTGCCACTGCGATCGTGTGACGGTCTCCATCCTGTCGGCATTGCCCAGGATTTCCAGCGCATCATCGTCACAACGTGGGTGCGGCTCGGGCAGCCAAGGTCGCGCCAGGCCGGCAAAAATCGCGCGAATCAGCCTGGCGATTGGCTTGCGGATAGCTTCGGGTGGAAATCGTCCGAGATCGACGGTGTCGATCCTGGCGAATGAGCAAAACCGCGGGTGACCGAGGTCGCAGGCGACCAGAAGTCGCGGCAGGGAGTCTTGCATGAATTTTCCAGGTGTCCCCGTAAGTGACTTCAGGAGTCACTGGTCCTAAGACGTCATCGAGGGGGAAGCCCGGAAACGAGTGGCAGGCGTTACCTGGGGCACATGCCCGGGAAACGCTCCAATAACATTCTAGTTGTCCGCTGCCTGGCATCCTAGGTCACTTACAACATAGGCCGGCAGCATAGGCCGAAAGGCATTGCATGGCGCACCTTCGGAATGGCGGACCGCACGTGGACGCGGATCGCGGCAGCTGCCGGTGTTGCACCAGAAGTAAATCGGACACAACCTGGCTATCAGCGTATGCTCAGTGATGAAAGGAGACCAACATGTCTCAGAACAACGCGATCTACAAGGGTTTCAAAGTGTCTGCTAACGTGCGTCGTGCACCCGGTGAAGCCCCGGGCGGCGAAGCGGCGCAACCGGGCTTCCTCGCTACCGTGACCATCACCCAGGTCAGCGCCGGCATGGGGTCCCTGCGGCAGGTGCCACCGCTGATTCAGCATTTCGCCAACGCGCCGCACGCTGCCATCGCGCTTGCCTTGTCTTCAGCCAGGGAAGCCATCGACGGCATGTCCACCTTCGTCAAGGCAAGGTGATCGGAACGTCCGCGAATACAGTTAGCGCGCGGCATGGATCGCGCCACAGGCTTTGCTCAGAAAGGAAGGGGAGAGACATCCATGCCGAGACAGATCAAGCACAAGGCTGAACTGCGCGCCATGCTCCGTGCGGAGCAGTCGAAATATGCGCAATGCGAGGGCGCCTGTTTCGGCGATGTGGTCTGGCACGCGCCGGACGCCAGCGGCTGCAACTGGAGTCTGTCGACCATGGAGGGCGGCAATAGTGCCGCGTGCGTCGAGGCAATCCTGCCGTTTGCCAGCAAGCTGCGTGAGACATACAACGTGCCTGACGAAGGCAAGTAGAGTCGTCTCAGAGTTCTTCCGCGATATCCGGTTTCGCTCGACGCGAGCAAAGTGAACTGGCTGGGCGCAATACCTGCCCGTCGCGATGATCGCGGGGCGTGGAACGCGCAAGCATTCCACGCCCCGCGAAGCTTGCCCGTTACGATGGCGCCTGCGCCGTGGACAGCATCCGCTCCACGTACCGCGCGATCAGGTCGATCTCGAGGTTCACGCGAGCGCCCGGCTTGAGTTCCTGCAGCGTGGTCACTTCAACCGTATGCGGAATGAGGTTGATGGAAAATACGCAGCCATCGGCTTCATCGCTGACGCGGTTGACGGTCAGCGACACGCCGTTGACCACCACCGAACCCTTGTACGCCAGGTAGCGGCCGAGTTCGCGCGGGGCGCGAATGCGCAGTTCGTGCGATTCGCCGACCGGCGCGAAATGGACGACTTCGCCCAGTCCGTCGACATGGCCCGACACCAGGTGGCCACCGAGCCGATCCGCCAGGCGCAGGGCCTTTTCGAGATTGACGCGGCCGGCGCGCTCCAGCCCCACGGTCTTGTCGAGCGACTCCCGCGAGACCTCCACGTCAAAGCCGTCTGCCGCCAGCGCGACCACCGTCATGCATGCGCCCTGGATGGCGATGCTGTCGCCGATGATGACATCCGACAGGTCAAGCTCGCCCGATGCAATGCGCAGGCGCACGCCGGCGTCGGCGCCAGCGCCCAGTGGAGTCACGGTTTCGATGCGGCCTACGGCCGCCACAATGCCAGTAAACATGATGGGTTCTTGAATCGTTCTGAAAGTTGGGCGGGGATCCCGCATGTTATCTATGGGGCCGTGAGGGCTCGTGCCGCGTGCCGGCCCGGCGGTCAGCTGTCGTTGCGGCGGGCGATCAACCGCAGGTCGTCGCCGATCTGCCGCACGTCGTGCCAGCGGAACGCTGCGGCATCCTGCAACCGCGACAGCGGCGGCAGGTTGAACATGCCCTGCGCGTCGCCGAGCAGCTTGGGTGCGAGGTAGATCAGCAGTTCGTCGGCGCAATGCTCACGGATCAGTGATCCGTTGAGCTTGTAACCGGCTTCCACATGCAGTTCGTTGATGCCGCGCCGACCGAGCTCTTCCAGCATCTTGCGCAGCTCGACCTTGCCGTGCGGGTTGGGCAGCACCACCACTTCGGCGCCGCGGGCTTCAAGCGCATGGCGCCGCTCGCGGTTGTCGAGGGCGCAGAATACCAGCACGGGTTTGGCAAAGTCGCCGGTGTCGGCGGCGAGCATGCGCGCGTCCAGCGGAACCTCCAGGCGGGAATCGACCAGCACGCGTTGCGGCTGGCGCGGGGTCGGGATGGCGCGCACGGTCAGTTGCGGATTGTCGTCGCGCACGGTGCCAATGCCGGTCAGGATCGCGCAGGCGCGCGCGCGCCAGGCGTGCCCGTCATCGCGCGCTGCCTGTCCGGTGATCCACTGGCTGGTGCCGTCGTGCAGCGCCGTGCCGCCGTCCATCGATGCGGCCACCTTGACGCGCACCCAGGGCAGGCCGCGCGTCATCCGGGACACGAAACCGATATTCAGGTCGCGCGCCTCTTTCTCGAGCAGGCCGCACCGTACGTCGATGCCTGCTTCGCGCAGCCGCTGCAGACCACGGCCCGACACCGCCGGGTTGGGATCTTCCATCGCCGCCACCACGCGCGCGATGCCGGCGCGAACCAGCGCCTCGGCACAAGGGGGCGTGCGGCCGAAATGGCTGCACGGCTCCAGCGTGACATACGCCGTGGCGCCGGCAGGATCGAAGCCACGCCCCACCGCATCCTTCATCGCCTGGATCTCGGCGTGGTCGTGCCCGGCCGGCTGGGTGAAGCCCTGGCCGATGATCTGCCCGTCCTTGCTCAGCACGCAGCCGACGCGCGGATTCGGGGTTGTGATGAACATGCCACGCGCGGCGAGCGCGAGCGCCTGTTGCATGGCGGCGTGGTCGGTGTCGGAAAACATTGAGCCTGTAGCGTTTGGCTGGTTGGCAGTCGATGGGAAGGATGGCTTTCCAGGGTCACGGCGGGCCGGGCCCGTCCGCGGTATCGCAGTCGCTGTCGCGCACCGGTGTGCAGAGTCGGATACGTCCCTGCGCCCCAAGCCGGACCTGGCGCTGCCCGCCGCGACGGCTGAGCGAGAAGGTGGCCGCCTGGAAGCCGCCTTGCTCCGATCGAGAGTATCCCACAGCTGTGAATCGCAGCGCATGGCTGCCACGCCCGGTCTATGACCGCTACAACCCGGACGCGGGCGGCATAGCCTACGCGCTGCCGGCCGCGTTCAGGACATCGCCACGCGACAGTGCGCGAGTTCGCTTCAACATTTCGATTGTCGCCAATTCGTTGACGGCGAAGGGCTATGTCCTGCAGGCAGTGCCAGTGGATGCCACCGCCGACGCATGCGGCACGTGCACGTTGGATCAGGCCGGCACGCGGCTGAATACAGTCGGGGCGAATCCGGCGGCCTACCTCCAGAATTGCTGGGAGCGCTGAAGGCGGCAGCGGGTCGCAAGCCTCACCGCTTGCTGTTCCCCGCCGTCACCTCGGCCAGCACATCTGAAAACTCCGACACATCCTCAAAACTCCGGTACACCGAAGCAAAGCGGATATACGCGATCTTGTCGAGCTTGCGCAGTTCGCGCATGACCAGTTCGCCGACCTGGCTGCTGGGGATTTCCTTCTCGCCGAGGGCGAGCAGTTTTTCTTCGATGCGGGTGATGGCTTCGTCGATGGCTTCGGCCGAGACGGGGCGCTTGCGCAGGGCCAGGCGCATCGAGCCTTTCAGCTTGTCGCGGGTGTAGTCGACGCGGGAGCCGTTCTTCTTGACGATGGCCGGGAAGAACAGTTCGATCCGTTCATAGGTGGTGAAGCGGCGGTCGCAGGATTCGCAGCGGCGGCGGCGGCGGACAGTATCGCCGTCTTCCGACATGCGGGTGTCGAGCACCTGGGTATTGGAATGACCGCAAAAGGGGCATTTCATGCCTGACCACCTTCAGATTTGAGCCCGGCTGCCTTGCCTGTGTTGTCTTTCTGCGGCAGCAGGGTGGGTTGGCGACGCCCGCAAGCCATACCTGAGGGGCAGGCTTGCGGGGCTGCCGGCCACCCTCGGGGAGGGCGGCCTCGATGCATCAGCCGTAGACCGGGAAACGCTTGGTCAGGGCCGCGACCTGCTCGCGCACGGCGGCGATGTTGCCTTCGTCATGCGGGTTGTCCAGCACGTCGGCGATCAGGTTGCCGACGATGCGGGCTTCTTCTTCCTGGAAGCCGCGCGTGGTCATGGCCGGGGAGCCCAGGCGGATGCCCGAGGTGACGAACGGCTTTTCCGGATCGTTGGGAATGGCGTTCTTGTTGACCGTGATATGCGCGTCGCCCAGGATCTTCTCGGCTTCCTTGCCGGTGATGTTCTTGGCGCGCAGGTCGACCAGCATCACGTGGCTTTCGGTGCGGCCGGAGACGATGCGCAGGCCACGCGCGATCAGGGTTTCGGCCAGCACGTCGGCGTTCTTCACCACTTGCGCCTGGTAGGCCTTGAACTCGGGGGTCAGCGCTTCCTTGAAGGCCACGGCCTTGCCGGCGATGACGTGCATCAGCGGGCCGCCCTGGATGCCGGGGAAGATGGCCGAGTTGATGGCCTTCTCGTGCTCGGCCTTCATCAGGATCACGCCACCGCGCGGGCCGCGCAGGCTCTTGTGGGTGGTGGTGGTGACGAAGTCGGCGTGCGGGACCGGGTTCGGGTAGACGCCCGCGGCGATCAGGCCGGCGTAGTGGGCCATGTCGACCATGAAATAGGCGCCGATCGACTTGGCCACCTTGCCGATGCGCTCGAAGTCGATGCGCAGGGCGAAGGCCGACGCGCCGGCGATGATCAGCTTGGGCTTCTTCTCGATGGCCAGCTTTTCCAGGGCGTCGTAGTCGATGTCTTCCTTGGCGTTCAGGCCATAGCTGACCACGTTGAACCACTTGCCGCTCATGTTCAGGGCCATGCCGTGGGTCAGGTGACCGCCTTCGGCCAGGCTCATGCCCATGATGGTGTCGCCCGGCTTCAGCACGGCGAAATACACGCCCTGGTTGGCCTGCGAGCCCGAGTTGGGCTGCACGTTGGCGGCTTCGGCGCCGAACAGCTGCTTGACGCGGTCGATGGCGAGCTGCTCGACCATGTCAACAAATTCGCAACCACCGTAGTAGCGCTTGCCGGGATAGCCCTCGGCGTACTTGTTGGTCAGTTGCGAACCTTGCGCGGCCATCACGGCCGGCGAGGTGTAGTTTTCGGAAGCGATCAGTTCAATATGGTCTTCCTGGCGCTGGTTTTCCTTCTGGATAGCGGCAAAGACCTCGGGGTCGATCTGGTCGATCGTATAGCGGCTGCGTTCGAACATGGCGAAACTCGTCTGAAAAAGGGGATTCCGATTGGTGCATCGGGGTAGGGCGCGCGGGGAAGGCATCGGCGACCGGCACCGGCCGGCAACCCGTTCTGACGGGTTGGCAAGTCGGCACAGGGCGCACCCTGCTTCCCATTCGCTGCCCAGGCGAGCGGCAGGCGTTTGAACTTCACGCCAGAGAACTTGCGCTTCCTCGTGGTAGTACCCACTGACATCGCCAGTCGCGCAAGGTGGAATGGTTGGCCGCAGTTTATCGCGAGGCAGGGATTTGCCGCAAGCCACAGGCCCTGCCCGCAAAGCCAGGCCTGGCCTGGCCGGCAACTTGCTGTTGCAAAGTCGTCCTGCGGGTTAACACCGAACGGGCCATTGTCTCCGTTACAATCGCGGCCATGACAAACTTTGTCTGGACCCTGCGGGTGTACTGGGAAGACACCGACGCGGGTGGCGTAGTGTTCTACGCCAACTACCTCAAGTTCTTCGAGCGCGCCCGCACCGAGTGGCTGCGCTCGCTCGGTATCGAACAGCAGGCGCTGGCCGACGAGGCCGGCGTGGTCTTTATCGTCCGCAGCACTGCAGTGGACTACAATGCGCCCGCCCGGCTGGACGACCAGCTCGATATCCGTACACGCATCGAGCGGGTGGGGCCGGCGTCGGTCCAGTTCGCCCAGGAAGCGTGGCGCGGAGATCTCCTGCTGGCAACCGGCGCCATCCGCGTTGGCTGTGTAGACCGAAGCACTTTCCGTCCTGCGCCCATTCCCGCCCCTGTCCTAGCAACCATCAAGACCGCTCGATGAATCCCGTGACCGTCACGCAAGACCTGTCGATCATTTCGCTGGTGCTTCACGCCAGCCTGCTTGCGCAGGCCGTCATGGCGCTGTTGCTCGTCATGTCCCTGTTTTCGTGGACGTATATCTTCCGCAAGCACCTGGCGCTGCGTTCCGCGCGCACCCAGACGGAAGGATTCGAACGCGATTTCTGGGCGGGCGGCGATCTGCAGGCGCTCTATAACAGTGCCGTGAACAACCGCCACAATACCGGCGCGCTGGAGCGGATCTTCGAATCGGGCATGGGCGAATTCCTGAAGGCACGCGAGCGCGGCAATGAAGCCGGCGCGCTGCTCGATGCGGCCCGCCGCGCCATGCGCGCGGCCTACCAGCGCGAGATGGACGTGCTCGAATCCCACCTGCCGTTCCTGGCTTCGGTGGGTTCGGTGAGCCCGTATATCGGCCTGTTCGGCACGGTGTGGGGGATCATGAATGCTTTCCGCGGGCTGTCGAATGTGCAGCAGGCGACGCTTGCATCGGTGGCGCCCGGCATTGCCGAAGCGCTCGTGGCCACGGCCATCGGCCTGTTTGCAGCCATTCCGGCGGTGATTGCGTACAACCGCTATGCCACCGAAATCGACCGCCTGGCGATCCGTTTCGAAAGCTTCATGGAAGAATTCCTGAACATCCTGCAACGGCAGACCCGCTAACCGAATCAGATAGGAACGATCCGGCCTGGCGGTCGGATCAACGTCCCAGGAGCACCTGCAATGGCAGCCATTCAGCGTCGCGGCGGCTCGCGCCGTCGTGCCAGCGCCGAGATCAACGTCGTGCCTTACATCGACGTGATGCTCGTGCTGCTGGTCATCTTCATGGTGGCGGCTCCGATCGTGAGCCCCGCGGTGGTCGACCTCCCGACCGTGGCCAACGCCACGCCGCAACAGAAGGCCCCGCCGATCGTCGTGACCGTAAACGAGAGCGGCGTCCTGACCGCGCGCGGCAAGGACAACGCCGGCAATGCATTCGAGCACAAGCTCGACAAGCAGGGCCTGCTCGACTTCGTCCACCAGCGCCAGAACGAGAACCCGGACCAGCCGGTGGTGATCGCCGCCGACCGCTCGGTCAAGTATGAATCCGTGCTGGACGTGATGTCCGTGCTCAAGGCCGATGGCATCAAGCGCGTCGGCCTGATGGTGAAGTCCAAGTAGTCCCCGTCGATCTCGTCAATTCCGCCAATCCCGTCGCGTGACACGCCCAACCGATTGCCGCCGCGCCCAATGAAGACCGCCGCCTATCCTTATCAGCCGGTAAAGGAGCGGGGAACCATGCGTTCCTTCCTGCTCGCGCTCTTCATGCACGTGCTGCTGGCCATCCTGCTTTATTACGGCGTGCGCTGGCAGAGCAGCACGCCCGTCGGTGCCGAGGCCGAGCTGTGGGAAGAGATTCCCGCCACGACCGCGCCGCCACCTCCGCCGCCGCCCGAGCCCGTGGTGCAGCCGCGGCCGGTGCCGCCTGCGCCCGAGGTAAAGAGCAAGGTCGAGGACGAAGCCGACATCGCGCTCGAGCGGCAGAAGCGCCGTGCCGCCGAGCAGGCCGCCCGCGATGAGGCAGCGCGCAAGGAAGCAGAGGCCGCGCGCAAGGACGCGGCACGCAAGGAGGCTGACCGCAAGGAAGCCGAGCGTAAGGCCGCGGATCGCAAGGAGGCCGAACGCCAGGAGGCGCTGCGCAAGGAAGACCAGCGCAAGGAAGAGGCGACGAAGAAGGCGGCGCAGGAACAGCAGCACAAGGAACAGGCAGAGCGCGACCGCAAGGAAGCCGACGCGAAGGCCAGGGCGGACGCGAAGGCGCAGGCCGACGCCAGGGCAAGGGCTGACGCCGAAGCGAAGGCCAAGGCCAAGGCGGATGCCGACGCGAAGGCCAGGCGCGAAGCGGCGGCCAATGCACAGCGCAAGAGCGAACTGGCGCGCCTGCAGGCGCTGGCCGGCGGCTCCGGTGCCGGTGGCGGTGGTGTGGGCAATACCGCTGGCGCGGGTGCCGGCGGCGGTGGCAAGGCGTCGCCTGGCTATGCCGACCGCGTGCGTCGCCGCGTGAAGCCGAATATCGTCTTTACCGAGGACGTGCCGGGCAATCCGAGTGCTGTCGTCTCGGTGCAACTGGCGCCGGACGGCTCGCTGATGTCGGCACGCCTGAGCAAGTCCAGCGGCAACTCCGCGTGGGACAATGCCGTGCTGCGTGCCGTGGAGCGATCGGACCCGCTGCCGCGCGACGAGAATGGCAAGGCACCGGCCACCTTCACCATCACCTTCCGTCCGAAGGACTGAGTGACCCGGGCGCCATGATTTGCAACATTATGCAACCTTCATCGCCGGGCGCCGGTCCCACCGCTACCATGTTAGGTTGCCTGACGCAGCCGGCAGTGTGCAATTCGCACGCAGAACGGGCATGCGCCATGCGCAGTAGTGCTGGTTCTGCCCGTTTTGCCGATTGCCTGCCGTGCCCGATGAAACTTGTAATCGACTGAGGAGCAGCATGCGAAAGCTTTGGGCCCCCAACTGGCAGTCCGCGAGGCGCCAATCCGCAAATCAACAGGTCAGCCGCCTTGTCGGCCGACGCGCCCTGATGGCCTGGCTGGCCGCGGCGCTGGCCATGTCCGCAGGTGCCGCGCAGGCACAGCTGAACGTTGAGATCTCCGGCGTTGGCTCCAGCCAGTTTCCGGTCGCAACGGCCAACTTCCAGGGCGAGGCACAAGCCCCGCAGAACCTGACCGCCATCATCCGCAGCGACCTGCAACGCAGTGGCCGCTTCCGCAACGTGGATCCGGGCGGCGCCACCGTCGCCGAATCCGCCAATGTCGACCTGGGCAGCTGGAAGACGCGCGGTGCCGATGCCTTCGTGGCCGGCAGCGTCACGCCGTCGGGCAACGGCCAGTACGACGTGCGCTTCCGCCTCTACGACACCGTCAAGGGCCAAAGCCTGGGCGGCCTGGCGTTCAACGTGAGCCAGAGCCAGCTGCGCGTGACGGGCCACAAGATTGCTGACTATATCTACGAGAAGCTGCTGGGCGAGCGCGGCGTGTTTGCCACGCGCCTATCGTACGTGTCTCGCGTGGGCGGCCGCTACCAGCTGCTGATTTCCGACTCGGACGGCCAGAACTCGCAGATCGCGCTGACCAGCAACGAGCCGATCATCTCGCCGTCGTGGTCGCCGGATGGCCGCCGCGTGGCCTATGTTTCCTTCGAAGCCAAGAAGCCGGTGGTGTACGTGCACGACCTGGCCACGGGCCGCCGCACGCTGGTGTCGAACCAGAAGGGCAACAACAGCGCCCCGTCGTGGTCGCCGGACGGCCAGCACCTGGCCCTGGCCCTGTCGCGCGACGGCAATACGCAGGTCTACCAGGTGAATGCGGATGGCTCCGGCATTCACCGCCTGAGCCGCAGCAGCGCCATCGACACCGAGCCGCAATACTCGCCTGACGGCAAGAGCATCTACTTCACCAGCGACCGTGGCGGCGCGCCGCAGATCTACCGCATGCCGGCTTCGGGCGAAGAGGGCGGCGGTGCGCAGCGCGTGACCTTCAAGGGCAGCTACAACGTGAGCCCGCGGATCTCGCCGGACGGCAAGTCGCTTGCCTATATCACTCGTGCGGGCGGCTTCAAGCTGCAGCTGCAGGATCTGTCCAACGGCGATGTGACCTCGCTGACCGACACGGCCAACGACGAAGCCCCGAGCTTCGCGGCCAACGGCAAGTACATCCTCTATGCCACCCGCGTGGGAGGCCGCGCGGTGCTGGCAGCGGTTTCCACTGACGGGCGCACCCGGCAGGTTCTGTCCCTCCAGTCCGGCGACGTTCGCGAGCCGTCCTGGGGTCCTTTCATGCAATAACAGGAGCCACTCACCATGCCCCAACTGATGACCAAAACCCTCGCCGTTGCCGCTCTGCTTGCCCTCGGTGCCTGCAGCTCCGGCGTGAAGCTGGATGACACCGCCAACGCGGGTGCCAAGGGCGGCGCCGGTACCGACGCCCGCACCGTCACGCCGGTGAACGTAGCGAATGACCCGCTGAACGACCCGAACAGCCCGCTGGCCAAGCGCAGCGTGTACTTCGACTTCGACAGCTACAGCGTCAAGCAGGACTATCAGGGCATGCTGACCGAGCACGCCAAGTACCTGGGCTCCAACAAGGGCCGCAAGATCCTGATCCAGGGCAACACCGACGAACGCGGCACCAGCGAGTACAACCTCGCGCTGGGCCAGAAGCGTGCCGAAGCCGTGCGCCGTTCGCTGGGCTCGATGGGCGTGCCTGACAGCCAGATGGAAGCCGTGAGCCTGGGCAAGGAAAAGCCGAAGGCCAGCGGTCACGATGAAGCCTCGTGGGCAGAGAACCGCCGCGCGGACATCAACTACTGATCTGCGGACAGCCAATCCATGAAAGCACGCGTTTCCACCCTGTTGTGGCTCGCCGCCGTCTCCGGCGGCGGCATGTTGCCGCTTACCCAGGTGCATGCTGGCGTTTTCGACGATGACGAAGCGCGTCGCGCGGTCATTACCCTGCGCGACCAGTTCAACGGTTTCCAGGCGACCGCGACGCAGCGCATCGAGCAGAACAGCCGCACCACGCTTGACATGCAGAACCAGCTCGAAGGTCTGCGCCAGGAAGTGGCGCGTCTGCGCGGCCAGAATGAGGTGTTGCAGAACACCGTGGATACGCTGCAGAAGCAGCAGAAGGACTACTACGCTGACCTGGATGCGCGCCTGAAGAAATTCGAGCCGCAGCAGGTCACCGTAGATGGCCGCGAAGGACTGTCGCAGCCGAACGAGAAGCCCGAGTACGACGCCGCCCTCAAGCAGTTCCAGGCCGGCGATTTCAAGAGCGCGGGCAGTTCCTTCTCGGGGTTTATCAAGAAGTATCCGCAGAGCCCGTACCTGCCGCTGGCGCAGTTCTGGCTCGGCAACTCGCTGTATGCCCAGCGCGACTACAAGGGGTCGACGGCGGTCCTGCAGAACATGCTCCAGGCCAACCCGACCCATCCGAAGGCGCCGGATGCGATGATCGCGATCGCCAACAACCAGCTCGAATCGGGCCAGAAGGCCGCGGCCCGCAAGACGCTGGAGCAGGTGGTGGCCAAGTATCCCGGCACCGAGGGCGCCCAGGCTGCGAGCAACCGGCTGAAGAGCCTGAAGTAAGCCGTCCGGCTGTGCCTCCGACTGCAAGGCCCGCGTTCAGCGGGCCTTTTTCTTGTGTCGCGCTAAAATAACTGATTCGCCTGAATTTTTTGCGCGCTGCCCGGGCGGCGCGCCTTGCAATCATGACCAAACGCGCCATCGTCCTGCTATCCGGCGGACTCGACTCCGCCACCGTACTTGCCATGGCCAAGGCACAGGGTTTCGAGACCTATGCCCTGTCGATGCGCTATGGCCAGCGCCATTCATCCGAGCTGGAAGCCGCCAAACGCGTGGCCGGCGCGCTCGGCGCGGTGCGCCACGAGATCGTCGACCTCGACCTGCGCCGCTTCGGCGGTTCCGCGCTGACCGACGACACCCTCGACGTGCCGACCGATGGTGCGTCCGTGGGCATCCCGATCACCTACGTGCCGGCGCGCAATACCATCATGCTGTCGCTGGCGCTCGGCTGGGCCGAGGCCGTCGGCGGCCGCGACCTGTTCTTCGGCGCCAACGCGGTCGACTACTCGGGCTATCCGGACTGCCGCCCGGAATACGTGGCGGCGTATGAAACGCTCGCCAACCTTGCGACCAAGGCCGGTGTCGAGGGCGACCGCTTCCGCGTGCATGCGCCCATCATCGACATGACCAAGGGCGAGATCATCCGCGCCGGCATCCGCCTGGGCGTCGACTACAGCCTCACGGTATCGTGCTACCAGGCCGACGACGATGGCCGCGCCTGCGGCGTATGCGATTCCTGCCGGATCCGCCGAGCCGGTTTCGAAGCCGCCGGCGTGCCTGACCCGACCCGCTACCAGAGCGCCGCCTGAGCACCGCCTGGCCGCAGTTTTCGCCCGCAACCGCCCCCGACATGCCTGAAATCGATATTGCCGCGCTCTCGCGCACCGTGCTGCTGAGCACGTTTGTCCTGACCTTCCTGTTCGGCGCGGTCCTGCAGCGCACGCACTTCTGCACCATGGGTGCGGTCTCGGATGTCGTCAACATGGGCGACTGGAGCCGCATGCGCATGTGGGGCCTGGCGATCGGCGTGGCCATGATCGGCACCGGCGTGCTGGCCTGGGCCGGCCAGATCGACCCGACCAAGACCATCTATGCGGCCAGCAAGCTGAGCTGGTTGTCCGCGCTGGTGGGCGGCCTGATGTTCGGCTTCGGCATGGTGCTGGCGTCGGGCTGCGGCAGCAAGACGCTGGTGCGCATCGGTGCCGGCAACCTGAAGTCGGTGGTGGTGTTTGTCTTCCTCGGGCTGTCCGCGTACATGACGCTGCGCGGCCTGTTCGGCGTGGTGCGGGTCAACACCGTGGATGCGGTATCGCTGACGCTGCCGACGACGCAGGATCTGCCTTCGCTGCTTGCACAGGGCACAGGCGTTGCGCGCGGTGCGCTGCAGATGTGGCTGGCGCTGCTGCTCGGCGGCGCGCTGGTGGTCTGGGCGCTGGCCGCGCGCAACTTCCGCTCCTTCGACAACCTCCTTGGCGGCATTGCGGTCGGGCTGATCATCGTGGGCATGTGGTACGTGTCGGGCCATATCGGCTATGTGGCCGAGGATCCCAATACGCTGGAAGAGCTCTTCGCCGCCACCAACAGCGGTCGCATGGAGAGCCTCAGCTTCGTCGCGCCTTACGCCTATACGCTCGACTGGCTGATGATGTTCAGCGACAAGAGCAAGGTTCTGACCATCGGCATCGTCAGCGTCATCGGCGTGATCGCCGGCGCGGCGATCTATGCGCTGGCGACGCGCACCTTCCGCTGGGAAGGGTTCGGCAATGCAGAGGACGTGGCCAATCACATGGTAGGCGGCATCCTGATGGGCGCCGGCGGCGTGACGGCGCTGGGCTGCACGGTGGGGCAGGGGCTGTCGGGCGTGTCGACACTGGCCATCGGCTCCTTCATCGCGCTTGCGGGTATCCTCACCGGTGCGGTGCTGGCGTTCCGCTACCAGATATGGCGTCTGGAGCGCATGGTTTAGCCGGGGCCCATGTGCAGGCTTGACACGCCGAGAAGGGTATCCCTATAATCGCGGTTCTGTTTTTTCGGGTCGTTAGCTCAGTCGGTAGAGCAGCGGACTTTTAATCCGTTGGTCGCGTGTTCGAGTCACGCACGACCCACCAGTATTTCAAAAAGGCCTCGCAGGAATCTGCGAGGCCTTTTTCATTTGCGCATCCGTGGCGATGGGGCGCTGCGGGCTGCCGCGCGTTGCCGCATTAACTATTTCGAGTTAGAGACTTCGCCCGCGCCGCGCAGGACAATGGGACAGCCGCGCCGCCTCCGGCGCGGCCCTCACACAGAGCCGGCAGCCAGCCGGCCGGGGTCCCTATGCGGCAAACAGGCGTTTCCTTGCCGGCCAGTGGGCATGTATTGCGCATCATCTGGCCGTTCGTTCCTGTTGTTGTTGCGCTGGCGCTGTTCAGCATCGCCAGTCTCGACCTGCTTTCCGCGGCGCGTGCGTTTGTTGCCGGCGAGAGCCAGTGGTCCAAGGGACAGAAGAACGCCGTCATGCACCTGCTGCGCTACGGCGAGTATCGCAACCCGGCCGATTTCGCCGCCTACCTGGCCGCCATCGCGATTCCCCTGGGCGACCATCAGGCACGGGTGGAGCTGGACCGCGACCAGCCCGATTTCGATCGGGCCCGGGCGGGCCTGAGCGCCGGTGGCAATCATGCTGACGACATTCCGGGCATGATCCGGCTCTACCGCAATTTCCGCAACATCGAGGAAGTCGATGCCGCCATCCGCGTATGGGCGGCCGGCGACCTCGAGATCGGCGCGCTGCATGCCCAGGCGCTTGCGCTGCACCGCCTTGCCGCGCAGCCCGATTGCGGCAAGCGCTGCGTCGAGCCGATCCTGCGCAGCATTGTCGAGATCGACGGCCGGCTGACACCGCTCGAACTTGCGTTTTCGGACAATCTTGGCCAGGCGTCGCGCCGGGTCACGCGGCTGCTGACAACCGGCAGCGCGGTGGCGGCGGCGGCGTTGCTGCTGTCGGCGATCCTGCTGTCGCAAGGCAGGCTGCGGCGCGAACACAGGCTGCGCGAGGCCCTGGCGTTGAGCGAAGAGCAACTGCAACTGGCCGTGGGCGGCAGCAATGACGGCCTGTGGGACTGGCACCTGGAACGCGGCGAACTCTATTTCTCGCCGCGATGCGCGCAGATGCTCGGCTTTGCGCCGGACGAGCTGCCGCACGCGCGCGAGACCGTGCTGGGGCTGTTGCATCCATCCGATCACTGCGCCTTCGAAGAAAAGCTCACCAGGTATCTGCGCAGCGGCAAGCCCTACGATGCCGAGTTCCGTCTGCGCACCCGCAGTGGCGACTACCTGTGGGTCCGCGCGCGTGGACGCATGGTGCGAGGCGCCAGGCGGCGGCACGCGCGCATGGCCGGCTCACTTTCCGATATTTCCGACAACAAGCGCTACGAGGCGCAGCTGTTTGCCGAGAAGGAACGCGCGCAGGTCACCCTGCAGGCCATCGGCGATGCGGTGGTCACCACGGACGTCTGGGGGAGGGTCGGCTCGCTGAATCCGGCGGCGGAGGCGCTGACCGGATGGCGCGAGGACGAGGCCGTGGGCCTGCCGCTTGCCCAGGTCTGTGTGCTGGAGGAGGAGGGCAGCAAGGTGCCGGTGCCGGATCTCGTTACGCTGGGTTTGCAGCAGCACTGGCCAAATCAGACCTTGCTGCTGGTGCGGCGCGGTGGGCCTCCTGTCGCGGTCAAGGCATCGGTGTCCCTGATCCGGGACCGGGCGGCACAGGTGATCGGCGTGGTGGTGGTGCTGCATGATGTCAGCCAGGAGCGCGCGCATGCCGCGCAGTTGATCTACGAGGCCAGTCATGACGCGCTGACCGGGCTGGTCAACCGCGCGGAATTCGAGCGGCGCCTGGCCGCCGCGCTGGCACGCCCGCGCGATGAAGGCCGCATGCACAGCCTGATGTACCTGGATCTCGACCAGTTCAAGGTCGTCAACGATACCTGCGGACACGCCGCTGGCGATGAACTGATCCGGCAGATGGCAGAGCTCATGCGCAGCCAGCTGCGCAAGGGCGATACGCTGGCGCGCCTGGGCGGCGACGAATTCGGCATCCTGCTGGAGCATTGCGTTGGCGCAGACAGCGAGCGCGTGGCGGAAGCGCTGCGCCGCGCGATTTCCGGCTTCCGCTTCGTGCACAGGCAGCGCACGTTCACGCTGGGAGTCAGCATCGGCCTGGTGGCGCTCGACGGGCACGCCGGCGGGGTGGCCGAGGCGCTCAGCGCTGCCGATGCCGCCTGCTACATGGCCAAGGAATGCGGCCGCAACCGGGTGCAGGTCTACCATCCGCACGATAGCGTGGTGCGGATGCGGCACGGCGAGATGGAATGGGTGAGCCGCGTCCATTCAGCGCTTGCCGCGGGACGCTTCTGCCTGTACGCGCAGGAGATTGTCCCGCTACAGGACGATGGCGGAGCGGGGCGGCATGTCGAGCTGTTGTTGCGCATGGTCGGCGAGCGTGGGCAGCTGGTGCCGCCGATGGCATTCGTGCCGGCCTGCGAACGCTATAACCTGATGCCGATGATCGACCGGTGGGTGGTGGAAACGGCGTTCGCCACGCTGGCGAGCGGGTGTGCCGGCGATATCGCGACTTGCGCGATCAACCTGTCGGGATCGTCGTTGGCGGACATCCACTTTCCGGAGTTCGTGCGCGAGCAGGCGGAGCGTGCCGGCGTTGCGCTGAGCACGATCTGTTTCGAGGTCACCGAAACGGCGGCCATTGGCAACCTGGCGCAGGCCGCCAGCTTTATCGAGCAACTGCAGCGGCTGGGCTGCAGTTTCGCGCTCGATGACTTCGGTGCTGGCATGGCGTCGTTCACCTACCTCAAGCATCTGCCGGCGGCCTACCTGAAGATCGACGGCAGTTTTGTGCGGGAGATGCTGGACGACCCGGTCAATCTGGTGATGGTGGAGGTGATCCAGCGCATCGGGCACGCCATGGGCAAGAAGACTATCGCCGAATTTGTCGAAAGCGAGGCGATGCTGGTGCGGCTACGCGAACTGGGCGTGGACCTGGCGCAGGGCCATCACATCGGCCTGCCGGTCCCGTTTTCCTTGGGCAACGTGCATGCTGTCCACGCAGTGCACAGGCAGGACGGCGAAGCCCCGCTGGCGATTGCCGCCCGGTAATCCGGGCGCGAGCGTCAGCGAACCAGCGGATCGCGGAATCCGGTATCGACGGCGGGTGCGCCGCTGACGGGGGCGGAACCCGCGCTTGCCGGAGGAACAGCCTGGCTCTTTGCTTCGCGCCAGGTGTTGTAGGCCCAGTAGGCGGCGCCAGCCACGAGCCCGACCTTCGACAGTTTCCACGTCCACCGCAGAACCGGCGTGCGCTTTACCAGCGGCAGTGCCAGCGTGAGCGCCGTGCTGACGAGCGGGTAGTCGTGTGCCAGGCCAAGGACTTTGGTCCACGAGCCCGGGCGAAAAATGCGCGGAAGCCAGCTACCAAGGCTGCCAAGCCGGCGGGCACCGCCCCGGACCTGGTGCAGTGCCTGGTAGCAATCGTGGCGTTCCAGCGCCGCGCGGGTCAGCAGCAGTTCCTTGCGCACAGCCAGCGGCAGGCGTACTTCGCGCGAAAAGCGCACGGGCCGCGCATGCTCGCGGCGACGCGCTTCGGCGCCTTCCAGGGATTCGGGTGGCGTGCTCATCGGCGCAGGATCTCCCGGTCTTTGTCGATTTCGGCGAGCGTGGCTTCGAACAGCGGCGGGGCGTTGCGCACCAGGTGGCGTGCGAATGCCAGGCAGCCGGCGCACAGCAGTAGGTAGACCAGCGTCAGCCCGGTAAGGGCCTGCCAGCGGTAGGTGTCCCAGAACAGGATGGCGATCAGCGCGGTCAGCGTCAGCAGTGCCAGGCCGAAGAAGACCAGGCCAAAGCACGCCAGCAAACCGACCTTCATCAGCCGGGTGCGCTCCTCGGCAAGCTCGACGCTGGCCAGTTCAAGGCGAGTCTGGACCATTGCCACCAGCGAGCCGGTCAGGTTGCGCAGGGACTCGAAAAACTTGGGGGAGGCGGTGGGTTCGCTCATGCGGCTCCGGCGAGCAAGCAATGTGCCGGCGCTTGCCGGGCACACGTTCAGCGGACGCAGCCTAGGCCCGCGGCGCGAGGGCCGCGGGCCCGGGCCACTGGCATCTCCCTCATCTGATGCTGGGCGATACCGTGATGGAAGCGGCGCACGCGCGCCGCGGTGTTGCCTGGATTACTTGCGGTTCAGCAGTAGGCCGATCAGCAGGCCAACGCCGGCTGCCACGCCAACGGCGCGCCACGGGTGGTCATGCACGTAGTCGTCGGTTGCGCGGGCAGCAGCCTTGCTCTTTGTCACCACGGCGTCTTGCAGGTCCTGGGCCTTTTCTTTTGCCTGCTTCAGCAGGCCCATGCCACGCTCGCGCAGTTCGGCAGCTTTTTCGCCGGTGGTCGAGGCCGCTTGCTTAAGCAGTTCTTCGGCGTCGGACAGAACGGTCTTGACATCGCTCATCAGTTTCTCCTGTTTGCGGGCGGTTGGTTCGGATTGTGCGGATTCTGACATTTTGCCTTCCTCGCGTGGCTAACGGCATTTCTTGTCTGTTACTTAGCATATGTGGCAGGCCACCGTGGTTTCAAGACCACGTCGCCGGCAAGGGCAAGTTAGGACAAGTGCGCGGGAAGTGGCTCAGGCGAACGGCAACAAATGTCGTTATGACTTCGAGTGATTTTGTAGTGACTTTATATTCGTTTGGGTTGGATATCAATCCGATTACTCTGGTTCCACTCGTTTTTTCTCAGGAGACAGAGCATGGCATTGCGTCTTGGCGATATCGCCCCCGACTTCGAGCAGGACTCGAGCGAAGGCCGCATCCGGTTTCATGAGTGGTTGGGCGAAGGCTGGGGCGTGCTGTTCTCGCATCCCGCCGACTATACGCCGGTGTGCACTACGGAGCTGGGCCTGACGGCGAAGCTGAAGGACGAATTCGCGCGCCGCGGCGTCAAGGCCATTGCGCTGTCGGTCGATGGCGTGGACTCGCACCACGGCTGGATCCGGGACATCAACGAAACGCAGTCGACCACGGTGAACTTCCCGATCCTGGCCGACGGAGACCGCAAGGTTTCGCAGCTCTACGACATGATCCACCCGAACGCTAGCGAAACGCTGACCGTCCGCTCGCTGTTCATCATCGATCCGAAGAAGAAGGTGCGCCTGATCATCACGTATCCGGCCAGCACCGGCCGCAATTTCAATGAAATCCTGCGCGTGATCGACTCGCTTCAGCTGACCGACAACCACAGCGTGGCCACGCCGGGCAACTGGCAGGATGGCGATGACGTGGTGATCGTGCCGTCGCTGAAGGACGAGGCAGCGATTCGCGAGAAGTTTCCGAAGGGCTACAAGGCCGTGCGGCCCTATCTGCGGCTCACTCCGCAACCCAACAAATGAACGCGGCCCCGCATGAAGGCGGGGCCGGCGTGAACCACAGGTGTTTTATCGACGGGGGCAGCCTCGTCGTCTCCTTGGTAGTGTGCTTGGCCCGGCTGTGAAGCCGGGCTTTTTTACGTCTGCAGCACCCGGGCAATGCCCGGCCAGGATCAGAAGAAGGCCTGGATGCCGGTCTGGGCGCGGCCCAGGATCAGCGCGTGGATGTCGTGCGTGCCTTCGTAGGTGTTGACCACTTCCAGGTTCACCACGTGGCGGATCACGCCGAACTCGTCCGAGATGCCGTTGCCACCCAGCATGTCGCGCGCCACGCGGGCAATGTCCAGCGACTTGCCGCACGAGTTGCGCTTCATGATCGAGGTGATCTCCACCGCGGCGGTGCCTTCGTCCTTCATGCGGCCCAGGCGCAGGCAGCCCTGCAGGCCCAGCGTGATCTCGGTCTGCATGTCGGCGAGCTTCTTCTGCACCAGCTGCGTGGCGGCCAGCGGGCGGCCGAACTGCTTGCGGTCCAGCGTGTACTGGCGGGCGGTGTGCCAGCAGAATTCGGCGGCGCCGAGCGCGCCCCAGGCGATGCCGTAGCGGGCCGAGTTCAGGCAGGTGAACGGGCCCTTCAGGCCGCTTACGCCCGGCATCAGGTTCTCTTCCGGCACGAATACCTGGTCCAGCACGATTTCGCCGGTGATCGAGGTACGCAGGCCGACCTTGCCATGGATGGCCGGTGCGCTCAGGCCCTTCCAGCCCTTTTCCAGGATGAAGCCGCGGATGGCTTCCTTGCCGTCGTCGCCTTGCAGCTTGGCCCACACCACGAACACGTCGGCGATTGGCGAGTTGGTGATCCACATCTTGGCGCCGGTCAGCTCGTAGCCGCCGTCGACCTTCTTCGCGCGGGTGACCATCGAGCCGGGGTCGGAGCCGTGGTTCGGCTCGGTCAGGCCGAAGCAGCCGATCCACTCGCCGGTGGCCAGCTTGGGCAGGTACTTCTGCTTTTGCGCTTCGCTGCCGAATTCATGGATCGGCACCATCACTAGCGAAGACTGCACGCTCATCATCGAGCGGTAGCCCGAATCCACACGCTCCACTTCACGCGCGATCAGGCCGTAGCTCACATAGTTCAGGCCAGGGCCGCCGTATTGCTCGGGGATGGTCGGGCCCAGCAGGCCGAGTTCGCCCATCTCGCGGAAGATCTCCACGTCGGTCTTTTCATTGCGGAACGACTGCAATACGCGCGGCATCAGCTTGTCCTGGCTGTATGCCGCGGCTGCGTCGCGCACCATGCGTTCTTCGGCGGTCAGTTGCTGATCCAGCAACAGGGGGTCGGCCCAGTGGAATTCGGCGTTGGCAGCCATGCAGGTCTCCTTCGGTAGAGCGGTGTGATCGACGGCCGGCGTCATGTGATGTCGCGTGCCGGTCCGGCATTTCCGGGAAAAGTGGTGGAACTGGCAAGAAACCGGTGAGAATTCTTGGTTCCGCATTGCGGAACTGTGTTCCGTTGAATTAGTATATCGCAATGCGTTTGCCGTGCAATAGGGAATCTAGGCCAATCCGGATTGCCTTGTGCGATGAGCGGACATTCACGGCGCCCGCCAGGAGACACTAATGACCAGTCATCCACTTCCGCCGCCACCGGCGCGTGAGAGCGATCCGAATTTCGTCACCGCGCTGGCGCGCGGGCTGGAGCTGCTGCGTTGCTTTCGCACCGGCGAGGCCATGCTGGGCAACCAGGATTTCGTGCGCCGTACCGGCTTTCCCAAAGCCACGGTCAGCCGGCTGGCCGGCACGCTGGTCCAGCTGGGCTACCTGCGCTATGACGAGAGCCTGGGCAAATACGCGCTGGACGCGGGCGTGCTGGCGCTCGGCTATTCGTATTTGTCGGCGTCGGACGTAGTTGCGCTGGCGCGGCCGCATATGCTGGCGTTTGCGCAGTCATACGGCGTGTCGGTGTCGCTCGGCAAGCGCGAGCGGATGGAGGTGATCTACCTGGAGTCGATCCGTAACGACGCTGGCGTCATGCTGGGCCTGGGCGTGGGATCGCGCCTGTCGCTGGTATCGAGTTCGATGGGGCGCGCCTACCTGGCGGCGCTGCCGCCGGCCAGGCGCGAGCGGGTGCTGGCCGAATTCAGCCAGGCATTTCCGGAACAGTGGAGGCAGCAGGAGGCACCGCTGCGCGCTGCGCTGGCGGAGGCGGAGACCCGCGGCTATTCCGCCTCGTTCCGCGACTGGCACCCGGCCATCCATGCCTGCGCAGTGGCATTCCGGCCGGTGGGAGAGAAGGAGCCGCACATGCTCAGTTGCAGCGCCTCATATGGCACCGTGGCGGAATCGGTTTTTCATGAGACCCTTGCCCCGGCACTGCAGGCGCTGGCCGCCAGGTTGTCGGCCCCGGCGGCCTAAACGCGAACGGTCTCAAAGGTCCGTGCGCAGCTTCCACAGTTCCGGGAACAGCACCACGTCCAGCATCTTGCGCAGATAGCTGACGCCTTCGGTGCCGCCGGTGCCGCGCTTGAAGCCGATCACGCGCTCGACCGTGGTCACATGGCGGAAGCGCCATTGGCGGAACGAGTCTTCCAGGTCGACGAACTTCTCGCCGAGTTCGTACAGCTCCCAGTGCGCCGACGGATTGCGATACACCTCCAGCCACGCCGCTTCGACCGAAGCGTTGTAGGCCGTTGGCTGGGTCCAGTCTCGCTCCACGCACGCCGCATCGATGGCAAAGCCGCGGCGCGCCATCAGCCGGATCGCTTCGTCATACATCGACGGCGTGTTCAGCGCGGTTTCCACCAGCGCCAGATGCTCGGGCCGGTGCGCGTGGGGCTTCAGCATGGACGCGTTCTTGTTGCCAAGGATGAACTCGATCTCGCGATACTGGTACGACTGGAAGCCCGACGACATGCCCAGGTAGGGCCGCATGGCCGAGTACTCCGGCGGCGTCATCGTCGCCAGCACGTTCCACGCCTGCACCAGCTGGTCCATGATGCGCGACACGCGCGTGAGCATCTTGAACGCCGGCGGCAGGTGATCGTCCTTCACCGACTCGCGCGCCGCGCGCAGCTCGTGCAGCATCAGCTTCATCCACAGCTCGGTGGTCTGGTGCTGCACGATGAAGAGCATCTCGTTGTGATCCGGCGAGAGCGGGTGCTGCGCGCTCAGGATCTGGTCCAGGCCGAGATAGTCGCCATAGCTCATGTCCCTGGCGAAATCCATCTGCGCGCCGTGCCAGCTGCCGTCTTGCTCCGCCTTGGCGCCTGCGCCCGACATCGGGCAACCCTTGAATTCACTCATGATGCGCTCCGCTCAGGTCACCGTGCTGCGCTTCAGGAAGCGCTCGTCGCGGAAGCTGCCGGAATCCAGCACATCGCGCAGGATTTCGACGGCGTCCCACACTTCAGTAAAGCTCGTATAGAGCGGCGTGAAGCCGAACCGGATGATGCGCGGCTCGCGGTAGTCGCCGATCACGCCGCGTTCGATCAGGGCCTGCATCACGGCATAGCCTTCCGGATGCTCGAAACTGACCTGGCTGCCGCGGCGGGCGTGATCGCGCGGCGTGACCAGCGTGAGCGGATGATGGCCGCAGCGGGACTCGACCAGCTCGATGAACAGGTCGGTCAGCAGCAATGACTTGGCGCGCAGCACCTGCATATTGGTCTGGGCGAAGATGTCCAGGCCGCATTCCACCATCGCCATCGAGGTGACCGGCTGCGTGCCGCACAGGAAGCGGCGCACGCCGTCGACCGGGCGGTATTGCGGTTCCATCGCGAACGGCGCGGCATGGCCCCACCAGCCCGACAGCGGCTGCCAGAAGGCATCGCGCAGTGCGGGAGCAACCCACACGAAGGCCGGCGAACCCGGGCCGCCGTTGAGGTACTTGTAGGTGCAGCCGATCGCGTAGTCGGCTTTCGACGCATTCAGCGCGACCGGCACTGCCCCGGCGGAATGGCACAGGTCCCACACGGTCAGCACGCCGCGCGCATGGGCGAGTTCGGTCAGGCCTGCCATGTCGAGCATTTCGCCGCTCTTGTAGTTGACGTGCGTGAGCATCAGCACGGCGGTGTCGGCGCCCACGGCGGCGTCGATCTCCGCCGGCGAGTTCACCAGGCGCAGGGAATAGCCTTGCTGCAGCAGGTCGGCCAGGCCCTGGGCGATATACAGGTCGGTGGGGAAATTGCTGGCTTCCGACACGATCACCTTGCGCGACGGATCGCGCGTCTGCTGCACGCGCACGGCGGCGGCCAGCACCTTGAACAGGTTGATCGAGGTGGTGTCGGTGACGACCACCTCGTTCTCGCCAGCGCCGACCAGCGGCGCCAGCTTGTTGCCCAGCCGCTGCGGCAGCTCGAACCAGCCGGCGGTGTTCCAGCTGCGGATCAGGCCGACGCCCCATTCTTCGCTCACCACTTCGGCGGCACGGGCGGCCGAGGCGCGCGGACGGGCGCCCAGCGAATTGCCATCGAGATAGATCACGCCGTCGGGAAGCGCGAACTGGTCGCGCAATGCGCGCAGGGGATCATGCAGGTCGAGCGATTCACATTGCTCGCGGGTCTGTGTGGTCATGTCTGAATGTGCAATTGGGTGCGGGGGATTGTGGAATTCAGGCCAGACTGCGCAGCACGGCGCGCACCGGGCTGGCGTCCAGCCCGGCGAAGCGCAGCGGCAGCGCGATCAGTTCGTAGTCGGCCTCGGGGACTTCGTCGAGGACGATGCCTTCGAGGATCGCCAGCCCATGGCGCCGCACGGCGTTGTGGGCGTCCATGGTCTTCGATTCCTGCGGGTCCAGCGACGGCGTGTCGATGCCGACCAGTTTCACGCCATGCGCGGCGAGAAGGGCAATCGTCTCGGCGGCTACCGCGCAAAAGCCGGAGTCCCATTGCTCGACCGGCGCGCGCCGATAGGTGCGCAGCAATACGCGCGGCGGAACACCAGCCAGCGCGTGTTCGACGTGATGCGGGGCGACCACCGGCGAGGCGCCGATGCAATGGATCACGCGGCACGGTCCCAGGTAGGGTTCCAGCCCCACGGCGCCGATCGGTGCGCCGTCGGCCGCGTAGTGCAGCGGCGCATCGGCATGGGCGCCGGTGTGCGGCGACAGTGTGATGCGCCCGACGTTGACGGGGCAGTGCTCATCCATCTGCCACGCTGCTTCCTGCTGGAACGGCGTGTCGCCCGGCCATACGGGGGTGGCGGGGGAAAGCATAGGGCTGATGTCCCACAACTTGCGGGCGTCGGCCGGATGGGCGGGGCGATTTGTCATGTTGGCCGCGGCTTTGTGAGATGCCGCTGGTGTCTTCCTCGATGACGGCATGATAGTCAAAATCCCCGGCAAGAGGCTTGCGAAATCAGCTGTGTACAGGCCGTGCTTTCGCATAGAATTCGAAGATTCAAGGGCAAATAGAAGGAAAATTCGAATGAACCTCGATCCGACGGATTTGCGCATCCTGACCTGCCTGCAGGAGAACGGGCGCATCAGCAATCAGGACCTGGCGGATCGCGTGGCCCTGTCGCCGTCGGCGTGCCTGCGGCGCGTGCGCTTGCTGGAAGAGGCGGGCGTGATTGGCGGCTATCGCGCCTGGTTCGATGCCGAGCGGCTGGGACTGGAGCTGGAGGCAATCGTGCAGGTGTCGATGCGGCACGATGTGGAGGGCTGGCACGACACATTCATCGAGGCCGTGCAGTCCTGGCCGGAAGTGCTGTCGGCCTACATCATCACCGGCGACAGCAACTACATCCTGCGCGTGCAGGCGCGCAACCTGAAGCACTACTCCGATTTCATCGTGAACCGGCTGTACCGTACCAAGGGCGTGATGGACATCCGCTCGAACATCGTGCTGCAGCGGATCAAGGTCGACAGCTCGCCGCTGGCGGTGCTGAAGGCGGGCGAGGCAGACTAGCGCTGCGTGTGCAGCGCAATCAGCTTGCGCAGCGTTTCCTTGAGCAGCGCGCCTTGCTGCGGCCCGAAGTCCTCCAGCACGGCCTGCTCATGCTGAGCGGCCTCAGCCAGCAGCGGCAATACCACTTCGCGCCCGCGCGCCGTAATGGAAATCAGCGCGTGGCGGCGGTCTTCCAGGCCGGGGCGGCGCGCGACCAGCCCATCCGCCGCCATGCGGTCGATCAGCTTGGTCAGCGTGGGCTGCTTGGTCAGGGTGATTTCGGCGAGGGTGCCGATGGTGCACTCCTCACGGTCGGCCAGCGTGGCCAGCACGCGCCATTCGGGAATGGACAGCCCGCTGGCTGCAACCTGGCGGTGGAACTCGCCCGAGATCAGGTGGCTGGCCCGCGCCAGCAGGTAGGCGAGATAGCCGTCGACAAAGGGCTGGGAGGGCCGGTCTGCCATGATCGCCTGATCGTTTGTCGGGGGCGCTCAGTCTTCCAGCGGCGTGGTGGTGGAAAAGACGCCACCCTGGAATACCAGCGGGTGACCGCCGCTGTCGAGCACGCCGCAGCGTTCGACTTCGCCGACGAAGATCACATGGTCGCCTTCGTCATAGCGGCTGCGGTTATGGCATTCGAACCAGGCCAGCGCGTTGGCCAGGATCGGCAGGCCGGTGGCTGACAATCGGTAATCGACACCGGCAAAGCGGTCACCCTTCAGCGTGGCAAAACGCTGGCACAGGTCGATTTGCGATGCAGAAAGCACATTGATGATGTAGTGCGAGCCGTCGCGGAACATCGGCAGGCTGTTGGCACGCGTGGCCATGCTCCACAGCACCAGCGGCGGATCCAGTGAAACCGAGTTGAACGAGCTGGCGGTGATGCCGACAAACGGCGGCCCACCGGCAGCAACAGCGCCGTCACTGGCGCGCGTGGTGATGACCGTCACCCCGGTCGCAAACTGCGACAGGGTGCGGCGGAACTGCTGCGTATCGAAATCGGGGGCGGCGGCATTGCCGACGAACTGTGGCCGGGCCTCAGGCATGCCCATCGCGGGGGCTCCACTGGAGTTCATGAAATTTCATATATATTATTCGCGCCAGGGCCTCGAATCACAAGCAAAAGCTGGTGCACTGTGCCGACGGGATCGGTGGCCGGCGCACAAAGCAAACACGCCCTGCCGTACAGGAGGAGACAACCATGCTCATCGAGCAGATCGAACACCGCTGGCTGGCGGCGTTCCGGCGCACCCTGGAACTCTGTGCCTTGTCGGGCACGGAAGTTGTTGGAATTGTAACGGAGTCGCAATCCCGCAGCGTCAACGTGGAGTTGGCGGAACTGGCGGTCCAGTCGCTGGGGGCCACCCCGGTCCGCATCCGCATTCCCACCCCCGCACTGAGCGCGCCGGCGCCGGTCCGCTCCACCGGCGCCAGCGATGCCCTGCAAGGCCTGGCGCCCGTGGTCGCGGCGCTGTCACGCTGCCATCTGGTGCTGGACTGCACGGTCGAAGGCCTGCTCCACGCGCCCGAACTGCCGCTGATCCTGCGCGGCGCCGACGGCATCGTGCCGCGGATGCTGATGGTCAGCAACGAACATCCCGAAATCCTGGAACGCTGCCAGCTGGATCCGGCGCTGGAAGGCACCGTGCGTGCCGCCATGAGGCGCCTGCGCGGCGCGCGCGAGATGCGCGTGCATTCGGCCGCCGGCACCGAGCTGCGCATCGGGCTGGCCAATGCGCGCGTGGGCGGCGTCTGGGGCTTCTGCAACAAGCCGGGGCAGGTCTCCCACTGGCCGGGCGGGTTGTGCCTGGCGTTCCCGGCCAGCCGGCAGGTCAACGGCACGCTGGTGCTGGCGCCCGGCGACGTCAATCTCACCTTCAAGACCTACCTGCGCGACACCGTCGTCTGCCATGTCGAGGACGACTACATCGTCGGCATCGAAGGGCAGGGCATGGACGTCGACATGATGCGCGGCTACTACGAAGCCTGGGCAAACCGCGAGGGCAACCGCGACGCGTACGCGGTCTCGCACGTCGGCTGGGGCCTGAACCCGCTGGCGCGCTGGGACGCCATGACCTTCTACGACAAGCGCGACTGCAACGGCACCGAGTTGCGCGCCTTCGCCGGCAACTTCCTGTTCTCGACCGGCGCCAACGAAGTTGCGGGCCGCCACACGCTGGGTCACTTCGACCTGCCGCTGCGCAACTGCACGGTCTCGCTCGATGGCCGCAATGAGGTGGAGGAAGGCAGGCTGGTGGAGGGGCAGGCATGAGTGCGCCCGTGGTTTTGCGGCATCCCAACGGCATGGGTACGCTTGCGTGGGGCGACGGCCCGGTCGCGGTCGTCATGTTGCATGGCATCGGCGGCGGCAAGGCCGCATGGCCGGCGCAGGGCGAGGCGCTGGCGCAGGCCGGCTATCGCGCCGTGGCCTGGGATATGCCCGGCTACGGCGACAGCGCCATGATCAACCCCTATGACTTCGACGGCCTGGCGAGCGCGCTGCAACCGCTGTTGCAGGCCGAGCGCGATGCCGGCCGCCGCGTGGTGCTGCTTGGCCACAGCATGGGCGGCATGGTCGCGCAGCAGGCCTGCGCCACCACGCCGGCATTGATCGACGGCATGGTGCTGTCCGGCACCTCGCCCGCCTTCGGCAAGGGCGACGGGCAATGGCAGCGCGACTTCGTGGCTGCGCGCACGGCGCCACTCGACGCCGGCAAGAGCATGGCGGAAATGGCGCAGGGACTGGTCCGCACGATGGTCGCGCCCGATGCCGATGCGCAGGCCGTGGCCTTTGCCACTGCCGTGATGGCGGCGGTTCCGGCGGCAACGTATCGCGCCGCGCTTGGCGCGCTGGTGCGCTTCAACCAGCGCGACGCGCTGACTCGAATCGCCGTGCCGGTGCTGGCGCTTGCCGGCGAGCATGACAGCAATGCCGCGCCCGAGGTGATGGCGCGGATGGCGCAACGCATTCCGGGCGCCGAGTACGTGTGCCTGCCCGATGTAGGTCATCTGGCCTGCATGGAGCGCCCGGCGCCGTTCAACGACGCCGTGCTCGATTTCCTGCGCCGGCATTTCCCCGTGCACTGAACTCGCGCTCCGCTGCGTCGGCAGGCGAGGCGCGGCGGGAACAAGAACGATATCCGCGCCGACCCGCAGGTGATGGCGCACTGGAGACTGCGACATGCCACTCGATTTCATCCCCGCCGTCGGCACCGCCGATTTCTCGGACCAGCAGGTGCGCCTGCTGACGCTGGTCAATCAGCTCGGACGTGAGAACTTCGCGCCGCGCGCCGCGCAATGGGACCGCGAGGCGAGCTTCCCGTTCGCCAACTACGACGACCTGCGCGGCGCGGGCCTGCTGGCGCTGTGCGTGCCGAAGGCCTTCGGCGGCGAGGGCGCGGATTTTGCCACCTATTGCATGGTGGGCGCGGAGATCGGCCGCTACTGCGGCGCGACCGCGCTGACCTACAACATGCACATCTGCTCGACGATGTGGACGGGCATGCTGTCGGACGGCATCGGGATGACAGCGGAACAGCGGGCCGAGCACGAAGCCCGCCGCGAGTTGCATTTCGCGCGCGTGGTGCGCGACGGCGCGGTCTATGCCCAGCCGTTCTCGGAAGGCTCGGCGGCGGCGGCCGGCAAGGCGCCGTTCGGCACCACCGCGCGCAAGGTCGACGGCGGCTGGGTGCTCAATGGCCGCAAGATCTTCGCGTCGCTGTCTGGCGCCGCCGACTACTACGGCATTCTTTGCACCGAGGACCGCGGCGACCAGCATCCGGACATGCGCGATACGCTGTATATCGCCGTTCCGGGCAAGGCGCCGGGCCTCACCGTCGCGGGCGAGTGGGACCCGATGGGCATGCGCGGCACGGTGTCGCGCACGCTGCTGCTCAAGGACGTGTTCGTACCCGACCAGGAGCAGCTGATGCCGCGCGGCGTCTACTTCAAGGCGGCGCAGACCTGGCCGGCGATGTTCTTCACGCTGTCGCCCACCTACCTCGGCGTGGCGCAGGCCGCCTACGATTTCACCGTGCAGTACCTGCGCGGAGAAGTCCCCGGCCAGCCGCCGGTGAAGCGCCGCATGTACCCGACCAAGCAGATCGCGGTGGCGCAGATGCGCATCCAGCTGGAGAACATGCGTTCGATCTTCTGGCGCGTCATTCATGAGGCGAAGCCGAACCCGACCAAGGACGAACGGATGCGCCTGTACGCGGCGCACTATTCAGTGATGGAGGGCGCCAACGATATCGCGCGCCTCGCCATTCGTACTTGCGGCGGACAATCGATGCTGAAGGACCTGCCGCTGGAACGCCTCTATCGCGATTCGCGCTGCGGTGCGCTGATGCTGCCGTGGACGGCCGAACTGATCCTTGACCGCATGGGCCGCGAAACGCTGTACGAATCCGGCGAGCGCGACGAATGAGCGGTGCCCTGCGCCCCGGGGCCGCCGGTCTTGGCACCTTGCCGGCCTTGCTGTACCGGCATGCCAGCGAGACAACACGGCGCCCGGCACTTCAGTACCTGGGCCGTACGTTCTCCTACGGAAAGCTGTGGCGGCGCGTGGAGCGCGTGTCCGCACACCTGGCCGGCACGTGGGGCATCCAGCCCGGCGATCGCGTCGGTACGCTGAGCCTCAACCACGAGCTGCAGCTGGCGATGCTGTTTGCCTGCGCACGCATCGGGGCGATGTTCGTGCCGATGAATTTCAGGCTGGCGGTGCCGGAATTGCGTGCCATCGCGGAGCATGCCGGCTTGCGCGCGATCTTTCACGATGATTCCCACGCGGACATGGCCAGTGCCGTCGCGAGCGGGAAAGCCGCATGCGCGCACATCGACCGCCTGATCGCGCAGCCGGCCCCGTTCGGCCTCGCTTTCGCGCCCGTGCCCGACGATGCGCCGGTGCTGCTTGCCTACACCTCGGGCACCACGGGCAAGCCAAAGGGCGCGGTGCACACGCAGGCGGGCCTGCTGGCCAATGCGCGGGCGAGCTGGTGGGCGCATGGCATGCGCGCGGATGACCACATCCTGTCGGTGCTGCCGATGTTTCATGTCGGCGGCCTGTGCATCCAGACGCTGCCGGCATTGCTGGCCGGTGCGCAGGTGACGCTGCACGACCGCTTCACCCCGGGCGGCTGGCTCGACGCCGTGGCGCGGCAGCGGCCGACGCTGTCGCTGATGGTCCCGGCGACGCTGCGCGCGGTGCTGGAACACCCGGATTGGGCCGATGCCGACCTGTCATCGCTGCGCGGCGTGATGGCGGGTTCGTCGACCATCCCGCTCGCCTATATCGAAGCCTTCCACGCGCGCGGCGTGCCGCTCGGGCAAGTCTATGGCGCCACCGAGACCGGGCCGGTGTCCGTGGTGCTGCGGCTCGATCAGGCGATGGCCCGGCCGGGCTACGCGGGCTGGCCGCAGCCCGAGGCGGAAGTGCGGCTGGTCGGCGCGGATGGCGAGGAAGTGCCGCAGGGCGCGGTCGGCGAGCTGTGGGTGCGCGGTGCCAACGTGATGCAGGGCTACTGGGCGCGGCAGGATGCCAGCTTCGTGGATGGCTGGTTCCATTCGGGCGACCTGGCGCACCGGGACGCCGACGGCTGCATCGAAGTGGTTGGCCGCAGCAAGGACATGATCATCTCCGGTGGCGAGAATATCTACCCGGCCGAGATCGAGAACGTGCTGGTCGGCATGCCCGGTGTGCAGGAGTGTGCCGTGGTGGGCGTGCCGGACCCGCGCTGGGGCGAGGTGCCGGTAGCCGTGATCGTGCCGGCGCCGGGTGCCGACCGTGCCGCGCTGGAGGGCGTCATCCTGCGCGAGGCGCTGGCCGAACGCGTGGCCCGCTTCAAGCTGCCGCGCGAGGTGGTGCTGCTCGACGACATGCCCCGCAGCGCCCTTGGCAAGGTGCTCAAGCCACAGTTGCGGGCCATGCTGGAGGCGCGCCAGCCCGCACGGTGAGGTCTCCCCCGCGCTTTCCGCAAGCACGACTGCAGTTCTGCGCTTATGCTTAAGGGCATTACATCCACACAACACCTTGAGGGGGCGGCGGATATGGAACACGGGCTTGAGGTTGCGACGCTGGGTGGCGGATGTTTCTGGTGCCTGGAAGCTGTGTATCAACAGGTCGACGGCGTGCGGGCAGTGGAGTCCGGCTATACCGGCGGACATGTGAGTCATCCGTCCTATCAGCAGATCTGCGAGGGCGACACCGGCCACGCCGAAGTGGTGCGCGTGACCTTCGACCCGTCCGTAATCAACTACCGGGAGATCATCGAGATCTTCTTTGCCATCCACGACCCGACCACGCTCAACCGCCAGGGCAATGACGTCGGCACGCAGTATCGCTCGGTCATCTTCACGCACTCGGAGGCGCAGCGCGCCGTGGCGGAATACGTGATGCGCGAGCTGGTCGCCAACAAGACCTTCGATGCGCCGATCGTGACGCAGATCGAACCCGAGCAGCCGTACTGGCGCGCCGAGGCCAGTCACCAGAACTACTACCAGGACCACCCCAGCCAGGGTTACTGCGCTTTTGTCATCTCGCCCAAGCTGGCCAAGTTCCGCGAGAAGTTCGCGAACAAGCTGCGCCGTTAGGCTGCCTGCAGCCGGGCCGCGATGGCTTCGGCCAGCCGCACGCAACTGAGCGGGGCCGAGCCCTCGGCGTTGTTGCTGATGATGACCGTCGCGGGCTGCCCGGCGCGCAGCGTCTGCGCAACCAGGTCGGCAATGGCGTGGCGGGTTTCGGGCTCTTCTTCGACCAGCCGGTTGAACGGCGCATAGGCGGATTCGGCCTGCTCGTAGCCGCGTCCGGTGCGCAACATCCAGCGCAGCACCAGAGGGCCCGGTTCGACCGCATCCATCAGCGCCTGCGCGCCGGCCTGCCTCTGGACCGGCGGCAGGCGGTCGCGCGCCGAGACGCAGAAGCGCACGCCGTGCGAGCGCAGCAGCTTGATATAGCGCGGCGTCAGCAGGGCGGGGTCGCGCATCTCCACGGCGTAGCAGGCATGCGGCGTGATGCTCGGATCGAGCCGCGGCAGCGCCGACAGGAATGCATCCAGCTTTTCAAGGAAGCCCGCGCTGTCCTCTGCCATGCTGCCTAATGGCGACAGCTGGAACAACAGCGGCCCGCACTTCGCGCCCAGTCCGCTGGTGGCGGGAACGACGAAATCGCGAATGGCGATTTCCGCATCGAGAAAGGCGGCGTTGGCGAGCCGGCCGGCGCCATCGGAACTGCGCAGCCAGGCATCGCAGACGCTGGCGGGCGCCTTGACCAGGAAGCGGAACTGCTCCGGCACCTGCGCGGCATACGACAGGTAGTCGGCCTGCGGAATCGGTCCGTAGAAGCCGCGGTCGATCCCGGCTGCACGCAGCAGCGGATGCTGAGAATAGGCGGCCAGTCCCTTGCGCGACAGCAGGCTGTCGCTGTATTCGCCTTCATACACGAGCCCGTCCCAGCCGTTGTACGACCAGGAAGATGTGCCGAGGTACAGGTTGGACGGCAACTGCGCGGCCAGCGCCTGCAGTGCGGCGCTGGCCTGCGCCGGGCGCACGGATTTGCCGCGCGCAGGCTTGTCGGAAGCAACACCCGCCGCGCTCCGGGCGGAGGCGGCGGTGACGGGAGACGGTGATGAAGCTGGCGGTAGCAGGTCGCCGAACAGGTCTGAGGTCAAACTGGCGTGCCGATCGGATGTTCGTAGATATAGCGGCGCGACCACGGCAGCGTGGCGGACGACTTGCCGGCCTTGTGGCAGACCACCTGGTAGATCGACATCTGGTCGGTATCGAAAGCATGGGCGCAGCCGGCCAGGTACACGCGCCAGATGCGGTATTTCTTTTCGCCGACCATCTCGCGGATGGTGTCGCCCCTGGCCTCGAAATTGTCGGCCCAGTGATGCAGTGTGCGCGCGTAGTGGCGCCGCAGCAATTCTACGTCGAACGCTTCAAGCCCGCCTTCCTGCAAGGTGCGCAGCACCAGGCCGATGTGCGGCAGCTCGCCCTGCGGGAACACGTAGCGGTCCATGAAATCCGAACCGTCCATCGGGTCGTCGCTCGGGTCGGGCACGGTGATGCCGTGGTTCATGGCGAAGCCGTCGTCCGCGAGCAGTTCGCGCATGCGGCCGAAGTAGGCGGGCAGGTTCTTCTTGCCCACGTGCTCGAACATGCCGACGCTGGTGATGCGGTCGAAGGTGCCGCTAGTGTCGCGGTAGTCCTGCAGTCGGATCTCGATCCGATCCGACAGGCCCGCCGCGCGCACACGTTCGGTGGCCAGGTCGAACTGGTTCTGCGACAGCGTTATGCCGACGCAGCGCGCATTGAACTTCTGCGCCGCGCGCAGCACCAGCGCGCCCCAGCCACAGCCGATGTCCAGCAGCGTCTGCCCCGGCTGGAGGCGGATCTTGGTCAGGATGTGGTCGATCTTCTTCAGCTGCGCGGTGGCCAGGTCTTCATTGCCGTTCTCGAAATAGGCGCATGAATACACCATGTTCGGGTCCAGCCACAGCTTGTAGAAATCATTGGAGACGTCGTAGTGATACTGGATGGACGCCTTGTCTTCCTGCTTGGTGTGCGTGAAATGCTGCGCCATCTTGTTCAGCACGCCGCCGGCGCGACGCTTGGCGGCCGCCGAGAAGCGGTAACCCACGTCGATGATGTCGGTGAGCTTGCCTTCCAGGTCGATCTTGCCCTGCACGTAGGCTTCGCCCAGGTTGTCCAGGCTTGGCGTCAGCAGCAGGGGGAGGGCAGCCGCTTCACGCACGGTCAGCGTGACGTTGGGCTTTTCGAACTGCCCCAGCGGAAATTCGCTGCCATTCCACAGGCGCAGACTGACCGGCAAGTTGGCATTCTCGCGCAGGTCGGCGATCCAGTTGTCCAGTTGCTTGTCCAGGGCTTGCTTGAAAAACATGCGCTTTCCCTCCTGACGGTTGCGGCACACTCTTCGAACGAACGCCTCCTGCGGGGCTGGCGGGATTGCCGCCCGCACAGGAGCCTGGTCGCGCAATGCTTGCAGAAGCAATCAGCTAAGCGACTCTTATCCCACTTTAGTCCAATTTCAAAGCTTGTGCAGCGCACCCCCTCAATGCCCCGGGGACTGAACCGTCCGGCCGCGCCCGGGCCGGACAGGAACCAGCAGGCTCAGGGCGAAAGCCGGACGATCTGCCAGTTGCCGGCGGGCTGCAGCCGGTAGGCGATGCGGTCATGCAGCCGTGACGGCCGTCCTTGCCAGAACTCGATCGCGGTCGGGACCAGCCGGTAGCCGCCCCAATGCGCGGGACGCGGCGGGTTCTCGCCGAACTTGCTGCGGAAATCCGCCTCGCGCTGCTCCAGCACATCGCGGCCGGTGACTTCACGGCTCTGCTCCGAGGCCCAGGCGCCCAGGCGGGAGCCAAGCGGCCGCGATGCGTAGTAGGCGTCGCTCTCGGCCTCGTCGACTTTTTCGACGTAGCCTTCCACGCGCACCTGGCGTTCCAGCTGTACCCAGTGGAACAGCAGTGCCGCGCGCGGGTTCGCGGCCAGGTCCAGCCCTTTGCGGCTCTCGTAGTTGGTGAAGAAGGTGAAGCCGCGTTCGTCCATGCCCTTGAGCAGCACGATGCGCGCCGACGGCTGGCCATCGGCATCGACCGTTGCCAGTGTCATGGCGTTCGGCTCGGGCAGCTTGGCGGTGATCGCCTCGTCGAACCAGCGCTTGAACTGGCTGATCGGATCAGGGGCCACGTCGGTTTCGGAAAGCGAGCCCAGGACATAGGTGCGGCGGAGGTCGGCGAGTTGAGTCATGTCGCAATCAAATTGAAGTCGGACGGGATACATGGCGCGCCTCGGGGGAGGAACGCGGGCCCGGCTGATTTGAGTATAGCGAATGCGCTGCAGGCCGCATTTGTGCCCGGACAAGCGGCAACAGAGTTTCAGGCCGGCGGCGAGATCTTGCGGCTGGTCTGATTGCGGGAGTAATAGCCCGCCATGCCCATTGCCCCTGCCATCGACAGGAAGATTGGCAGCATGCCCAGCGCCGTGCCGACCACGCCGAATGTCAGCGGCCACACCACCTGGCTGGTATTGAGCACTGCGGAGCGCAGCCCCAGTGCCTCGCCGGCGCGCCCGCTCGGCGAGACGGTGTGGAGGATGTTCATCACGTTCGGCTGCGCGCTGCCCAGGGCAAGGCCCAGGATAAATGCGAGGCTGCACATCAGCCAGAAATGCGCGACGAAGGGGTAGACCAGGTAAGCCATCGCCCCGACCATCAGCGCGATGCGGATGATCTTCCACTCCGACAGCCGGCGCGAGACCATCGGCATGGCCACCCGAATGGCAAAGGTGGCGATGGCGAACGCGCCCAGCACCCACCCGATCGACGATGGCGACAGCCCGATGCGCGAGCCCTGGATCGGGATCAGGAAAGCGTGCAGGTCCCAGGCGGCAGACAGCACGGCGCTGGCGATAAAGACCGCGCGCAGTTCGGGATGCTGCAGCAGGTCAAGCGTGGAGCGGCGGCTGCCGTCTTCGATAGCGATCCGCCCGGCATTGCCGCCCTGCGCCGGCAGGCGAGGGCGCACCAGCTGCAGGCCGGCCTGGCCAGCCAGTGCCACCGCGACCAGCACAAGGAATGCAGGGCGGAAGCCGGCATGCTCGATTACATAGCCCATCACCACCGGCCCCAGCGTGCCGGATATCGACAGCCCCAGCGCATGCAGCGTGTAGTTGCGCAGCCGGGTCTCGTTGGTCGAAACTTGCCCGATCAGCAACTGCATGGCCACTTGCACCAGCATGAATCCCACGCCGATCAGCGCACAGGAGAAATAGAGCGCGGAGATGTCTTGCCAGACCGCCGGCAGCAGGGTGCCCGCCACCACCATCAGTGAGCCTGCCGTCATCGGCTTGCGCGGGCCGATCTCGTCGATCCGCTTGCCCGCGCGGATGGCAAGGAGCATCGGCAGCAACGCATACAGCGACATCAGGATGCCGAGCGTGACGGTGGAAGCCTTGAGTGAGATGGCGAACAGCGACACCACCACGCGGCTCGCGTTGAATGCCACGTGATTGCACACCGTCAGTGCGATCAGCCAGCTGATCGGCGGGACGGCGGCATGTGGCAGCGTCATGGGAGGGGCGTTCGGATCGTGTTGACCGCGCCATGCATTGCGCACCGGCACGGAAAAACAAGTGCGGCCGCAGCCGCACCCATCGAAGGATACCGACGCCGGCCGAAGCCGGAAGTGGCATCCGATGCTTGCCATGCTTAAAGTTCTTAAATGGCCATTTAATTATGCGACGGGTGTCGGCCGGGCACAACGGCAAAATCGTCGAACGGCGAAATCGGGGGCGATGCGCGGCCAAAGTGTTGCGAATTTGCTTCGCCAATTGAGGAAAGGCGCGAGGAGTGCGGCTACGGCGCAACACCTGGCCGCCGGGCGGCGGCCAGGCGTGATGCCTAGCCCCCCTGGTAGAGGGCCGAATTGTTGTCCGGACGCATTGCCGGACGCGTTACCTTGCCGGCCGTGTCGGGCTTGCCGCCCTGGTCGACGGCACCCGAAGGCTCGTTCTTGCCGGCTTCGGCCGCCTTGGCGGCCTTCGGATCCTTGTAGGTCTTGCCGGGCGGCGGTGCGGTCGGACGCTTGCGCAGGTCGGCCAATAACCTGGTGCACTGGTTTTCCTTCTCGGAAGGCGAGAGGTCGACCAGCGGCACGACCGCGGTCGCAACCGGGGCCAGAATCGCCAGCGCGAGGGCGCCGCCCGCGCGCAGGGCGAGCACGCCGATATCGGGACTGACGCGGGGCTTCTTGATGGTGCCGCCGACGTAGAGCGGCGAACGCAGCGAGAAGACGCGCAGTCCCTTCGAATCCGGATGGATGGTCAGGGCGAGTTTCTCGCTGCCCATGTCGACGGCCCCGGTGGTTTCAATCACGGCATCGTGGGTATCGAGCACGAAGGTGCGCGCCCGCGCAATGCCGTCGGTGAAGGCAAAGTCGCCGACACCGCAGTTGATCTGCACCGGCTTGTCGCCGAACAGTTTGGAAATCACCACGCTGCCCACGTTCAGGCCCATGGCTTCCAGCAGGAACTTGCTGACGGTGCCGTTTTCCACAAGCAGCTTGGCTTCGCCGTTGGAAGTGCCCAGCAGCGTGGCAACCGAGTTGCCGGTAGCCGACAGCTTGGCACTGCCGTTCAGCTCACCGATGCTTGCGCGCATCAGGTCCACGGTCGGGAACAGTTGCTTGAGCTTCATGTGGCGCGCGGTCATGTCGACCATGGCCCCCATCGGTTGGCGCTTGCCGTCGAGCCTGATGGTCGACACCAGATTGCCGCCCGCCACGCCGAAGTTGAGCGGATCGAGCAGCAGCACGCCGTCCTGCAGCCTGAGGTGGGTGACCAGGTCGTTGATCGGCAGGCTTTGGTCACGGATGATTCGCTTGCCAGTGAACTTGACGTCGGCGTCGATGGCGTCCCAGCGCTCGGTCCGGAACGGGGCGACCGGCAAGGCCTTGTCCGCGGGCTGCTTCACCGGGCTGTCGGCCGCCGCCTTGCCTGGCTTGGCGCCGCCGCCGATCAGCGGCGCCAGATCAACAAAGCGCAGCTGGTTCGAAACCAGTTCGCCGGCCAGCAGGGGCCGTGGATCGTGCTTGGTGAAGGTGAGCGTGCCAGAGAGATCGCTGCCGCCGACGCGGCCGGTGAACTTCTGGTACTCGTAGACCGAGCCTTCCTTGCGCAGCGTGGCCATCAGCCGGCCGTGGGTTTCGTAGGGCGGCGTTGACGGCAGCACGACCCCGGTCAGCGGGTAGAGCTTGGCCATGCTGTCGCCCGACAGCGTCAGGAGCACGTCGAGCGCGCCGAGATGGGCCGGATTGGTCAGCGTGCCTTCGATCACGGCGCGCGTCGTGCCGACACGCACATCGGCGAACACCGGGAAGGGGACCTGGGTGTCGCGCAGGCTCAGCACCGTACCGGCTTTGCCGCTCGCATTGATCGTCGCTTCGTTGTAGCGTCCGGTGGCCTTCCAGCGCACCCCGTAGCGCTGGGAGCCGGCCATGGCCGAGGCCGGCGGGCCGGAGGCCGGCACCGAGGCGGCGGTTTCGGACGCCGGCGGTGGCGAGGACGCCGCCGCGGCATCCGAGGCCGTGGCCGCGCCCGATGCCTCGGGGGTCATCAGCGCGCCGTCGCGTGCCTTGTCGAGCAGGGCGTTGTCGCCGATGGTATCGAGCGTGGCCTGCAAGTCGATTTTCTGCGCCTGGTCCGACAGCGCCAGGTTGCCGCGCGCCAGCACGACCTCGCCGATATCGAGGCTCCACTTCGAGGTGCCGGTCTTCGGCCCCGTGTCGAATGTCCAGTTGTTGCGGTTGTCGGCCAGCCGCTCGAGCCAGACGGCCGGGCTGTCGATGACGATGGTCGGCACGGCGATCTGGTGCGCCAGCAGCGGCACCGGCCGCAGCACGAAGATCAGCTCGCGTACGCTGGCGATATTGGGTGCCTTGGCCCAGTCGGGATTGCCGATGGTGATGTCGCGGGCCGACAGGCGTGGCCATGGCACCAGGGTGTGCCAGCCGGTCTCGCCTTCGGCGCTGCGCCAGGTGACGGTGAGGTCGCCGTTGATGGCGAAGGGCCGGCCGATGGCTTCGGAGACCTTGTCCTTCAGCCAGGGCTTCAGCCGGTTCCAGTCGAAGGTCAGGATCACGATCAGCACCAGCGCGACCAGGGCGATCGGTGTCAGCACTGTCCAGAGTACTACCTTGCGTCGCACGGGCATGAGGTCGGGCTCCTGTTCAGACCGGCACGTCCCCACGACTTTGTGCGGCGGACGAACCACTGCATGACTATTGTATAGTTGCGCGCTTCGCTTACCTGTCGGGTGATGGCTGACATGGTAGTGCGACAAACACCTGTTTTCGCTACTTTTGTGTGCAGATCTGCCGTGATCTGTGCCCGATCCGACCTGCCAGCATGAACCACGCCGTTCCTGACCAGACGCACCTGCCCGGGTTGCCCGAGCCGCTGACGCACGAAACGCCGGCCGATGACGATTACCACCGGCGCTTCGGCGGCGTGGCCCGGCTCTATGGCGCCGCCGGCCTGGCGCGGCTGGAAGCCGCCCACGTCTGCGTGGTTGGCATCGGCGGCGTGGGCAGCTGGGCCGCCGAGGCCCTGGCCCGCAACGCGGTAGGCCGCGTCACGCTGATCGACCTGGACCATATCGCACTGTCCAACACCAACCGGCAGATCCACGCGCTGGGCGACGCCTACGGGCGCGCCAAGGTGGAAGCGATGGCCGAGCGCATGGTGGCGATCAACCCGCGCTGCCGGGTCCGCCAGATCGACGATTTCGTGACGACCGAGAACTTCGCCGACCTGCTCGGCGCCGGCTACGACTACGTCATCGACGCCATCGACTCGGTTCGCGTCAAGACCGCCATGCTTGGCTGGGCAAGGCGCCAGGGCGTGCCCGTGATCACCTGCGGCGGCGCCGGCGGCCAGCTCGACCCGACCCGCGTGCGCATCGACGACCTCGCCCGCACCATCCAGGATCCGCTGCTTTCCAAGGTGCGCGCCGGCCTGCGCAAGGAGTGGGGCTTTACGCGCGATCCGAAGAAGAAGTTCGGCATCGCCGCGGTCTATTCCGACGAGCCGCTGCAGTACCCGGAGCCGGAACAGCAGGCCTGCGAGATCGACGAAGCCCCGCCCGCTGAAGCCCCGGCGCCGCAGCACGGGCCGCAGGGACTGGCCTGCGCCGGGTTTGGCTCGTCGGTGGCGGTGACGGCGGTATTCGGCTTCGTCGCCGCATCGGCCGTCATCAGCGCGATTGCAATACGTTAGAAATCAGGCGCTCAGCGCGGCCAGCAGCGCCTCCAGCTCGGCCTCGCCCGGCGCCAGGTTGTCGAAAAAGATCAATTCGGGGTAATCCGCTGGCGCCGGCATGAAGCGGCGCGTGCGGTAGGCGTCCCAGTGGGCAAGCTTGTAGGCGTCATTGGGGTTGCCGCGCCGGATGATGCGCGCGTGGGCCTCGTCTTCCGGCAGGTGCACCCAGACCGTTTGCGTGGTGGTGCCCGGCGGCAGATGCAGCCAGGCCGGGTCGTTCAGCAGGTGGCCACGCACCTCGCGCGACAAGGGGCCGACCACGAGCACGCTAATGCCGAGCACCAGGTTCTCGCGCGCCGTATCGAGCAGGCCGTGGTACTCCGGATCGCGCAGGTTTTCCAGGTAGGCAGGGCTGTCGCGATCATTGGGGTCGCCGGTGATGGCGGCCATCGCGGCGGCGCTATAGCGGCCGTACAGCGTGTCCTTGTCCAGCAGGCAGAATGGTTCGCCGGTGCGCTGCATCAGCGGGCTGATCAGGCGATGGGCCAGGGTCGACTTGCCGGTGCCGGCATGGCCGCAGAAGAAGAGGAGTCGGGGCATCGGTGGGCTGCAGGGGAATCGAAGAGGTGCCGGATCCGGCCGGATAGCCGCAAGCATACCCCGCGCTGGCCAGATCGAGCGGCCGCCGTGATTTGCGCCAGATCAGGTCCGGTGATGCCGGATTCGGTATCCTTTCGCTTTTCCCCCGCCGTCCGCGCCATGACCGCTCAAGCCCAGCTCTCCTCCGCCGGCCTGCCCGAAGACCTTCACCTCGGCGAGCCGGTGACCGATGCCACCCATGCCGAATTCGTGCAGCTGCTCGATGCCGCAGCCCGCGCCGACGACGCCGGATTCCTGGCCGCAATGGACGAGTGGATCGACCACACGCGCCACCACTTCGCGCAGGAAGAGGCCTGGATGGAGGCAATGGGCTTCGGCCCGCGCCACTGCCATGCCGGCGAGCACCAGCAGGTGCTCGCGGTAGCGGCCGCGGTGCGGGACAAGGTCGCGCAGGATAATGCGCTGGAACTGGGCCGCCGGCTGGTGGCTGAACTCTCGGGCTGGTTCGATCACCATGTCAGGTCGATGGACGCGATGATGGTCGGGCACATGCGCGAGAACGGCTTCTCCCTGATCGAAGCGCCGGCCTGACCCTGGCCTCAGTCCGGCCGCGCGGCCTCGCGGTCGATCACCACGAAATACTTCCGCACCGGCTCCAGCACTTCGAACAGGCCGGTAAAGCCGGCCGGAATGACGCACGCGTTGCCCGGGCCGAACTCGCTGGCCTGGCCGGCATCGTCGCTGATGCGGATGCGCCCGCTGATGACGTGGAAGAACTCCTCCTTGCCGGCCGGAAAGGCGATCCGCCACGCGCCCGGCTCGCATGCCCAGATCCCGCAGTCGAAATCCCCGTGCTGTGCGCTGTAATGCGTCCAGGTGGTGCGGTCCGGATTGCCGGCAACCAGCCGGTCCGGGCGTGGGCGGTCGTGCGTCGGCGCCGGGGTGATGGCGTTGAAATCGATGAGGCGAGGGGCGGGGATGTTCATGGCGGACAGCTCGGACCGGAAAAGAAAAGGCGGGACAGGCCCGCCAGTTTACCGTTCCCGAAGCCGCTGTTCGGGCTCAGTTGAGCGATGTGCTCAACTGCCGGCGCCAGCGCGATACCACCTCGGGCTGGTCCGCCAGCAGGTCAAAGACCGACAGCATGGTCTTGCGGCCGATGTCTTCCTCGAATTCCCGGTCGGTGCGCACGATCGCCAGCAACTGCTCCAGCGCCGGCTCGTAGTGCTGGCGCGCGATCAGCAGCCGCGCCAGGTCGAGACGGGCAGGCAGGTCGGCGGGATTGGCGGCAATGCGGCCGGTCAGCGTGCCTTCGTCCGGCAGGGCGGCAACCCCCTGCATGGCATCCATGCGCGTGCGCAGCGCCGCATAGGTATCTTCCTGTGCGGCAGCAGGCGTGAGCTTGTCGAACTCGGCCTGGGCCTCGGTCAGCGCATTGTCGTCGAGCAGGAAGCCGATATAGGCAAAGCGGGCGGCGTCGAAGCCCGGGTCGAGCGCCAGCACTGACTGGAATGCAGCCTTTGCCGCAGGGCGGTCGCCGTCCGCGGCAAGTGCCAGCGCTTCATGCAGCGCGACCTGGGCGGGGTTGGGCATCAGGCGCCCGATGAATTCCCGCAATCCCGATTCGGGCAGCACGCCGACGAACTGATCGACCGCCTGGCCATCGGCAATCGCCACCACGTGTGGAATGCTGCGCACTCCGAAGTGCGCGGCCAGCTCCTGGTTCTCATCGACATTGACCTTGGTCAGCGTCCACTTGCCCCCGGCTTCGGCTTCCAGCTTTTCCAGCATCGGGCCAAGCGTGCGGCACGGGCCGCACCAGGGTGCCCAGAAATCCACAAGGACCGGGGCCTGGCGGGATGCCTCGATGACGTCGGCTTCAAAATTCTGCAGGGTTACATCGCTCATGAGAGTGCCTTGGGGATTGGGCGCAAAGCGGCCATGGATAGTCCTATTGTGAGGGCGAAGCCGCCAAATGCAACGGCAAGCCGCCGCTGCGCTTACATCATTGCGATCCTCTCCGGGAAGACACCGGTTGAAAATAGAACGATCGTTCGGTTATATTCTTTGACGATTTCAATATCAGGTCGCACAGGCCAAACAGGAGACTCCCTCATGCAGACCCCCGCCCGCCCGCATTTCCAGTTCTGGCCCAAGCGCCTGCCGACCGCGATCGTGCTGCCGGAGACTTCGCTCTGGTACAACCTGGAGGTCTCCGCGCTGCGCTACGCCGACAAGGCGGCAATCCGCTATTTCGGCAATACCGTCACTTTCCGCGAACTGGAGGAGCAGGCCACCGCGCTGGCCGGCTGGCTGCAGCAGAAGGCGGGCGTGAAGAAGGGCGACCGGGTGCTGCTGTACATGCAGAACTGCCCGCAGTTCATCGTCAGCTACTACGCGATCCTGCGTGCCGACGCCGTGGTGGTGCCGGTCAACCCGATGAACCGCGCCGAGGAATTCAAGCACTACGTGACCGACGCGCAGGCGCGCGTGGCGATCTGCACGGCGGACCTGGCGGCCGGTGTCGAACAGGCCGTTGCCGAACTGGAACCGGCGCAGCGCCTGCAGCATCTGCTCGTGACCCAGTATTCGGACGCACTGCCGCCGCGCCACGAGCATCCGGAAGACGCGCCGGCTGCCTGGCTGACCACGCAGCATCCGCTGCCCGCCGGGGCTACCGCCTGGGCCGAGGCGCTCGGCGCCGGCCTGCAGCCGGGGCCGCATACCGCGGGCCCCGATGACCTGGCCGTGATGCCCTACACCTCGGGCACCACCGGCTTCCCGAAGGGCTGCATCCATACGCATCGCTCGGTCATGCACAACATCGTTGGCGGCGCCACCTGGTCAGGCGCCGGCGCAGAATCCGTGATCCTGTCGGTGCTGCCGCTGTTCCACGTCACCGGCATGCAGTACGGCATGAACGGCCCGATCTACAGCGGCGCCACGGTGGTGATGCTGCCGCGCTGGGACCGCGAAGTGGCGGGCCGCCTGATCTCGCGCTACCAGGTCACGCACTGGACCAACATCCCGACTATGGTGATCGACTTCCTCGCCAGCCCGAACCTGGCCGAGTTCAACCTGTCGAGCCTGCGCTATATCGGCGGTGGCGGCGCGGCCATGCCGCAGGCGGTGGCCGAGCGCCTGCGTGAACAGTTCGGACTGAGCTACCTGGAAGGCTACGGGCTGTCCGAGACCATGGCGCCAACCCACAGCAATCCGTCCGACCGCCCCAAGCTGCAGTGCCTGGGCGTGCCGACTTTCAACACCGACGCGCGCGTGATCGATCCCGTTACGCTCAAGGAGCTGCCGCCCAATGAAGTCGGCGAGATCATCGTGAGTGGACCGCAGGTGTTCAAGGGCTACTGGGGCAAGGAAGACGCGACGCGCGATGCCTTCATCGAATTCGAAGGCAAGACCTTCTTCCGCACCGGCGACCTGGGGCGCATGGACGAAGAGGGCTACTACTTCATCACCGACCGCCTCAAGCGCATGATCAACGCGTCGGGCTTCAAGGTCTGGCCGGCCGAGGTGGAGAACCTGCTGTACAAGCATCCCGACGTGCAGGAAGCCTGCATCATCGGCACGCGCGACGCGTATCGCGGCGAGACGGTCAAGGCCGTGGTGGTGCTGCGCGCCCACGCCAAAGGCAAGACCACGCCCGAGCAGATCATCGAATGGGCCAAGGAAAACATGGCCGCCTACAAGTACCCGCGCGTGGTGGAGTTTGTCGATGCGCTGCCCAAGTCGGGCACGGGCAAGGTGATGTGGCGTCAGCTGCAGGAAAGCGAGAACGCGCGCAGTGAAGGCTCTGCCAAGCCAGCTGCGGCCTGACGCAGTTCCCCGTGCGCGGGCTCAGTGCCCGCGCGCGCGCATCAACATCTTCACCATCGTCTTGTAGCCCCGCTCACGTGCATGCCGCGTCGGGGTCACGCCTTCGCGGTCGGCCAGGTTGGCGTCCGCGCCGGCATCCAGCAGCAACTGCACGATTTCCTCGTAGGGCGCGCTGCCGTCTCCCAGGATCACGGCTTCAAGCAGCGCGGTCCAGCCGAGCTGGTTGACGTGGTCGACCGCGATTCCGCCCTTGAGCAGCAGCTTCACCACTTCGGTATTGCCGTGCTGGCTGGCGGCGATCAGTGCCGTCCCGTCATAGCGGTCGGTGCTGGCCAGGTCGGCGCCGTGCGCCATGGCCAGCCGCACCACGTCGGCCTGGCCGGTCGAGGCGGCCAGCAGGAAGGGGCTGTTCGATTCGGTGTCCTTGCGGTTCACGTCCGCGCCGGCCAGCACAAGGCTCCGGGCCACGTCGCCATGCCGGTTGTAGACCGCCGCCAGCAGGGCACTGCGTCCGCGTTCGTCCACGGCCTGCGGTGAGGCGCCTGCGGCGATCAGGCGATTGACCAGTTCCAGATCGCCGCCGGATGCAGCGGTAATCAGGTTCCGATCCAGGGCGCTGATGCTGTCGTTCCGTGCCGCGGCATGGTTGGAGTCGCCGCGCTGGCCGCGGGGCGGGTAGGGCGCACTGCCTGCCGATGAAGGCCGTGCCGCGAGAGTCTGGCCGCCTTGTCCGGCCAGCAGTGCGCCGCCCATCAGCAGGCCCATCAACCCGAGCATCTCGCCAAGCGTCTGTCTGCGGGTGCGGGCGGCGGGGCGCGTCATGGCGGTTCCTGACTCAGACGGTTTCGTGCGGGCGCGCCGGCAATGGTACTTCCTTGCCGTTGGCCTCGGTGGAATGGGCGGCGGCCGAAGCCCTGGCGGCGTCGGCTGCATCGTCCTCCTGAAGCTGGCGCCACAGCCGGCCGAGGTAGGGATCGTCGACGCCGTTGGTGGCCAGGCCGAGCAGGGTTTGCTGCAGGTATTCGCGTGCCGGCCCGTACAGGCCGGTCGCGTGGCGCAGGCGCTCCACTACGCGGCTATCGGGCAGGCGACCCGCATAGCCTTCGTGCTCGCGGTTCATGACGAAGGCCAGCGCGCGTTGCTCGGGCGCGTCCGGGCCGCCCATGCGGATGCGCAGCCAGCGCGGGTGGTAGGCGCCGGTCAGCATCTCGCGGCGCCAGAGCAGGCGGAACTCCTGCTCGATCATGTGGCTGGGGATGCGGAACACCATGCCATGGCAGCAGCCGCCGCGGTCCAGGCCCAGCACCAGGCCGGGGTTGTCCCAGGTGCCGCGGTTGATGCGGGAGTACAGATAGAAGCCGCGATGGTAGCCGTGCACGGTGGCGCGCTGGCGCTCGGTGTGCACCACCATCGGATTCCAGATCAGGGAGCCGTAGCCGAACACCCAGACGTCGCCGTTGAGCGGACCGGCGTCGGGCCGGCAGGCGAGGGCGTCAAGCAGGGAACGCTCGAAAACGTCTTCAGGCAGCAGCGAGGACGCGAGCGGCGTGCTGCACAGCGAGGCGCGCAGCCGATCCGATTCGAGATCCTGTCTTGTGATGGCCATGGTGCAAGCATAATTCAAAGCGGCATCGCAGGCAGAGGGTGAAAATGCCATAAGTGTCAGTTTCCGCCCATATTTCCTGTAAGGCCGGCGCGGGTGTGGACGACTGACAACGGTTACCCCGCAGGAGTCAGCCATGTCATGCCTGTCGAACCTCCACCATCGGAATCTGGCCCCCGCCGTGCTGGCGTCCTGTCTGTATGTGCTGTCCGGGCCCGGTGCCGCCGCAGTGGACGGCAAAGTCCCGGCCAGCTGCATGCACGCCAGCCCGCCGCACCGGGTGGCGCTGGTCGAACTCTACACATCCGAGGGCTGCAACAGCTGCCCGCCGGCCGACCGCTGGCTCAGCCGCAGTGCATCCCGGCTGCCGCCGACGCAGGCCATTGCCATGGCATTGCATGTGGACTACTGGGACAGCCTGGCCTGGCGCGACCGCTTCGGCAGCCCGGTGTTCACCGCCCGCCAGCGCATGCTGGCCGAAGCGGTTGGCAGCCGGACCGTCTACACGCCGGAAGTCTTTGTCGGGGCGAGGGAGGAGCGCCGCTGGCCGGATTCGGCAGCCATCGGCGACCGTATTGCCGCCATCAATGCCCGGCCAGCCGGCGCGGCGCTGTCGGCCGGATGGCAGTTCGAGGGCGCACAGGCGATGCAGCTGGCGCTGCGCGCGGAGCCCGCACAGGGCACGGGGCCGCTGCAAGTCTATGCCGCGCTGGTGGAAGACGGCCTGGAGTCGGCAGTGGCGGCGGGGGAGAACCAGGGTGCAACCCTGCACCACGACCGCGTGGTGCGGCTCTGGCTGGGCCCGTTCCCGGTGCCTGCGCAAGGGCTGGCGTGGTCGGGGCGGGTGCCGCTGCCGGCGGGAAGCCAGCCGCGCAAGCTGGCCTGGGTGGCATTTGCGCAGGCCCCCGGCGGCGAAGTCGCCCAGGCGGTGCTGGCGCCGTCGTGCGAGGTGCGATAGAAGTGACACAAATGCCGGCTTGTCCGGGATCAGGCAGCACTGCAATTGGCCGCCCTGCCGGGTCGCCGTGTCCTTACAATGGAAGCCTCATTGCGACCAAGGAGAAGCTGCGATGGCGCGTACCCTGACGGTGATGTTCGGCAGCGGCAAGGAGTTCGAATTCACGATCAGCCAGTCAGAACTGGCGGCAATCGGCGAAGATGCCGCGTGGCGCTGGTTCGATCATGAGTACAACGAGCTGGATTGCCAGGCATCGAGCCCGGTGGGCAAGGTGCTGGTGATCGACAAGATCCTGAACGTGGCCAAGTTCTCGGGTGAGGCGCGCTTCACCAACGATACCGCCTGGGCGCAGGATTATGCGCGCCATGCGGCGCGCCTGCTGGACCGTGACAAGGTCCGCGTCGATGTCGGCAACGCCGCCATCGGTTTCTGAGGCGGGCTGGCGCCCGCCCCGATAGCCAGCGCTTAAACGGCCAGCAGTTCCACTTCAAACAGCAGCGTCGCGTTCGGCGGAATCACGCCGCCGGCGCCGCGCGCACCGTAGCCGAGATCGGCCGGGATCACCAGGCGTCGGGTGCCGCCGACCTTCATGCCTTGCACGCCTTCGTCCCAGCCGCGGATCACGTGGCCGGCGCCCAGCGGGAACACGAACGGATCGTTGCGGTCCTTGCTCGAATCGAACTTGCGGCCAGCCTGGCCATTTTCATACAGCCAGCCGGTGTAGTGCACGGTCACGTGCTTGCCGGCGGTGGCTTCGGCGCCCGCGCCGACGGTGGTGTCTTCGTATTGCAGGCCAGAGGGAGTGGTTTGCATCGCAGTATTCCTTGAAAAAAAGGCAAAACTACTGGTTGGCGGGGAGCGAAGCGCGCCGGCTTCGCTCAGTTAGCGGCACGCTGGAGCACGTCCAGCGTCAGTTGCACGTTGTGGTCGTCGTCGCTGACCCAGATTTCGCCGTCCTGGATCGTGACCGACAGGCGCATGGCGCGCTGGGCCATGCCGGCGAGCGCCTCGACGGCGTCTCCGGGCACATTGTAGATCGTCACGTTGCGCAGCTTGCTTGCCTTGCCGGCCATGCCTTTCCACCACTCGCGCGCGCTGGCCGGGTTGTAGGTGTACACGGTGACGCGGCTGGCCCGTGCGGCGGCGCGCTTGAGGCGGGCTTCGTCTGGCTGGCCCAGTTCGACCCAGTGCTCGATCTCGCCGGTCAGGGTCTTGTCCCACAGATCCGGCTCGTCAGGTTCGTCCAGGCCGCGCGTGAACGCGAGCGTTTCGCTGGCTTCGCACGCGAACGCCAGCAGGCGCACCATCATGCGGGCGTCGTTCTCGGACGGATGCTGGGCAATGGTCAGCGCGTGGGTGCCGTAGTAGGGCCGGTCCATGTCGGACACGGACAGCTCGGCTTTGAAAATAGTGGACTTGAGCGCCATGGAGTGAAGGTTGCGGCAGGCGTCGCTCGCGACGCGAAAGGCCGCATCATACGTGATTCGGGCGCGTGGCCGTGTGAAGGCCGGATGAAGGCTGTGGTCCGGCGCACCGAAGCGGATCCGGGCACCCGCAACATGCGGATCAGCGCTTGCGATATTCGCTGAGGTAGTACCGCAGCAGTGCCGCCAACAGCACCGTGGTCAGGAATGCCGCGGCGACGACCATTGCCCGCCCCGCGGGTGATTCGACCTGGCCAGCCATGGCGAGCCGGAACAGCCAGGTGCCGACCGTCATGGCCAGGAAGGGCAGCAGCAGGGCGCCCTTGCCGTAGGTACGCACCGCCCACAGCGGGAACTTGCGCAGGAAGTCGCCGGGAATACTGCACGCGAGGCATGCGCCTGCAGCGGCCAGCGCGGCCGCCACTATGTCCCCCGAATGGATCTCGATCATTCTTCTGTCTCGCGTAGCCGGCACGCGGCTAGGCGCGGCAGGTGTTTGGCAAAGCGCTGATTCTACAAAAGAATCGGCAATTAAAGGTGACTGGCGGCCGTCATGGCGCCGCGGCGCCGGCGGGCGATGCCTCGACCGATATCTGCAGCGTGACGAGATCGCCAACTTCGGGCAGGAAGCGCGTCATGCCAAAGGCGCTGCGGGGCAGCGAGCCATGGAAATCGCCGCCGCAGACATTGCGGCGCACGCCGAACAGCACAATCTCCCCACAGCTGAAGCGATCGGCCTCCAGCCGTAGCGGGTGCGTCACACCGTGCAATTCCAGCTCCCCCTCGACTGCCACCAGCTTGCCGCCCTCGGCGACAAAGTGGTTCGCGCGTAGCCGTACCACCGGGAAAGTGGCCGAATCGAAGAATTGTGCTGAGCGCAGCACGCCATCCAGGCTGCGATTGCCCGTATCGACCGAGCCGGTGTCGACCGTGAAATCGATCGCCCCGGTGCCCGTATCCGGGTCATAGACGATCCGTCCTTCGATCTTGCCGAAGCGCCCGCGCACCGAGGTGCGCTCGAAGTGGCTTGTGGCGAAATAGACGGAAGTATGGGTCGGGTCGACGGTGTAGGCGGTCGGGGCGGCAGTTGCTGCGGCTGTGGGCATTGCCAGCAGCAGGGCCAGTGTTCGCGCCATCGTGCTCACGTTTCCCATCAGGCTAGTGCACAAACACCGGCAGCAGGAAGATGCCCACCACCGTCAGGTAGCCGATCGTCCAGCAAAGCGTGCGCAGCGTGGCGCGGTCGGTCAGGTAGCAGATGGTGTAGAGCACGCGGGTGACGATGAAGACGATTGCCAACTCGTCGATGCGCGCCTGCGGTGCCGCCAGGTGGCTGGCGGTCAGCACCGCCGCGGCGAAGAAGGGGAAGGCCTCGAAGTGGTTCCGGTGCGCCATGTCGGCGCGGCGGGTGCGCCCGCTTTGCTGGTCGAGCCAGCCGCGCGGATCATGGTTGTCGAAGCCGGGGCCGCTGGCCTTGGCGATGGCAACCGTGACCAGGGGCAGGATGCCCGCCAGCAATACGCACCAGAACGCGATCGGCATGGTTCAGTCCCTTCTTCTCGGACGGCTTCCTTTCACGTGCGCTGAAAGCCGCCCGCCCGGCGGATCAGCTCGCGACCACGCGGATGTCGATGCCGGACAGGCTGACGACCTGGCCGGCACGAATTTTCGCAGTCTTGCGCGATTCGGGCGCGCCGTCCACCGAGACTTCGCCGGCAGCCACCAGCGCCTTGCCGGCGCCGCCGCTGTCGCACACGCCGGCCAGCTTGAGCAGGTCATTGAGCGCGATGAATTCGCCTTCCAGCGGGAAGGTGATGGTCTGCACGGCAGCGCGGCCGGATTTCCCTGCTTTCGCCATCACTTGCCCCAGCTGTCCTTCAACCCGACGATGCGGTTGAAGACAGGCTTGCCCGGTCGCGAATCCGTGCGGTCGGCGACGAAGTAGCCGTGCCGCTCGAACTGGAAGCGGTCTTCCGGCTTCGCTTCGCGCAGGCCGGGTTCAAGGTAGGCCTTGATGACCTTCTTCGAGTCCGGGTTCAGCGCTTCCAGGAAGTTCTTGCCACCGGCGTCCGGGTTCGGGTCGTTGAACAGGCGGTCGTACAGGCGCACCTCGGCTTCATATGCATGCGCCGCACTGACCCAGTGGATCACGCCCTTCACCTTGACGCTGTCGGCGCCCGGCGTGCCGCTTTTGGTTTCGGGCAGGTAGTTGGCGTGCACGGCCACGACGTTGCCGTCGGCGTCCTTGTCCACGCTGGTGCACTCGATGACATAACCGTACTTCAGGCGCACCTTGTTGCCCGGGAACAGGCGGAAGTAACCCTTGGGCGGGGTCTCGTTGAAGTCCTCGCGCTCGATCCACAGTTCGCGCGACAGCGGGAACACGCGGCGGCCCAGCTCCGGCTTCTTGGGATGCACGGGCGCCGAGCATTCTTCGCTCTGGCCTTCGGGGTAGTTGTCGATCACCAAGCGCAGCGGGTCCAGTACGCCCACGCCGCGGGCGGCACGGCCATCCAGGTCGTCGCGCACGGCACCTTCCAGCGTGCTCATATCGATCCAGCTGTCGGCCTTGGCCACGCCGATCCGGTCGCAGAACAGCTGGATGGACTCGGGCGTGTAGCCGCGGCGGCGCACGCCGACGAGGGTAGGCATGCGCGGATCGTCCCAGCCGTCCACGCGCTTTTCATCGACCAGCTGCTTGAGCCTGCGCTTGCTGGTGATGGCATAGGTCAGGTTCAGGCGCGCGAACTCGTACTGGTGCGGCAGCGGGTCGCGGAACACGCCGCAGTCGCGCAGGTGTTCCAGCACCCAGTCGTACAGCGGGCGGTTGTTCTCGAACTCCAGCGTGCACAGCGAATGCGTGATGTTCTCGATCGCGTCCGAAATGCAGTGCGTGAAGTCATACATCGGATAGATGCACCACTTGTCGCCCGTGCGATGGTGGTGGGCATGGCGGATGCGGTAGATGACCGGGTCGCGCATCACGATGTTCGGCGCGCTCATGTCGATCTTCGCGCGCAGCACGTGCTCGCCGTCGCCGTACTTGCCGGCTTTCATGTCGCGGAACAGCTGCAGGTTCTCCGCCACGCTGCGTTCGCGGAACGGCGAAGGCGTGCCCGGTTCCGAGAAGTTGCCGCGGCTGGCGGCAATCTGCTCGGCGGTCTGGCTGTCGATGTAGGCGGCACCGCGCTCGATCAGCTTTTCGGCAAAGGCGTAGAGCTGGTCGAAGTAGTCGCTGGCGTAGTACAGGTGCGCGTGCTTTTCGCCATCCTTGCCCTGGCTGTCCCAGGAAAAGCCCAGCCAGTGCACGGCGTCGATGATCGAATCGACGTATTCGGTGTCTTCCTTGACCGGGTTGGTGTCGTCAAAGCGCAGGTGGCAGCGGCCGCCGTAGTCGCGGGCCATGCCGAAGTTCAGGCAGATGCTCTTGGCATGGCCGATGTGCAGGTAGCCGTTGGGCTCCGGCGGAAAACGGGTGATGACAGTCGGCAGCGGCTCGCCCTGGTTGTCCTGGCGGCCGGCGTAGGTGCCGGAGGCGAGGTCCTGGTCGATGATGCTTCGCAGGAAATTGGAAGCGGCGGGCGTGCTGTCGGTAGGCTTGTTGTCGTGGCTCATGGTGGCGCCGGTTGACCGGCTGGAGGAACGGCAGAGTTTGCGTGGCGGAATGCCAATTCCGTGATTTTACCGTGCCAGCGGGGCAGGCCGTTGCGAGCACGGCAGATTTCCCCCTGTATTTGACGGTTGCGGGCCGGATGTGCCGGGAAGTGACGTCCGGGAGTAGCATGGAGGGCCAGACAGTCGCCGGGCCGCGCGGCGCGCCGGATTTCCTCAATCTCGCCTGATTCGCCCCCATGAACGCCACTTCCGCCACCTCTCCCGTTCCACCCGAACCCTCCGAAGTCGTCGCCGCGCTCTGGCGCGACGCCGGCATGCCCGCCGAAGCCCTCGGCCATCTCAGCCTGACCGGGGCCGAGCCGGTGCTGCCGTCGAGCTTCGCGGTCGGCACGGCCGCTCAGGCCAGTCTGAGCGCATCGGCCCTGGCTGCTGCAGCCTTGTGGGCCCAGCGTACCGGCCGATGGCAGCAGGTCGGCGTCGACATGCGCCATGCCATCACCGAGTTCCGCAGCGAGCGCTACCTGCGCGTGGACGGCGGCGCCGCGCCCGAACTGTGGGACAAGATCGCCGGAACCTACCAGTGCGGCGATGGCCGCTGGGTCCGGCTGCACACCAACTTCCCGCATCACCGCGACGGCGTGCTGCATCTGCTCGGCTGTGCCAACGACAAGGCCGCGGTGCAGGCCGCGCTCGGCAAATGGGAGGCGGAGGCCTTCGAGACTGCGGCGTCCGATGCCGGCATGGTGGTTGCCGCCATGCGCAGCTTCGACGAATGGGACCGGCACCCGCAGGCCGCGGCATTGCGCGGGCTGCCGCCGGTGACGATCGAGCGCATCGGCGAGGCACCGCCGCAGCCTTTGCCCGAGCCAGCTTCGCCGGAAGCGCGGCCGCTGTCGGACGTGCGCGTGCTGGACTTCACCCGCATCATCGCCGGGCCGGTTGCCGGCCGCACGCTGGCCGCGCATGGCGCCGACGTGCTGCTGGTCACCGCCGCGCACCTGCCGTCGATCGCACCGCTGGTGATCGACACCGGCCGCGGCAAGCGTTCCTGCCAGCTCGACCTGCGCGATCCCGACGACAAGCGCACCCTGCACAAGCTGCTGCATGGCGCCGACGTGGTGGTGCAGGGCTATCGCCCCGGCGGACTCGCCGAACTGGGCGTGGGGCCGGAAGCGGCGGCGCGTGCGCGGCCGGGCATCGTCTACGTCTCGCTAAGCGCCTACGGCCATGTCGGGCCGTGGTCGGGCAAGCGGGGCTTCGATTCGCTGGTGCAGACCGCGACCGGCTTCAATCACGCCGAAGCGCAGGCTGCGGGCAGCGGTGCGCCGCGCCCGCTGCCGGCGCAGGTGCTGGATCACGCGGCGGGGTATCTGCTGGCGTTCGGGGCGATGGCGGCGCTGCACCGCCGCGCCGTCGAGGGCGGCAGCTGGCATGTGCGCGTGTCGCTCGCGCAGGTGGCGCAATGGCTGCGCGGGCTGGGGAGGGTGGCGGACGGTCTGCACGCGCCGGAGCAGAAGATCGACGATGTGGCGGACCTGCTCGAGGTCTTGCCGTCGGGCTTCGGCATGCTTACCGTGGTGCGCCATGCGGCGCAGCTGTCCGAGACGCCGGCGCGCTGGACGCTACCGTCCGAGCCGCTCGGCACGCACGCGGCGGAGTGGCGGCCGCGCGGCTGAAGGCAGCCGGCTTCAGGCGCCGGTCAGCCGCGCCATCCACTCGGCCATGTCGCGTTCGGTCTCGTTGCCGTCGCGCTGCGCGGCCAGGATGCGGGCACGATCGCCGGCTGGCCGGTTCTGGCTCAGCTTGAACTTGGCTTCCACCCGCGTCGGCACGATGCGCAGGCCCACGATGGCGCCCAGCATCTTCTGCTGGAAGTCCTCAGGCAGGCCGCGCCACTGTTCGGCGTAGCCCGGCTCGTTGCGGCCGATCAGGCGCTTGAGCAGTGCATCCTTGTCGGCCGCGTCGTGCACGGTGGCCACATTGGCATAGACGTGCACCGCGACGTAGTTCCACGTCGGCACCGACAGCTTCTGGTCATACAGCGAGGGCGACACATAGCCATGCGGCCCCTGGAACACCAGCAACGCCTGCGGCGTCTGCTCCAGCCAGCGCCAGTGCGGATTGGCGCGCGCCACGTGGGCGTCGATCCGCCAGCTATCGCCGTCACGCTGCGCCACCACCGGCAGGTGGGTGGCGAACGGCGTGCCATCCGCGTCATTGCCGAACAGCGTGGCGAACGGATAGCGTTGCATGACCTCGTCGATGATCGCGGGGTCGTCGCTGGAGAAGTGGGCGGGCGTGTACATGGGGGAATTTCCGTGTTGTTCCGGGTCGGGCGCTAGTAGAGCGTCGTGCGTTGCCGCTCGGGCAGGTCGCGGTCGTAGGCGGCGCCGTCGATGGCGTTCTGGCTGAGCGTGGCGAGGATCTCGCCGTTGCTGGGCAGCGTGTTGCGTGCAACCTGCGCATCGGCGGCCCACAGGCGCGAACGGATCAGCGCGCGTGCGCACTGGAAGAAGACCGCCTCGACCCTGATCACCAGCACCGTGGTGGGCGCCTTGCCATCGACCAGGCAGCGCGCGATCAGGGCAGGGTCGACCGAGATCTGCGCGGTGCCGTTGACGCGGATCGTCTCATTGACGCCGGGGATCACGAACAGCAGGCCGACACGCGGGTCGGCGACGATATTGCGCAGGCTGTCGATCCGGTTGTTGCCGCGCCGGTCGGGCATCAGTAGCGTGCGGTCGTCCAGTACCTGCACGAAGCCCGGTGCGTCGCCGCGCGGTGAGCATTCGGCCCATTGCCCGCCGACGGTGGAGAGCAGGCAGAACGGAGCGGCCTCGATGAATGCGCGGTAATGCGGATGCAGGTGGTCGACCTGCTTGGCGAGCGACGGGGCGGCCGGCTGTGGGTAGAGGGCTTCCAGCTCGGCGAGGGTGGTGATGGCGTGCGATCTCATGGTGGCGGGGCGCTGTGCGTTGTCCATCGTGTCCGGAGACAGCCGCCAATGTACCGCAGAGCAGGCAGCTATCGCTGTGGGTCAGATCGTGATCGTGCCGCGGCCGATTTCGATCACCCGCCCGCCCACGCGGATCGCGCCGTCAGGGCTCACCGCCAGGCGCAGCCGGCACGGGCGGCCGACGGCCTCGCCCTGGTCGATCTCGTACTCGGCCGGCAGCGCGTGCCCGTTGGCCAGCAGCCAGCCACCCAGGTTGGCGCAGGCCGAACCCGTACCCGGATCCTCGGCCACGCCGCCACCCTGCTTGGTGAAGAAGTAGCGCGACAGCACGCGTCCGGGCTGCGTCGGGTCGAAGGCAAAGACATAGGCGGACTTGCGGCCCAGGCTGCTTTGCGGCCAGGCGTCCAGCCGCGCGCTGTCCGGCCGGGTGCGCCGCACGGCATCCGTCGTCCTGACGGCGACCAGCAACTGGTCGGCGCCGGTATCGACCCATATCGGCGAAACCAGCAGGTCGCGTTCTTCCAGGCCCAGCAGCGCTGCCATGTCGGCATCGGGGATGCCTGCCGGTGCGGTCTTCGGCTTGCCGCTGTGCGGCGCGGTAAGGGTCCAGGCATCGCCGTGCGCTGTCACGGGGACCACGCCAGCCTTGAACTCCAGCGTCAGCGCATCGCCGGTGCCCGCGAGTTCGCGCACCACGTGCGCCGTACCGAGCGTGGGATGGCCGGCAAAGCGCATCTCGTAGCCGGGCGTGAAGATGCGGACCTGTGCGCTGGCCGCATCGGACGGCAGGATGAACGTGGTCTCGGACAGGTTGAACTGCAGGGCCAGGGCCTGCATCGTGGCTTCGTCCATGCCGCGCGCGTCCTCGAACACGCACAGGGGGTTGCCGCCGAAGGTGGATTCGGCAAAGACATTGAGCAGGCGGAAGGCGTAGGTGGTCATGAGGGGGAGTCTCCTGAGGCTTCTGCGCCACAGTGTACGGGGGCTGGGCGGCGACACCATGCACAGTTGCGCAGAAGCCGGGCAGGCCAGTTTCTGACAGCTGGCTGCCGCCATCTGCGCCAATGAAAAACGCCCGGGTGGCCCCGGGCGTGATTGCCTTTTTCAGGTGAGCGCTGGCAGGCTCAGAAGCCCACCGCCTGGCCGTCGCGCCGGCTGTCGCTGGCGGCCACGTAGCCGCGCTCCGCATCGTCCGACAGGCGCCAGATGAACTGGCCCGAACCGAAGTCCATATACGGATCGTCGACCGACTTGAGCTGGTGGCCGCGTGCCTTGAGGCCCTCGACGGTGCCGGGGTCCATCGTGCCTTCCACGTCGAGCGTGAAGTCGCGGTTGACCTTCCAGCGCGGCGCGCAGCAGGCGGCCTGCGGCTGCTGGTTGTAGTCCAGCATGCGCACCACGGTCTGCAGGTGGCCCTGCGGCTGCATGTCGCCACCCATCACGCCGAAGCTCATCACCGGCTGGCCGCCCCTGGTGAGGAAGGCCGGGATGATGGTGTGGAACGGGCGCTTGCCGCCCGCCACCACGTTTGCCGACTTCGGATCCATCGAGAAGCCCACGCCGCGGTTCTGCAGGCTGATGCCGGTGCCCGGCACCACCACGCCCGAACCGAAGCCCATGTAGTTCGACTGGATGAACGAGATCATCATGCCGTTCTCGTCGGCGGCGGTCAGGTAGATGGTGCCGCCCACCTTGGGCATGCCGAACTTGAAGTGCGTGGCGCGCTGCATGTCGATCAGCTTTGCGCGCGACTTGAGGTAGGCATCGTCCAGCATCTGCTCGGGCGTGACTTCCATGCTGCGCGGATCGGCCACGTAGCGGTAGAGGTCGGCAAAGGCGAGCTTCATTGCCTCGATCTGCAGATGCTGCGAATCGACCGAATCAACCGGCAGCGAACCCACGTCGAACTGGCTGAGGATGCCCAGCGCCATCAGCGCGGCAATGCCCTGGCCGTTGGGCGGGATCTCGTGCATCTCGTAGCCGCGGTAGGACTTGCTGATCGGCTTGACCCAGTCCGGGCGGTAGTTGCGCAGGTCGTCCAGCGTCATGGCGCCGCCGCACTGCTTGCTGAATGCAGCGATCTTCTCGGCGATTTCGCCTTCGTAGTAGGCACGGCCACGCGTTTCGCCGATCTTGCGCAGCGTCTCCGCGGCGGCCTTCATGGTGAATGTCTCGCCGACATGCGGGGCGCGGCCATTCGGCATGAAGGTGTCGGCATAGCCGGGCTGATCCTTCAGGTCAGGCACGGCGGCGGCCCACTTGTGCGCCACCACGGGCGGCACGGCGTAGCCGCGCTCGGCGATTTCAATGGCGGGCTCCATCAGGTCGGCGAACGGCAGCTTGCCGAAGCGCTCGTGCAGCGCGGCCCAGCCGGCGATGACGCCAGGCACCGTGACCGAATCCCAGCCGCGGATGGGGCGGTTGGCCAGGCCGTTGCCGTCGGTGCCGTACTTGTTCTTGAAATACTCAGGGTTCCACGCCGCCGGCGCCACGCCCGACGAGTTCAGACCGTGCAGTTCCTTGCCGTCCCACAGGATGGCGAAGGCATCGCTGCCCAGGCCGCACGACACGGGCTCGACGATGGTGATCGCGGCCGCGGCGGCGATGGCCGCATCGACCGCGTTGCCGCCCTTGAGCAGCATGCGCAGGCCGGCCTGTGCGGCGAGCGGGTGCGAGGTGGAAACCACGTTGCGCGCAAACAGCGGAATGCGCACGGAGGGGTAGGGGTTGGTCCAGTTGAAATTCTGCATGACTGTATCTGTTGTCCGAGGAGTGGGCCGGGCCACTGCAGGACCCGGTCCCGGAATGCGTGCTGTACAGGCTTATTCTGCCGTGATCTTGCGATCCTTGATCAGCTTGCCCCAGCGGGCGCTGTCCTTCTTCACCATCGCCGCGAACTGCGCCGGCGTGCCGCCGACCGGCTCCGCGCCCAGCTTGCCCAGCCGTTCCTTCACGTCCGGCGACTGGATGGCCTTGTTGAACTCGGCATTGAGGCGGTTGACGATATCGGCCGGCATGCCCTTGGGCCCGTAGATGCCGAACCAGGTATCGGACTCGAAGCCGGGCAGGCCGGATTCGCTGGCGGTCGGAATCTCGGGCGCCAGCGGCGAGCGCTTCAGGCTGGTCACCGCCAGCGCCTTCAGCTTGCCGTCCTTCACGTGCGGCAGGCCCGACACGATGCTGTCGAACAGCACCTGCACCTTGCCCGAGATCAGGTCGGGCACGGCCAGCGCGGTGCCGCGATACGGAATGTGCGTGATGAACACGCCAGCCTGGGCCTTGAACGCTTCGGCGGTCAGGTGGACCACGGTGCCGTTGCCGCTGGACGCGTAGTTCAGTTCGCCCGGATGCTTCTTCGCATAGTCGATCAGTTCGCGGACGCTCTTCACCGGCAGGCTGTTCGGCACCACCAGCACATTGGTGGCAATCGCGACCTCGCCGACCGGCGTGAAATCGGTCTCGGTGTTGTACGGCAGGTGGGTATTGATGAACGGCCCGATCGAATGCGTGCTGGTGGTGGCGATCAGCAGCGTGTAGCCATCTGCGGGCGCCTTGGCGGCCATGTCGGATCCGATGGCGCCGCCCGCGCCGGGACGGTTGTCCACCACGATCTGCTGGCCGATGTTCGCACCCACCTTCTGCGCAATGGCACGCGCCAGCAGGTCGGTGGCGCCGCTCGCGGGGAACGGCACGATCAGGCGGATCGGCTTGCTGGGGTAGTTGTCCGCCAGTGCGGGCGTGGCAGCCAGGCACAGGCTGGAGGCAAGGCCGATGCCGAGCAGGCGCAGCCAGGGTTTCATACGCATCTCCGTGAAGCGAAGCAGGTAAGCGGAAGGCGGGGGGCGCTGCGCTCTCGCGGCGGCAACACTTGAAGAAAGTGAACCGCGCGAGCGCTTCCGCACTATTATTCCGCGCGACGGATCACAAAGAAAGCTAATATTTCTTTTCCTTGACACAAGATTTTCTTATGAAAGCCGGTCTATCCAGATGAGCACGATCCGCTTTCTCCGCACCTTCGTGGCCGTGGCCGAACATGGCTCCTTCGCCGCTGCCGCCGGGCAGGTGGCGCTGACCCAGGCAGCGGTCAGCCTGCAAATGCGCGCGCTGGAAACCGAACTGAGGCGCGAACTGTTCGATCGCAGTGGCCGCGTCGCGGTGCTCAATGCGGATGGCCGGGCGCTGCTGCCACAGGCGCGAAAACTGCTGGCGCTGTATGACGAAATGCGACTGCCGCTGGCCTCGGCCGAGGCCATGGCCGGGGCGGTCGCAGTGGGTGCCGTGGTGTCGGTGATGGGCGGCCTGTCGCACGCGGTGGCGCGCATGAAGCGCACCTATCCGGCGTTGGACGTGCGCCTTGTCGGCGCCAAGTCGATCGAGCTGGCCGCGCAGGTCGAGGCCGGCGAGCTCGACGCGGCCATCCTGGTCGAAGGGGCCACGCGCGTGCCAGGTGCGTTGCGCTGGACGCCGCTGTACCAGGAGCCGCTGGTGGCCATCGTGGCACGCGGCAGCCCGGGCCGCGACGCGCGCGAGGCGCTGGCGGCCAATCCCTACCTGCGCTTCGATCGCAGCCAGCGCACCGGCGTGCTGGTCGAGCGGGCGCTGCGGCGCGCGCATCTCAAGGTGAATGAGTTCCTGGAGCTGAACGCCATCGAGGCGCTGGTCGAACTGGTGCGCCAGGAAGTGGGCGTGACCGTGGTGCCGCTGCTGCGGCGCGCGCGCTGGCGCGACGATGAGGCGCTGCGTGTGCTGCCCCTGCTGGTCAATGGCGAGCCGGTGATGCGCACCATCGGCATGCTGGAGCGGCGCGATCACGGGCGGGGGCGGGTGACCGCGGCGGTGCGGGCGGCCTGCAGCGAGCTGTTTGGCACCTAGGGCCGCCATAGCCAGCACCTATCGGGAGGATAGTCAGAATGACATTCTCCTGAAGATCACTGCTGCATATATTTTGGTTGCGGTTGGCCGTTGACGCGGCCCATATTGCTATGGGCGCCACGATATCCCACGTGGGCATACGCCCACGCGCGTTCGCTGACCGGTGGTGATGCGCCGGCGCGGGATTGACACGCAAATGCCGCGCAAATGCGGCGGAATTGCCGATGTGCCAGCAAACCTTGACGCTATAGCTGCAGCGTATTCAGTACGTCCCCACAAGGAGAGAACGTATGTCTAACGAAGCAAAGTGCCCCTTTAGCCATGCCGCCGGCGGCGGCACGACGAATCGTGACTGGTGGCCGAATCAACTGCGTCTGGACCTGCTGAGCCAGCATTCCGGCAAGTCCAACCCGCTGGACGGCGACTTCAACTATGCCGAGGCCTTCAAGAGTCTCGACTTCCCAGCATTGAAGCAGGACCTGGCCGCGCTGATGACTGACTCGCAGGACTGGTGGCCGGCGGACTTCGGCCACTATGGCCCGCTGTTTATCCGCATGGCCTGGCACAGCGCGGGCACGTACCGCATTGGCGATGGCCGCGGTGGTGCAGGGCGCGGCCAGCAGCGTTTCGCACCGCTCAACAGCTGGCCGGACAACGCCAGCCTGGATAAGGCGCGCCGCCTGCTATGGCCGATCAAGCAGAAGTACGGCCAGAAGATCTCCTGGGCCGACCTGATGATCCTGGCCGGCAACGTCGCACTCGAGACCATGGGCTTTAAGACGTTCGGCTTCGGCGGTGGCCGGGTAGACACCTGGGAACCAGATGCCGATGTTTCCTGGGGCAAGGAAAAGACCTGGCTGGGCGGTGACCTCCGCTACGGCAAGGGTGCTGCCGGCAAGGATGAAGGCGTCGTCGTGGCCGACGAGGCATTGCATGGCGCCGAAACCAGCCGCACCGACCCTGGACGCAACCTGGAGAACCCGCTGGCCGCCGTGCAGATGGGCCTGATCTACGTGAACCCGGAAGGCCCCGACGGCAATCCGGACCCGCTCGCCGCGGCGCACGACATCCGCGAATCGTTCGGGCGCATGGCCATGGACGACGAGGAGACCGTCGCGCTGATCGCCGGCGGGCATGCCTTCGGCAAGACCCACGGTGCCGGTCCCGCCGACAACATCGGGCCCGAACCCGAGGGCGCCGATCTCGAACGCCAGGGCCTGGGATGGGCGAGCACCTTTGGCACCGGCAAGGGCGCCGACACCATCACCAGCGGCCTGGAGGTGACCTGGAGCAGTACCCCGACGAAGTGGGGCAATAGCTATCTGGAGAGCCTGTTTGGCCACGAATGGGAGCTGACCAAGAGTCCCGCCGGTGCCAACCAGTGGGTAGCCAAGGATGCCGGGGAAACCATCCCGCACGCCTACGATCCTTCGAAGAAGCTGCGGCCGACGATGCTGACCACGGATCTGTCGCTGCGTTTCGACCCGGCCTACGAGAAGATCTCGCGGCGCTTCCTGGAGCATCCTGACCAGCTCGCCGATGCCTTTGCGCGCGCCTGGTTCAAGCTGATCCACCGCGACATGGGGCCGCGCGCCCGCTACCTTGGACCGGAAGTGCCGGCCGAAGAGCTGCTCTGGCAGGATCCGATCCCGGCGGTCGATCATCCGCTGGTCAATGAGCAGGACGTCGCCGCGCTCAAGCAGAAGATCCTGGCGTCAGGGCTGCCGGTCTCGCAACTGGTGCAGACCGCGTGGGCCTCGGCATCCACCTTCCGCGGCTCGGACAAGCGCGGCGGCGCCAATGGTGCGCGTATCCGCCTGGCGCCGCAGAAGGACTGGGCAGCCAACCAGCCAGAGCAACTGGCGAAGGTGCTGAAGGTCCTCGAAGGGATCCAGGCCGAGTTCAACGGCGCACAGTCCGGCGGCAAGAAGATCTCGCTTGCCGACCTGATCGTGCTGGCCGGTGGCGCGGGGATCGAGCAGGCGGCGCAGAAGGCCGGCCATCGGGTGACCGTGCCGTTTACGCCGGGCCGCATGGACGCGTCGCAGGAACAGACCGACGTGCAATCCGTCGGGGCGCTCGAGCCGATTGCAGATGGCTTCCGCAACTTCCTGAAGGGGAAGTACAACATCGCGGCGGAGGACCTGCTGATCGACAAGGCGCAATTGCTGACCCTGACGGCTCCCGAGATGACGGTGCTCATTGGCGGACTGCGCGTCCTGAACGTGCATACCGGGCAGGATGCGCACGGCGTCTTCACCGACCGCCCGGAAACGCTGAGCAACGACTTCTTCCGCAACCTGCTCGACATGCGTACGGAATGGAAGCCGCTGTCGGAGGCCCGGGACGTGTTCGAGGGGCGTGACAGCAAGACCGGTGCGAAGAAGTGGACCGGCACCCGCGTCGACCTGGTGTTCGGTTCGAATTCCCAGCTCCGGGCCCTTTGCGAAGTCTACGCAAGCGAGGACGGGCAGGAGAAGTTTGTCCGTGACTTCGTCGCCGCCTGGGCCAAGGTGATGAACCTCGACCGGTTCGACGTCGCCTGAGCGGCCGCCTGGCCCCGTCGGGATTGTCATCCCTGACGGGGCTTTGTCCGCACAAGATACAAAAAAAGGGCGCCTCGCGGCGCCCTCAGTCTTACGTCGTGTCGCCGGCGCAAGCGCCGGCGTGGTTCCCTGCTTATTCTTCCTGGAACGCTTCCTCGCGCTTGGACTTGATCGACGGCATGGCCACGATCAGCACCAGCACCGCAGCGGCGATCAGCAGGCCCATCGACAGCGGACGGGTCACGAACACGCTGAAATCACCACGCGACAGCAGCAGCGAGCGGCGGAAGTTTTCTTCCATCATCGGTCCCAGCACGAAGCCCAGCAGCAGCGGAGCCGGTTCGCACTTGAGCTTGATGAACAGGTAGCCGATCACGCCGAAGGCCGCGGTCTGGAACACGTCGAACGTAGTGTTCTGGACCGAGTACACGCCGATGCAGCAGAACACGAGGATGGCCGGGTAGAGGTAGCGGTAAGGCACCTTCAGCAGCTTCACCCAGATACCGATCAGCGGCAGGTTCAGCACGATCAGCATGAAGTTGCCGATCCACATCGAGGCGATCAGGCCCCAGAACAGCGCCGGGTTGCTGGTCATCACCTGCGGGCCGGGCTGGATGTTGTGGATGGTCATGGCACCGACCATCAGCGCCATCACGGCATTGGGCGGAATGCCCAGCGTCAGCAGCGGAATGAATGAAGTCTGTGCCGCGGCGTTGTTGGCCGATTCCGGACCTGCCACGCCTTCGATCGCACCCTTGCCGAATTCATGCGCGTACTTCGAGGTCTTCTTTTCCAGCGAGTAGGCTGCAAACGAAGCCAGCGCCGCACCGCCGCCCGGCAGGATGCCCAGTGCCGAGCCCAGTACCGTGCCGCGCAGCACGGCCGGGATCATGCGCTTGAAGTCTTCCTTGGTCGGGAACAGGTTGGTGATGTGGTCGGTGAACGTTTCGCGATGTTCCTTCTGCTCCAGGTTCGCGATGATTTCCGCGAAGCCGAACACGCCCATGGCCACCGAGACGAAGTTCAGGCCGTCGGTCAGTTCAGGCACGTCGAACGAGAAGCGCGCGGCGCCCGAGTTCACGTCGGTACCCACCAGGCCGAGCAGCAGGCCCAGCACGATCATCGCAATGGCCTTGACCAGCGAACCCGAAGCCAGCACCACGGCGCCGATCAGGCCCAGCACCATCAGCGAGAAGTATTCGGCGGGGCCGAACTTGAACGCCAGTTCCGACAGCGGCGCGGCAAACGCAGCCAGGATCAGGGTGGCCACGCAGCCGGCGAAGAACGAGCCGAGACCGGCTGTGGCAAGTGCCACGCCCGCTCGCCCTCGCCGCGCCATCTGGTAGCCGTCGATGGTTGTCACCACCGACGACGATTCGCCCGGCAGGTTCACCAGGATGGCGGTGGTCGAACCACCGTACTGTGCGCCGTAGTAGATACCGGCGAGCATGATCAGCGCGGCCACCGGCGGCAGCGTGTAGGTCACCGGCAGCAGCATGGCGATGGTAGCCAGCGGCCCCAGGCCCGGCAGCACGCCGATCAGGGTGCCCAGCACACAGCCCAGGAAGGCGTAGGCGAGGTTCTGGAAGGAGAGGGCGGTAGCAAAGCCCAGACCGAGGTTAGAAAGTAGTTCCATGTTGGCGGGCTCCTTAGCTTGCCAGGAAAGCCGGCCACACCGGCATCTGCAGATTGATGCCGTACACGAAGGCGCCCAGGCTGATCACCACGAGGATGATCGCGTTCAGGATGGCACCCTTCCAGCTGAATTCGTGGCTGGCCATCGACGAGACCAGCACCAGCACCAGCACAGACAGCACCATGCCCAGCGGCTTGAGCAGCAGGCCGAACAGGATCACGGCACCGAGGATCCACAGCAGCGTCTTGATATCCCAGCGTGCGAGCTGATCCTCTTCCATCCTGGAAGACAGCGAGCCCCACAGCACCAGCGCGCCCAGCAGGGCGAGCACGATGCCGAGCCAGAACGGGAAATACCCCGGTCCCATCTTCGCAGCGGTTCCCATGGAATAGCCGCGTGCGACCCAGGAAAAGCCGAATCCGACCAGGATAAACATCAGGCCGGAGGCAAAGTCCTTTTGGCTACGTATGCGCAAAGTGATTCTCCTCGATAAGACAGCTTGAAATCTGCGTGCGGCTCCGGTTTTTGCACTGCAGCATGCTGCAGAAATTCCGGGCTCGCCTGCGGGCAGGGTGCAAGGTAAGGGGACGACCTTTCAGCTACCTTTCAGATGTCTGCAAACAGGGTCATGCTGAGGGTATCCCCTAGTGATTCGGCGCTTAAAAGGGCCGTCTTTCCCAGTATTCATGCGGCCAGGCGGGCGGAGCCGGCACCGGGGTGGGCTATCATCGGGCGCAGTGGATCGAGACTGTCGCGTGGCGAAGACCTCGCTTTGCTGAAAGGTTCCGAAAGGTAAAAGCAAGAAAAGAAGGAGCGCTTTGGAGAGCATCGACCACGTCATCCTTATCGGCGCCGTCGTGATGTCACTGGGCATCGTGGTGGGCGCCTTCTCGGCACGCGTGGGCGTGCCGTTCCTGCTGGTCTTTCTGGGCGTCGGCATGCTGGCCGGCGTCGACGGGCCGGGCGGCATTCGTTTCTCCAATACCTGGCTGAGCTTCCTGGTGGGCAACCTGGCCCTTGCCGTGATCCTGCTGGACGGGGGGCTGCGGACGCAGTTCACCACCTTCCGCGTCGCGCTCAGGCCGTCCTTGTCGCTGGCCACGGTCGGCGTGCTGGTGACCGCGGGGCTGGTGGGATGGTTCGCGGCGTGGGTGCTCGGCATCGACTGGCGGCTCGGGCTGCTGCTGGGCGCGATTGTCGGGTCTACGGATGCCGCGGCGGTTTTCTCCCTGTTGCACAGCAGCGGGATCCGGCTCAAGGAGCGCGTGGCGAGCGTGCTTGAGATCGAGTCGGGCATCAACGACCCGATGGCGATTTTCCTGACGCTGACGCTGATGGAGTGGTTGACCGCGCCTGAAGGCCTGACGCCTGGCGGGCTGGCGATGCGCCTGGTGGTGCAGTTCGGGGTGGGCGGCGCGCTCGGCCTCGGGCTGGGGTACTGCCTGGCCAAGGTGCTCGAGCGTATCCGCGTGGCGGAAGGGCTGCAGGCCATCCTGCTGTGCTCGGGTGGTGCGATGGTGTTTGCCATCGTGCAGACCGCGGGCGGCAGCGGTTTCCTGGCGGTCTACCTGACTGGCATGCTGATCGGCAACCGCGACCGCGCCGTGACATCGGACACCATGCGCGCCATGGACGGCATGGCCTGGCTGGCGCAGTCGGCCATGTTCCTGCTGCTCGGCCTGCTGGTGGCGCCGCACCGGATCTGGGAAGTGGCGCTGCCGGCGGTTGCGGTGGCGGCATTCCTGATGCTGGTGGCACGCCCGCTGGCGGTATGGATCGCCTTGCTGCCATTCCGCTTCAATGCCCGCGAGAAAGGCTTTATCGCCTGGATGGGCCTGCGCGGCGCCGTGCCGATCGTGCTGGCGCTGTTCCCGCTGCTCAAGGACGTGCCCGAATCGGGACTGCTGTTCCGCATCGCGTTTGCGGTGGTGCTGGCCAGCCTGCTGTTCCAGGGCACCACGGTGTCGGTGGCGGCGCGCTTGGCGCGCGTGCTGCGTCCGGGTTATCCGGAGCCGCTGGCGCGCTCGCGCCTGCGGGGCACGCGGGCGCCGACGCTGGAAGTGATGCAGTTCGAGGTCGGGCCGAACTCGCCGGTCGAGAATGTGCGTGCGGACCAGCTCGAACTGCCGCCAAATTGCCGCCTGATGACGGTGGCACGCGACGAGGCGCTGGCCGCGCCCGAGCAGACCGTGCTGCGCGCCGGGGATGCGGTTTCGGTCCTGGCGCCAGCAACCAGCCTGGCAATGCTGTCCGTGCTGTTCCAGACGCCGGGCCGTGCCCCCGCGTGGGAGCAGGCCTCGCACGATTTCCTGCTGTCGGGCGACGCCTTCCTGCGCGACGTTGCGGGGCTTTACGGCAACCGCGCGCTGACGCCGGCCGAGTATCCGCTGACACTGGAAGATGCGATGCAGCAGGTGTTCACATCACCGCCGGTGGAGGGAGACAGCGTCGAAATCGCCGGCCTGCGCCTGACGGTCACGCGCATGGACGGAGCACGCATCATCCAGGTAGGCCTGCTGCTGCCGCGGCTGGAGGGCGAGAGGCCGGCGCATCGCTGGCCGCGCAAACGCAAGGACCCTTGAATAGCCGGGGCGCGCTCAGTCTACCTTGGCGCCCGACACCTTCACGATCTGCGCGTACTTCTTCAGTTCGCGCTGGATCAGCGCGGCAAACTGCTCGGGCGTGGTCGGCGCGGGCTGGGCACCGATGCGGGCCAGCCGCGCCTTCATGTCGTCGGTCTTGAGAATGGCGACGATATCGTGGTTGAGCTTTTCGACGATCTCGCGCGGCGTATTGGCCGGCGCAAACACGCCGAACCACGTCGAAATATCGAAGCCCTCCAGCCCCAGTCCCTTGCCGGCCTCGGCAATGGTCGGCAGCTCGGGGAATGCGGCGGCGCGGCTGGAGGTGGTGACCGCGAACGCCTTGAGCTTGCCGGCCTTGATATTGGCCGACGCCGAAGCCAGGTTGTCGAAGATCAGGTCAGTCTGGCCCGACAGCACCGACAGCTGCGCGGGCGATGCGCCGTTGTACGGGATATGGACCATGCTGATCTTCGCCATGCTCTTGAACAGCTCGCCCGACAGGTGCCCGGCGCTGCCGTTGCCGCCCGAGGCATAGTCCAGCTTGCCCGGATGCTTGCGTGCGTACTCCACCAGCTCGCGCACATTGCCGATGTGAAGCTCGGCCGCCTTGCCCGGATGCATCACCAGCACGTTCGGCACGTCGGCCACCAGCGTGATCGGCGCGAAGTCCTTCACCGGGTCATATGGCATCTTGCTGAACAGCGCCGGGTTGATGGCGTGGGTGGCCACCGCGCCCATGACGATGGTGTAGCCGTCCGCCGGCTGCTTGGCGACGTAGTCCGCGCCCAGGTTGCCGCCGGCGCCCGGCTTGTTCTCCACCACCACCGGCTGGCCCAGGCTGTCGCGCAGCTTCTCGCCGATGGCGCGCGCCACGGTATCGAGCGGCCCGCCAGCGGGGTAGGGCACCACGAAGCGGATCGGCTTGGTCGGGTAGGCGGTGGCCGCCAGGGCGGCCGTGGCAGGGAGCATGGCAGCCGTCAGGGCGGCGGCGAGCAGTTTCTTCAGCATGTCTGACTGGGAGGGATTGGAATTCTTATCGGGCGCCAATGCCACGGGCCATCATCACGGCGCACAGTGGCAGCAGGATCAGCAGGTGGGCTTCGATCATGACCCAGCGGCGCGCCTTCTTCAGCTCGGACGGCGGCGGCACGTAGTCCGGCAGCTTGCTCGCCTGCTTGCGCCAGCGCGAAATGGCAAAGGTCGGCGGCAGCGAGCACAGCGCGATCAGCACAAACACGCTGATCTTGGCGTGGAACCACGGGTTGTGCAGGTAAAAATCGACGCCCTTGGCGCCATAGAACAGGCGCAAGAGGCCGGTGGCAAGCACCACCATCGCGGACAGGAAGTAGAACAGGTCGTACAGCGACAGGCGCCGCACCGTGGCTGGCGTGATGTCCGGGCGCAGGACCACCGCTTCGGCGGCCATCAGGGTGATCAGGACGAAGATGGCAAGGAAATGCAGGAAGGCCAGCAGGGCATCGGTCAGCATGGGTTCTCCTCTGGTGCTTCAGTCGGGAAGGGAATGGCTTCCGGAAATGACAGCACCGTGGGCGGACCGAAGCCCGCCCACGGTCGGAGGAGAATCTTACAGCACACCCTTTGCGCGTAGTGCTGCGATCTGCTCAGCGCTGTAGCCCAGCGTGCCGGCCAGCACCGTGTCGGTGTGTTCGCCCAGCAGCGGCGGGTGGCGCAGCGCCTGCGGCGGCGTGGCGCTCATCTTGATCGGGCTGCCGACCAGCTTGACCTCGCCGGCGCTCGGGTGGGGCAGGTCCACGCGCAGGCCGCGTGCCTTGACCTGCTCGTCCTCGAACACGTCGTCGAGCGTGTTGATCGGGCCGCACGGCACGCCAGCCGCTTCCAGGTCGCGGATCCATTGCGCGCGGGTGCGCGGGCGCACCATCTCGGCCAGGATCGGCACCAGCACATCGCGGTTGGCCACGCGCTGCGGGTTGGTGGCGAAGCGCGGATCGTCGGCCAGCTCGGGCTTGCCGCCGTCGGTGACGAACTTGCGGAACTGCCCGTCGTTGCCCACCGCGACGATGATCCAGCCGTCGGCCGCCTGGAAGGTCTGGTAAGGCACGATGTTCGGGTGTGCGTTGCCCCAGCGGCGCGGCGCCTCGCCGCTGGCGAGGTAGTTGGTGTTCATGTTGGCCAGCATCGCCACCTGCACGTCGAGCAGGGCCATGTCGATGTACTGGCCAACGCCTGTGCGGTCGCGGTGCGCCAGCGCCGCCAGCACGGCGATGGTGGCGTACTGGCCGGTCATCAGGTCGGAAATCGCCACGCCGGCCTTTTGCGGGCCGCCGCCGGGCAGGTCGTCGCGTTCGCCGGTCAGGCTCATGAAGCCGCCCATGCCCTGGATGATGAAGTCATAGCCCGGGCGCGCGGCATAAGGGCCGTTCTGGCCGAAGCCGGTCACCGAGCAGTAGATCAGGTCCGGCTTGACCTGCTTCAGCGATTCGTAGTCGAGCCCGTACTTCTTGAGCTGGCCGACCTTGTAGTTCTCGAGCACCACGTCGCTCTGCGCCGCCAGCTCGCGCACGACCTGCTGGCCTTCCGGCGTGCTGATGTCGCAGGTGACCGAGCGCTTGTTGCGGTTGGCGGCCAGGTAGTAGGCAGCCTCGGCAGTGTCGCGGCCGTCGGCGTCCCTGAGCCAGGGCGGGCCCCACGTCCGGGTGTCGTCACCGGCGCCCGGGCGCTCGATCTTGATCACATCGGCACCGAAATCGGCAAGGTTCTGGGCGCACCATGGCCCGGCAAGGACGCGGGTCAGGTCGAGGACGCGGAGGTGACTTAAGGCTCCCATGGCAGTGAGGCGATCCTGGCTTGAAGTGGGATAAATGGAGGGGGTTCCGCCGCCGGCGGCAGGGCCGCAGCGGACTGCAAGCACTCTACCACCGGCATGCCGGCGGGCCGCTCCGGGACCGCCGCCCGGCGCGAGAAGTGGGCGATAGCCGGCCGCCGCGCCATGGCCCCCGCGGGAGTGCCCGGGGGGCTGGCTTGCCCGTATAATCAACGGTTTGCAAATCCAATCCGATTGATTGCGCCCTGCCACGCCGCGGGATGCGCCTGCCAAAACATGAAAGTCTCCGACATTCGCAGCAAGTTCCTGCAGTTCTTCGAATCGAAGGGCCATACCGTGGTCCGCTCGTCCAGCCTGGTGCCGGCGAACGACCCGACGCTGCTGTTTACCAATTCCGGCATGGTGCAGTTCAAGGACGTGTTCCTGGGCACCGACAAGCGGCCCTACACCCGCGCCACCTCATCGCAGCGCTCGGTACGCGCCGGCGGCAAGCATAACGACCTGGAGAACGTGGGCTACACGGCCCGCCACCATACGTTCTTCGAAATGCTGGGCAACTTCTCGTTCGGCGACTACTTCAAGCGCGAAGCCATCCAGTACGCGTGGGAGCTGCTGACCAAGGTCTACCAGCTGCCCGCCGAGAAGCTGTGGGTGACGGTGTATGCCGAGGACGACGAGGCCTACGACATCTGGGCAAAGGAAGTCGGCGTGCCGGCCGAGCGGATCGTGCGCATCGGCGACAACAAGGGCGCGCGCTACGCTTCGGACAACTTCTGGCAGATGGCCGACACCGGCCCCTGCGGCCCGTGCTCAGAAATCTTCTACGACCACGGCCCGGACGTGTGGGGCGGCCCCCCGGGATCGCCCGAGGAAGACGGCGACCGCTACATCGAGATCTGGAACCTGGTGTTCATGCAGTTCAACCGCGACGAGCAGGGCAATATGACGCCGCTGCCCAAGCCGTGCGTGGACACCGGCATGGGCCTGGAACGCATTGCCGCGGTGCTGCAGCACGTGCACAGCAACTACGAGATCGACCTGTTCCAGGCGCTGATCAAGGCCGCCGCGCGCGAAACGCATATCGACAACCTGAACCAGAACTCGCTGAAGGTCATCGCCGACCATATCCGCGCTTGCTCGTTCCTGATCGTCGACGGCGTGATCCCCGGCAACGAAGGCCGCGGCTACGTGCTGCGCCGGATCATCCGCCGCGCCATCCGCCACGGCTACAAGCTGGGCCAGAAGACGCCGTTCTTCCACAAGCTGGTGCCGGACCTGGTCGCGCAGATGGGCCAGGCCTATCCGGAGCTGGCCGAAGCGCAGTCGCGCGTGATCGAAGTGCTGAAGGCCGAGGAAGAGCGCTTCTTCGAGACCATCGAAAACGGCATGTCGATCCTGGACGCCGCGCTGGCCGAGCTCAAGCTCAAGGGCGGCAAGACGCTCGACGGCGAACTGGCATTCAAGCTGCATGACACCTTCGGCTTCCCGCTCGACCTGACGCAGGACGTCTGCCGCGAGCAGGAAATCGCCGTGGACGAGGCCGCCTTCGACGCCGCCATGACGCGCCAGCGCGCGCAGGCGCGCGCCGCCGGCAAGTTCAAGATGGCCGCCGGCCTGGAGTACACCGGTGACAAGACCGTGTTCCACGGCTATGAGAAGCTGGAACTGCCGCAGGCGAAGATTACGGCGCTGTATGTCGACGGCGCCTCGGTCGATGCCATGCAGCCGGGCCAGACCGGCGTGGTCGTGCTCGACAACACCCCGTTCTACGCCGAGTCCGGCGGCCAGGCCGGCGACCAGGGCGTGCTGACGGCAGGCAACGCCGTCTTCGCCGTGGCTGACACCACCAAGGTCCAGGCCGACGTGTTCGGCCACCAGGGCACGCTGGAAGGCGGCGCGCTGAAGGTGGGCGACACCGTGTCGGCCCAGGTCGACGCGCAGCGCCGCGCGCGCACCGTGCGCAACCACTCGGCCACCCACCTGATGCACAAGGCCCTGCGCGAAGTGCTGGGCAGCCACGTGCAGCAGAAGGGCTCGCTGGTGGATGCGGACAAGACCCGCTTCGACTTCTCGCACAACGCCCCGCTGACCGACGAGCAGATCCGCCGCGTGGAAGAGATCGTCAACGCCGAGATCCTGCGCAACGATGATACGCACGCCGAGATCATGCCGTTCGATGATGCGGTCAAGAGCGGCGCGATGGCACTGTTCGGCGAGAAGTACGCGGACGACGTGCGCGTGCTGTCGATCGGCACCTCGAAGGAACTGTGCGGCGGCACCCACGTGCACCGCACCGGCGATATTGGCCTGTTCAAGATCGTGGTCGAAGGCGGCGTCGCTGCCGGCATCCGCCGCGTGGAAGCCATCACCGGCGACAACGCGCTGCACTACCTGCAGAACCTGGATGCGAAGCTGAATGAAGCCGCCGCCGCGCTGAAGGCCCAGCCGTCCGAACTGGTCCCGCGCATCGGTCAGGTGCAGGACCAGGTGCGCGCGCTGGAGAAGGAACTGGAGCGCCTGAAGAGCAAGCTGGCCGCCTCGCAGGGCGACGAACTGGCCGCGCAGGCCGTCGACATCAAGGGCCTGAAGGTGCTGGCTGCCCAGCTCGACGGCGCCGACGCGAAGACGCTCCGCGAGACCATGGACAAGCTCAAGGACAAGCTGCAGAGCGCGGCCATCGTGCTGGGTGCGGTGTCCGACGGCAAGGTCAGCCTGATCGCGGGTGTTACCGCGGATGCGACGGGCAAGGTCAAGGCCGGCGAACTGGTCAACTTTGTCGCCCAGCAGGTCGGTGGCAAGGGCGGCGGCCGTCCGGACATGGCACAGGCTGGCGGTACCGAGCCGGCCAAGCTGCCGCAGGCGCTGGCGGGTGTCAGCGAGTGGGTGGCGAGCAAGGTATGATTTGCTGAGGGGAGCCACCCCTCACGCACAGCCCTTCCCAATGGCGCTTCGGCGCCATTTTCTATGGGCGCTCGTCGCCGCTGGTCGGTTTGCCGGCCAGCCGGTTGAGGATGTCGATCGGCAGCGGAAAGACGATGGTCGAACTCTTGTCCCCCGCGATCTGGGTCAGCGTCTGCAGGTAGCGCAGCTGCATCGCCTGCGGTTCGCGCGCCAGCATCTGGGCGGCTTCCAGCAGCTTCACTGAAGCCTGCAGTTCGCCCTCGGCATGGATCACCTTGGCGCGCCGCTCGCGCTCGGCCTCGGCCTGCCGCGCGATGGCGCGGATCATGGTTTCGTTCAGGTCGACGTGCTTGATCTCGACGTTCGATACCTTGATGCCCCAGCCGTCGGTCTGTGCGTCCAGCGCCTGCTGGATATCGAGGTTGAGCTTCTCGCGCTCGGCCAGCATTTCATCCAGTTCGTGCTTGCCCAGTACCGAACGCAGGGTGGTCTGCGCAAGCTGGCTGGTCGCTTCGAGGAAGTTCGCGACCTGGATGATGGCGCGCTCCGGGTCCACCACGCGGAAGTACACCACCGCATTCACCTTCACCGAAACGTTGTCGCGCGAGATCACGTCCTGTGGCGGTACGTCCATCACCACCGTGCGCAGGTCGACCCGCACCATCTGCTGCACGGCCGGAATCAGGATGACGAGCCCCGGCCCCTTGACCTTCCAGAAGCGGCCCAGCATGAACACCACGCCGCGTTCGTATTCGCGTAGCACGCGAAAGGCGGTGATGATGAGCAGGGCGAGCAGGAATACGAAACCGCCGGCACTGAATCCAAAGGCCATGATCAGGCTCCCAGGGTTGGTTGGATGAATGCTTCAGTTCGGTACCACGTCCAGCACAAGCCCGTGCCGCGCGGTCACGCGCACGCACTGGCCGCGCACCAGCGGCTGCCTGCTGTGGATGCGCCAGCGCTCGCCGCGCACTTCTGCCCAGCCTTCGTCCTGCAGGTCGTCCAGCACCACGCCCTGGACGCCGATCATGGCCTCGCCGCTGACTACGGGGCGGCGGCGCGAGCGCAAGAGCAGTGTCGAGAGCAGGAACAGGAACAAGCCACTGATTGCCGCCAGGCTCGCGATCAGGCTGAGCGGGATGCCGAAGCCGGGAACATCCGTATCGATCAGCATCACCGCACCGAACGCGAAGGCGATGATGCCGCCGACGCCCAGCGTGCCGAAGGTGGGCAGGAACAGCTCCGCCACCATGCAGCCGATGCCCAGCGCGATCAGCGCCAGCCCTGCGTAGTTGACCGGCAGCATATGCAGCGCGAACAGGGCCAGCAGCAGGCAGATCGCGCCGGCGATGCCCGGCACCACCATGCCGGGCGTGGAGAACTCGAAGATCAGGCCATAGATGCCGATCATCATCAGGATCAGCGCCACGCTGGGATCCGTGATGACTGCCAGGAAGTGGCTGCGCCAGTCGGGCTCCAGCGTGATGACCGGCGCGTCGGCGGTGTGCAGCACGCGCGTGGCGTTGGCGGAGCCCGCCACGGTGATGCGCCGCCCGTCGACCTCGCGCAGCAGTGCCGGCAGGTCGGAAGCCACCAAATCGGCCACGTGCTGGGCGGCTGCCTCGTCGGCTGACAGGCTCACCGCTTCGCGCACGGCGCGCTCGGCCCACTCGGCATTGCGTCCGCGCAATTGGGCAAGGCCGCGGATATAGGCCGAGGCATCGTGCATCTGTTTCCGCTCCATGGTGTCCTGCGGGCTGGCCGGTGCGCTGGCCGGCGCCGACGCGGGGTTCGCCTCCGGCTTCTGCGGCACCCCCTGCGGTCCTTGCGGGCCGCCGATACCGATCTGCACGGGGCTGGCGGCGCCCAGGTTGGTGCCCGGCGCCATGGCTGCGATGTGGCTGGCGTACAGGATGTAGGTGCCTGCGCTGGCGGCGCGGGCGCCACCGGGGTAGACATAGCTCGCCACCGGGACCGGCGAGGCCAGGATGGCCTGGATGATCTCGCGCATCGACAGGTCGAGGCCGCCCGGCGTGTCCATTTCAAGCACGATCAGCTGCGCGCCTTCCTTGCGCGCCCGCTCCATGCTACGCATGACGAAGCCCGCGCTGGCCGGACCGATCGCGCCCTTGAGCGGGACCACATAGACGGGCGCGGCAGCTGCAGCGCGGGATGGGGCAGGCGGCGCGGCGCGCGCGGCAAAGCACAATGCCAGCGCCAGCCCCGCGAGCAGCAGCCCCAGGAGCGGCCTTGAATGCGCAGTGGCAGATCTCATCACGTGGGCGTGGCATGCAAGAGTGCCGTGGCGACGCCACTTTCAGTGTAGGCGACCGGCCACATCTTGCACGCCGGCCGCCGCCGGCATCGCGTGCCCCGCGTGACTCAGGCGGCAGCGGGAAGCGCGGCCTTCCCGGCTTTTTCCTCGGAAAGTGCGTCCACCAGCGCACCCAGCGCGGCGCCGGCCATGGCCGGGTGCCAGGCCAGCATGGTGCGCACGCGCCCGGCTTCGCCGAGGCTGTGCTGGCTGATTTTCGGCAGGTCGCGGTAGAGCGCCAGGACCGAGCGCGGCACGATGGCGGCGCCGATGCCGGCCGCCGCGCAGGCGATGATCGCGTGATAAGAGCCCAGTTCCAGCACGCGGCGCGGCGCGGCGTCGGATGCCGAGTACCAGGCTTCGAGCCGCGCGCGGTAGTTGCAGCCCGGCTCGAAGGCGAGCAGGGTGGGAATTTCGAGGTCGGCCGAGCTGTGGATCGGGCGATGGTGTTCGCGCGCGATCACCACCAGTTCTTCCTCGAAGGCCGGGACGCAGACCAGCGCGGGCTCGTTCACCGGTTCGGCGACAAACGCGCAATCCACCTCAAAGCGGGCGAGCGCATCCAGCGCCTGCCGGGTCGGGCAGGTCACCAGTTCCAGTTGCACGTCCGGCCAGGCCTGGTGATAGGTGGCGAGTACGTTCGGCAACCGGCTGGCGGCCGTGCTTTCCATCGAGGCAATGCGCAGCCGGCCATGCGGTCGGGCCGGCAGCACGGCATGGCGCGCTTCCTCGGCCAGTTGCAGCATCCGGCACGCGTAGTCGAGCAGGGTTTGGCCAGCCGGCGTCAGCACCAGGCGCTTGCCGTCGCGCAGGAACAACTCGACGCCCAGCGACTGCTCGAGCTGGCGAATGCGCGTGGTCACGTTGGATTGCACGCGATGCAGTCGCGTGGCGGCACGGGTGATGCCGCCGGCTTCGACGACGGCGCGGAAGATTTCCAGGGCGGCGAGATCCATATGAGACTCCTGCTATAGCGTCTGGGTGTAGATATCATCTTGTATCGAGATGATATCTATCTTGATAATTCATTTTTTAAGATGATGCTCAGGGCGTAGGATAGGTAAATCCAGATAAAAATGCCACTCAGGCGAGAAGGAAACTACCGTCATGCCATACGTCAACATCAAGATCACCCGTGAAGGCGCCACTGCCGAGCAGAAGGCGCAACTGATCCAGGGCGCCACCCAATTGCTGGTGGATGTGCTGGGCAAGAACCCCAATACGACCGTTGTCGTGATCGACGAGGTCGATACCGACAACTGGGGCATCGGCGGCGAGTCCGTCACCGTGCGCCGCAAGGCGGGGAAGTAGCCATGGCCACGGTCGGCAGCAGCGTAACCGCCCGGCCGCTGGTGCGGCGGGAAGCCGGAGCGGTCGCCATCGCACTGGCGGGGCTGGTGTCCCTGGCCGTCGCGATGGGCATCGGGCGTTTTGCCTTTACCCCGCTGTTGCCGATGATGCTGCATGACGGCAGCGTCACGCTCAACGGGGGCGGCTGGCTGGCCACGCTCAACTACATCGGCTATTTCGCCGGCGCGGCAATCTGCCTGTTCATCCGGCCCGACGCCGCGCGCATGATTCGCTACGGCCTGGCCGCCACGGTCCTGCTGACCCTCGGCATGGCCTTGCCCGGCGGCATGCTGGCCTGGGCGGCCTGGCGTACCGCGGCAGGCGTGGCCAGCGCGCTGGTGCTGGTCTACACCTCCGGCTGGTGCATGCAACGGCTGGCCGAACTGCACAGGCCGGCACTGGGCGGCCTGATCTTCTGCGGACCGGGGCTCGGCATCGTCGCCACGGGGCTGTCTGCCTTCGGCATGGTCGGCGGTGGGTGGAAGGCGGACTGGGCGTGGCTGGCGTTCACCGCTCTGGGCGCGGTGCTGGTCGCAGCGGTGTGGCGAGTTTTCGCGTCCGGGGCCGATGCCGCGCAAGCGGCCACGCCGGCCGTGACGGCTGCCTCACCCGCGCCGGCCGCCGCGCGCCTGGACGGCGAGGCCTGGGCGCTGACGTTCGCATACGGGCTGGCGGGCTTCGGCTACATCATCACCGCGACCTTCCTGCCGGTCATTGCGCGCCAGGCCATGCCCGGCTCGGTGTGGGCGGACCTGTTCTGGCCGGTCTTCGGCGCCGGCGTGGCGGTCGGGGCATTCCTGGCCACGCGCGTCGGCATGGAACACGACAACCGCCGCCTGCTGACGTGGTCCTATGGCCTGCAGGCGCTGGGGGTTGCCATCGCCGTGGTGTGGCCCACCGTGACCGGCTTCGCGTTGAGCAGCCTGCTGGCGGGGCTGCCGTTCACAGCGCTGGTGTCGTTCGCGATGCGCGAGGCGCGCAAGCTGTGGGGGCCGCAGGCGCCGCGCCTGATGGGCCTGATGACGGCGTCGTACGGGCTCGGCCAGATCGTCGGCCCGCCGCTGGCCACGGCGCTGGTGGCGCGCACCGGCGGCTTTGGCGGCTCGCTGGCCTGCGCGGCAGCGGCGCTGCTGCTGGGAGCCGTGATGTTCGCGTGGATGATGCGCAAGTGGCCTGCGAGCGCCACGCACGCGAGGTAGCGGGGGAGCGCGGCAGACTGCGCTACAGTATTGCCTTCGCCGCCCATTGCCTCGCATGGAGCGACCTGAAGAAGCCGGGTGGAAGACCCGGCAAGGGCGGCGCAGGAGCGGACCCCCTATGTCTTTTGCCTTGCAGCCCGCCCGTGCGACGGGCGCCCCCCAGCCCATCACCCCCGAGGAGCAACGCGTACGCGTCGACCTGGCCGCCGCCTACCGGCTGGCCGCGCTCCAGGGCTGGGATGACCTGATCTACACGCATATCTCGGCCGCCGTTCCCGGCGAGCCGGACCATTTCCTGATCAATCCGTTCGGCTTTGCGTTTGACGAGATCCGCGCCTCGGACCTGGTCAAGATCAACGGCCGTGGCGAGGTGGTCGGCGAGACCGTGCACCCGGTCAACGTGACCGGCTTCGCGCTGCACGCCGCCGTGCACGCCGCGCGTGTCGACGCCATGTGCGTCATGCACCTGCACAACACCGCCGGCATCGCGGTGTCGGCGCAGGCCGACGGGCTGCTGCCGCTGTCCCAGCATGCAATGCGTTTCCATGGCCGGATTGCCTATCACGACTATGAAGGCCTCGCCTTCAGCCCGGCCGAAGGCGCGCGGCTGACGGAGTCGCTCGGCGATCACCCGGCCATGCTGCTGCGCAATCACGGCACGCTGACGGTGGGGCGGACCGTGGCCGAGGCCTATGTGCTGATGGCGACGCTGATCAAGGCCTGCGAAGTCCAGCTCGGCGCCCAGGCCGGCGGGCGCCTGGTGCAGCCGGCGCCGGCCGTGGCCGACAAGACTTCCGAGCAGCTTTATGACAACGGTGCAGTCGAAGGCGCGCTGGAGTGGCCCGCGCTGCTGCGCAAACTCGATAAAATCGATCCTTCCTACCGGGACTGACGCGCCGCAATGAATCGGGCGCGCCCCGACAATCAATCACAGGAGCATTGCATGCCGACTTTTCACGTAGAGCTGTTTGAAGGCCGTACCATTGAGCAGAAGCGCAAGCTGGTCGAAGAGGTGACGCGCGTCACCTGCGAAGCACTGGGCTGTTCGGCTTCGGCCGTGGACATCATCATCACCGACATCAAGCGCGAGAACTGGGCCACCGGCGGCGAACTGTGGGCCGACAAGAAGTAAGAGCCAGCGCATATTCGCCGACCGCCGCCATGCAGCACTTCGCCTCGGACAACTACGCCGGATTCTGCCCGGAATCGCTCAAGTACTTCCTGGAAGCCAATGCCAGCGGCCACGAACAGGCCTATGGCGACGACTCGTGGACGCAGAAGGTCTGCGATCGCATCCGCGACCTGTTCCAGACCGACTGCGAAGTCTTCTTCGTGTTCAACGGCACGGCGGCCAATTCGCTAGCGCTGTCGGCGCTGTGCCAGTCCTACCATTCGGTGATCTGCCACGAGCTGGCGCATATCGAGACAGACGAGTGCGGCGGCCCGGAATTTTTCTCGAACGGCTCCAAGCTGCTGACCGCGCCGGGCGCCAACGGCAAGCTGACACCGGATGCGGTGGAGGCGCTGGTCACGCGCCGCTCCGACATCCACTATCCGAAGCCCAAAGTGGTGTCGCTGACGCAGTCCACCGAAGTGGGCACGGTCTACACGGTGGACGAGGTGCGGGCAATCGCCGCCATCGCCAAGCGCCGCCAGCTGCGCGTGCATATGGACGGCGCGCGCTTTGCCAACGCGGTGGCCTCGCTCGGCGTGCATCCGTCCGAGATCACCTGGCGCGCCGGCGTGGACGTGCTGTGCTTCGGCGGCACCAAGAACGGACTGCCGGTCGGCGAGGCGGTGGTGTTCTTCGACCGCCGCCTGGCGGAAGATTTTGCCTACCGTGTGAAGCAGGCGGGCCAGCTGGCATCGAAGATGCGTTTTATCTCGGCGCCGTGGCTCGGGCTGCTGGAAAACGATGTCTGGCTGTCCAACGCGCGCCACGCCAATGCCATGGCGCAACTGCTGCAATCGCGCATTGCCGATATTCCGGGCGTGCGCATCATGTTCCCGACCGAGTCGAACGCGGTCTTTGCCGAATTGCCGCTGCCTGCGATCGAGGCGCTGCGCGCGAAGGGCTGGCGCTTCTATACCTTCATCGGTGCCGGCGGTTGCCGCTTCATGTGTTCGTGGGACCTGCAGCCGGCCACGGTCGAGGCACTGGCGGCCGACATGCGCGCGGCCTGCAGCGCCTGACAGATCCTGTAAAGAACAGACCCACTGGAGCCCCCAAATGCAATATCGATTCTGTCCGCAATGCGGCGCGCCGCTTGAAGTGCTGCCGCTGTCCGGGCGCGAGCGCCATGCCTGCGTGGAGCAGGGCTGCGGCTTCGTGCACTGGAACAACCCGCTGCCCGTGCTGGCGGCCGTAGTCGAATATGAGGACAAGCTCCTGCTGGCGCGCAATGCCGCGTGGCCGGAGAAGATGTTTGCGCTGGTGACCGGCTTCCTCGAGCGTGACGAAACGCCGGAGCTGGGCGTGGCGCGCGAGCTGAAGGAGGAGACCAACCTCGATACCGAGGCGGTCTCCCTGATCGGCGTCTACGAGTTCATGCGCAAGAACGAGCTGATCATCGCCTATCACGTCAAGGCGAGCGGCACCATCGCGCTGTCAGAGGAGTTGGCGGAGTACAAGCTGGTGGCCCCGGAAGACATGCGGATCTGGTCGGCCGGCACCGGCTTCGCTGTCGCCGACTGGCTACATGCACGCGGCTATCCGGTGCGATTCTTCGACCGGCAGACCGGCGAGGACATTCCGGACCCGCGTCGCCCGAACGACTTCAGCCTGGTCAACGGTTCGCTACAATACCGCTTGTAGAACAAACACAGATACCGAGGAAGAGAGGAATGGAGTTCCAGAAAGAAGTGGATGCGCGCGGCCTGAACTGCCCGCTGCCGATCCTGCGCACCAAGAAGGCACTGGCGGACATGGCCAGCGGCGATGTGCTAAAAGTGCTTGCCACCGATCCGGGCGCAACCCGCGACTTCCAGGCCTTTGCCAAGCAGACCGGCAATGAGCTGCTGTCGCACCAGGAAGTCGACAAGGTTTTCGTGTTCTACATGCGCCGCCGCTGACCCGCACACCGCGGGCTTGCGCAGACAGAAAAAGCCGCTCGAAGCGGCTTTTTCTTTGACTGCGCGATGCGCCTGGATCAGGCGGGACCCGTCAGGTGCTCGCGCGATTCCAGGTAAGCGCTGAATTCCTGGCCGACTTCCGGGTGCTTCAGCGCGAACTCCACGGTCGCCTTCAGGTAGCCCAGCTTGCTGCCGCAGTCATAGCGGCGGCCCTGGTAGCGATAGGCCAGCACCTGCTCCTGGTTGAGCAGGGACTGGATCCCGTCGGTCAGCTGGAACTCGCCGCCGGCCCCCGGCTTCAGTTCGCGCAGGTGGTCGAAGATGCGCGGCGTCAGGATGTAGCGGCCGACCACCCCGAGGTTGGACGGCGCGTCTTCCGGCGCCGGCTTCTCGATGATGTTCGACACCTTGATCACGCCCGGTTCCCACTCGCGGCCCTCGATCACCCCATACGAACGGCTCTGCTCCGGCGTGATCTCCTCGACGCCCAGCACCGAGCAGTTGTAGTGGTTGTAGGTATCCACCATCTGCTTCATCACCGGCGGGTCACCGTCGATCAGGTCATCGGCCAGCATGACCGCGAACGGCGTGTCACCGACCAGCTTGGCCGCGCACAGCACGGCGTGGCCGAGCCCGAGCGCTTCCGGCTGGCGCACGTAATAGCACTCGACGTTGGCCGGCTTGATCGAACGCACCACGTCAAGCAGCGCCTGCTTGTTCTTGGCTTCGAGCTCGACTTCCAGTTCGAAGGCCTTGTCGAAATGATCCTCGATGGCACGCTTGGAGCGGCCGGTGACGAAGATCATCTCGGTAATGCCGGCGGCCATGGCTTCTTCCACCGCATACTGGATCAGGGGCTTGTCCACAACCGGCAGCATTTCCTTGGGGCTTGCCTTGGTGGCGGGAAGGAAGCGGGTGCCCAGACCCGCGACCGGGAAGACTGCCTTGGTAACGCGATTTTCCATTTCAGGTGTTCCTCTCGGGTTTGAATCACAACCCTGCCGGATGCAGAGGGTGCCGTCTGTCCGGTTTCGTCCTATACGGGGCGCGAAACCGGACCGCTGTGACGGATTATGCAGGCAAGCGCTGCAACTGATCCTGCAGCTTGGTCAGCGTCTGTTCGAAATCCGACAGACGCTGTGTCTCCTGCGCCACCACGGCGGGTGGCGCCTTGGCAACAAAGCTTTCATTGGAGAGCTTGCCGCGGCACTTGCCGATCTCGCCGCCGATGCGTTCGATTTCCTTCGACAGCCGCGCCCGCTCGGCGGCGACGTCGATTTCGATCTTCAGCATCAGGTGGTTGCCGCCGACGATGGCAACCGGAGCGCCGGCACCTTCGGCCTGCAGGGTGCTCTCGTCTTCGAATACGCGCACCTCCGAAAGTTTCGCCAGCGCCTGGATATGTGCGCTGGCAGCCTTCAGGAATTCGCTGTCGCCCTGGGCATAGAGCGGAATGCGCTGCGCCGGCGAGATGCTCATTTCGCCACGCAGGTTGCGGCAGGCATCGACCACGGCCTTGAGCTGGGCGACCCATTGCTCGGACGCCTCATCGATCTTGGCCAGGGCAGGCAAGGGATAGTCCTGCAGCGCGAGGGTCTCGCTGCCATCGCCCTTGGCGCGGCCGGCCAGCGGGGCCACCTTCTGCCACAGTTCCTCGGTGATGAACGGGATGATCGGATGGGCCAGGCGCAGCACGGTTTCCAGCACGCGCAGCAGCGTGCGGCGGGTAGCGCGTTGCTGGGCTTCGGTGCCCGTCTGGATCTGCACCTTCGCCAGCTCCAGGTACCAGTCGCAGTACTCGTCCCAGACGAACTTGTAGATCGCGCTGGCGATGTTGTCGAAGCGGTATTCGGCAAAGCCCTTCTCGACTTCGGCTTCCACGCGCTGCAGCAGCGAAACGATCCAGCGGTCGGCCTGCGAGAAGTGCAGGTAGCCGTCCGGACCGCAGTCATTGCTGCACGGGCCCATGCCGCAGTCGTGGCCTTCGGTGTTCATCAGCACGAAGCGGGTCGCGTTCCACAGCTTGTTGCAGAAGTTGCGGTAGCCCTCGCAGCGGCCGGTGTCGAAGTTGATGTTGCGGCCGAGCGTGGCCAGCGAGGCGAAGGTGAAGCGCAGCGCGTCGGCGCCAAAGGCGGGTATGCCCTCGGGGAATTCCTTCTTCGTCTTTTTCTCGATCTTGGGCGCGTCCTTCGGGCGGCGCAGGCCGGTGGTGCGCTTCTGCAGCAGCGTATCGAGGTCGATGCCGTCGATCAGGTCGACCGGATCGAGTGTATTGCCCTCGGACTTGCTCATCTTCTTGCCTTCCGAATCGCGCACCAGGCCGTGCACGTAGACGGTATGGAAGGGCACCTTGCCGGTGAAGTGCTTGGTCATCATGACCATGCGCGCCACCCAGAAGAAGATGATGTCGTAGCCGGTGACCAGCACCGACGACGGCAGGAAATGCTGCATCTCGGGCGTCTCTTCCGGCCAGCCCAGCGAGGAGAAGGGCACCAGCGCCGACGAGAACCAGGTGTCGAGCACATCGTCCTCGCGGCGCAGGGCGCCGGTGCTCCCGGCGGCCCTGGCCTTTGCGGCAGCTTCCTCTTCCGTGCGCGCCACGAAGCAGCTGCCGGCATCGTCGTACCAGGCCGGGATCTGGTGGCCCCACCACAGCTGGCGCGAGATGCACCAGTCCTGGATATTGCCCAGCCACTGGTTGTAGGTGCTGATCCAGTTTTCGGGCACCAGCTTGATCTCGCCGCTCTGCACGGCCTCGAGCGCCACTTCGGCGATCGAGCGGCCCGGGTAGTAGGTGCCTTCCGGCGCCGGCTTGCTCATGGCGACGAACCACTGGTCGGTCAGCATCGGCTCGATCGCGCTGCCGGTGCGCTCGCTGCGCGGCGTCATCAGCTTGTGCTTCTTGACCTCGGCCAGCAGGCCTTGTTCTTCCAGGTCGGAAACGATCGCCCGGCGCGCGTCGAAGCGGTCGAGGCCGGCGTACGCGGCGGGCGCATCGGCGACGATCTTCGCGTCCAATGTCAGGATCGACAGTTGCGGCAGGTTGTGGCGCTGGCCGACGGCATAGTCGTTGAAGTCGTGGCCCGGGGTCACCTTGACCACGCCGGTGCCGAATTCGCGGTCGACGTATTCGTCGGCAATGACCGGGATCTGGCGGCCCGTCAGCGGCAGGTGCACGAACTTGCCGATCAGGTGCGCATAGCGCTCGTCTTCCGGGTGGACCATCACGGCCACGTCGCCCAGCATGGTTTCCGGGCGGGTGGTGGCAACGGTCAGGTAGGTCAGGCCGGCCTTGGTATCCGCCTCGACCAGCGGATAGTGGATGTGCCACAGCCAGCCTTCTTCCTCGACGTTCTCCACTTCGAGGTCCGAGACGGCCGTGCCCAGCACCGGATCCCAGTTGACCAGGCGCTTGCCGCGGTAGATCAGGCCCTGTTCGTACAGGCGCACGAAGACTTCGGTGACCGCCTTCGACATCTCGGGCGACATCGTGAAGTACTCGCGGCTCCAGTCGATCGAGGCGCCCATGCGGCGCACCTGCCGCGTGATGGTCGAGCCCGATTCTTCCTTCCAGGCCCACACCTTCTCGGTGAACTTCTCGCGGCCGAGGTCATGGCGCGATACGCCCTGGCCCTCGAGCTGGCGCTCCACCACGATCTGCGTGGCGATGCCGGCGTGGTCGGTGCCGGGGACCCACAGCGTATTGGCGCCCGACATGCGTGCGTGACGCGTCAGGCCGTCCATGATGGTCTGGTTGAACGCGTGGCCCATGTGCAGCGTGCCGGTCACATTCGGCGGCGGCAGCTGGATCGCGAAATCGGGGCGGGCCGGGTCGAAGGTCGGCCTGGCGATGCCGCGCTTCTCCCACTCGGGGCCCCATTTCGCCTCGATGGCGGCGGGTTCGAAGCTCTTGGCAAGGGACTGGTCTTGGGCGGTCATGCTGGGGATGTCGATGTTGGCGTCGGGGGTCGTCGCAGGATGCTTCGGCCTGCGCCTGGCGGGGCGGCGGCCGACGGCGGCCGGCATTGCGCCAGTAAAACGTCAAATTATACGGGGGGCGACTGGCCGGTGCCTATTTCCGCCCGCCGGCGCCGCCCAGATGTGACTTGCAGGACAGGGCCCGCCGGTATAATTGGCGCCAATCCACAAGGCCCTCCGATGTCCGACCTGCTTGCCAACCTGAACGCCGAACAACTAGCCGCCGTTACCCTGCCGGACGAACCGGCACTGATCCTGGCGGGCGCCGGCAGCGGCAAGACGCGCGTGCTGACCACGCGCATCGCCTGGCTGATCCAGAACGGCCGGGTCTCGCCGGCGGGCATCCTGGCGGTGACCTTTACCAACAAGGCCGCCAAGGAAATGCAGACGCGGCTGTCGTCGATGCTGCCGATCAATACGCGCGGCATGTGGATCGGCACCTTCCACGGCCTGTGCAACCGCATGCTGCGCGCGCATTTCCGTGACGCGGGACTGCCGCAGACCTTTGCCATTCTGGACAGCCAGGACCAGCTTTCGGCCATCAAGCGGCTGCTGAAGTCGCTCAACGTGGACGACGAGAAGTACCCGGCCAAGAACCTCCAGTACTTCATCAACAATGCCAAGGAGCAGGGCCTGCGGCCGGCCGACGTGGAGGCCAACGACGATTTCAATAAGCGCTTCGTCGACCTCTACGCTGCCTACGACATGCAGTGCCAGCGCGAAGGCGTGGTGGATTTTGCCGAGCTGCTGCTGCGCTGCTATGAGCTGCTGCGCTACAACGACGCAATCCGCCAGCACTACCAGCACCGCTTCCGCCATGTGCTGGTCGACGAGTTCCAGGACACCAACGTGCTGCAGTACCAGTGGCTCAAGCTGCTGGCGGGATACGGCACGCAGAATCCGGCGGCAGTGTTCGCGGTGGGCGACGACGACCAGAGCATCTATGCCTTCCGCGGCGCGAACGTCGGCAATATGCGCGATTTCGAGCATGAGTTCCGCGTGCGCCGGATGATCAAGCTGGAGCAGAACTACCGCTCGCACGGGCACATCCTCGACTCGGCCAACCACCTGATCTCGCACAACGCGCGCCGCCTGGGCAAGAACCTGCGCACCGACGCCGGCCACGGCGAGCCGGTGCGGGTGTTCCAGGCGGGCTCGGACGGCCAGGAGGCCGCGTGGATGGTCGAGGAAATCCGCGACCAGATTGCGCAGGGCATGACGCGGTCCGAGATCGCCATCCTGTACCGCAGCAATGCGCAGTCGCGCGTGATCGAGCACGCGCTGTTCTCGGCCAGCATTCCGTACCGCGTGTACGGCGGCCTGCGCTTCTTCGAACGCGCCGAAATCAAGCACGCGCTGGCCTACCTGCAGTTGCTGGAGAACCCGCGCAACGACGCCGCCTTCGGCCGTGTGGTGAACTTTCCCGCGCGCGGCATTGGTGCGCGCTCGCTGGAGCAACTGCAGGATGCCGCGCGCCAGTACAACTGCTCGTTGGCCGAGGCCGTGGCCTATGTGCCCGGCGCGGCGGGCAGCAAGCTGGCGGCGTTCGTCCGCCTGATCGAGCAGATGCGCGCCGAGACGCGCCGCATGACGCTGGCCGAGGTGGTCGAGTACGTAACCAACACCAGCGGCCTGATCACGCATTACCACGGCGAGAAGGAAGGCCAGGACCGCATCGAGAACCTGCAGGAGCTGGTGACCGCGGCGCAGGCCTTTGTCGTGGAAGAGGGCTATGGGCTGGAAGCACTGGCCTCGGTGATCCCGGTCGGCTTCGAATCCCGCGCGGCGCAGGCCGTGCCGCAGCTAGCAGAGGGCGACCAGGCCCAGCAGGTGCTGGACCCGGAGGCGCTACCGGTGGTGATGACGCCGCTGGTGGCGTTCCTCACGCACGCCTCGCTGGAGGCTGGCGACAACCAGGCCCAGGCCGGACAGGACGCGGTGCAGATGATGACCGTGCACGCGGCCAAGGGCCTGGAGTTCAACGTGGTGTTCATCACCGGGCTGGAAGAGGGGCTGTTCCCGCACGAGAACAGCGCGATGGAGCTGGATGGGCTCGAGGAAGAGCGACGTCTGATGTACGTGGCGATCACGCGTGCGCGCGAGCGGCTGTACCTGTCCTTTGCCCAGAGCCGCGTGCTGCACGGCCAGATGCGCTACCACGTGCGCTCGCGCTTCTTCGAGGAGCTGCCTGAAGAGTCGATGAAATGGCTGACGCCGCCGGCGCAGAGCTACGTCAGCAGCCGCAAGCAGCAAGACACCGGATGGGGCCGCGACTGGTTCCGCAAGCCGGAGGATGTGCCGTATTCAGGCAACAAGCCGACCGGTGGCATGGATACCGGCAACGGCTATGCCGATGCGAAGCGCGAGGCCGGAACGGGATTTCGTGTGGGACAGGAAGTGTTCCACAACAAGTTCGGCGAAGGGGTGATCACCGCGCTGGAAGGCGACGGGGCGGATGCCCGGGCCAACATCAAATTCAAGCGCCACGGCGCCAAGTGGCTGGCGCTGTCGGTGGCCAAGCTCGATCCGATCAACTGATCGCGCCGGCCGGCCGTGGCGGTTGTGCCGCCGCGGCCGCGGACGTCATGCCGACGCGGCGGGTTCCGCGCCCGGCGGTGCCACGTTGAAGCAGCCTCGGTAGGTCGCGTAGAACGAGCAATAGAGGATCGCCAGCATCAGCAGCGAATACGGCGTGACCAGGAAAGACAGCACGGTTTCAGCGCCAAAGGCGCTGAACACGGCTTCGAGGAAGAACGGGATCGCCACCAGCAACACGGCGAACAGCACCACGTAGGTGAAGAACGCGCCGCGGTTGCGCCAGCACGCCGTCCAGCTGAAGAACAGCGCCTTGACCGGCGGCACGCCGTGCCAGGCCGCCAGCAATGGCGCGAACCAGAACATCATGGCGATCGGCGTATAGAGCATCGCGCCGATCAGCAGCGCGTAGTAGAGCTGCCGCACCGCCTCGGCCGAAGGCGCTTCTTCCTTCAGCAGGATCGGCAGCAGGGCGCTCATGTCCACCAGCGAGCCGGCGATCAGGCTCAGCAGGAATACCAGTCCGGCATAGATGCCGCCCAGCACCAGCAGGTTGCGCGTGGCTTCCTTGCCGTTGGTGCGGAACCCTGCCAGCAGTATGGTGGGCAGGACTCGCTTGTTCTGGATCACCTCCCGGCATGCGGTCATGACACCGACGGACAGCCCCGGCGTGACCACCAGCAGCGCGATGATGCCGATCAGCGGCACGAAGATGGCCAGCTGTGCGGCGATCAGGTAGATAAACAGCAGCATCAGGAAGGCGAGCGGATTCTTGCGGAACAGCCAGATACCCTGGCGGAACCAGACATAGCCTTCCTTGGCGGGGACTTCCAGTAGTTGCATACGGATCAGATCCAGGGGAGCGCGGCGGCGTCCGACTTTACGTCAATTCGCCGGCGCAGGATGCGTTCGAAATGGGTCGGATCATGCGGCTGGAGCATGTCGGCCTCGCGCGGCAGGTAGAAATCCCACAGCCGGGATACCCAGAAGCGCAGGGCGCCCGCGCGCAGCATGTCCTGCCAGTGCGCGGCCTCGATCGCGCCGAGCGGCCTGACGGCATGATAGGCCCGCAACAGTGCCTGCGCACGCGCGGCGTCCAGCTCGCCAGTGGCCAGGTCGATGCACCAGTCATTGACGGTCACGGCCAGGTCGAACAGCCACTTGTCGTTGCCGGCGAAGTAGAAATCGAAGAAGCCGCCCAGGCGGTGATGCCCGGTGCCGTCCTCCTCGAACAGCACGTTGTCGCGGAACAGGTCGCAATGGCACGGGCCGCCCGGCAGCGCCGCGTAGTCCGCGCTGCCGAAGAAAGCAGTCTGGTGGGCGATTTCCTGTTGGAGCAAGCCGCGTTGCGCCGCGTCCAGGAACGGCACGATCTCGCTCTCGGTCTGGCGCCACCACGGCAGGCTGCGCAGGTTGGGCTGCTGGCGCGGATAGTCCTGTCCGGCCAGGTGCATGCGTGCGAGCATGTCGCCGACCTGGCCGCAGTGCTCGGCATCCGGCGCCAGCTGCGAGGCGCCCGGCAGGCGGGTGACGATCGTGGCCGGCTTGCCCTTGAGCGCGCGCAGGATCTCGCCGTCGCGGGCCGGGATCGGTGCCGGCACGCTGATGCCGCGTTCGGCCAGATGCGCCATCAGGTACAGGTAATACGGCAGTTGCGTGAAAGACAGGCGCTCGAAGATGGTCAGCACGTACTCGCGTACGTGGCCATCCTGCTCCATGGTCAGAAAGAAATTGCTGTTTTCGATGCCCGAGGCGATGCCGCGCAGTTCGCGCACTTCGCCTAGGTCGAAATCAAGCAGCCAGCTGGCGATCTCGTCCTGCGAGACCGTGGTGAATACGGCCATACTCGTTGTTTGAAGCGAAACGGAAAGCGGCGGCAAAATAGTGTCCGCCGCCGCGGCAAGACTGCCGGAGGGCCGGCGCGGCCCGGCAGCTTGCACTGCCGGCCGTGGGAAATCAGATTCAGAACTGCAGGTTGACCGACGGCACGCGGTTGACGTCGTGATCGCGGATCTTGGGCGAGCTGTCTTCCGGCTTGCTCATCTGGTACTTGGTGCCAAAGCCCGACTTGACCTGGATATCGGTCGCCTGGCCTTTGTTGCGGAATTCGCGAACCTGGGTGCCGTCGCGCTCATTGAGCTGGAAGCTCGGCTGGCGCGGCTGGTTGAGTTGCGTCTTGGCGGCCGGGGCGATCGGCTGGTTGTTGATCTGGTTCAGTTCCTGCTGGGTCAGGGCATTGCTTTCCTGGCCGGTCTGCGCCATCAGCAGGCCGGGCATGGCCAGCGCCAGCGCGGCAGCGGCTACCGTCAGCAGATGAGCCGGCACGGCGGCAGGCGGCTCTTCCGCATTGGCGGCAGGCAGATAGGAGGAGGAGTTCATCAGGGGCTCCTGTGCGGCACAGCAGGGCGGGGCGTGCTGTGCGGCGAATTGGGGCGTTGGCTGCAACCCGGCGGCGCCGGGCTTGGCAGACGGACAGGTTCCATTCTAGCAATTCCTGCCGTAAGCGGGCCGCTGCGGTGCCCCGTGGGGCACCTGAACAACGGTGCACAGCCGGCCCGGCAGAAGAGCTTGCTCCCGCTGCCGGCCTGGACTTACAGATAGAACATCTCTTCCTTGGGCGGAATCGGCTTGTCGCCGCCACGCTGCTCGTAATACTCATAGACCGCTTCCAGCACTTCGTGCGGCTCATCCACGATCTTCATCAAGTCAAGGTCGTGCTCGGCGATCAGGCCCATCGGCAGCAGCGTGAAGCGGAACCAGTCCAGCAGGCCTTTCCAGAAACGGCTGCCGAACATCACCACGGGCACCGAACGCGACTTGCCGGTCTGGACCAGCGTCAGCACCTCGGCCAGCTCGTCGAGCGTGCCGAAGCCGCCCGGCATCACGATGAAGGCGTCGGAGTTCTTGACGAAGGTGACCTTGCGCGTGAAGAAGTGGCGGAAGCGCATGGCAATGTCCTGGTATGGATTGCCCTGCTGTTCGTGCGGCAGTTCGATATTGAGGCCGACGCTGGCCGACTTGCCGGCGTGGGCACCCTTGTTGGCTGCTTCCATGATGCCGGGGCCGCCGCCGGAGATCACGGCAAAGCCGGCATCCGAGAACAGGCGTGCGATTTCAATGGTGCGCTGGTAATACGGCGAATCCTCGCGCAGACGCGCGCTGCCGTAGATCGAGACCGCGGGGCGGATCTCCGACAGGTACTCGGTGGCCTCGATGAACTCTGCCATAATCGTGAACATTTGCCACGAGGCGCGCGCCTTCTTTGCCGTAGCGCGATCTTCGTCGGCCAGCGCACGCAGGCTGGGAATCATCTTGCGCGGATTGGCGCGCGAGCCGGGCGCGCCTGCGCCGTCGGCCGGTGCCTCCGCGGGATGCCCCGCAGCGGCCGCGTCGGCGGCAGCGGCTACGGCCGCGGCATGTTCGGCAGCAGCTTCCGGCGGCGGTTGTACGGTATCGCCGGAAATATCGGAAACATCCGGGTCAGCAAGGGGGGCGGTCGAAGCACCGCCTGCGGCGGCACCAGTCAATTTTGAGTCCATGGGAATGTCGGATAGTCCAAAAACACTCTTGCTCGTCGACGGATCGAGCTATTTGTATCGCGCGTATCACGCCCTGCCGGACCTGCGCAATGGAGAGGGTCTGCCCACAGGGGCAATCTACGGCATGATCAACATGCTGCGCAAGCTGCGCAGCGATTACCCGGCAGAGTATAGCGCCTGCGTGTTCGACGCAAAGGGCAAGACCTTCCGCGACGATCTCTATCCCGCCTACAAGGAACACCGGCCTTCCATGCCGGAAGACCTGGCGAAGCAGATCGGGCCGATCCACGAGGCGGTACGCGCGCTGGGCTGGCCGATCGTCATGGTCGACGGCGTGGAGGCGGACGACGTGATCGGCACGCTCGCCCGCCAGGCCACGGAGCAGGGCGTGCGAACCGTCGTGTCCACTGGCGACAAGGATCTCGCGCAGCTGGTCGACGGCCACGTCACGCTGGTCAACACCATGAGCGGCGAAGTGCTCGATCCCGCTGGCGTAAACAGCAAGTTCGGCGTGCCGCCCGAGCGCATCGTCGACTACCTGTCGCTGATCGGCGATGCCGTCGACAATGTCCCGGGCGTGCCGAAAGTCGGGCCCAAGACCGCCGTGAAGTGGCTGACCGAGTATGGCACCCTCGACGCCATCATGGCGGGCGCCGCCGGCATCAAGGGCGTGGTGGGCGAGAACCTGCGCAACACGCTCGACTGGCTGCCGATGGCGCGCACGCTGGTGACCGTAAAGACCGATTGCGACCTGAGCGATGCGGTGGCCGACTTCCATGCGCTGAAGGAAGTGGGCGAGGACAAGGAGAAGCTGGTCGAGTTCTTCTCGAAGTACGGCTTCAAGACCTGGCTGCGCGAACTGACCGGCGAACGCCTGCCCGACCCGCGCGCCCAGGCGCGTGCCCGCGCTGCGGCACCGGCGCCAGCCCCGGCGCAAGGCGGACTCTTCGATATGGAGACGCCAGCTGCCCCGGCGGCAGCCGAGCACGCCGAGACCGTGCCGACCGAGATCCGCTATGAAAGCGTGACGACCGAGACCGCGTTTGAAGCCTGGATGCAGCGCATCGAAGCCGCATCGCTGGTGGCCATCGATACTGAAACCACCTCGCTCGACCCGATGCAGGCGCAACTGGTCGGCATCTCGCTGTCGGTCGAGCCGGGTGAAGCCTGCTATATCCCGGTGGGGCACCGCGGGCCGGATGTCGCCGGACTGGAAAACCACGGCCAGCTGTCGCGTGAGTTCGTGCTCGAGCGCATGCGGGCCTGGCTCGAGGATGCCGGGCGCGCCAAGCTCGGCCAGCACATCAAGTACGACTCGCACGTATTTGCCAACCATGGCGTGACGCTGCGCGGCATCGCGCATGACACCATGCTCGAAAGCTACGTGCTGGCATCGCACCGCAATCACGGCATGGACAGCCTGGCCGAGCGCCTGCTCAGCCTGAAGACGATCACGTACGAGGAAGTCTGCGGCAAGGGCGCGAACCAGATCGGCTTTGACCAGATCGACCTGGTGCGCGCGACCGAGTATGCCGCCGAAGATGCCGACGTGACGCTGCGCCTGCACCGCAAGATGTATCCGCAGGTCGAGGCCGCGCCGGGACTGCATCGCGTGTACAGCGAAATCGAGATCCCGGTCTCGGTGGTGCTGCAGAAGATCGAGCGCAACGGCGTGCTGATCGATTCGGAGCGCCTGGCGACGCAAAGCGCCGAACTCGGGCAGCGCATGCTCGAGCTGGAGCAGGCCGCATACAGTGCGGCCGGCCAGCCGTTCAACCTGGGATCGCCGAAGCAGATCGGCGAGATCCTGTTCAACCAGATGAAGCTGCCGGTGGTCAAGAAGACTGCCAGCGGCGCACCGTCCACCGATGAAGAGGTGCTGCAGAAGCTGGCGGAAGACTATCCGCTGCCGAAGCTGCTGCTCGACTACCGCGGCCTGGCCAAGCTCAAGTCGACCTACACGGACAAGCTGCCGAAGATGGTCAACGCGAACACTGGCCGCGTGCATACCAGCTACGGACAGGCCACCGCCGTCACCGGCCGGCTTGCGTCGACCGATCCGAACCTGCAGAACATCCCGGTGCGTACTGAAGAAGGACGGCGCATCCGCGAGGCGTTCATCGCCGCGCCGGGCAACGTGATCGTGTCGGCCGACTATTCGCAGATCGAGCTGCGCATCATGGCGCATATCTCGGGCGACGAGAACCTGCTGCGCGCCTTCGCCAATGGCGAGGACATCCACCGTGCGACCGCCGCCGAGATCTTCGGCGTGGAGCGCGACGCCGTCAGCAGCGAGCAGCGCCGCTACGCCAAGGTGATCAACTTCGGCCTGATCTATGGCATGAGCGCGTTTGGCCTCGCCAGCAACCTCGGCATCGAGCGCGAAGCCGCCAAGCACTATATCGATCGCTACTTCATGCGCTATCCGGGCGTGGCCCACTACATGGAAGAAACGCGGCAGACCGCGCGCGAGCAAGGCTATGTCGAAACCGTGTTCGGCCGCCGCCTGTGGCTGCCCGACATCAACGGCGGCAGCGGCCCGCGCCGGCAGGCGGCGGAGCGCGCAGCGATCAATGCGCCGATGCAGGGCACGGCGGCGGACCTGATCAAGCTGTCGATGATCGCGGTGCAGGGCTGGCTGGAGCGCGACAAGCTGCAAACGCGCCAGATCATGCAGGTGCACGATGAACTCGTGCTGGAAGTGCCGCAGGACGAGCTGGAGCTGGTGAAGGTGCGGCTGCCCGAGCTGATGTGCTCGGTCGCTGAACTGCGCGTGCCATTGGTGGCGGAAGTGGGAAGCGGGACCAATTGGGAGGAGGCGCACTAAGGCTCGCGCCCCGACCCCTGCATGGTGGTACTGAATGAAGCGACTGCTGAGTCGGTGTTTGCAGTCTTGCGAGTTCTGTTGCAATGCAGCAGACTGTGACAAACGGCTTATCCGCTGAATCATTGAAATCCATGTCAGTGATTCCGTGGACCAGGGCCCAGCTTTTCAAGAAAAATCGGGTAGACCATGACCACCAAAGAGGGAAGGGCGCATCGCATCATTGTCGTAGGAGGAGGGGCAGGCGGACTGGAACTGGTGACGAGGCTGGGCGACAAGCTCGGCCGGAATGGCGCCGCACAGGTTGTACTGGTGGACCGCATGCCCACCCATATCTGGAAGCCGCTGCTGCATGAAGTTGCCGCCGGCAGCATGGATCCCAACACCCATCAGCTCGAATACGTGGCGCAGGCGCGCTGGCATCATTTCGAGTTCCAGCAGGGCGAGTTGACCGGCATCGACCGCACGCGCAAGACGATTTCGGTCACGGCCTGCCTCGACCAGGACGGCACGGAATTGCTGCCGGCGCGCGAGCTCCCGTACGACACGCTGGTGCTTGCGATCGGCTGCGTCACGCATTTCTTTGGCGTGCCCGGCGCTGCCGAGAATGCCATTGCCCTCGATACCGTCGACCAGGCCGAACGCTTCCGACGCCGGCTTATTGCCGCCTGCGTGCGCGCCCAGAACGGCAAGGGCCGCGTCGGCGAAGACGGCCGGCCGCGCGTGGACGTGGCGATCATCGGCGCAGGTGCCACCGGCGTTGAGCTGTCCGCGGAGCTTCGCAATACCGCGCATGTGCTCAATGCCTACGGCCTGCACCAGCTCGATCCGCGCCGCGATGTGCGCATCCATGTGATCGAGGCCGGGCCGCGCATCCTGCCGGCGTTGTCGGAGCGGGTTTCCGCCGAGACCACCAAGCTGCTGCGCAAGCTCGATGTCGACGTCTTTACTGGCGAGCGCGTGACCGAAGTCACGCCGGAAGCGGTGCTGACCGCCAGCGGCAAGCGCATCGACGCCGACCTGACGGTGTGGGCGGCAGGCATCACCGCGCCGCCGGTGCTCGCTACGCTCGGCCTGCCGGTCAGCCGTCAAGGCCAGATCGTGGTCGGGCCCACGCTGCAGAGCGAGGGGGATCCGGACATCTTCGCCTTTGGCGACTGCGCCAGCTGCCTGTGGCCGGAGAAGCAGACCGCGGTGCCACCGCGCGCGCAGGCCGCGCACCAGCAGGCCACGTTCCTGTACAACGCGTTGCGGGCCCGTCTCGAAGGCAAGCCGCTGCCGAAATTTGCCTTCAAGGATTTCGGCTCGCTGGTGTCGCTCGGGCATTTCAGCGCGGTCGGCAGCCTGATGGGCGGCCTGATCGGCGGCTCAATGTTCATCGAGGGGCTGATGGCGCGATTCATGTACACCTCGCTCTACCGCATGCATGTGCTCGCGCTGCACGGTGCCATCGGCATGGGCCTGGATACGGTGACCCACTGGCTGCGCAGCAAGACCAGCCCGCGCGTGAAGCTGCACTGAGGAGTCTCCGCATCGCGAACGGGCTGCGTGCGCGATGCGGCATGTTTGCTTAGAATCGGCGGCTGGCGCCACCCGCCAGCCACCGATCCTGGAGACACGCATGCTGAAACCCGAAGTGGAGAGCCTCGTACCCGGCCAGACGTTCGATCGCCGCGGATTCGTCAAGACCGCGCTGGGCTCGGCCTTTGCCGCGGCCGCGCTGCCGGTGATGGCGCAGGCCATCAAGACCGATTTTGCGGGCCTGACCGCCGGCGAAGTGACCATTCCTTCCGGCGGGTTCAATATGCCCGCCTATCGCGCCCAGCCCGAAGCTAAGAAAAACCTGCCGGTGGTGCTGGTGGTCAGCGAGATTTTCGGTGTGCACGAGCATATTGCCGATGTCTGCCGGCGTTTTGCCAAGCTCGGCTACCTGGCCATCGCGCCGGAGCTGTTTGCGCGGCAGGGCGATCCGCAGAGCTTTGGCACCATCCAGGAACTGCAGGCCAGGGTGATTTCCAGGGTGCCGGACGAGCAGGTCATGGGTGACCTGGATGCCACGACAAGCTGGGCCGGTGCCAATGGCGGCGACTTGTCCCGGCTGGCCATCACCGGCTTCTGCTGGGGTGGCCGGATGACCTGGCTCTATGCCGCGCACAACTTGCGGGTCAGGGCGGCGGTGGCATGGTACGGGCAACTGGTGGGCGAGCCAACGCCGCTCAAGCCGAAGAACCCGATCGACCTGGTTGGCCAGTTGCACGCCCCGGTACTGGGCCTGTATGGCGGCAAGGACACGGGGATTACGCAGGAGCAGGTGGAGAAGATGAAGGCCGCGCTTGCGGCATCGTCCGATCCGGAGGCCAAGGCCTCCAGGTTCGTCGTCTACCCGGACGCCGGCCACGCCTTCCATGCCGACTATCGTCCCAGCTACCGCGAAGCGGACGCCAGGGACGGCTGGCAGAAGTGCATCGACTGGCTCCGCCAGCACGGCGTGGCCTGAGCGGCACCCGGCAGCCTGGCCAGCGGGGAAGGATTGCAAAGTTCTTGCTGGAATACGTACAATGCGGCCTTCGAGTAGTTGCAACATTGTTGCGTTTGCCGCCCGGGCCGTCCCGGGCGGAACGGCGAGCGGCCTCCGGCCGCGCCAGCCCCCCGGGAGCCCATCATCCATTCGACGCTTTTGTATATCCTGCTCGCCGCCACCATTTCCGGCGTGGGCAGCATTTTCGGGGCGGCTCTGTTGTCGCTGACGGTGGCGTCCCGCGTGGTCGAGCGCATGGTGAGCTTTTCGGTGGGGGTGCTGCTGGCCACCGCCTTGCTGCACTCGCTGCCAGAGGCCTTCGAATCCGGCGCGGATCCCCGTGCGCTGTTCGGCACGCTGCTAGCCGGGCTGCTGGGATTCTTCCTGCTGGAAAAGATCTCCCTGCTGCGCCACTCGCATCATCACGAGGGCGACGGGCACCATCACCACCATGGGCATGACCGCGAGGAAGCGGGGCGCAGCGGCCTGACCATCCTGGTGGGCGACACCTTCCACAATTTTGCCGACGGCATTGTGATCGCCGCGGCGTTCCTGGCCGATCCGCATATCGGCATCGTCACCGCGCTGGCGATTGCCGCGCACGAGATCCCGCAGGAAGTGGGAGATTTCATCGTGCTGCTCAACGCCGGTTTCTCCAAGGCGCGCGCCTTTGCCTTCAACCTGCTGTCGAGCGTGGCTGCCATTGTCGGCGGCCTGGTGGGGTATTTCCTGCTCGACCAGATGAGCGGGTGGATTCCGTACGTGCTGGTGATTGCTTCCAGCAGCTTCCTCTATATCGCCGTGAGCGACCTGATGCCGCAGATGCAGCGCAAGCCGCGCTGGCGCGAATCGGCCATCCAGGTGGTGCTGGTGGCCGCCGGGATTTCGGCCATTGTCTTCATTACCAATGGCGTGCACGAGCGGCATGGCCATGTCGGCCACGGCCACGCCGCTCCGGTGGCATCGTCGGACTGACCGTCCCTTGCGTCAGCCTGCGCCGGTCGCGACCGGCCGCGCCGGGTCGGCGCACCATTCGCTCCACGATCCCGGATAGAGCGCCGAGCCGCTCAGGCCCGCCACTTCCAGTGCCAGCAGGTTGTGGCAGGCGGTCACGCCGGAGCCGCACTGCATCACGGTCTGCGCGGGCACGGTCTGCCCGATGACGCGGGCGAAGTCGGCGCGCAGCTCGGCCGCCGGCCTGAAGTAGCCGTCCGGCGTCAGGTTGTCCTTGAAGAAGCGGTTGGCCGCGCCGGGGATATGGCCGCCGACCGGGTCCAGCGTTTCGTTTTCACCGCGGAAGCGGTCCGGTGCGCGCGCATCCACCACCAGCAGCACGGGCTTTGCCAGATTTTCCAGCACCACGCCGGCGTCGACGGTCTGCACCAGCGGCGTGCCGCGCTCGATATTGCCCGGCATTTCCGGTTCCGGCGTCGGGTCGGCTGCAACCGGCAGGCCGGCTTTCACCCAGGCGTTCTTGCCGCCATCCAGCACCGTCACGGCCTCATGGCCGATCCAGCGCAGCAGCCACCACAGGCGCGCGGCGTACATGCTGCCCTGTGCGTCATAGGCGACCACCAGCGTGTCGCGGTTCACGCCAAGCGCGCGCAGGCGTGCTGCGAACGTATCCGGATCCGGCAGCGGGTGGCGGCCGTTCTGGCCGTTCCTGGGGCCCGACAGCTCGTTGTCGAGATGGAGGTAGAAGGCGCCGGGCAGGTGGCCCTGGCGATACGCCTCGCGGCCCGCCGCGGGGTCGGCAAGGTCGAAGCTGCAGTCGATGACGACGCTGCTGCGCAAGGGATCGTTGCGCAGCGCCTGCAATTCGGTGACGGAGATCAGCGGTGTCGACATGTGAATCCTGTTGATGTCTGCCAGTGAGAGGTGGGTTCCCAATGCTACACCTCGGGATGCACCTCCGCCTCCGGCGACTTGACCGGCGTGTCGGCGGTCGGCTTGTGGTGCGAGGTCTCGCGTGCGCGGGTCAGCGTGGTGGCGATGCCGCTGGCGATGATCAGCGCCATGCCAAGCCACGAAATCCAGTTGAGCTTGTCCGACCAGATCAGCATGCCCCAGATGCTGGAGAACACGATGCCGGCGTACTGCAGGTTTGCCGTCAGCAGCGTATTGCCGCGCTTGTAGGCCCGCGTCATGGAGGTCTGCCCGAGCGTTGCCAGGATGCCGATCGCAACCAGCAGGCCGGCGCCATGCCAGGTGTGGGGGCTCGGGCCCGAGTAGAGCATCCAGGCCAGGCCAACGACCATCCCGACCGCCGAGAAGTAGAACACGATGCGGCCTTCCGGTTCGCCGAGCTGGCCCAGCTGGCGCACTTCCACATAGGCCAGTGCAGTGAACATGCCGGAAATCAGCCCGATCAGGCCGCCGGTCAGCTGGTCCTTGCCCACCGAAGGTTGCAGCAGGAGCAGGACGCCGGCAAACGACATCAGGATGGCGCCGATCAGCTTGCGGTCCGCTGGCCCGGCGGTGCCCGCCAGCGCGGCGCCGGCGCCGAGGATCAGCGCGATCCAGACCGGCGACATGTAATTGAGCGTCATCGCCGTGGCCAGCGGCAACAGCGTGATCGAGGTGAACCACAACAGCAGTGCCGTCACGCCGAACAGGCTGCGCTTGATGTGCGTGACCATGTGGGGGGTGCGCACCGAGACCCCGCCATGGGCCAGCAAGGCCCACATGATGGCCACGCCGATCACGCTGCGGTAGAAGACGATTTCACCCGTGGTGTAGAACTCGGATGCGAGCTTGACGCCCACCCCCATCAACGAAAACGAGAAGGCGGCGAACAGCATCCAGAGCGATTGCATGGCGAGGGCGGAACCGGGAGGTAGAGAGTGCGCGCGAGCACGACTTCATCAGGGCGCGGCCCTGCGTCGCGGAACGGAGGCGCAGGCAATATGGACAATATGGCCGGCACCGGACAGCAATTGTAACTTTGCGTGCGCGTCACATTAACGCAAAACGGACCGCACGCGGTCCGTTTCTTCCCGTGGTGTGCGGTAATCGCACGCGGCCTCGCTCTGCAGCCTCAGCCCGTATAGGCCATGGCGCGGCGATACCACTCGTGAAAGTGCTGCATCCCGTCTTCCATCGGCGACTGGTACGGGCCGACTTCGCTGGTGCCGCGCCTGAGCAGGGCCAGGCGGCCGGCGTCCATGCGCTCGGCGATCTCGTCGTCCTCGATGCAGGTTTCCATATAGGCGGCGCGTTCGGCCTCGACGAATTCGCGCTCGAACAGCGCGATTTCCTCGGGGTAGTAGAACTCCACCACATTGCGTGTCTTGCGCGGGCCCACCGGGTGCAGTGTCGAGATCACCAGCACGTTCGGGTACCACTCCACCATGATATTGGGGTAGTAGGTCAGCCAGATCGCGCCGTGCTTGGGCAGCACGCCGTTGTTGAAGCGCAGCACGGCGTCATGCCACTTCTCGTATGTCTGGCTGCCGGGGCGCTTCAGGCCCGCGTGCAGGCCGACCGTCTGGACGCTGTGCCACTCGCCGAATTCCCACTTCAGGTCGTCGCAGGACACGAAGCTGCCCAGGCCCGGGTGGAACGGCACGACGTGGTAGTCCTCCAGGTAGACCTCAATGAAGGTCTTCCAGTTGTACTCGCACTCGTGGACCTCGACGTGGTCGAGCATGTAGCCGTCGAAGTTCAGGTCTGAGGCCACGCCAAGCCTTGCGAGGTCGGCGCGTACGTCGCGCTCGCCATCGAACAGCAGGCCGTTCCAGTTCTGGAGCGGCGAGCGCTTCAGGTGCAGGCAGGGTTGCTCGTCGAAATGCGGCGCGCCGAGCAGTTGGCCCTTCAGGTCGTAGGTCCAGCGGTGCAGGGGGCAGACGATGTTCTTCGCGTTGCCGCGGCCGTTCAGCATGATGGCCTGGCGGTGGCGGCAGACGTTGGACATGAGTTCCACGCCGCTCGCGTTGCGCACCAGGATCCGGCCCTCGTCCTCCGCCTTCAGGGTGTGGTAGTCGCCTGCCTCCGGCACCATCAGCTCGTGGCCGATGTAGCCCGGGCCCTTCTTGAACAGCAGTTCCAGTTCTTGTTGATGCAGCGCCTCGTCGAAATAGACGTCAACGGGCAGTTGCGTATCAGCCGGCGCCAGCTTGAGCGCGGTGCTGAGATTGGACATTATCCCCACTCCCAGATAACAGGTGAAAGCAGTGAACAACCCAACCATCGAAAAATAAATCGATTTGGGAAAGACTGTCAGGCGCCCCTTGGGCATTGCGCTGACGAACCGGGGATTGTACCCGACCCAAAAAGTTAAGGGCCTGATTTTTTTGCCTTTTTAGCGAAAAAGTCGACCCGGGTCGTCTTCTGGGTGCCGTACCGGGCGCATTCCGAATGACGACCCGAGCGCACAAGTCACTTCTGTGGGCCGCGCGTCGTCAAGTGACCCTTTCGCTTAGTGGCAGGATGCGGCCGGGCGCCTGCTTTGGCGTAAAATCCGGGGTTCCCCTGTTCCAAGGCCTGACATGCCCAAAACGACGACCGACCCGGTCCAGACTGACGACACCGCAGCCGCCTCCACGCCCCCCGCCTCCTACGAGGCCGCGATGGCCGAGCTGGAAACCCTGGTGGCGAGCATGGAAAGCGGCGAGCTGCCGCTGGAAGCGTCGCTGGCCGCCTACCGCCGTGGCGCCGAGCTGGTGCGCTACTGCCAGCAGAAGCTGGAGCGGGTCGAGCAGCAGGTGAAGGTACTGGAAGGCGACGTGCTCAGGCCGCTGGCCGGCGAGAATGGTTCGAACGGGGTGGATCAGGAATGACCGATTTCGCAAGCTGGATGAAGGCGCAGGGCGCCCGGACCGAGGCTGCCCTGGAAGCAGCGTTGCCGAATTCCAACACTGTGCCGCATACTCTGCACGAAGCCATGCGTTATGCTGTTCTCGGCGGTGGCAAGCGGGTGCGCCCGCTGCTGGTCCACGCAGCCGGCGAGGTGGCCGGCGCGGACCCAGCGGCCTGCGATGCGGCCGCCAGCGCGGTGGAGATGATCCACGCCTACTCGCTGGTGCATGACGACATGCCCTGCATGGACGACGACGACCTGCGGCGCGGGCGGCCTACTGTGCACAAGGCCTACGACGAGGCGACCGCGCTGCTGGTGGGCGATGCGCTGCAGACCCAGGCCTTCATCGTGCTGGCCCAGGCCGGCGCGATCGCGGCCGAGGCCCGCCTGAAGCTGGTGGCCGAGCTGGCGCTGGCCTCGGGCTCGGTAGGCATGGCAGGCGGCCAGGCGATCGACCTGCAGAACGTTGGCAAGGCCATGTCGCGGGACGCGCTGGAAGCCATGCATCGCATGAAAACCGGTGCCCTGTTGCGCGCAAGCGTCCGCATGGGTGCACTATGTGGTGAAATCGATGCCGGCGGCCTGGCTGCGCTGGATCGCTATGCGGCGGCGGTGGGATTGGCGTTCCAGGTGGTTGACGATATTCTGGACGTCACTGCCGATACCGCCACATTGGGCAAGACGGCCGGCAAGGATGCCGCCCACGACAAGCCGACCTACGTCTCGCTCATGGGGCTGGACGCGGCACGCGAGCTGGCAGCCGGCCTGCGCACGACGGCACACGAGGCACTGGGCGGCTTCGGCGCCCGTGCCACCCGCCTGGCTGAACTGGCGGACCTGATCGTGCTGCGCACACACTGAACTGAAAGCCGGGCGCAAGAAACCGGCGGCCGAACGGACATCATGACCTACGCACTCCTCAACAAGATTGACGCCCCCGCAGACCTGCGCAAGCTTGACCGGCGCGAACTCCAGACCCTGGCAGGGGAACTGCGCGCCTATGTGCTCGAGTCAGTTTCGCAAACCGGCGGCCACTTGTCGTCGAACCTCGGTACGGTCGAGCTGACCATCGCGCTGCACTACGCCTTTAATACTCCTTCGGATCGCGTGGTCTGGGACGTGGGCCACCAGAGCTATCCGCACAAGATCCTGACCGGCCGCCGCGACCGCATGAATACCCTGCGTCAGTGGGGCGGCATCTCGGGCTTCCCGCGCCGCAGCGAGAGCGAGTACGACACCTTCGGTACCGCCCATTCGTCGACCTCGATCTCGGCCGCGCTGGGCATGGCGCTGGGTGCGCGCACGCTGGGCGAGAAGCGCGTGTCGATCGCCGTGATCGGCGACGGTGCCATGACCGCCGGCATGGCCTTCGAGGCGATGAACAACGCTGGTGTCTACAAGGACCTGCCGCTGGTGGTGATCCTGAACGACAACGACATGTCGATCTCGCCGCCGGTCGGCGCGTTGAACCGTCACCTGGCCCGCCTGATGAGCGGCCAGTTCTATGCGGCCACCAAGAAGGGCATCGAAAAGGTGCTGTCGGTGGCGCCGCCGGTGCTGGAGTTTGCCAAGCGCTTCGAAGAACATGCCAAGGGCATGATGGTGCCGGCCACGATGTTCGAGGAATTCGGCTTCAACTACATCGGCCCGATCGACGGCCATGACCTGAACTCGCTGGTGCCGACGCTGCAGAACATCCGCCAGCGCGCCCTGGAAGGCGCCGGTCCGCAGTTCCTGCACGTGGTGACCAAGAAGGGCCAGGGCTACAAGCTGGCCGAGGCCGATCCGATCCTCTACCACGGCCCCGGCAAGTTCAACCCGGCCGAGGGCATCCGCCCGGCGGCCAAGCCGTCGCGCAAGACCTATACGCAGGTCTTCGGCGAATGGCTGTGCGACATGGCCGCGGCCGACAAGCGGCTGATCGGCGTGACGCCGGCCATGCGCGAAGGCTCGGGCATGGTCGAGTTCGAGAAGCGTTTTCCGGACCGCTACTACGACGTCGGCATCGCCGAACAGCACGCCGTCACGTTTGCCGGCGGCCTGGCTTGCGAAGGGCTGAAGCCGGTGGTCGCGATCTACTCGACCTTCCTGCAGCGTGGCTACGACCAGCTGATCCACGACGTGGCGCTGCAGAACCTCCCGGTGGTGTTCGCGCTCGACCGCGCCGGACTGGTCGGCGCGGACGGCGCCACCCATGCCGGTGCCTACGATATCGCCTACCTGCGCTGCATCCCCAACATGATGGTGATGACGCCGGCGGACGAGAACGAAACCCGCCAGTTGCTGACCACCGCCTTCCATCAGAATTGCCCGACTTCCGTGCGCTATCCGCGCGGCACCGGCCCGGGCGTGGCGATCGCCGCCGAGCTCACCGGCCTGCCGGTCGGAAAGGGCGAGATGCGCCGCACGGGCGGTGCTCGCGCCGGCCAGCGCGTGGCGTTCCTGGCGTTCGGTTCGATGCTGCATCCCGCGCTGGGCGCCGCAGAGGCGCTCGACGCGTCGGTGGCCAACATGCGCTTCGTCAAGCCGCTCGACGTGGAACTGGTCAGGAAGCTGGCTGGCAGTCACGACTACCTCGTCACGGTCGAAGAGGGCAGCGTGATGGGCGGCGCCGGCAGCGCGGTGCTCGAAGCGCTGTCGGAAGCCGGCATTGATATCCCGGTGCTGGTGCTGGGCCTGCCCGACCGCTTCGTCGATCATGGCGATCCCGCGTTCCTGCTGCAGCAATGCGGCCTGGATGCAGCGGGCATCGAGCGCTCGGTGCGCGAACGTTTCGGCCTGGGCCAGGCGCCCGTGGCAGTGGCAACGCGCGTAGCCTGAGGCGCCGGCGGGTGACTCGTATCACCCGCGGCGCGCAAGGGGATTCCGGGCCGAGGCAGACGGCCCGGTCCGAATTCCCTTAAACTCCCCCGTTTTGTGTTCGCAGCTGCGGGTCGGCATGAGGTTTGCCGGGTCCCGTGGTTTCACACTCGTTGCGCGGCATGGATGGACTGCGAAAATGCCGCGACCGTAAGGACCTGTGCCATCCCGTGGTGCAGCCCTGGAGGAAACCGTAGATGAATGACATCAATCCCGCCTTCGTGATGCCCGACGTCCAGTCGAGCCTCGACACCCGCCAGATCCCCATCCAGCGCGTCGGTGTCAAGGGCGTGCGCTATCCCGTCACCCTGAAGACCCCGACCGGCGTGGTGCCGACCGTGGGCACCTTCAGCCTCGACGTGCACCTGCCGGCCGACCAGAAGGGCACGCATATGTCGCGCTTCGTCGCGCTGCTCGAAGAAGAGCGCGCGCCGCTGGAGCTGGCGAGCTTCCGCCTGCTGCTGGACAAGATGCTGGAGAAGCTCGAAGCCGAGGCTGGCCGTATCGAAGTCACGTTCCCGTACTTCATCAGCAAGATCGCGCCGGTATCGGGCGTGCAGTCGCTGCTGGACTACGAAGTCACGCTGACGGGCGAAGTGCGCAACGGCGCGACGCGCGTGTTCCTGAAGGCGCTGGTGCCGGTGACCAGCCTGTGCCCGTGCTCGAAGAAAATCTCGCAGTACGGTGCGCACAACCAGCGTTCGCACATCACCATGAACGTGGAGCTGGCCAGTGAGCTGCCGGTGGAAGCGCTGGTGCGCATGGCAGAGGAAGAGGCATCGTGCGAGCTGTGGGGCCTGCTCAAGCGTCCGGACGAGAAGTTCGTCACCGAGCGCGCCTACGAGAACCCGAAGTTCGTGGAAGACCTGGTGCGCGACATCGCCATGCGGCTGAATGCCGATGACCGCATCGTGGCCTACGTGCTCGAAGCGGAGAACTTCGAGTCGATCCACAACCACAGTGCGTATGCCGTGATCGAGCGCGACAAGCGGATCGCCTGACGTCAGCGCGCCGCCAACGAAAAAGCCACCGCTTGACGGTGGCTTTTTCGTTTTTGCGGGCAGAAACGTCAGGCTGCAGATGGCAGCCGGATATCCGAAAGATCCCAGCGCGGTGTCACGCCATAGCCATAGCTGTGCTGCGCCAGTTCCGGTGCGGCCTGCAGGCGCATCGCGCCGGCAAAGGCGATCATCGCGCCGTTGTCGGTGCAGAAGGCCAGGTCCGGGTAGTAGACCTCGATCCTGCGCTGCTTGCCCAACAGGTCCAGCCGCTCGCGCAACTGCCGGTTGGCGCCCACGCCGCCGGCCACCACCAGCCGCTTGTGGCCGGTTTGCTTGAGCGCGGCCATCGACTTGGCTGCCAGCACGTCAACGATGGCATCCACGAAGGCGCGTGCCAGGTTGGCGCGGTCCTGCTCGCAGGTGTTGGCGAGCTTGCGCGTCTGCGTCAGCACCGCCGTCTTCAGGCCGGCGAACGAGAAATCGAGATTGCCCGAATGCAGCATCGGCCGCGGCAGTTCGAACGCGCCCGGAACGCCGAATTCCGCCAGCCGCGATACCTCCGGCCCACCCGGATAGCCCAGGCCGAGCAGCTTGGCGGTTTTGTCGAAGGCTTCGCCGGCGGCATCGTCGAGCGTTTCGCCCAGCAGGGCATAGTCGCCGATGCCCTTGACTTCCATCAGCTGGGTATGGCCGCCCGACACGAGCAATGCAATGAAGGGGAAGGGGGGCGGCTCGCGCGTCAGCAGCGGCGACAGCAGGTGGCCTTCCAGGTGGTGCACGCCCACCATCGGCACATTCAGTGCAAAGCCCAGTGCATTGGCGACCGAGGCGCCAACCAGCAGCGCGCCGGCTAGCCCCGGCCCTTGCGTAAAGGCAATGGCATCGATATCGGCGCGCGCGCGGCCGGCTTCGTCCAGCACCTGCTGCAGCAATGGCAGCACGCGGCGAATGTGGTCGCGCGAGGCCAGTTCGGGGACGACGCCACCGTAGTCGCGGTGCATGGCGACCTGCGAGTGCAGCGCATGCGCCAGCAGGCCGGCCTCGGTGTCATAGAGGGCCAGCCCGGTTTCGTCGCAGGAAGATTCGATACCGAGAACAAGCATTTGGCAGCGACATGGCAGCCGTCTCCATCAGGAAACAGCCGCCAAATCAGTAATTTACAGGAGGTTGGCGCGGGCTGCGGGGAGTGCCCCGGCGCAAGGGCAGCAGGGTAGCACACCGGCGCCCGGCCTGCTTTTCGTTACAATCGGCGCTTTCCTGAGCGGTGGATTGACGATGGCAGTACGAGGGGTGCAATGAGCGGTTCGGCTGGAACACGGGCGGCGGGACGGTACGACGTGGCCGTGCTGGGCGCGGGCGCGGCCGGCATGATGTGCGCCGCCGTGGCCGGGCAGGGCGGCGCCCACGTGGTGCTGATCGATCATGCCACGCGCCTGGCCGAGAAGATCCGCATCTCGGGTGGCGGACGCTGCAATTTCACCAATCTGCAGGCGGGTCCGGCGAACTATCTGTCGTCTAATCCGCACTTTTGCCGTTCCGCGCTCGCACGCTACACGCCGCAGGATTTCCTCGGCCTGATGCGGCGCTACGAGATCGACTGGCACGAGAAACATCGCGGCCAGTTGTTCTGCAATGACAGCGCGGAAGATGTCATCGCCATGCTGCGGGCGGAATGCGACACCGGGCACGTGCACTGGCAGACCGGTTGCAGCGTGGCCGAGGTGCGCCGGGAGGGCGAGGACTTCCTGCTGCTGACCTCCCAGGGGACGGTGCGCGCCGGAGCGCTGGTGGTGGCGACCGGCGGGCTTTCTATCCCCAAGATCGGCGCGACGGATTTTGGCTACCGCATCGCCAGGCAATTCGGGCTGGGGATTATCGAAACCCGCCCGGCGCTGGTGCCGCTGACTTTCGACGGCCAGGCCTGGCAGCCGTTCGTGCCGCTGGCGGGCGTATCGCTGGAAGTCGATATCACGACCGGCAATGGCAAGGCGGCCGGCGGGTTCCGCGAAGACCTGCTCTGGACCCATCGCGGCCTGTCCGGTCCGGCGGTGCTGCAGATTTCCAGTTTCTGGCGTCCCGGCACGCCCATCGCCATCGACCTGTTCGATGGCCAGGATGCGGCGGCGTGGCTGCTTGAGCAAAAGGCCGGCAGCCGCAAGCACCTGGACAACCTGCTGGCGCAGCGCCTCCCCGCGCGGCTGGCCGAGGCCTGGTGCGCGGGGTCCGGGGTGGACGGGAAGCTGCCGCTGCACGACATCTCCGACAAGGCCTTGCGCCGCCTGGGCGCGACGCTCAATGACTGGCGCCTGGTGCCGTCCGGGACGGAAGGCTATCGCAAGGCGGAAGTGACGCTAGGCGGCGTCGATACGCGTGGATTGTCGTCGACCACGATGATGGCGCGCGATGTGAAGAATCTCTACTTCATCGGCGAGGTCGTCGATGTGACCGGTTGGCTTGGCGGATACAACTTCCAATGGGCCTGGGCCTCTGCCGTGGCCGCCGGACAGGCCGCCGCCGAGGCGGCCCGCGAAGCGCACGCCGTGGCATAAACGAGACGTCCGGGGCGCCTGGTGAGCGTCGGCCGACTTTCGGAGCTTGGTGCTACAATTCCCAACTTCGTAAAACCGCTAACGTGCAGTTCCCTCTTTTTCTGCTCAAATGACGACGATCCGCCTCAAGGAAAACGAGCCTTTTGAAGTTGCCATGCGCCGGTTCAAGCGCACCATTGAAAAGAACGGCCTGATTACAGAATTGCGAGCGCGCGAGTTTTACGAGAAGCCGACGGCCGAGCGCAAGCGCAAGAAAGCCGCGGCGGAGAAGCGTCACTACAAGCGCATCCGCAGCCAGATGCTGCCGAAGAAGCTTTACTGATCGCGCCTCTCGCATCAGCATCGCAACCCGCTGTGGCAGGAGCTCCGGCGGGTTTTTGCGTTTTGGGCGTTTCGGGCTGTCCTCTCGTCGCGATGCGCTCGCGGCACGTCCGACACGTCCTTCACCCAGTTTCAGGAAGACTACGATGTCCCTCAAAGCCCGTATCAGCGAAGACATGAAAGCCGCCATGCGCGCCCGCGAAACCGAGCGCCTCGGCACCATTCGCCTGCTGCTGGCGGCCATCAAGCAGCGAGAAGTCGATGAGCGAATCGAGCTGGACGACACCGCCGTGCTCGCCGTGGTGGAAAAGCTGATCAAGCAGCGCAAGGACTCGATCTCGCAGTTCCAGGCCGCCGGACGCAACGATCTGGCCGACAAGGAACTGGCCGAAGTCGAAGTGCTGAAGGTCTATATGCCCGCCGCGCTGTCGGATGCCGAAGTGGCCGCCGAAGTGCAGCAGGCTGTGACGGACAGTGGTGCCACCGGCCCACAGGAGATGGGCAAGGTCATGGGCCTGCTCAAGGCGAGGCTCGCCGGCCGTGCCGACATGACGGCCGTATCCGCCCTGGTCAAGGCGGCGCTGACAGGTAAGTAAATACGGTTTTAATAGCGTAGTGCGAATATCGGCGCCAGATGAATGGGGTTGGGCGACGATGCGGGCAAAGCGGGCGTGTTGCTGCGCCTGCACTACAATGATTCGATAGCAACTGGGCGCAGCCCCGGTCACGCATTCTTAAAATATAGGCCGCCCGATGCCGGGACGGCCATGCCTCAGGACGGCCAGCCGGGTGATTCCGCAATCCTTCATTCAGGACCTGCTTAACCGTGTCGACATTGTCGATGTGGTGGGCAAGTATGTGCAGTTGAAGAAGGGCGGCGCCAATTTCATGGGGCTGTGCCCTTTCCATAACGAGAAATCCCCGTCATTTACGGTCTCACCAACCAAGCAGTTTTATCACTGCTTTGGCTGCGGCGCCCACGGCTCGGCCATCGGGTTCCTGATGGAGTATTCCGGGCAGTCCTATCCGGATGCCGTGCGTGAACTGGCGCAATCGGTCGGGTTGTCGGTGCCGGAAGAGCGCGACCGGCTGCCACCGGCCCAGCGCGCCGAACAGCAGGCCCGTTCACTGGCCCTGTCCGATGCCATGACCCGTGCCACCGATTTCTACCGCCGCCAGCTGCGGGGCGCGCCCCAGGCCATTCAGTACCTGAAGGGGCGGGGGCTGACAGGCGAGATTGCCGCGCATTTTGGCCTGGGCTATGCGCCGGACGACTGGCAGGGCCTGGAATCGGTGTTCGGCAGCTACCGCGACGATGCCATCGCCGGCCCATTGGTCGAGGCCGGGCTGCTGATCGAGAGCGACAAGCGCGATGCCGACGGCAAGCCGCGCCGCTATGACCGCTTCCGCGACCGGATCATGTTCCCGATCCGCAATACCAAGGGTGCGGTGATCGGCTTCGGCGGCCGCGTGATGGGGCAGGGCGAGCCGAAGTACCTGAATTCGCCGGAAACGCCTCTGTTCAGCAAGGGTACCGAGCTGTACGGGCTGTTCGAGGCACGCCATGCCATTCGGGAAACCGGCTACGTGCTGGTGGTCGAAGGGTATATGGACGTCGTGGCACTGGCGCAGCTCGGGTTTGCCAATGCGGTGGCCACGCTGGGCACCGCGTGCACGACCGTGCACGTGCAGAAGCTGATGCGCCAGACCGATGCCGTGGTGTTTTCGTTCGATGGCGATGCGGCCGGCCGCCGTGCGGCGCGCCGCGCGCTGGAGGCGTGCCTGCCGCATGTGGCCGACAACAAGGCGATCCGCTTCCTGTTCCTGCCCGCGGAGCATGACCCGGACAGCTATGTGCGCGAGGAAGGGACCGAGGCTTTCGCCGCGCAGGTTCGCGATGCCATGCCGCTATCGCGCTTCCTGCTCCAGGCGGTCACGGAGGACCTGGACATGCGGCAGCCCGAGGGCCGTGCGCGCGCCCAGTACGAGGCCAAGCCGCTGCTCCAGGCCATGCCTGCCGGCGGCCTGAGGCTACAGATCATCCGCGAACTTGCCGATGTTACCGGTACGACACCTGCGGAAATCGAAGCGATCTGCGGCTTGCGCAGCGATCCGGCCCGGGTTGGCCGCTTTGCCCAGCCGCGTCCGCGCACCAAGCGCCAGGCGCCAACCGGGCTGGAGCAGCGGGTGCTGCAGTTGCTGATGTGCTACCCGGTGCTGGCGGGCAGGCTCGATGAGGACAGCCGGATGCTTCTGTTGGAGGGCGAGGGTGGCGATACCGAGGTGCTGGCCCACCTGATCGGCGTCTGCGATGAAGTGCAGGGTGAAGTCAATTTTGCGGCGTTCAGCGAACATCTGGCGCAGTCGCCCTATGTGGAGGTGTACGCCGCGGCCCGGAGCGCCGTGCTGCGTGAAGAGATTGAAGAGGCACCCGCCACGCAGGAGTTCGATGCGGCCATTACCAAGCTGCTGGCCGAACCGCTGCGCCGCGAACTGGACAGCCTGCAGGCCGATGTGATCGCTGGTACCGCTGACGAGGCCGGCAAGCAGCGCATGCGCTGGCTGGTCGGTGAGATCCAGCGCCGTCGCCAATTGGGCTGAAGCGGCGAGGGCGTGCGCGCCCGTGCATTTGGAGGTGGCAGTAGCAGTTAATGAGGGGCTGAGCCGGCACTGCTGAGCTTAAGCCTTGATTTATCAGGTGAAAACCTCACCTGACAGGAAGCTGGCTATCTGTGGCGTGCTACAATAGCCGGTTTGGATTGCGAAATCTTTCTTCCCAGATCTGGTGAAAGTGAGCGTGCCAATGGCAAAGGCCAAAGCAACCGAAACGGTTTCCACGAAAGCTCCCCAATCAGGGAGCGGCAAGGCGTCTGTGAAAACAACGGCGGCGAAGACATCGACCGCGTCAGTCAAGACACCAGCCCGGTCTGCGCCATCAAAATCCGCGCGTAGCGCTACTGCGCCCGCCGGAACCACTCCCACCAGGAGTCGCACATCCGAAACGACAAAGGCCTCGACTTCGGCACGCGAGAGCGGCAAGAGCGCCAGTACCAGCGGCAAGGTTGCCGCGTCTGCACCAGTGAAAGGCAAGAGTATCACCGTGGCGAAACAGCAGAATACCGAAGTCGAGAGCAAGCGAGCGGCCGCCGCCGGCGCAAAGAGCGGAGGCGCCAAGACCGGCGCTGCCGCGCCCGCGTCCAAGGCACGTGCCGACACTCCCGCACCCGTTGCATCCGAGCGCCCCGCCGCTCCGGCAATCAAGCCGGAGCCGAAAAAGCGTGGCCGCAAGCCCAAGGCCGGGATGCAGCACGACGACAGCACCACAGACGACGTGACTGAAGAGCTTTACGAGAACGACATCCCCGCGGCGGCTCCGGCCGCGGCGCCCAAGACCGAAAAGCAGAAAGCCAAGGACCGCAAGGCCAAGGAAAAGGCCCTGCTCAAGGAATTCGCCTCGACCCAGCAAGGTACCGAGGAAGAGCTTGAACTGCGCCGCCAGAAGCTCAAGGCGCTGATCAAGCTGGGCAAGTCGCGCGGCTACCTGACCTACGCGGAAATCAACGATCACCTGCCGGACGACATGGTCGATTCGGAAACGATCGACACGCTGGTCGCGACGCTGAACGACATCGGCATCGCCGTCTACGAACAGGCGCCCGATGCCGAGACGCTGCTGCTGAACGACAACGCACCGTCGGCCACCAGCGAAGAGGAAGCCGAGGAAGAGGCCGAAGCCGCCCTGTCCACGGTGGACTCCGAGTTCGGCCGCACCACCGACCCGGTCCGCATGTACATGCGTGAAATGGGCACGGTCGAGCTGCTGACGCGCGAAGGCGAAATCGAGATCGCCAAGCGCATCGAAGCCGGCCTCAAGGACATGGTGATGGCGATTTCGGCTTGCCCGGTCACCATCTCCGAGATCCTGGCCCATGCCGAGCGCGTCGCCAACGACGAGATCAAGATCGACGAATTCGTCGATGGCCTGATCGACCCGAACGCCGACGAAGTGGCTGTGTCCCCGGCCGCTGCAGCCGCAGCAGCCGAAGAGGAAGACCTCGAGTCCGACGACGAGGAAGAGGCCGACGAGGACGAAGACGACGAAGGCGGTGCCGGCGCCGGTGCCTCCGCTCGCCAGCTGGAAGAGCTGAAGCAGAACGCCCTGGAAAAATTCCGCGTGATTGCCGAGCAGTTCGACAAGATGCGCCGCGCGTTCGAGAAGGAAGGCTACAACTCCAAGCCCTACGTCAAGGCGCAGGAAGCCATCCAGGCCGAGCTGATGGGCATCCGCTTCACCGCCCGCAATGTCGAGCGCCTGTGCGACACGCTGCGCGGCCAGGTGGACGAAGTGCGCAAGCTCGAGCGTTCGATCCTGAATATCGTGGTCGACAAGTGCGGCATGCCGCGCTCGGAATTCGTCGCCCGCTTCCCGGGCAACGAGACCAACCTTGAGTGGATCGGCACCGTGGTTGCCGACGGCAAGGGCTACAGCGCCATCGTCGAGCGCAACGTGCCGGCCGTGCATGAACTGCAGCAGAAGCTGATCGACCTGCAGTCGCGCGTGGTGCTGCCGCTGAAGGAACTGAAGGGCGTCAACCGCAAGATGGCCGAGGGCGAGCGTCGTGCCCGCGAAGCCAAGCGCGAGATGACCGAGGCCAACCTGCGCCTGGTGATCTCGATCGCCAAGAAGTACACCAACCGTGGCCTGCAGTTCCTCGACCTGATCCAGGAAGGCAACATCGGCCTGATGAAGGCGGTGGACAAGTTCGAATACCGCCGCGGCTACAAGTTCTCCACGTACGCCACGTGGTGGATCCGCCAGGCCATCACCCGTTCGATCGCCGACCAGGCGCGCACCATCCGTATCCCGGTGCACATGATCGAAACGATCAACAAGATGAACCGCATCTCGCGCCAGATCCTGCAGGAAACCGGTAATGAACCGGATCCGGCAACCCTGGCCGAGAAGATGGAGATGCCGGAAGACAAGATCCGCAAGATCATGAAGATCGCCAAAGAGCCGATCTCCATGGAAACGCCGATCGGTGACGACGACGACTCCCATCTGGGCGACTTTATCGAGGACACCAACACGCTGGCCCCGGCCGAAGCGGCGCTGCACGGTTCCATGCGCGACGTCGTCAAGGACGTGCTGGACTCGCTCACGCCGCGCGAAGCCAAGGTGCTGCGCATGCGTTTCGGCATCGAAATGAGCACCGACCACACGCTGGAAGAGGTCGGCAAGCAGTTCGACGTCACGCGTGAACGGATCCGCCAGATCGAGGCCAAGGCACTGCGCAAGCTGCGCCACCCGAGCCGCTCGGACAAGCTGAAGAGCTTCCTGGAAGGCAACTAAACGCTTCCATGGGCCTCTAGCTCATGCCTGGTTAGAGCAGCGGACTCATAATCCGTTGGTGCCGTGTTCGACTCACGGGAGGCCCACCAATGTAAAAAGGGACTGCAGGTTGATGCCTGCAGTCCCTTTTTCTTTTTCCGGCCGGTTCGTATCAAGCTACGCCTTGTGATGCAAAAGCCGGTTCCACCAATACTGGAACGGATGTTCATGAGTCGGATAGATCAGCGACTTGTGATAGAAGATCGCGCGAACCGCGAGCGCGTAGAGGGCGAAGACAACTAGCGCTACAAGGATCGAGGTGAGCATGAGGAACTCCCAAAAGCCTGGGGTGAATTCATTCTTCGGCTGGACTGGCCAGCTCGCTTTGGATCATGGTTTGTCCCAGTGACGAAGAGGTGGCACCTGGCAGGGTGTCCACGAGGCTGCCTTTCTCTTTCCATCTCTTAGCATAGGAAAGTTCACGCTTCCATGTGTCCTGTCCGGCTGTCGAGGTATGGAACGGGCGCCAGGCCAGATGTGGGCACCGCCATTGGCAATGTCGTGGCTCGCGGGCTTCCGGTGCGATTTTCGCGATGGAGTATGGTAGTCAGACGCAGGAACCGCACGGCAGTTGCCAGGACGCCGTCACCTGCGCCTCAACTAGCAAGGAGTTCGTCCTATGTCCTACATCGATGGATTTGTACTGGCCGTGCCCAAGGCCAATCGCGAGAGATACCGTGAGGTCGCGCAGAAGGCCTCGGCGGTGTTCAAGGAGCATGGTGCGCTGAAGGTGGTGGAGTGCTGGGGTGACGATGTGCCGGAAGGCAAGGTCACGTCCTTCACCATGGCGGTCCAGCGCAAAGAGGACGAGGCGGTGGTGTTTTCGTGGATCCTGTGGCCCTCGCGCCAGAAGCGGGATGAAGGCATGAAGGCCGCGATGGCCGATCCGCGCCTCAAGGAAGGGATGGATCCGATGCCCTTCGATGGGCAGCGGATGATATTCGGGGGCTTCGAGGTGATCGTCGATGCGTAGTTGGCGCCAGCGATGTCCCGCTGCATGGCGGGCACCGCCGGCGCCAGCTGACTGGCGTCAGAGCAGGTGGAAGACCATGCCTAGCGCGATGGCTCCGCCCAGCGTTTCTACCGCTGCGAGTGCAAGAAGATTCTTCAGCACGAAAGCTTCGTCTTTTTTTGTCACCATGGCCTGTCTCCGGTCAGTGGAACCACATTCGCAAGGCAGTCGACTGCAGCGACGCATCGCGTCTGGCGATCGGGGTTGCTGGTCGATGCAGTTCCAGTAGACCGCAATGCAGGGCTTGCCGGAAGCTGGCGAAAACCCGCTCGGCGGAAACCCGGATACCGCACATGGCGCGCAAAGGCGATGATTGACTGGCTATATCGGCGTACTTCCCGCGTTCAACGGCACAAGTGGCGCTGGTTTCTGCGGAACCCGCTAGATTGCACCGGGCGCTGTTGCGTCACCCCGCATTTGGGTGATGCCCGGCATTGCGAAATCCGACAAGATATTCTCGGGGCGAATCGAATGATTGCTCCGCTACCACTTCAGCCCCGCGACCTTCCCCGGCCTGCGGGGCTTTTCTCTTGGCGGTGCGGATACTGAAGGATCGGTGTGGCGGCAGGATGCGTTCGATGCGCTCCGCGGTGTCGCGCAAGGGTGGCAGGGGGGCTGCGTCGCGGCATTCCGTGGGACCGACCGCGGGGCCGGCCGCGGTGCAGGCAGGTGTTCAGCCCGCCGCCGGCAGCCCGGTCCAGTGCTGCAGGCTGTCCTCCTGTGCGGCTGGCAGGGGCGGTGCCGTCCCCTCGGACGCGCCTGTGACCAGGCCGAGGAAAAGGCTTGAAGTCCGCAGGAAGCATTGGCAGGCCTGGCTGAAAAGCTCCAAATCCATGATTGTGAGTTGGTGGTCGATACTGTTCGTTATCTGGGTGGGCCTGCGTGGTCCGCGCTGCACAGCGCGATCCGGCGGCTGCCCGCATCATGGCTGCGATATGTGACACGCTGTTGAAATGCAGGTGCGCCAGACTTGGCCTGTGCCACGCCGGCTGCACGTGCTGCACTGTTCATTGGCGGCCCAGAGGTGCTAAAATCTAAGTCTTTGATTCTCATGGGCAAATGCTGTCAATGGCATTGCCGCGCCGGGATCCTCCCGGTGCCAGACGAGATTCGAGGCGAGATGAGTTCGAGACGCGTGTCCGTTTGTGTCGGGTTCGCCTCCCGCCAGACACCGAAACCATGACCACTACGACCCTACCCGACCAGACCCCCGCAGAGCAGACGTTTGAGAGCTTTGGCCTGGACCCGCGCATCCTGCGCGCCTTGTCCGACCAGGGCTACACCAAGCCGACGCCGATCCAGGCGCAGGCGATTCCCGTCGTGCTGCTGGGCAAGGACGTGATGGGCGCCGCCCAGACCGGTACCGGCAAGACCGCCGGCTTCGCGCTGCCGATCATCCAGCGCCTGCTGCCGCTGGCCAATGGCAGCGCCTCGCCGGCACGGCACCCGGTGCGCGCGCTGATGCTGACGCCCACGCGGGAACTGGCGGACCAGGTCTATGACAACGTCGCCCGCTACGCCCAGCACACCGACCTTCGCAGCACGGTCGTGTTCGGCGGCGTCGACATGAATCCGCAGACCGATGCGCTGCGCCGCGGCGTGGAAATCCTTGTTGCCACGCCGGGCCGCCTGCTCGACCACGTGCAGCAGAAGTCGGTGAACCTGTCGCAGGTGCAGATGCTGGTGCTGGACGAGGCCGACCGCATGCTCGACATGGGCTTCCTGCCCGACCTGCAGCGCATCATCAACCTGCTGCCGGCCCAGCGCCAGACGCTGCTGTTCTCGGCGACCTTCTCGCCGGAAATCAAGCGGCTGGCCGCCAGCTACCTGAAGCAGCCGGTGACCATCGAAGTGGCGCGCAGCAACTCGACCAACGAGAACGTGCGCCAGATGGTGTACCAGGTCGAAGACGGCCACAAGCAGGCGGCGGTTGTGCACCTGCTCAAGCAGCGTGCGGAGCAGGGCCTGTCGCGCCAGTGCATCGTCTTCGTCAACAGCAAGATCGGCTGCTCGCGCCTGGCGCGCCACCTGGAGCGCGAAGGCATCAATGCCGCCGCCATCCATGGCGACAAGACCCAGACCGAGCGCATGCAGACGCTCGACGGCTTCAAGAGCGGCACCATCGACGCGCTGGTTGCCACCGACGTGGCCGCGCGCGGACTCGATATCCCCGACATGCCCTGCGTGATCAACTTCGACGTGCCATACAGCGCCGAAGACTACGTGCACCGCATCGGCCGTACCGGCCGTGCCGGCGCCAGCGGCGACGCGCTGTCCATCTTCGTGCCCGGCAACGACGAGCGCCTGCTGGGCGATATCGAGAAGCTGATCAAGCGCAGCATTCCGCGCGGCAAGCTGGAGGGGTTCGATCCCACCGGCGAGCGTGCCCGCCAGGAGGAATCCGACCGTCGTCGCCAGCGCACCGATGTGCGCCGCACCCGCGGCAACGGCGATGGCGAAGAGCGTCCGCCGCGCCGCCACGATCACAGTGGCAGCCGCACCGCCTTCCGCCCGTCGGACGATCCGTTCTTCTCGCGTCCGTACGAGCCCAGCAACAATAACGCCAACACGCAGCCTGCCGACGAAATGGTGGCAGCGGCGCTGTCACGCGGTCGTCAGCAGCCCAAGCGGCCAGTTGCCGCGCTGCTCGGCGGCGTGCCCCGCAAGTCCTGAAATCCTGAAGTTCTGAAGGCCGGTCATGCCCGCCCGGGCATGATGCAGTGATTACGCGCCGGGTAGCGCAGCGAGCCGCTGCATCCAGTCCGCGCTGGCTCGCCTGAGCCAGCCCTGCACGTCCCTTTCCCCGTTTTTCAGCCCGAGATGGGCGCCCGCCGCCCGCAGCGCGTCGAGCGGTGCGCTGGTGTCGATCGCCTGCGCGCCGCTTTGCTTGCTCAGTTTTTCGCCGTCGGCATTGACCACCACCGGCACATGCAGGTAGGCCGGCGAGGGAATGCCCAGCAGGCGTTGCAGGTGAATCTGGCGGGGCGTGGAGTCGAGCAGGTCGGCACCGCGCACGATATGCGTGATGCCCTGCAGGCCGTCGTCCACCACCACGGCGAGCTGGTAGGCCCACAGCCCGTCCGCGCGCCGCAGTACGAAATCTCCCAGCTCGGTTTCCAGGTTCTGGCATTGCCGTCCCTGCCAGCGGTCATCGAAGCAGATGGTCGCGGCCGGGCCGTCCGGCACGCGCACCCGCCAGGCGCGCGGCAGCTTGCCATTCAGGCCGTGGCGGCAGGTGCCCGGGTAGCCCAGGGTCTGGTGGCGCTCGCGCACATGCACCAGGGAATCGGCAATCTCCTTGCGCGAGCAGCCGCAGGGGTAGATCTGGCCGACGGCTTCCAGCCGGCGCAGGGCATCGGCATAGAGTGATTCACGCCGGCTTTGCCAGACCGAGGGCTCATCGGGTGTCATGCCGAGGCGCTCCAGCGTCCGGAGGATGTCCTCGTCGGCGTCGCGCACGCAGCGCGGGTAGTCGATGTCTTCGATGCGGACCAGCCACTGGCCGCCATGCGCGCGGGCGTCGAGCCAGCTCGCCAGCGCGGTGACCAGCGAGCCCATATGCAGCGGGCCGGTAGGCGAGGGGGCAAAGCGGCCGCGATAGCCGCCGTCGGGACCTGCCATGCGCTGGCCTCAGCCGTTAAAGTCTGGTTGTTGCTGGAGCAGCGCCTGCGCCAGCCGCGGATCCTCGAGCTTGTTGGCCCACCATTGCAGCGCCTTGCCGCGGTTGCTGGTGCGCCAGGCGACCTTGAAGTTGCCGGGGGCGCGCACCTCAACCGTTTCGCGGGCCTGCAGCACGCCGCTCTCGATATGCGGCTGCGCCATCGGCGCCGGCAGCCAGCCACAGCCAAGGCCACGGATCTGCGCTTCGAGCTTGTCGCGCATGGTCGGTACCACCAGTACATCCTGCCCTGCCAGCACGCCTTGGGTGCGTGCCGGCAGGTTGCGCGACGTATCGCCCACGGCCACGATGCGGTGCCTGGCGATCTGGACGGTAGTGAGCGGGCCTTCCTCCGCCGCCAGGGGGTGGTGCGCAGCCACCGCAAAGACAAACGGCATTGAGCCGAGAGGCCGGATCTGGAAGCCTTGCGTGCTCGGCGCGTCATAGGCGCCGCCAATCACGAGATCGGCCCGGTTGTTCACCAGCGCGTCCCAGGCCCCGGCCAGCACTTCCTTGGCAAAGCGCAGGCGGGTGGCGGTGTTCTCGGCGTAAAAATCCTGGATTACCGGCATCAGCGCGCGGAAATTAATCAGGTCGTCCACTACGATGGAGAGCGTTGCCTCCCAGCCTGTCGCCAGGCGCTTGACGCGGCGGGCAAGGTCGTCGGCGGCATGCAGCAGGTGGCGGCCTTCGTCCAGCAGCGCGCGCCCGGCGGGTGTCAGTTCCGCGCGGTGGCGGCGGCGGTCGAACAGGAGGACGTCCAGGTCTTCCTCCAGCTTGCGGACCACATACGTGAGCGCCGACGGCACTTTTCCCATCTCGTGCGCGGCGGCGGCGAAGCTGCCCTTGCGTTCGATGGCATCGAGGACTTCCAGGGATTCGAGGGAGAGTGGCATATTCAAAAATTCTGAACAACTGCTTCTATGGCGATGCCGTTTAATATACGCTACCAGCCCTAAACTTCCTAGCATCCCAAGCAGATGTCAGCCTGGCTCTAGATCAAAACGCCAGTATGACAAGCCAAGGCCATTAGGAGGGCCATCAAAATGATTGAAATCAGAAAGGCTGGAGAGCGCGGCTACGCGGACCACGGCTGGCTCAAGTCATACCATTCGTTCTCCTTCGCCGACTACTACGATCCGCAGCACGTCCAGTACGGGCCGCTGCGCGTCATCAACGAGGACCGGGTTGCGCCCGGCATGGGGTTTGGTACCCACGGCCATCGCGACATGGAAATCATCAGCTACGTGCTGGAAGGCGAGCTGGCCCACAAGGACAGCATGGGTAACGGCAGCGTGATCCGTCCGGGCGACGTGCAGCGCATGAGCGCGGGCACCGGCGTGCGCCACTCGGAATACAACCACGCCGCCCATGACACCACGCATTTCCTGCAGATCTGGATCATGCCGGACCGCACCGGGATCGAGCCGGGCTACGAGGAAAGGCGCTTCGAAGCGGCCGATAAGCGCGGCAAGCTGCGGCTGGTGGCAAGCGCGGATGGTGCCGAGGGTTCGGTGGTCGTGCATCAGGATATGCGGCTGTATGCGGGCCTGTTCGATGGCGACGAAGCGGCTACGCTGGCCATTGCGCCGGGTCGGCGAGTCTACGTCCACGTGGCTCGCGGCCGCGTGGTGGTCAACGGCCAGGCGCTGGAAGCTGGTGATGCGGCCAAGCTGGAGGCGGTGGGCGAGGTTGCCGTGTCGCAGGGCAGTGACGCCGAAGTGCTGGTGTTCGATCTGCCCTGAAAGCTCTTGCTGAGCTTTGGGCAGGACAGAAAGCCCGCCGGCGTTGCCGGCGGGCTTTCCTTTTTCAGCGCCCGGTTAGATCGGCAGGTACCGCTGTGCTATCTTCTTGCTATAGATATGCGACCGGGCAGCCACTTCGCCGCCCGGCGTTCCGGCCTTCGCCACCAGTCCCGAGATGACCTTTGTTTCCATTCTTCTGGCGCTGATTGCAGAGCAGTTTCGCGCACTGGGTCGCAACAACCCGATCCATGAAATCGTGCGCACGCTCGGCGACCGCGCAGAACATGCCTTCGACACCGGCCGGCCGCGCGACGCCGCGCTGGCGTGGTTCACCGTCGTGTTGCCGCTCACGCTTGCCGTGATGGTCGTGCACTACCTGCTCGCTTCGATCAGCGTGGCGCTCACGCTCGCCTGGAACGTGCTGGTGCTCTACATGACGCTCGGTTTCCGGCAGTTCAGCCACTACTTCACGGATATCCACGAGGCGCTGAACCGCGACGACCTGCTCACCGCGCGTGCCCTGCTGCATGAGTGGACCGGCATCGATGCCGTCGAGATGCCGGTCAGCGAAATCGTGCGCCATACGCTGGAAGCCGCCATCGTCGCGGTGCACCGGCATGTGTTCGGCGTGTTCTTCTGGTTCCTGGTGCCGATCGGTCCCGGCGGGGTGGTGCTGTACCGCACGGCGGAGTATCTGGGCCGGCACTGGAACGAGCCCTCCACCGAGCGCAGCCCGGCCCTGGGCCGTTTCGCCGCACGGGCTTTTTACCTGCTGGACTGGATTCCGTCGCGCCTGACCTCGATCGGCTTTGCCATCGTCGGCAATTTCGAGGACGCGGTGTATGCCTGGCGCAACCACGCCCGCAAGTGGAACGATGCGGTCAACGGCATCCTGCTGGCCAGCGGCGGTGGCGCGCTCGGCGTGCGGCTGGGCACGCCCCTGGCTGAAGAAGACTCCAGCGTTGTGCTGCGCACCAGCCTGGCTGGCCCTGCCATCGACTACGCGCCCGGCATGGAGGATGACTCCGGGCCGGAGCCGGTTCCGCCTGAATTTGGTGTCGAGCCGGGGGTCCGCACGCTGCAATCTGCGGTGGGGCTGGTCTGGCGGGCTGTGGTGCTGTGGATGCTGCTGCTTGCGATGTTGTCGCTGGCGCTCTGGGTCGGCTGATCCACTGCCTGCAGCCGGATTCTTTCGGCTAGTCTCTCGCGGCGCCGCAGTGCCAGCAGGCGCCGAACTGCGCTTCATGCCATTCATGGCAATGGCGGCATTGCCAGCGCGGACCCGGCGCCGGGTTGGCGGCCGCGTCCAGCACGGCCCAGGCCTGGGTCTCCATCTCGTCATCGACCAGCCAGACCTGCGGCGCACTCTCCCGGAAGGGAATTTCACCAATGGCGCCGGACAGCCAGGTATTGCGCAACTCAGCGCGGATACCGGCTGCCAGCAGCACGTTCTGGCAATGCGCCGCGTGGACAAGCGACGGGGTGGACAGCAGCAGTTTCATGGGCGGCACCCGGCTGTGCAGGTGCGCCAACCTTACCACGGCTTTTGCTGACGCGACTCGTGCAGGAGCTGGGTGTAGAGCTGGTGCCGGCGCTCGGAGATGCCACCGGCGTCGATCGCCGCCAGCACGCCGCAGCCCGGTTCGTTGATGTGATGGCAGTTGTAGAAACGGCACTCGGTCAGGCGCGGCCTGAACTCCGGGAAGGCGCGTTCCAGCATGCCCTCGCTCAGGTGATGCAGGCCGAATTCCTGGAAGCCCGGTGAGTCGATCAGGCAGCCTCGCCGCCCATCCACTGTCCCCCAGTCCGCCGGCAGGTGATAGAGCCGGGTGAAGGTGGTGGTGTGCTTGCCCGAATCCAGCTTGGCCGAGATCTCGCGCGTCTGCGCCTCCACCCCCGGAATCAGCAGGTTCAGCAGCGACGACTTGCCCATGCCGGACTGGCCGATGAGGATGCTGGCCAGCCCCGCCAGGCGCGGCTGCAGTTCGGCCAGCGTTTGTTCGGGATTGCCGCGCACCGACAGCTCGACGGTGTCGTAGCCCAGGTTCCGGTACAGCGCCAGCCGCCCCCGCGATTCTTCCAGCCGGTCGGGCAGGTCGGTCTTGTTCAGCACGATCAGCGGCCGGATTTCGAGCGCTTCCGCCGACACCAGCGCGCGGCCGAGCAGGTCTTCGGAGAAGCCCGGCTCGGTGGCCAGCACGATGATGACCTGGTCGATATTGGCCGCCAGCAGCTTGGACTTGAACTGGTCGGAGCGGTGCAGCAGGTTCTTGCGCGGCCTGACCGCCGTGATCACGCACTGGTCTGCCGCGGCGCGTTCGATGCTGACGTGGTCGCCAACGGCGGCTTCGCTCTTCTTGCCGCGTGGGAAGGCATGCATGCGCGAGCCGTCGGCCAGTTCGGCCACATAGTGGCGGCCATGCGCAGCAACGATCAGCGCACCCTCGGGCGCGGTGCCGGCGACTGTGCCGCTGCCGGCGGTGCGGTGACGCAGGGTGCGGCTCATGCGTGCGCCAGCAGTCGGTCGATCCGCTGGGCTGCGGGCGGATGCGAGTAGTAGAAGGCGCTATAGAGCGGATCGGGCGTCAGCGTCGAGGCGTTGTCCTTGTACAGCTTGACCAGTGCCGAGACGAGGTGGCCGGCATCGGTCTGGTCGGCGGCAAAGGCGTCCGCCTCGAATTCGTGGCGGCGCGACGTCAGGCTCGACAGCGGCCCGAGCAGGAAGGTGAACACCGGCAGCGTCAGGAAGAACAGCACCAGTGCCAGTGCGTGATTGGATACGCCCAGGTTGGGCACGACGCCCAGGCCGGTGTAGAACCAGGCGCGGGTCGACAGCCAGCCCAGTAGCGCCAGGAAGACCAGGCTCAGGGCGAAGGTGACCACGATCCGCTTGGTTACGTGGCGGCGCTTGAAGTGGCCCAGCTCATGCGCGAGCACGGCCTCGATCTCGTCGCCGGACAGTCGCGACAGCAGGGTGTCGAAGAAGACGATGCGCTTGGCGGCGCCGAAGCCGGTGAAGTAGGCATTGCCGTGCGCGCTGCGCTTGCTGCCGTCCATCACGAACAGGCCCTTGCTGGCAAAGCCGCATTTCTGCATCAGCGCTTCGATGCGCTTGCGCAGCGACTCGTCGTTGAGCGGCTCGAACTTGTTGAACAGCGGCGCGATGAAGGTCGGGAACACCACCAGCAACAGCAGGTTGAATGCCATCCACACCAGCCACGTCCAGACCCACCACAGCTCGCCGGCGCGGTCCATCAGCCACAGCACGGCCAGCAGCAGCGGCAGGCCCAGCACGCTGGCGACCAGCAGCATCTTGACCATGTCGGCCAGCCACAGCGCCGGCGTCATCTTGTTGAAGCCAAAGCGCTCCTCGATGCCGAACTGGCCGTACAGCGAGAAGGGCAGTTCGGCCAGTCCGCCGATCAGCGCCACGCTGGCCACCAGCGCCACGCCGTAGGCATAGCCGGGGCCGAAGATGTCCAGCCAGAACTGGTTGAGCCACTGCAGCCCGCCCAGCATGGTGAAGCCGATCAGCACGGCGGCTCCGGCCAGCACTTCGAGCATCGACAGCCGGGTGCGGGCGATGGTGTAGTCGGCAGCCTTCTGGTGGGAAGACAGCGCAATGGTGTCGGCAAAGCGCGCCGGCACCGCGTTTCGGTGCGCGGCCACATGGCGTACCTGGCGGGCTGCCAGCCAGAGCTTGGTCAGGACCATGACGACCAGGGCGGCGAGGAAAATCAACGTGAACATCGGCATAGGCCTTGTCGGGATTGCGACGGCACCGGCCAGTCTGGCGCCGCGCATCGGGATATCCGGTCGCCGCTGGCAAGGTGCGCCAGACGGCATTCCGGACGGATATGCGAGAATTATAAATTGTTCGCGCCCCGGCCCACCGCCGCGCATAGCGCGTTTTTCCCATTCAAGCTATCCAGCAGTCCAGATGACAAGCCACGCCTCCACCACCAAATCCGTCAAAAGTGAAAACAACCTGGTCTGGTTGGACATGGAAATGACCGGCCTGTCGCCGGACAACGACCGCATCATCGAGATAGCGATCGTCGTGACCGACTCGGAACTCAATATCCTGGCCGAGGGCCCGGTGCTGGTGATCCACCAGGAAGATGCCGTGCTCGACGGCATGGACAACTGGAACAAGGGCACCCACGGCCGTTCGGGCCTGATCGACAAGGTCAAGGCCTCGACGCTGACCGAAGAGCAGGCCGAGGCCGAACTGCTGGCCTTCCTCAAGCGCTGGGTGCCGGCCGGCAAGTCGCCGATGTGCGGCAATTCGATCTGCCAGGATCGCCGCTTCATGGCGCGCTACATGCCGAAGCTGGAGTCGTTCTTCCACTACCGCAACCTGGACGTGTCCACGCTGAAGGAACTGTGCAAGCGCTGGGAACCGGCCATCCACAAGGGTTTCATCAAGCGCCAGCTGCACACCGCGCTGGCCGACATCCTCGAATCGGTGGAGGAGCTGCGCTACTACCGCACGCATTTCATCCGCCATTCGGCCGCCGCCACACTCGCCACCCCGGCCGCCACCCCGGCCGCGCCTGCGGCTGACGCTCCCGCCCCATAACAAGAACCGGCGGGCCGGTCCGAACCGGCCACGCCGCCCGCGGCAGGCGCGACCGACGCCGCCGTTCTCCCGCTCCGCTAAGTCCCATGTTCGCCCGCATTGTCTCGATCATCACCCCGGTCATCCTGATCATCCTGGTCGGCTGGCTGTACGGGCGCAAGGCCCATCCGGACATGGCGGGGATCAACCGTGCCACGCTAGACGTGATCGCGCCGCTGCTGGTGGCGTCGGCGTTCGGCAGCAAGGACTTCGTGCTGGCCGACCAGCTGGTGTTGCTGGCCTGCGCCGTCGCCGTGGTGCTGGGCTCGGGCGTGCTGGCGTGGATCGTGGCGCGGATGCTCAGGGTCGATCCGCGCACCTTCGTGCCGCCGATGATGTTCAACAACTGCGGCAACATGGGCTTGCCACTGTCCGTCTTTGCCTTCGGCCCGGCCGGGCTGGCACCGGCGGTGGCGCTGTTCGCGGCCTCGAACCTGATGCATTTCACGATCGGCATGAAGATCGTCAACCGGCATGCCTCGACCGCCCAGATCGCGCGCAATCCGATGGTGCTGGCCACCGTGGCGGGGGTAGGGCTGTCGCTGGCCCGACCGTGGTTTGCGCTGCCGGAGCCGGTCTACCAGTCAGTCAAGTTGCTCGGCGATGCCACGGTGCCGCTGATGCTGTTTGCGCTGGGGGTGCGGATGAAGGATGTCAGCCTGCGCAACTGGGGCATGGGGCTGATCGGCGCTGCGGCCTGCCCGCTGACGGGAATTGCGGTGGCGCTGCTGCTGGCGCAGTGGGTGCCGCTCACCGGATTGCAGCGCGGCCTGCTGTTCGTCTTTGCGGCACTGCCGCCGGCGGTGCTGAACTTCCTGGTGGCCGACCATTTCCGGCAGGAGCCGGATCAGGTGGCGTCGATCGTGCTGCTCGGGAATATCGGGGCGGTGCTGTTCGTGCCCGCAGGGCTTTACCTGGGGTTGCGCTGAGCCCCTGGCGCTGGCGTCATCAGGCAGCCGGCCTGGTACGAATGGCGTTCTTGGGCCGCCAGGCCTTGACCACAGCCTCGTCGGTTTCCATGTAGGGCCCGCCGATCAGGTCGATGCAATACGGCACCGCGGCAAAGATGCCTTGCACGACCGCCTTGCCGTCGGCGTCGCGCAGGCCTTCCAGCGTTTCGCGGATGGCACGCGGCTGGCCCGGCAGGTTGATGATCAGCGCCGCCCGGCTGGCGGTTTCGCGGATCACGGCCACCTGGCGCGACAGGATCGCGGTCGGCACGAAATTCAGGCTGATCTGGCGCATCTGCTCGCCGAATCCGGGCATTTCCTTGGTGGCCACGGCCAGCGTGGCTTCCGGCGTGACATCGCGCCGCGCGGGGCCGGTGCCGCCGGTGGTCAGCACGAGGTCGCAGCCGGCGACGTCGACCAGTTCGATCAGCGTGCGCGAGATCTGGGCCTGTTCATCGGGAATCAGGCGTTCCACGCCTTGCCAGGGCGAGGTCAGCGTACGGCCGAACCACTCGCGCAGCGCCGGGATGCCTTCGTCCTGGTAGGTGCCGGCCGAGGCGCGGTCCGAGATCGAGACAAAGCCGACGACCAGCTCGTCAGGGTGGTTGCGGGCGATCGGGTGGAGGGTCTGCGTCATGCTTCGGGCTCCGGGGAAGGGGCTTGTTCATCGGCAGCATGGCCATCGGTGGCGTCGAGCGCCGTCTTGATGGCCTGGAACAGTTCGCGGAAGTAGCGCGGCGGCTTGGCCTGCTCCTTCTCCTTGCGCGCGTTGCGGATGATATTGCGCAGCGCCTGCACGTCCGCGCTCGGGTGCTCGCTCAGGAAGCGGGTCAGCGCCGCATCGTCGGCCAGCAGCAGCTCGCGCCAGCGCTCGATCAGGTGCATGCGTGCGGTCTCGGCCTTGCTGGTGCCCTTGAAGCCTTCCAGCGCGGCGCGTATCGCCTCGACTTCGTCGTCGTCCAGGCCACGCATGATCTTGCCGACATACTGCATCTGGCGGCGCTTGCCCTCATGGCTGGTGATGCGGCGGGCCTCGCGGATGGCGTCTTCCAGGGTCTCGGGCATCGGTACGCGCGCCAGGCGGTCCTTGGCCAGCGCTTCGAGCTCGACGCCAAGGTCCTGCAGGGCGGTCATGTCGCGCTTCTTCTGCGACTTGCTTTTGGGTTCGTCGGCATCCGGTTCCGGGGAAAATGCACCGGGGAAGCGGGAGCCGGAGGAGTTACGGGAATTTCGCGTCATAGGCGGCATTTTATCTTGCTATGATTGCCGCTTGAACTTTTGATGACGCCGCCCAGCATGGACCAGATCGCAGAACAGACCGCGCACTTCACTTACACCCAGGCCCAGCTCGGCGAGATGGCCGCCGATGTGCTGCGTGTGGCACGCGAACTGGGGGCGACCGATGCCGCCACCGAGATCTCCGAGGGCAGCGGCCTGTCGGTTTCGGTCCGCAAGGGGCAGGTGGAAACCATCGAGCAGAACCGCGACAAGGTCGTGGGGGTGACGGTGATGATCGGCAAGCGGCGCGGCAATGCCAGCACCTCGGATTTTTCGCCGGCAGCGCTGCGCGCCACCGCCGAGGCAGCCTACAACATCGCCCGCTTCACGGCGGAGGACGACTGCGCCGGGCTGGCCGAGGAGGAACTGCTGGAGCGTGCCCCGCGCGACCTGGACCTGTTCCACCCCTGGAACATCGACGCCGAGGCCGCCATCGACATCGCGCGTCGCGCCGAGGCTGCCGCCTTCGAGGTATCGCCGCGCATCCGCAACAGCGACGGTGCCAGTGTGTCGGCGCAGCATTCGCAGTTCGTGCTGGCGACCTCGCGCGGCTTCCTGGGCGGCTATCCATACTCGCGCCACTTCATTTCGTGCGCGCCGATCGCCGGCACCGGCGGCGGCATGCAGCGCGACGACTGGTATTCGTCCAAGCGTTCGCCGCTGGCACTGGCCGTGCCCGAGGACATCGGCCGCTACGCCGCCGAGCGCGCGCTGGCCCGCCTGAACGCGCGCAAGCTTTCCACCCGCCGCTGCGCGGTACTGTTCGAGGCCCCGCTGGCCGCCGGCCTGCTCGGCGCGTTCGTGCAGGCGGTGTCGGGCGGCGCGCTGTACCGCAAGTCCACCTTCCTCTACGACACGCTCGGCAAGGCCGCGTTTGCGCCGCATATCCAGATCCACGAGCAACCGCACGTGCCCGGTGCGATGGGTAGCGCACCGTTCGACGAAGAAGGCGTGCGCACGCAGGCGCGCGACGTGGTGCGCGACGGCGTGGTCGAGGGCTACTTCCTGTCGACCTACTCGGCGCGCAAGCTGGGCATGCAGACCACGGGCAACGCCGGCGGCTCGCACAACCTGACGCTGTCGAGCAAGCTGACCCAGCCGGGCGACGATTTCCGCGGCATGCTGAAGAAGCTCGGGACCGGCCTGCTGGTGACAGAACTGATGGGGCAGGGCGTCAACTACGTGACGGGCGACTACTCGCGCGGCGCGTCGGGCTACTGGGTGGAGAACGGCGAGATCCAGTATCCGGTGGAAGAGATCACCATCGCCGGCAATATGGCCGAGATGTTCCACAAGATCGTTGCCGTGGGCGCCGATTCGCTGGTGCGCGGCACCAAGGAAACCGGCTCGATCCTGATCGAGCAGATGACGATTGCGGGGAATTGAGCGGACGCCGAAATGTCGTAAGGCCTAACTGCCCGTCATTCCCGCCTGAGCGGGAATGACGGGCAGTTTGATCTTTGTCTGGCAATCTGAGCAGGTGCCGTGTGCACCTGCTTTTTTGTGGTTCTTCGCCGGATTGGGGGATTGGGTTCTTGGAGGCTCTGCTGTTTCGCCGGCGTAGCCGGCGACCTCCTTTCTGACGGCGCCAGAAAGGAACTCGCCCGGCAGGGCGAAACGGGGCCGTCGACCTTCGACAGCAGCCAACCCGCAGCCACTACCCTCAGGCCCGTCAGCAATAGCCCCTCCAAAACCCCTGCCCACAAATCGGCGATGAATCTTGCTGACCGCGCCTTACTCCTCGCCCGAGGGCGGCCGGTCGTACTGCACAAAGGCGTAGTCGAAGCCGTTCGCTTCCGAGCGATGCACCTCGCGCGATGTCTCCAGCCACAAGGTGCGGTCGATCGCCGGAAAGAAGGCGTCGCCTTCCACGTTCGCATCGATCTCCGTCACCACCAGCCGGTCGGCGCTCGGCAGGGCCTCGGCATAGAGCTGGGCGCCGCCGATCAGGAATACCTGTTCCACGCCCACGCACAGCCGCTGCGCATCTTCGAGCGAGGCGGCCACTTCCGCGCCCTCGATCTTCAGCGCCGGATTGCGGCTGACCACAATATTGCGGCGCCCCGGCAGCGGCCGCCCGATCGAATCCCAGGTCTTGCGACCCATGATGACGGGCGCGCCCATGGTGGTGCGCTTGAAGTGGGCGAGGTCCTCCGGCAGGCGCCACGGCAGCGCGTTGTCGCGGCCGATGGTGCCGTTGCGGGCCTTGGCAACGATCAGCGTCAGCAGTGTCATACGGCCACCGGCGCCTTGATGGCCGCGTGCGACTGGTAGCCCACCAGCTCGAAGTCGTCGTAGCGGTAGTCGAAGATGCTGTCGGGCTTGCGTGCGATCTTCAGCTGCGGCAGCGGCAGCGGGTCGCGCGAAAGCTGGGTCTGCACCTGCTCGAAGTGGTTGCTGTAGATGTGGCAGTCGCCGCCGGTCCAGATGAAGTCGCCCACCTCCAGCCCGGTCTGCTGCGCGATCATGTGCGTCAGCAGCGCATAGCTGGCGATGTTGAAGGGCACGCCCAGGAAGATGTCGGCGCTGCGCTGGTAGAGCTGGCACGACAGCCGGCCATCGGCCACGTAGAACTGGAAGAACGCGTGACAGGGCGGCAGCTTCATGCGCGGAATGTCCGCGACGTTCCAGGCCGACACGATCAGGCGGCGCGAATCCGGGTTGGCGCGGATCTGGTTCAGCAGGTCCGTGATCTGGTCGATGTGGCCGCCGTCGGGCGTGGGCCAGGAGCGCCACTGCGAACCATAGACCGGCCCCAGCTCGCCGTTTTCGTCGGCCCATTCGTCCCAGATGCTGACACCGTTTTCCTGCAGCCAGCGGACGTTGGTCGAGCCCTGCAGGAACCAGAGCAGTTCGAGGATGATCGACTTCAGGTGCAGCTTCTTGGTGGTGACCACCGGAAAGCCTTCGCGCAGGTCGAAGCGCATCTGGTAGCCGAACACCGAGCGCGTGCCGGTGCCGGTGCGGTCGGCCTTTTCGGTGCCATGCTCGTACACATGGCGCATGAAGTCGAGGTACTGTTTCATCGGCGCGGGCGCAGGGAAATGTGACGTTGGAAGGGTGCGAATGCACGCAAGGGTGGCATTTTATCCCATCGCGGAAAAGCGAACGGGCCGCTCTCCCGGGTGGGAGGCGGCCCGTCGGAAGGCCGGGGCATCGCCCCGGCTCGCAGCTGCCTTAGTGGCTTTCCGCCATCGTCACGCGGCGCTTTTGCACCAGGTATCCGGCACCCAGCACGCCGCCGATGATCAGCACGTACAGGCCCCAGTTGATCACCGGGTTGGCTTCGAAGAACGCCTTGACCAGCGGCTCGTGCACGATCATCTTGACCGCGGTGAAGGCCAGCACGCCGGCACCCGCGTAGATGATGGCCGGGAAGCGCGACATCAGCTTGAGCACCAGGCTCGAGCCCCACACCACGATGGGGATGCTGATCAGCAGGCCCAGCACCACCAGCAGGAAGCTGCCGTGGGCGGCGCCGGCAACGGCCAGCACGTTGTCAACGCCCATCACGGCGTCGGCGATGATGATGGTCTTCATCGCGCCGAACAGCGTGGAAGCACCGGCGCCATGCTCGTCGCCATTACCTTCGTCGGACAGCAGTTTGTAGGCAATCCACACCAGCGCCATGCCGCCGACCAGCAGCAGGCCGGGGATCTGGAGCAACCAGACCACGCCGATCGTCATGGCCGAGCGGACAACCACGGCACCGATGGTGCCCCAGACAATGGCCTTCTTTTGCAGGTGCGGCGGCAGGTTGCGCGCCGCCAGCGCGATCACGATGGCATTGTCGCCGGCCAGCACCAGGTCAATGACAACGATGGACAGCAGCGCCGTCAGGAACTGCATCGTGAACAGATCGGTAAACCACTCCATGAACTCTCCTCAGGTACGAATAGCCGCAAGGGCACGTTTGGTTCGCCTGGAGACACGGAGCACGGGAGGGTGGGGCCGCCTTTGCAAACCATGAATCCAGGTTGCAAAGGTCTTGCTCGACAGCCGGCGCGGTATGCGCGCCAGTGTCAGCACAACCGGAGACGTCAGTCTCGGAATGACGATTGTGCTAAGGGCTTGGAGCCCCGGAGCTACTCCCCTTTGAAGGGACGCGACCGCAAGCGGCCGCGTTGGGGCGGATTATAAACGAAGAGTGGCAACTTTGCCGCATCGGGAAAGACACCGACGTGCGGCAGGCGAAATGGATCTTGATCCACATTTTCCGGTCATTCCGCCCGCATTGCAGCAAGCACGATCGGCCGGTTGCACCTATGCTTGAAGATCGGCATCCGGCCGATGCGTCCCGGACGGCACAGCGGCGCATCCCGGTTGCCGTGGCGCGCACGACATGCAGAGCGCAGCCGCTTTAGGGAATCACGCAGTGACCATCCACTTTCACAAGGAAATGTCATGCCGGCTGTCCCGAGCCCTCTCAACCTCAACCGCCCCCACTCGCAAGCCAATCACACCAGCCTCAACCACCACGACGAACATGCAGCGCCGCCGGAACTGGTCAGTGTTGCCAACGGCCATGCGCGGCGAGCCGCCCTTGAGCCGGAATTCGTCCAGCAGTACCACGAAGACAGCGGCGCCCTGCGTGTCCAGGTGCTGGAAGGACTGAGCCAGCCCCAGGCCAGCATCAGCCCGAAGTTCTTCTACGATGTACTCGGCTCGCGCCTGTTCGAGGCCATCACCGACCTGCCCGAGTACTACCCGACCCGCACCGAAGCCGCGATCTTTGCCAGCGCCGCCCCCGCCATCGCGGCGCGCTCCGGCAGCGGCTGCGTGCTGATCGATCTCGGCGCCGGCAACTGCGAGAAGGCGGCGCGGCTGTTCGGCAGCCTGCGGCCGGCGCAGTACGTGGCGCTGGATATCTCGGTGGAGTTCCTGCGCGGCACGCTTTCCTGCCTGCAGCAGCAGAACCCCGACATCCCCATGCTGGGCCTCGGCGCCGACCTGTGCGGCACGTTCGACCTGCCCAGGAGCGTCAGGCGCGGCAGGCGCCTGTTTTTCTATCCCGGCTCCAGCATCGGGAATTTCGCGCCGCTCGACGCGCTCGGGCTGCTGCAGCGGCTGCGCGCCGCCGCCGGCCGCGGCGATGGCGTGCTGATCGGCGTGGACCTGCACAAGGACGAAGCCACGCTCGTGGCCGCCTATGACGATCCGCTTGGCGTTACCGCGGCATTCAACCGCAACGTGCTGCGTAACCTCAACCGCATCGTCGGCAGTGATTTCATGCTGGAGGACTGGCGCCACGTGGCCAGCTTCGACCGTCAGGCGTCGCGCATCCAGATGCACCTCGAGGCCTGCCGCAACGTGACCGTGCACTGGCCGGGCGGGGCGCGCGAGTTCGCCGCCGGCGAGCGCATCCATACCGAGGATTCCTACAAGTACAGGCCCGAGGATTTCGCGATGCTGCTGGAAGCCGCCGGGTTTGACGATCCCGTGCACTGGACCGACCCGCGCGGCTGGTTTGCCGTGTTCCACGCCAGGGCCTGAAGCGGCGGCGGGCTGGTGTCATAATGCCCGCAAGGCGCCGGCCGCATCCGCGGCCCGGCGCCGGTTCTCGTCGTCTTATTTCCTTGCACGGATCATCCCGATGAGCGGCTTTTCCATGCTTCCCGATCTCTACTTCAGCGGTGGCAAAACCATGTGGACTGATGCACGCCGCCTGCCGCGCGAGGGCCTTGCGCAGGCGCTGGTTGACGCTCGCAGCCGAACGCTGGCATGGCTGGCGGCCTTCGGGCAGACCCGCCGCGGCTGGGACGTGCCGCGCCAGTACGATGCCGATCCCCCGCTGTGGACGCTCGGGCATATCGCCTGGCATGCCGAATGGTGGTGCCTGCGCGGCGTGCGCCAGCTGGACCGTGGCGGCGTGCCGGTGCCGGTGGCAAGCGAGCCCTCGCTGCTCGACGGCGCCGACGAATGGTTCGACGCCGACCGCATCGGGCCCGACGAACGCTGGGAAATCGCGCTGCCGGACGTAGCGGTGGTCAAGCGCTATTCGGCCGACGTGCTCGATCGCGTGCTGCGCCGCGTGGCGTTGCTGCCCGATGACGACGATCTCACCCTCTATCCGTTCCGCCGCACGCTGCTCCATGAAGATGCGCAGGCCGAGAAGGTGGCCGCGCTGCTGCAGGCCCTCGGCACGGCGCCCGCGGAACCGGCCACGCCGGGCCCCTCGATATCGGTCGGGCAGGGCGGCACGCTGCATTTTCCGGGCGGACGCTTCACGCAGGGCTGGACGGATGCCGACGGCTACGCGCAGCCCGACGAGCGGCCTCCGCAGCCGACCTACGTGCCGGCATTCGAGATGGATGCCGCCCTGGTCAGCAACGCGCAGTTCCTCGAGTTCGTCGAAGACGGCGGCTACGAGCATCCCGCGTGGTGGTCGGCCTCGGGGCGGCAATGGCTGATGACGCAGGAGCGCTCGGCGCCGCGCTACTGGTCGCGGCATCCGGAATCGCGTGCATGGATGGTGGAACGCTTCGGCACGCTACGCACGCTCAATCCCGACGAGGCCGTGCGCCACGTCACGCTGTTCGAGGCGCAGGCATGGTGCGCCTGGGCCGGGCGGCGACTGCCGGCCGAAGTGGAGTGGGAACTCGCCGCCTTGCAGAACCGCGGCTTGCAGTGGGGCGCGTTGCGCGAGTGGACGGCCACGCCATACGAACCCTATGCGGGCTTCACGGCCGGTCCGTCCGACGTGGATCTGGTCAGCCGGTTCGTCACGCACCAGGCAGTGCGGGGCGTGTCGTTCGCCAGTCCGGCGCGGCTGCGTCACGTGCGGGCGCGCTGGGCACTGCTGCCGGAGGATGACTTCGCGTTTGTCGGCTTCCGCACCTGCGCGCTGTAGGGCGGGGCTGGCCCGATCATGCAAAAGGGCACCCGAGGGTGTAATGCCGTTCAGTTAAGGTCCTTTCTCAGGAACCGAACGGTGTAACGAGAAGGTCGAGACTTAACGACCCGTGCGCATGTGCGT
>NZ_JWMA01000164.1 GCF_000812465.1 Cupriavidus sp. IDO | reverse complement strand
GCGGGGGGGGGGGGGGGGGGGGGGGGGGGGGGCCAGGCCGTTGATATGCCACGGCGCTTCACTTCGTTGACGCGCCGGCCCTCTCCCCAACCCTCTCCCGCAAGCGGGAGAGGGAGCACACCAGCAGTGATGTATTCACCGGCGCCATATGAAAGCGCCGCCGGTTTGCTCCCCTCCTCCGCAAGCGGGAGACAGGAGCGAACACACTGAACCAGCCTTTCCCCGGCCATCAGGCCTCAGGAATTCCAACGTGACTGCTTTGCTCTCCACCTTCCAGCTGACCACCCTGCCTCCGCACGCCATTGCATTCCGCGCGCAGGTCCGCGCCTTCCTGGCCGAACACATGCCCGCGCTGCCGCCCGAAACCCGGGCGCGCTCGTGGATGGGATTCAATGCCGGCTTCAGCCGGGCGCTGGCCGCGCGGGGCTGGGTCGGCATCACGCTGCCGGCGGAGTTCGGCGGCGCCGGGCTCGATCCGTTCTCGCGCTTCGTGCTGGTGGAAGAACTGCTTGCGGCCGGTGCACCAGTCTCGGCCCACTGGATTGCCGACCGCCAGAGCGGCCCGCTGATCCTGCGCTATGGCAGCGCGGAACAGAAGGCGCGCTACCTGCCGGCGATCTGCCGCGGCGAGGCCTTCTTCTGCATCGGCATGAGCGAGCCCAATTCCGGCTCCGACCTGGCCAGCGTCGCCACGCGCGCGGTGCGCCAGCCGGACGGCAGCTGGCGCCTGAACGGCCGCAAGATCTGGACGACCAACGCCGACCGCTGCCACTACATGCTGGCGCTGGTGCGCACCTCGGGCACCGCGCAGGATCGCCAGGGCGGGCTGTCGCAGGTCATCGTCGACCTGCACGCGCCGGGCGTGACGGTGCGGCCGATCCATGACCTGACCGGCGACGCGCACTTCTCCGAAGTCAGCTTCGAAGACGTGGTGCTGGCGCCCGATGCCCTGATCGGGCAGGAAGGCTGCGGCTGGGAACAGGTCAATGCCGAGCTGGCCTTCGAGCGCAGCGGGCCCGAGCGCCTGTATTCCAGCGTGGTGCTGCTCGATACCTGGCTGGCCGCACTGCGCAAGCTGCCTGCCGGGCGGCGCGATACGGTGACCGCGGGCCGGCTGGCCGGCCACCTTGCCGTGCTGCGCGCGATGTCGCTGGCAGTCACCGCAAAGCTCGCGGCCGGCGAGAGCCCGGTCGTGCAGGCGGCCCTGGTCAAGGACCTCGGCACCACGTTCGAGCAATCGATTCCGGCGCTGGTCGAAGCCGCCCTGGGCGACGAGCCGGCACTGGCCGCGGACGGGGCGCTCTACCGCACCCTTGCCTACGTCACCCAGATTGCGCCCTCCTATTCGCTGCGCGGCGGCACCCGGGAAATCCTGCGCGGCATGATCGCGCGCGGCCTGGGCCTGCGCTGAACATCCGCACCTTCTGCACGCATACGAGATTCACGTCCATGCATAACGCCTATTCCGACGCGCTCGACACCCTGCTGCGCGACTGCTGCCCCCCCGCCACCGTGCGCGCCATCGAACGGGGCGCCGACCCGCTTGCGCTGTGGCGCACGCTGCTCGACAGCGGCTTTGCCGATTGCCTGCTGCCCGAAGAAGCCGGCGGCGCTGCGCTGCCGTTGTCCGAGCTGGCCCCCGTCCTGTTCGTGCTGGGCCGCCACGCCATGCCCCTGCCGCTGGCGCAGACGCTGTTCGCGCGCGCGCTGCTCCATGGAAGCGGCATCGCCTGCCCGAGCGAGCCGATCGCGCTCGCCAGCTTTGACGAGGATGCAGTTGCGACACTGGTGGCCGATGCAGCCAATGCGCGGTGGTTCCTGGTTCAGGACGGCACGCGCTGCCTGCTGCTTCCGGCGGCCGAAGCCCGCACCGAAGCCACCGGCGCGCACGCCGACCAGACTATCCGGCTGTATCGCCCCGATACCGCTGCTCCCGCCGCGCTGACGCTTCCTGCCGGCACGCTGCGCAGCATCAGCGCCTGCCTGCACGCTGCGCAGATGGCCGGCGCCCTGGCGCACGTGCTCGATGTGACGCTGCAGTACGCCAACGACCGGCAGCAGTTTGACCGGGCCATCGGCAAGTTCCAGGCGATCCAGCATCAGATCAGTGAGATGGCCGAGCATGTTGCGGCGGCACGTCTTGCCGCGCAGATTGCATGCGACAGTGCCTCAGCGCAGCCGGATCCGCTGCGTGCCGCCATCGGCAAGCTGCGCGCCAGCGACGCGGTGACGCCGGTCGCGGCGATTGCGCATGCGGTGCATGGGGCGATTGGCATTACCGAGGAGTGCGACCTGCAGCTCTATACGCGCCGGCTGCATGCGTGGCGCGTGGTCGACGGGTCGGAACGGTGGTGGAGTCGGGTGCTGGGCGAGGAGGTATGCGCGGAGCGGGATTGCAATGTGGTTGAGTTGGTGCGGGGGTGGTGTGAAGCGGCTTGATGGCGTTGGTTTCGCGGATCTGAAGCTGGTGCCTGCTGATGGCCTCTGTCGATGGGCGACGGGCCTGGATTCGTACTTCGGTGCCTGCGGCTGGCCTCTGTCGATGGGCGACGGCCCTGGCTTCGTACTTCGGTGCCTGCGGCTGGCCTCTGTCGAAGGCTCGACGGCCCCGTTTCGCCCTGCCGGGCGACTTCCTTTTTGACGGCGCCAAAAAGGAAGCAAAAAGCGCTTTCTTGCCCGCCGGGCGGGAGTCTTATCGTAGTGAGGTACGGTTTTTGTACGGGTATTCGCTTCAGGGCATAGCTGGACTGCCTGCCGCGCAGATCGCCAGGGGCAACGCCGGGAACAGCGCTGTCCTCCCGACCTCGTGAGAGCGGAGTGGCACCGTGATCGAACGGCGTGCCTACGGCAAGAGTCTTTGGACCACGACGGTGGTGCACGATTCGGCTGCGCATACCGACGAGCCTCAAGCTGCGTGCCACTCCGCTCTCACGAGGTCGGGAGGACGGCCTGTCAATGCCTCGCGCCGTCTCGTTACCACGCGGCAGGCATCGTAGCTATGCCCTGAAGCAAATACCCGTACAAAAACCGTCGAACACTACGATAAGACTGGCCGTCCGCCGAGGACAGTAAAGCGCTTTTTGCCTCCTTTTTGGCGCCGTCAAAAAGGAGGTCGCCCCTTCAGGGGCGAAACCTGGGGCGATCGACCATCGACAGCGCCCAACCGCAGCCACCACACCAACAACACCCCAAACCCATCAAGCCGCCAAACTCAACCCACCCCCCGGCGTCTTCCGATGCCGCCGCTCCGGCTTGCACTCATACTTAAGCTCCCGCCGCCCGTCCTCGTAAGCCACCTCCAGCCGCACGGTAAAGCCCCAAAGCCGCGTAACATGCCGCACAACTTCATCAAAGTTATGCGCCAGCGGCCGACGATCATTCTGCAGGTGACGCAACGTCAGCGAACGATCCCCGCCGATATCGACGTTGGTGACCTGGATATTGGGTTCCATGCTCGACAGATCGTACTGTGACGCCAGCAGCTGGCGGATACGCCGGTAGCCTTCGTCGTCGTGGATGGCTGTCACGCGCAGCTTGCCTTCGCGGTCGTCGTCGAGCACCGAGAACAGCTTGAGCTCGCGAATCACCCGTGGCGACAGGAACTGCAGCAGGAAGCTCTCGTCCTTGAAGTTGCGCATCGCGAAATCCAGCGTCGTGCGCCAGTCGGTGCCCGCGATTTCGGGCGCCCAGCGACGGTCTTCCTCGGTGGGGTTTTCGCACATGCGGCGCAGGTCCTGGAACATCAGGAAGCCGACCGTGTACGGATTCAGCCCGCTGTAGTAGGGGCTGTGGTACGGCGGCTGGTAGATCACGTTGGTATGGGCCTGGAGCAACTCCATCATGAACGCATCGTTGACGAGCTTTTCCTCGTACAGCTGGTGGATGATGGTGTAGTGCCAGAACGTCGCCCAGCCTTCGTTCATCACCTTGGTCTGGCGCTGCGGATAGAAGTACTGCGCGATCTTGCGCACGATGCGCACGATCTCGCGCTGCCACGGTGCGAGCTTGGGCGCGTTCTTCTCGATGAAGTAGAGCAGGTTTTCCTGCGGCTCGGGCGGGAAGAAGGCTTCGGGTTCGTTGTTCTCCTCGTCAGCCGCCAGCGCATGCGGGCGATGCTTCGGCAGGGTCCGCCACAGGTCGTTGACCTGCATCTGCAGGTAGTTCTCGCGCTCGGTCTGGCGCGCCTGCTCTTCGGTGATGGAAAGCTTCTTGGGCCGCTTGTAGCGGTCCACGCCATAGTTCTGCAGCGCATGGCAGGAATCGAGCAGCAGCTCCACTTCCTGTTCGCCGTAGCGCTGCTCGCATTCCGCCACGTAGTTCTTGGCGAACAGCAGGTAGTCGATGATGGCGTCCGCGTTGGTCCAGGTGCGGAACAGGTAGTTGCCCTTGAAGAAGGAGTTGTGGCCGTAGCAGGCGTGCGCGATGGTCAGCGCCTGCATCGGCATGGTGTTCTCCTCCATCAGGTAGGCGATGCAGGGATTGGAGTTGATGACGATCTCGTAGGCCAGGCCCATGTGGCCGCGCTGGTAGCTGCGCTCCGAGGCGAGGAAATGCTTGCCGTAAGACCAGTGGTTGTAGCCCACCGGCAGGCCGGCCGATGCATAGGCATCGAGCATCTGCTCGGCCGTGATGATCTCGATCTGGTTGGGATAGGTGTCCAGTCCGAAGTCGCCGGCAATGCGGGCGATTTCGCGGTCATACCGGTTGATCAGCTCGAAGGTCCACTCGGAACCCGTGGAGAGATAAGCCATCTTTACCCCCATTTCCGGGCACGGCAGCCGCGCCCACTGCTGTCCGCTGCGGGCCCTCCGGAACCGGAACGCCCCCAGTTGCATGCTACAGGTTCCGCGCCCGCCGTGCTGGTCAGGCTGCGCGTTTCTGGAAGAGGTCGTGCAGCACCGGGTAGATCTCGTCCGCGCCGATGATGCGCTGCATGGCGAAGTGATCGAAATGGCTCTTGACCGTCAGATACTCTTCCCAGAGGTTCTGCGGCTCCTCCGATGCGACTTCGACATATGCGTAGTACTGCACCAGTGGCAGGATCGACTCGCGCAGCAGACGCCCGCACAGCTCGGAGTCGCCGGCCCAGTTGTCGCCGTCCGAGGCCTGCGCACAGTAGATGTTCCACTGGCTCGGCGGATAGCGGTCATGGATGACCTCGACCATCAGCTTGAGCGCGCTGGACACCACGGTGCCGCCCGACTCGCGCGAGTGGAAGAAGTCCTCCTCCTCCACTTCCTTCGCCACGGTGTGATGGCGGATGAACACGACATCGATGCGCTCGTAGTTGCGCTTGAGGAACAGGTACAGCAGCATGAAGAAGCGCTTGGCGAGATCCTTGCGGCTCTCGTCCATCGACCCCGACACGTCCATCAGGCAGAACATCACCGCCTGTGCCTGCGGGCGCTTCTTCAGCACGCGGTTGTTGTAGCGCAGGTCGAGCTTTTCGATGAAGGGCACGCGGTCGATGCAGGCACGCAGGTGGCGCATCTTCTCCATCAGTTCCAGCGTGCCTTCGGCATATGGTCCGTCCTTTTCCAGCGCCTCGCTGTACTCCAGCTCCAGTTCGCGCAGGCGCTTCTGGTAGGGACTGGACAGCGCAATGCGCCGGCCGATCGAGCTGCGCATGGTGCGCAGGATCGACAGATTGGATGGCGTGCCGTCAATGGAAAAGCCGGCGCGCACCTTGCGCACTTCGGCAATCTTGGCGAGGTGGCGCTTGGCCAGGTCCGGCAGCGCCATGTCCTCGAAGAAGAAGTTCAGGAAGTCCTCGCGCGACAGCGTGAAGACGAAATCGTCCTCGCCCTCGCCGCTGTCACTGGCCCGCGAACCGCCTCCGCCACCGCCCTGCTGCTGGCGGTCGAAGGAATCACCCTTGACGAACTTCTTGTTGCCGGGGTGAATCCATTCGCGCCGCCCGCCCTGGCCGTGATGGAAGATCGGTTCGGAGATGTCCTTGACCGGAATGGACACCTGGCCACTCTGCTCGATGTCCATGATCTTCCGGCCGGACACCGCCTTCGCCACGGCTTGCCGGATCTGCTCGCGGTAGCGTTTGATGAAGCGTTGCTGGTTGACGGCACTCTTGTTGCCGCCGTTTTCGCGCCGATCGATGACCGTAGCCATAAGTTGCCCTCGTTGAGAGACTGATTCCGCGGCGCCGTTACGATGACTTTCTTACGCGCAGATACCACTCCACCAGTAGTCTCACCTGCTTGGGCGTGTATCCCTTCTCGACCATGCGGTTGACGAAATTCTCGTGCTTGTCCTGGTCTTCGCGGGAAGACTTGGCGTTGAACGAGATGACCGGCAACAGATCCTCCGTGGTGGAGAACATCCGTTTTTCAATCACCATCCGCAGCTTTTCATAGCTGGTCCAGACGGGGTTCTTGCCGTTGTTGTTGGCCCGCGCCCGCAGCACGAAGTTGACGATCTCATTGCGGAAATCCTTCGGGTTGGAGATACCCGCGGGTTTTTCCACTTTCTCGAGCTCGTCGTTCAGCGCATTGCGGTCGAGGATTTCGCCGGTGTTCGGATCGCGGTACTCCTGGTCCTGGATCCACAGGTCGGCAAACACCACATAGCGATCGAAGATGTTCTGGCCATACTCGGAGTAAGACTCCAGGTAGGCGGTCTGGATTTCCTTGCCGATGAACTCCACGAACGGCGTGGTCAGGTACTCCTTGATATGGGACAGCAGCTTCGCTTCCTGCTCCGGCGCAAACTGCTCGCGCTCGATCTGCTGCTCGAGCACATACAGCAGGTGCACGGGGTTGGCCGCGACCTCGGTGTTGTCGAAGTTGAAGACCTTGGACAGGACCTTGAACGCGAAGCGCGTCGACAGCCCGTTCATGCCTTCATCGATGCCGGCGTAGTCGCGGTACTCCTGGTACGACTTCGCCTTCGGGTCCACGTCCTTGAGGCTTTCACCGTCATAGACGCGCATCTTCGAGAAGATGTTGGAGTTCTCAGGCTCCTTGATCCGGGTCAGCACCGCGAACTGCGCCATCATCTTCAGCGTGTTCGGCGCGCATGGCGCGGCCGACAGCGAACTGCTGCGCAGCAGCTTGTCATAGATCTTCACCTCGTCGGACACGCGCAGGCAGTACGGCACCTTCACGATGTAGATCCGGTCGAGGAAAGCCTCGTTGTTCTTGTCCGCCTTGAAGGTCGTCCACTCCGCCTCGTTCGAGTGCGCCAGGATGATGCCGTCGAACGGAATCGCGCCGAAGCCTTCGGTGCCCTTGTAGTTGCCTTCCTGCGTCGCCGTCAGCAGCGGGTGCAGCACCTTGATAGGCGCCTTGAACATTTCAACGAACTCAAGCAGGCCGCGGTTGGCCAGGCAGAGGCCGCCGGAATACGAGTAGGCGTCCGGGTCATCCTGCGGAAAATCTTCCAGCTTGCGGATGTCGACCTTGCCGACCAGCGAGGAAATATCCTGGTTGTTTTCATCGCCAGGCTCCGTCTTCGAGATCGCGATCTGCGACAGCACCGAAGGGCGCAGCTTGACCACGCGGAACCTGGTGATATCCCCATTGAACTCGTGCAGGCGCTTGACCGCCCATGGCGAGGCAATGGTGTTCAGGTAGCGGACCGGAATGCCGTAGTCCTCTTCCAGGATCTTGCCGTCTTCCTCGGGCGAGAACAGGCCCAGCGGAGACTCGTGGATCGGCGAGCCCTGGATGGCGTAGATGGGAATCTGCTCCATCAGCGCCTTGAGTTTTTCGGCAAGCGATGACTTGCCGCCGCCAGGAGGCCCGAGCAGATACAGGATCTGCTTGCGCTCTTCCAGGCCCTGCGCCGCGTGCTTGAAGAACGAGACGATCTGTTCGATCGTGTCCTCCATGCCGTAGAAGTCGCGGAAGGCCGGATAGATGCGTATGACCTTGTTGAAGAATAATCGGGACAGCCGAGGATCGTGGTGGGTGTCCACCAGCTCGGGCTGGCCGATCGCGGCAAGCATGCGTTCGGCGGCAGTCGCGTAGGCAGTCGGATCCTTCTTGCAGATCTCCAGGTACTCCTGGATCGTGTATTCCTCTTCCTTGCGAGCTTCGAAGCGCGTGGCGTAATGGCCGAAAATGTCCATACCTCACTCCCGTCAGAGTCCCCCGTCCGAGGCGAAGTAGTTCTACTCCCCTGAGGCTTCGCGGCAGCTTTCGCGGTTCACCACCCCGGCTTGGCGGACCCAGCCATGTTGCGAAGACTTTACTTCATCATAGTCAAATAACGGCGATGGTGGAGTCTGAGTTGACGATTCATGCAAATGCGCAACGTGAATATCGCCTGTGCAATCACCGCATTTCACTCAGCGCCCAGCCCCGCTCGCGACGGGCCATTGACTATGCTTGTCACAAACCTTACACCTTTCCGGCGCTATCTGCACATCCGGTTTTGTAACCAGAAGCACGGAAGCCGGCGATTTCGCCGGCTTCCGTTTCTTGCGTGCAGCAGCACGCTGACACTGCTGACAACAACTCAGAGCGTGCGCGCGACCAGCTCCTTCATGATCTCGTTGGAGCCGCCATAGATCTTGCCCACACGTGCGTTCGCGTACATCCGCGCGATCGGGTATTCGAGCATGTAGCCATAGCCGCCGTGCAACTGCAGGCACTCGTCGATGATCTGGCAGTTCTGCTGCGTGCACCACCACTTGGCCATCGCCGCCGTGGCGGCGTCGAGCTTGCCGTCCATCAGGCGCAGCATGCAGTCGTCAACGAAGGTCGCGGCAATGGTCGCCACCGTCTTGCACTCCGCCAGCGTGAAGCGCGTGTTCTGCATGTCGGCCAGCGGCTGGCCGAACACCTTGCGCTCGCGCACGTATTCGGTGGTCAGCTCGATCGCGCGCTGCATGCTCGCGACAGCACCGAGCGCAATGATCATGCGCTCCTGCGGCAGCTGCTGCATGAGCTGGTAAAAGCCCTGCCCTTCCTGCGTGCCGAGCAGGTTGGCGCACGGCACCACCACGTCGTCGAAGAAGAGTTCGGCAGTGTCCTGGCCCTTCTGCCCGATCTTTTCGAGAATGCGGCCGCGACGGAAGCCCGGCAGGTCGCGCGTCTCCACCATGATCAGCGACACGCCACGCGAGCCGGCTTCCGGATCGGTCTTGGCCACCACGCAGACCAGGTCGGCGTGATACCCGTTCGTGATGAAGGTCTTTGCACCGTTTATGCGATAGCAGTCTCCGTTTGCGGTCCTTTCGCGCACCGCGCGGGTGCGTACCGATTTGAGGTCGGAGCCGGCGCCGGGTTCCGACATGGCGATGGCTGCGACCATTTCGCCGCTGGCCATCTGCGGCAGCCATTTTTTCTTCTGTGCTTCGGTGCCGTAGTTGAGCAGGTAATGTGCCACGATGCCGCTGTGCACGTTATTGCCCAGGCTGGTGCAGATCCCGCGCGCCATTTCGCGGGTGATGACCGCTTCATGGGCAAAGGTGCCGCCTCCGCCGCCGTATTCCTCGGGGATGCTGGCGCACAGGAGCCCGATCTGGCCGGCGCGGCGCCAGACGTCGCGGTCGATGTAGCCTTGCCCGGCCCAGCGCGCCTCGTTCGGCACCAGCTCGCGCTCGACAAAGCGGCGCACGGTTTCCTGGAACATGGCCAGGTCTTCGTTCATCCACGGTGTCTCGCGCACGGTGGATGCAGCGCTGTGGTCGGATTTATGGTCGGGAGATCCCATGACGTCTTCTGGTTTCGGAGTGGATTGGAGTGAACAGGGCTGCGCTCCGGGTGCCGGTGTGCGCTGCCTGCTCTATATAGATACGTTGCAAAGACCCGCTGGCGGAATCTGACTGCCCTGCCCGCGGGATTGCTGCGGCGCGACAGACCTGGTGGCTGGATAGTCAGTCGGGCCAGCGGTAGCGCAGCGGCTGCTTGGCCATGAAGCGGTCCGCGGCTTCCCGGCGGTACCCGGTGGAGAAGGCGATGCCCTGCCCGTCCGCTTCCATCGCCAGCATGGTGTGCAGGTCCTGGTTGAGCGACGCGTTCAGCGCCTGCTTGGTCAGCCCGACCGCTACCGGCGAGGCCTCGGTAAAGGCCCGGGCCAGCGCCTGCGCGCGCTCGGACAGGCTGTCCTGCGGCACGATTTCCATGACGATGCCAAGGTCTTGCGCAGCCTGCGCGTTGAGCTCGCGCATCGAGAACATCAAGGCCTTGGCACGCTGCAGGCCGATCATGCGCGGCAAGGTGTAGAACACGCCACAATCAGGGATCAGGCCCATGCGCAGGAATGGCAGGCCGAATCGCGCACGCGGCGTGGCGAGGATGATGTCCGCCGTGAGCGCCAGGCTGAAGCCGGCGCCGTAGGCAGCGCCGTCCACCGCGGCGATGACGGGCACATCGAGCTGGATCAGGTCTTCCAGCCAGCCGTGTACCTGCTGCAGCCGCCGCCGGCCTTGCGAGGCGTTGATCTCGACCTGCATCGAGCTGATATCGCCGCCCGAGGAAAAATCGGTGCCTGCGGCGGTCAGGATCAGGGCGCGCACGCTGTCGTCGGCCCGTACGCGGCGCACGGCTTCGCCGATCTCGTTGCGCATCGGTATCGACAAGGCGTTCTTGCGCGCAGGCGAATCCAGGGTCAGGGTGGCGATGCCGTCCTCGACGGCGAAGCGAATGGTTTCCATCGGTTGGCTCCGTGAAGCGGAATGTGGAGGAAAGCGGCTGCGGGCGACCGCCTCAGTCGAGCTGGATGCTGGCATCGCGCACGATCTTCGCCCACTTGGGTGTGTCGCCGGACACCACGGCAGCCAGCTCCTGTGGCGTCGAGCCAACCGGCTGCAGGCCCATGCCGGCCAGCTTCTGCGTCACCTCGGGCAGCCTGACGATGCGCGCGGTCTCGGCCGCCAGCCTGGCAACCACGTCCTTCGGTGCATTGGCCGGCAGGAACAGCCCGTACCACCCGCTGGGCTCGAAGCCCTGCAGGCCGAGTTCGGCAAAGGTCGGCACGTTCGGCAGCGCCTTGTAGCGCTGGGTGCCGGTGATGCCCAGGATCTTGAACTTGCCGCTGTTCAGGTAGGCGTGCGCCGAGGTCACATCCACGAAGGCGCAATCGACCTGCCCGCCCAGCAGGTCGCTGACCAGGGGCGCGGCGCCCTTGTATGGGATGTGCGTCAGCTCGATGCCGGCCTGCTGCTTGAGCAGTTCGCCATGCAGGTGCGCGGATGTGCCGTTGCCATACGAGCCGTAGCTGAGCTTGCCGGTCCTGGCCAGCGCCAGGAACTCACGCATCGTGCCGGCCGGCACGCGGTTCGGCACCACGAACAGGTCTGACGACCTGGCGATCAGCGATACCGGCGTGAAGTCCCTGGCCACATCGTACGGTGTGCGCTTGTAGAGGCTGGGCGACTGGATCAGCGCGGTGATGCCCAGCAGCACGGTGTAGCCGTCGGCGGGCGCCTTGGCGACCGTGTCGTTGCCTAGCATGCCGCTGGCGCCGGGCTTGTTTTCCACCACCACGGGCTGCCCCAGCACTTCCGCCAGGCGCTGGCCAACCAGGCGGCCGACCGTATCGGTGCCGCCGCCGGCCGGATAGGGAATGATCATCCGGATCGGCTTGTTCGGATAGTTCGGCTGCGCCAGTGCCGCGCCGGCGCGGCCGAGCATGGCGGCGCCTGCCAGGGTGCCGGCCTGTGCCAGCCAGGTTCGTCTGCTGCTCTGCATGCTGTCTCTCTCTTCGGTCTGTGCGGCCGGTCCGGCGGTTTTCCGCTCTGTTGCCGGCGTCTGTGGGTCAGTTCGATTTGTCCGCCTGCATCTCCAGGTCCTGCAAGGCGCGCCACTGGATCTTGCCGGTGGCTGACTTGGGCAAGGCGTCGACGAACTCGACGATGCGCGGAACCTTGTAGGCCGCGAGCCGCTCGCGGCACCAGGCCATGATCTGGTCAGGCCCGGCCTCGGCTGTGCCGCGGGCATCGGGCCGCAGCGCCACGATGGCCTTGACGGTCTCGCCGCGGTGGGCGTCGCGCGCGGCGATCACGCAGGCTTCGTGGATGGCCGGGTGCGAATAGAGCAGGTTCTCCACCTCGGCCGGCCAGACCTTGAAGCCCGAGGCGTTGATCATGCGTTTGAGGCGGTCGCGCATGAAGAAGTAGCCTTCCTCGTCCATAAAGCCCAGATCGCCGGTGCGCAGGAAGCGCTTGCCGTCGATCTCGACAAAGGACTCCTCGTTGGCTTGCGGATTACGCCAGTAGCCCTGCATGACCTGCGCGCCATGCACGACGATCTCGCCGGTCTCGCCCTGCGGCAGTTCGGCCAGCGTAAGCGGGTCGATCACGCGGGCGTCGACGCCGAAGGTGGCAATGCCGAGGCACTCGCGCTTGGGCTTCTGGCGCGGGTTGGACAGCAGGAAAGCCGCCGTCTCGGTCATGCCATATGCCTCTACGTACGGCAGGCCGAAGCGCTCCTGCAGCATGTTGGCCACCGCATCGGGCATGGCCGCGCCGCCGCCGCCGAGGAAGGCCAGGCTCGACAGGTCGCGTTGCCCGATGCCGGGCTGCGAGAAGAAGTCCACCAGCATCGCGGGCGGCGCGCCCCACACCGAGGCGCGGTAGCGCTCGATCAGGTCCGCCGCCAGCGCACGGTCCCAGCGCGGCATCAGGACGACGGTTGCGCCCAGGTAAAGCGGCGAGTTCATGCAGTTCTGCATGCCGAGCAGGTGGAACATCGGCGCCACCGCCAGCACCACGGCCTCCGACGTGCTGCTGCGCCAGACCTGCGAGCCCACCGCCGCGCTCATCATCGAGCCGTGGGTGTGCATGCAGCCCTTGGGATTGCCTGTGGTGCCTGAGGTGTAGGCCAGCATGCACAACGTGTCATATCCGGCAGCGTGCGGCAGGGGGCGATGCCCCGCGCTGTTGGCGGCTTCCCAGGCAACCGGCATGGCGCCGCCCGGGGCAGGCCTCAGCGCCGGAGCCGGCTCGCGCAGCCAGGCCGGAACCGGCAGGTCGCCGTCGTCGCGCAGCATGGCGGCGTAGTGATGCACGATCACATTGCGCAGGGCCTCGCCGTGCAGCTTGGCAATGCGGTCGTAGAGTTCGCTGCCGGCAAACGCGGCCACGGCGCCACTGTCGGACACCACATGCGCGAGTTCGGCCTCCAGCCACATCGGATTGGCCGGCACCACCACGCCCTCCGCGCGCAGGATCGCGTAGTACGCGATGATGAACTGCGGGCAGTTCTGGCTGAACAGCACCACCCGGTCTCCCGGCTGGATACCGCAGGCGTGCTGCAGGTAGCCCGCCATCCGCTCGATTTCGTCATGCAGCGCCGCATAGGTGATGGCGGTGCCGAAGTACTGGATCGCAGTCTTGTCCGGATGACGGTGCGCGGCCACCTCGACGTTGTAGAACAGGCTGGTGCGCGGGACATGCAGCTCGGCCGGCAGGCCGGCCGGCCAGGCGGGGGAACGGAAAGGCTTGGTGGTGCTTGCTACTGGCTTCATCTCAGATAACGCTTAGTCAAGTCGGATATTGCGGGTACGGATCACCTTGCCCCAGCGCGCGTAGTCGCTCTGCACGGTCTGGTTGAAGGCATCGGGCGTGCTGCCGGTGAGCACGATGCCGAGATCGTTCATGCGCGCCTTGATGTCGGGCTGGGCCAGCACGCGGTTGACGTCGGCCGAGAACTTGTCGACGATCGGCCGCGGCGTGCCGGCGGGCAGCAGCAGGCCGAACCAGCCCGTCATGTCCATGCCCGCAATGCCGGACTCGCGGAACGTGGGTACGTCGGGCAGTTGCGGCGAGCGCGAGGCGCCTGTTACGGCCAGCGCCTGCAGGCGACCGGAGGCGGCGTGGGGCCTGGCGCCCATCACCGAGATCACTGCCATCGGCACCTGGCCGCCCAACAGGTCATTCAGCTCGGGAGCTTCGCCTTTGTACGAGACATGGACCATGTCCAGCCTGGCGGCCTCATTGAAGATCTCGCCATACAGGTGGCCGCTCGAACCAGTGCCGTAGGAACCGTAGGAGAACTGCTTCGGCCTGGCACGCACCAGCGCGATGAATTCCTTCAGGCTAGTGGCCGGCACCGAGTTGTGCACCGCAAAAACCAGGCTGGTCGTGCCAAGTTCGGTGACCGGGACAAAGTCCTTGACCGGATCGAACGGCGGCTTGGCATAGAGGCTTGGCGCCTGGACCAGCGTGGTGATCGTCAGCAGGGCGGTGTAGCCGTCAGGCTCGGCCTTGGCGACCACGTCGGAGCCGATCATGCTGCTGGCGCCCGGCCGGTTCTCCACCACGACGGGGCGTTTCCACGCCTTGCCGAGGCCGTCGGCGATCGCGCGCGCCAGGACGTCGGTGGCGCCGCCGGCCGGGTAAGGCACCACCAGCCGGACCGTGCGCGCGGGAAATCCTGCTTCCGCTTGCGCGGCACTCGCCCCCAGCAACCCCATTCCGATACTGCCCACTGCCAGCGCTGTGGCGCCAAGGCGCAGCAACGCACTACGACGATCTGCCTGCATGTGGTTGTCTCCTTTGGTGTTTCCTGTCGCGGGAGTGTCCGGGGTTGTCCCCGGTTTCTGGTTCCCGCTGGATCCGGCCTGGCGGCTGGGATGCCCGGTCGCGCCGGGCTTTGTAATAGGTGGAGAGTGCGCGATGCTGCGGCGCGTGGACAATGACCAGACAATCCAAAATGATTGGCCGAATCGCTCAGGTGGAAGGCAGCCTTTGGCAAATCCCGATTGTGCGTTGCGGCCGGCCCTTGCTAAGGTCTGGCTCAGACCGGAAATCCTGCCTGCAACTAGGAGGCGGTGACCGGCGCGCTCCACCAGGACGAGGAGACTCATGCACATCGTTGCCACGCCTGCGCACCGCCCGTCATTGACGGTCAGGCAGCGCATCGTCACAGGGCCAGCCGCGGCTGGTCACGCCATGCCAGTCCTTGCGGGGGCACCGGCCCCCGCGCGCCATACCATCGCCATCTGCCAGGTCCGGCGGATCCTGCAGGGCGCGCGCCGGCAGGGCTGGGACGTCGATGCCCTGCTGCGCCGCGCGGCGATTTCGCCGGCGCTGCTGGGCTCGCCAAACGCGCGCGTGACGCAGGAGCAGTACGCAGCGCTGATCCGCACACTGCGCCGCGTCACCCGCGATGAACTGTGGGGCCTGCTCGGCCGTCCGGTGCCGCCGGGCGTATTCGCCCAGGTTTGCCGCACGGTGATCCACTGCGGCACGCTCGAAGAAGCCATCCATGCCGGCCTGCGCCTCTACCGGCAGCACATCGACGCGTTCGCCCCGCGGCTGCAGCGCAGCGCGGATGGCACCACTGCCACCCTGCTGCTGCACACCCGCACGCCAGCCGCGCCGTGCCAGGCCTTTGCCGAATCGACCTTCGTCCTGCACGCCTACGCGCTGGCAAACTGGCTGATGGCACGGCGCGTGCCGCTCACCAGGGTCGACCTCAGCGCCGCCGCTCCGCAAGGGCAGACCGATTCGGCGCGGGTCTTCAATGCCACGGTGCACTATGGCCAGCCCGTCACCGCCCTGCATTTCGACGCGGCGTGGCTGCGGCTGCCAGTCGTGCAGGACGCCTGCAGCCTGCGTGACTTCCTGCGCGATACTCCACGCAACCTGCTGGTCCGCTATCGCGACAGCAGCTGCCTGGCCGAACGCATCCGCCTGCACCTGCGCTCGCAACTGGACCGTGAGCTGCCGTCGCTGGAAGAGATGGCGCAGTTGCTGCGCCTCACGCCGCAGACCTTGCGCCGGCGCCTGCGCGACGAGGGGCGTGGCTACCAGAGCATCAAGGACAACCTGCGGCGCGATGTCGCGATCGACATGCTGGAGCATTCCGGCCTGACGCTGCAGGACGTGGCGCTGCGGCTCGGCTTTTCCGAGCCGAGCACCTTCCATCGCGCCTTCAAGAAATGGACGGGCGTGGCGCCGGGGGAGTACCGGCTGAGGGGAATGCAGCGGCAGCCAGAACAGGCGGCCGCCTGAAGAAGCAAAAAGCCGGCGGTGAAAACACCGCCGGCGCATACTGCTGACAAACCTTTCCGGCGCCGCTCAGCGCAAGCGAATGCCACCGGTTTCGGACAACCGTTTGTGTGCTCCCTCTCCCGCCTGCGGGAGAGGGTTGGGGAGAGGGCCGGTGTATCCACTAAGTATTGCCAGTGGTATGCGACCGCCTACCCTCTCCCCCGGCCCCTCTCCCGCAGGCGGGAGAGGGGAGCAAACCGGCAGCATGCCGGCGCTGTCAGACCATACGGCAAGATTCAGATCACGCCCTGCTCACGCAGCGCGGCGATCCGTTGCCCCGACAGGCCAAGGACTTCTTCCAGCACCCGCTCGGTATGTTCGCCAAGGCGCGGCGGTGCCGCGTCGTAGCGCACCGGCGTCGCGGACAGGCGCAGCGGGCTCTTGACCGTCGGGCAGACGGCGCCGTCGCTGCGCACTAGGTCGACCTGAAGTTCGCGATGGCGCACCTGCGGGTCTTCCAGCACCTGACCATAGTCATTGATCGGCCCGCACGGAATGCCCTGCTTCTCCAGCGCTTCCACCCAGTGCGCGGTGCCGCGCGTGCGCATGTGGGCTTCGAGCACCGGCACCAGCGTGTCGCGATGGACGATGCGGCCGGGCCCGGTGGCAAAGCGCTCGTCCGCCGCCAGGTCGGGCCGCTCGACGCCGCGGCAGTAGGCCTGCCACTGCCCGTCATTGCCGGCCGCGACAATCATGTAGCCGTCGGCGGTGGCAAACACGTGGTACGGCACCATGTTGGCGTGAGCGTTGCCGTAGCGCGGCATGGCCTTGCCGGTCACGCGCTGGGCGATGATCGGCGTGGCGCCGACCGCCACCACGGCATCGAGCAGGGCCATGTCGATATGCTGGCCCTCGCCGGTACGCTCGGCGTGGCGCAGCGCGGCCAGCACGGCAACCGTGGCGTACATGCCGGTCAGCATGTCCACCACCGCCACGCCCACTTTCTGCGGACCGCCGCCGGGCAGGTCGTCGCGCTCGCCGGTGACGCTCATCAGGCCGCCAAGGCCCTGGAAGATAAAGTCATAGCCGGGCTTGTGCGCGCTGGGGCCGGTCTGGCCATAGCCCGTGATCGAGCAATACACCAGCGACGGATTGATTGCCTTGAGGCTTTCGTAGTCCAGCCCGTAGCGCCTGAGGTCGCCGACCTTGTAGTTTTCGAGCACGATCTGCGACTTCGCCGCCAGCTCGCGCACGATGGCCTGCCCTTCGGCGCTGGCGATATCGAGCGTCAGCGACTGCTTGCCGCGGTTGGCGCCGGCGTAGTAGGTGGCATCGCGCGAGGGCTGGCCGTCGGCATCGGGCAGCCAGGGCGGCCCCCACGAGCGGGTGTCGTCGCCCACGCCGGGACGCTCGACCTTGATGACCTCGGCGCCGAGATCCGCGAGGTTCTGCGCGCACCACGGACCGGCCAGGATGCGCGACAGGTCCAGTACGCGCACACCAGCCAGGGCCCCTTGGATGGCCGCCATCAGATCGGGTCCCAGCCAATCACGTCGGGCGAGCGCTCCAGCTTGAAGAAGCTGTTGCGCATGGCCGGCATGGCGATTTCGGCCACCGTTTCAGCGGTCCAGCCTTCGCTCAGGTGCACCGAGCGCACCGGGCGCGGCTGGCTCATCAGCATGATCTCGTTGGCACGTACGGCGAAGATCTGGGCGTTGACCTCGCTGGCCGCAGGGCTGGCCAGGTAGACCGCCACCGGGGCGATCTTGCCCGCTTCCATCTTCTGCAGCTTGGCAACGCGCGCCTTTTCTTCCGGGGTTTCGGCCGGGATCGAGCTGGTCATGCGGCTCCAGGCGAACGGGGCGATGCAGTTCGAGCGCACGTTGAAGCGCTGCATATCCAGTGCGATCGACTTGGACAGCGCCGCGATGCCGAGCTTGGCCGCCGAGTAGTTGGCCTGGCCCAAGTTGCCGATCAGGCCGGAGGTGGAAGTCATGTGCACGTAGGCGCCGCTTTCCTGGTCCTTGAAATAGTTGGCCGCCGCGCGGCTCACGAAGAACGTGCCGTTAAGATGCACATCGATCACCGAACGCCATTCTTCTTCGTTCATCTTGAAGAACATGCGGTCGCGCAGGTTGCCGGCGTTGTTGACCACGGCGTCGATGCGGCCGAAGTTATCCAGCGCGCATTGCACGATGGCGTTGGCGCCGTTCCAGCTCGACACGCTGTCGGTATTGGCCACCGCCTCGCCGCCGGCCGCACGGATTTCCTCCACCACGCGCTGCGCGGGGCCGGCATCGCCGCCTTCGCCGGTCATCGACACGCCGAGGTCATTGACCACGACCTTTGCGCCCGCGGCTACCATCGCCAGCGCAATGCCGCGCCCGATTCCACCGCCTGCGCCCGTCACCAGCGCTACCTTGCCTGCCATCAAACCGCTCATTGCGTTGCTCCTCTGAATACTTTTCCGGTCACCTGACCGTAGTCCGGGCGAATAGTCGGGCCAGATTCCGTGCGATAGCCGGCTTCCCTGCGGGTTCGAACGCCTGCAAGCGGACCTGCCCAATGTCATTGCCGTGCCGGATACGATAAATTGGCGGGCGAGACATTGGAATTCACAAATCACAAAACTGGCCTTTGGCCTGACAGAACCCCCCATGCATTACGACCTGACCGACCTGCGCCTTTTCCTCAACGTCGGTGAAACCGAAAACCTGACCCGTGCGGCGGAGCGCAGCTTCCTCTCGCTGCCGGCGGCGAGCACGCGCATCAAGCAGCTCGAAGAGGCTTTCCAGACACAATTGCTGATCCGGCAGGTCAAGGGGGTGCGTCTCACGCCGGCCGGCGACGCCTTGCTGCGCCACGCCCGCGAGGTCTTCCGCGAGCTCGAATGCCTGCATTCCGACCTGCGCCCGTATGCGAAGGGGGTGAAGGGCCGCGTCAGGCTGCTGGCGAACACCACCGCCACCAACTCCTTCCTGGCCGCCGGGTTGTCGCGCTTCCTGACCGAGAATCCGGACGTGGATGTCGAGCTGGAAGAGCACCTGTCGCAGGAAATCGTCTCGGCCATCAGCGCGGGCGCCGCCGACTTGGGGATCGTGGCCGGTGAAGTCGCCACCCAGGACCTGGACGTGATGCACCTGTGCAGCGACGAGCTGATCGTGATCGCGCCCGTCAATCACCCGCTGCCGCAGTTCAAGCGGCTGCATTTCGCCGACCTGCTGGATACCTGCCGCTTTGTCGGGCTCAACCAGTTCAGCGCGATCCAGTCGTTCCTGGACCGCATTGCCAGCGGTATGGGCAAGCGCATCAGCCTGCGGATCCAGGTGGGCAGCTTCGATGCCGTCTGCCGCATGGTCGAGGCCGGCGCCGGCATCGCCATCGTGCCCAACAGCTGCGCGCGGCGCTACGCCAGCCGCAAGGTCTTGCGCTTCATCCAGCTGGAAGACGAATGGGCCAAGCGCGAGCTGCGGCTGTGCCGCCGCCCGGGGCGCGAGCTGCCGCAGTTCGCGGAAACGCTGATCCAGTATCTGGTTGAGGCGGCGCGCGAGCCGGTCTGAGGGGCGTGCCCACAGGAAAGGAAGCGGATCATATTGCGCTCCTTGTGGCTGCCTGAACTGAAACTGACTAGACGAGCAGCCCCGCCAGCGGCCGCAACGACACCACCATCACGGCAATCAGCAGGGTCATGGCGAACACGCCCAGCCAGCTGGTGCGCCCGCTGCGTGCCAGCGAATCGCTGACCAGCTCCGGCGAAAAGTGATATTCGCGCAAGTGGCGGATCATCGCCTCGGCATGCCATCTGTAGAGCTGATTGCCGTAGCAGCCGAGCAGCAGCGCCATGGCATATGTCATCGGCCGGGCCAGCTCGGGCATCCGGATATGGAACAGCGCCTGCAGGACCGGTTCAGCGCAAAGGATGATGGCGTAGACGCCGACCTGCCAGTACATGCGCCGGTAGGCCATCCAGAACGGCCCGCAGGCAAAGGCCGCCCAGTTCCACGACATGCCGCCGTGCGCCGCGGCCTGCTCCCATTTTTCGCGGTAGTACCCGAAGCGCGGCCCCACGAACGTGGCCAGTGCCGCTTCGTCGCTGATGATTGCCTTCATGCTGCCCTCCACTGCATCACTGCTTCACTGCATCGGGCCCTGGCAAGGACCGCTGGCGCCCAGCATAGGCCAGCCGCCGCGCCACCAGCGTGCGCTGGCCCGCATTGAGGGCGCATTCGGTGAAGGAGTGGGGGGAAAGCGCAGGAAGCAGGTTGCGGCTACAGCACCGGGACCGGTGAGGCCCGCCGGAGGGTAGCGGACGCTGCCCGGCGGCGCAAAGGCCGCCGGGCGCTGTCCATCTTGTTTGCCCCCCTCGGATTCCATGCCCGTCATGACTGGCTGCGCCAGCCCGGCATGTCCTCCGTCGCCACTTCCCGATTTCGCGAGCCCTGCGGCTCCTCACAGGAATCGCACGGCCCGCCAGTGCATTGTGCCGGGTCGCGAACCCGGAAGCATCACCAATATTGATGATGCCGTGCGGCTTGCTGCCTTGCCTGCCGCACTTTCCCGGCGCCGCTCGCGCATGCCGTGGGCGCAATCCTACACAGCAAGCGGAACGGCCCCGACACCCCCGGCCGCGCCGCCTCCCTATAGTGGAATCACCCCAACAGGAACAGGATAGGAGCAATACCATGCCGTACATTCTTGCCTGGCTTCTTGGCGTCCCGGCCTTCGTGCTGATTCTGATCTGGCTGTTCATGCATTGACCCCCACAGGATCCCCCTCCGGCGGCCCGGCCAGTCGCCAGCCTCTGCCAGATCTCCCCCCATGCCCGGTCCCCGGGCATTTCTTCGCCCTTCGTCAGCCAGGGTGCACAGAACTGCATCGCTTCCGGCCCTCCTAAGCCGCTCTTTCGCAAATCCGAATTTCGGTGCAGGGGGGCCTCGGGAATAATGGCCCCATTCAAATCGACCGGGCCTACCCCATGCTTGCAGAACAGGATCAAGACCAGCTGTTTCCGGAAATCCGCGAAGCCGTACGCGACCTTTGCGCGGGCTTCGACTCGGCCTACTGGCAGCGCGTGGAAGAACAGAACGCCTTCCCCGAGACCTTTGTCCAGGCCCTGACGCAGGCCGGCTGGCTGTCGGCGCTGATCCCGGAAAGCTATGGCGGCTCCGGCCTGTCCCTGACTGCCGCGTCGGTGATCATGGAAGAAATCAACCGCAGCGGCGGCAACTCCGGTGCCTGCCACGGCCAGATGTACGTGATGGGCTGCCTGCTGCGCCACGGCTCCGACGCGCAGAAGAAGCGCTGGCTGCCGGGCATCGCCTCGGGCGAGCTGCGCATGCAGTCGATGGCCGTGACCGAGCCCACCACCGGCACCGACACCACCAAGCTCAAGACCACCGCCATGCGCAAGGGCGACAAGTACGTCATCAACGGCCAGAAAGTGTGGATCTCGCGCGTGCAGCACTCCGACCTGATGCTGCTGCTGGCCCGCACCACGCCGCTCGACCAGGTCAAGCGCAAGTCCGAAGGCCTGTCGGTGTTCGTGGTGGACCTGCGCGATGCCATCGGCAAGGGCCTGACCGTCCAGCCGATCCGCAACATGGTCAACCATGAGACCAACGAGCTGTTCTTCGACAACCTGGAAATCCCGGCCGAGAACCTGATCGGCGAGGAAGGCAAGGGCCTGAAGTACATCCTCGACGGCCTGAACGCCGAGCGCATCCTGATTGCCGCCGAATGCGTCGGCGACGGCTACTGGTTCGTCGAGCGCGCCAGCAACTACGCCCGCGAGCGCATCGTGTTCGACCGCCCCATCGGCCAGAACCAGGGCGTGCAGTTCCCGATCGCGCGCTCCTACGTCAACGTCGAAGCCGCCAGCCTGATGCGCTACAAGGCCGCGCAGCTGTTCGACGCCGGCAAGGCCTGCGGCAAGGAAGCCAATATGTCCAAGCTGCTGGCCGCCGACGCCTCGTGGGAAGCGGCCAACGTCTGCCTGCAGACGCACGGCGGCTTCGGCTTTGCCGCCGAATACGACATCGAGCGCAAGTTCCGCGAAACTCGCCTGTACCAGGTTGCGCCGATCTCGACCAACCTGATCCTGTCCTTCGTGGCCGAGCACGTGCTCGAACTGCCGCGTTCGTTCTGAGGCCGCGCATGTCCGCATCTACGCCCAACGGCATCCGCCCGCTCGACGGCATCCGGGTAGTCTCGCTCGAACACGCCGTTGCCGCCCCCTTCGCCACGCGCCAGCTTGCCGACCTTGGTGCGCGCGTCATCAAGATCGAGCGTCCCGGCGTGGGCGACTTCGCGCGCGGCTATGACCAGTCCGTGCACGGCCAGGCCTCGTACTTCGTCTGGCTCAACCGGGGCAAGGAAAGCCTGACCCTGGACCTGAAGGACAACGAGGCGCAGGCCATCCTGCACCGCCTGCTGGCCGATGCCGACGTGCAGGTGCAGAACCTCGCGCCCGGTGCCGCCGCGCGCATGGGCCTGGACTTCGACAGCCTGCACGGCAAGTATGAAAAGCTGATTGTCTGCGACATCTCGGGCTACGGCGACTCGGGCCCCTATCGCGACAAGAAGGCCTATGACCTGCTGATCCAGGCCGCCGCCGGCCTGGTGGGCCTCACCGGCGGCCCGAGCGAGCCGTCGCGCGCTGGCGTTTCGATCGCCGACATCTCGGCAGGCATGTACGCCTACAGCGGCATCCTCTCGGCCCTGCTGCAGCGCGGCCGCACCGGCAAGGGCCTGCGCGTGCAGGTAACCATGCTCGAGGCAATGGCTGAGTGGATGAACCAGGTTCTCTACTTCGGGCACTACGGCGGCAAGCCGCCGGCGCGCTTCGGTGCTTCGCATCCGACCATCGCCCCGTATGGCGTGCACCGTACCGGCAACGGCAGCGTCATCTTCAGCGTGCAGAACGAGCGCGAGTTCGCCAATTTCTGCGAGATCGTGCTCGGAAACCGGGAACTGGCGCAGGAAGAGCGCTTCTCCAGCAATACTGCCCGCGTGCGCAACCGGCCCGAACTCACCGCCATCATCGAGGAACGCTTCGCGTCTATGACCGTGGCGCAGGCCGAGGCACTGCTCGACCAGGCGCAGATCGCCAATGCCCCGATGAACGACATCGAAGGCGTATGGAACCATCCGCAGCTGCAGGCGCGCCAGCGCTGGCGCGAAGTCGCCACCCCGGCCGGTCCCATCGACGCACTGCTGCCGCCTGCCAACCTGTCCGGCGTGGAGCCGGTGATGGGTGACGTGCCCGCACTGGGCGCCCACAGCCGCAAGATCCTGGCCGAGCTTGGCTATGGCGACGGCGACATCGCCGCGCTGATGGACAAGAAGACCGTCTGATCCAACCTACAACAAGATTCCCCGGAGCCGGCATGAGCCAACCCGCAGACCAAACCTACCCGACCCGCCAGCTTTGCGAATTCCTGGCCAGCTTCACGCTGGCCGACGTGCCAGCGCCCGTGGTCGAGCGCACCAAGGACCTGTTCCTCGACTGGATCGCCTCCGCCATTGCCGGCAAGGATGCGCCGGCGATCCGCCGCATCCAGGAATTCGCCGCCGCCATGGGCCCGTCGCAGGGCGACGCCGAAGTGCTGGTCGACCGCCGCCGCACCTCGCCGTACTTCGCCGCGCTGATCAACGGCGCGTCGTCGCACGTGGTCGAGCAGGACGATGTGCACAACGGCTCGGTGCTGCACCCGGCCGCGGTGGTGTTCCCGGCGGTCGTCGCCGCGGCGCAGGCGGAGGGCAAGACCGGCGCCGACGTGCTGCTGGCCTCGATTGCGGGCTATGAAGCCGGTATCCGCATCGGCGAATTCATGGGCCGTTCGCACTATCGCGTGTTCCACACCACCGGCACGGTCGGCACGCTGGCCGCCGCCGCGGCCGTCGCCAAGCTCTACGGCCTCGATGCCGAGGGCATCAACCAGGCACTTGGCTCCGCCGGCACGCAGGCTGCCGGCCTGTGGGAATTCCTGCGCGACGCCGCTGACTCGAAGCAACTGCACACGGCCAAGGCCGCGGCGGACGGGCTGCAATCGGCATGGCTCGCACGTGCAGGCTTCACCGGCGCAAAGCAGATCCTGGAAGGCGCGCAGGGCATGGCCGTCGGCATGTCGAGCGATGCCAACCCCGCCTGCCTGACCGACGGCCTGGGCACGCGCTGGGCCACGGCGGAGACCTCGTTCAAGTTCTTCGCCTCGTGCCGCCACACGCACCCCGCCGCCGATGCGCTCAAGGCGCTGATGCAGCGCGACGGCATCACCGCCGACCAGATCGCCAGCGTCACCACGCACGTCCACCAGGGCGCCATCGACGTGCTCGGCCCGGTGGTCAGTCCCGCCACCATCCACCAGGCCAAGTTCTCGATGGGCACGGTGCTGGGGCTGGTGGCCGTGCACGGCCATGCCGGCCTGGGCGAGTTCGAGCAGCATGCGCTGCAGGACCCGAAGGTAGCAGCCTTCCGCGGCAAAGTAACCATGGAGCTCGACAACGAGATCAACGCCGCCTACCCGCGCCAGTGGATCGGCCGCGTGACCGTACGCACCACCGATGGCCGCACCCTGGCCGCGCGCGTGGACGTGCCCAAGGGCGATCCGGACAACACGCTGTCGCGTCCCGAGCTGGAAGCCAAGGCACTGCAGCTCGGCGCCTTCCGCCACGGCGCCAGCGAAGCCGAAATGCGCGCCATCATCCGCCGCGTGTGGGCGCTGGAGCAGGAACCCAACGTCAACGACTGGCTGCCCGCCGCACGCTGAGGCTTCTACATGTCCACTGCAGTCACTTACCTGTTCGTGCCGGGCGACCGGCCCGAACGCTTCGACAAGGCCACCGCGGCAAATCCGGACGTAATGATCCTCGATCTCGAGGACGCCGTGCACCCGGACGCAAAGCCCGCGGCGCGCGAGGCCATTGCCGCCTGGCTGGCGCAACGTCCGGCCGCCCGCGCGTATGTCCGCATCAATGACAGTGCGTCGCCGGCCTTTGCTGCCGACATGGACTGGCTGCGTGTACTGCCACCGGGCACCGCACTCGCCGGCCTGATGGTGCCTAAGGCAGAACACGCTGCCGCGCTGGCCGACATCGCGCAAGCCCTGCGCCAGGTCAATCCGCAAGGCGAGATCGTTGCCATCATCGAGACCGCGCTTGGCCTGCATCAGGTCGACGCCGTCGCCACCGCGCCCGGCGTGGCCCGGCTGGCGTTCGGGTCCCTCGACTACGCCGTCGACCTCGGCTGCAGCCATACCCGCGATGCACTCGCCTTTGCGCGCGCGCGCATCATGCTCGCCTCGCGCGTGGCCGGCTTGCCGCCACCGATCGATGGCGTCACCACCGCGCTCAAGGACGAAGCCGTCCTCGCCGACGACGTGGCCTACGCACGCGAGCTCGGCTTTGCCGGCAAGCTGTGCATCCATCCCGCGCAGCTCGCCGCGGTACGCGCCGGCTTCCTGCCCACGCCCGAGCAGCTCGACTGGGCCCGCCGCGTGCTGGAAGCCACCGCCAGCGGCAGCCACGCCGTGCAGGTCGATGGCAAGATGGTGGACCGCCCCGTCATCGAGCAGGCCCGCCGCCTGCTGGCGCTGGCGCAATGACACCCGACCCGAATCCAGAGACAGCCATGACTGACACCCACCCTGAACTCGAACGCCTGCGCGGCTGGATCGGCCGCAGCGAATCCCGTACCGAGACCCTGACGCCCGAGCCGGTCCACGGCCTGGCCGCCACCTTCGACCTCGATCCCGAAGCCGTGGCACGCGGCCCGCTGCCGCCGCTGTGGCACTGGCTGTACTTCCTGCCGCGCGCGCCGCAGCGGGAACTCGGCCGCGACGGCCACCCGGCGCTCGGCGGCTTCATGCCCCCGGTGCCGCTGCCGCGCCGCATGTGGGCCGGCAGCGAACTGCAGTTCGATCGGCCCATCCATATCGGCGACACCGTCACCCGCACCTCGACCATCAAGGACGTGCAGCACAAGAGCGGCCGCACCGGCGAACTCTGGTTTGTCGCCGTCGACCACGTGCTGACCGTCAACGGCCAGACCGCGGTGACGGAGCGCCATGACATCGTCTACCGCGCCATGCCGGAAGTCGGCAAACCGCAGCCGCCGCGTCCGCGCCTCGAGCACAAGCCGACCTGGCACCGGAGCGTGAATGCCGATCCGGTCATGCTGTTCCGCTACTCGGCCCTGACCTTCAACGGCCACCGCATCCACTACGACCGCGAGTACACGCGCGACGTCGAGGGCTACCCCGGCCTGGTCGTGCACGGCCCGATGCAAGCCATGCTGATGCTCGACCTGATCGCCCGCGAACAGCCGCAGGCACGTGTGCGCCGCTTTGGCTTCCGCGGTCTGGCCCCGCTGTTCGACATCGACACCGTCACGGTCGGCGGCACGGCAGATCCGTCGCAAGCCGGCAAGGTGATCCTGTGGACGGGGGACGACGCCGGCGGACAGGCCATGCAGGGCTGGGCCGAACTGGAAAGCTGAGCATGGGTGCCGAGCCGTCAGGCAGTTCCGACAGCGTGCCCGGGATCGCTGCCGGCATCGGCTCAAGGCGAGGTAGATCTCCTCTGATGTGACTGAGGCTGGTGGCTCCGGATTGGCTATGTCGTAGGTCGACGGCCGCGTTTCGCCCTGCCGGGCGACTTCCTTTTTGACGGCGCCAAAAAGGAAGCAAAAAGCGCCTTCTTGCCCGCCGGGCGGGAGTCTTATCCTAGCGTGTGCGGGTTTTTGTACGGGTATTCGCTTCAGGGCATAGCTGGACTGCCTGCCGCGCAGATCGCCAGGGGCAACGCCGGGAACAGCGCTGTCCTCCCGACCTCG
>NZ_JWMA01000163.1 GCF_000812465.1 Cupriavidus sp. IDO | reverse complement strand
ACAGCGGGGATAGAGTACTTGCATGGAGCCTCCTGCCAGAGTCAACGGCATCGGCAGCAGCCCTCGTTGTCGAAGTCTAGTAGACGTGCTTCGGGGTGCTCGCAGGGCTGCGGGTCCAACTAGTCAACGGGCTCGGGGCACCAAGCAAGAGCCGACCTCGTTACCGACACCGGCTATCATCTTATTCCCATCACCGCGCAATTCACCGGGCCCAAGCCTGCTTCATCCTTCGGGGTCCGGCCCGCCCGATGGGCAACTAGTCAGAATAGGGGCGGACCGGCCGCGCCCGCCAACCTGCCGTTCAGTACAAGAGATCGATTAGGAAACGCTCGGGCTTCTTGCCAATCCACGCGGGTGCCCGACCGCGCCCCGACCAGGTCTGGCCCGTCTTGGGGTTGCGGTACCTCGGAGGCGGCGCGGCCTTCGTCTTGGTCGGAACAGCGCGGGCAGCGGGCTCAACACTGGGCTTGCCCGCAATGTCCTCAATGCTGAGGTCATAATCCTGCATCAACTGCTGAATCTCCTTCACGACCTTTGGCACTTCCGCGGCTCGCAACTGCTCAAGTTGCGCATTGACAGATGCCAGTTGAGCGAGCAGTGAGGATTGGGACGGGCTTTGGGTTGCGGTAGGCGCTTTTTGCTCCTGTCGCGGCTTCCGGGTTTGCGGCTTCTGAGTCGGCGCTTCCGGGGCAGCCTCCACTCCAGGCAGTGTTATCTGCTTCGGCCCGCGCTTCCGGGTTGGGGTCTCTTGAGTCGTGACTTCCGGAGCGGCAACTTCGGCTAGGGTTTTCGGCTTCCGACCGCGCTTCGGGGTCCGCCTCTCTTCAGGCGCAGCTTCCGGAGCGGCAGTTTCGGTGAGCGCTTTCGGCTCCCGACCGCGCTTCGGGGTCCGCCTCTCTTCCGGCGCAGCTTCCGGAGCGGCAGTTTCGGTGAGCGCTTTCGGCTTCCGACCGCGCTTCGGGGTCCGCCTCTCTTCCGGCGCAGCTTCCGCAGCGGCAGTTTCGGTGAGCGCTTTCGGCTTCCGACCGCGCTTCGGGGCCTGCATCTCTTCCGGCGCAGCTTCCGGAGCTGGGGCGTAAAGCGGTGCTACCGGGGCGGCCGTTTCGGTCAGTTCGTCCTGGGCGGCAGCTTCCGTCGGTTCGTCCGTGGCCAGGACTTCAACCGGAGCTTCGGCCACGGCTTCAGTGGTCGCTTCCGAGGGCATGGCTTCAATGGGCGCTTCCGGCGCGTCAGATTCAGTCAACGCTTCCGAGGCGGTGGCTTCCATCGATTCTTCCGGTGCCACGTCTTCCGTTGAAGCGTCCGGGGCTGTGTAAGGCCGCCGGCGCCGATATGACACGGTCGCCGTCGGGCCGCTATCCCGGCTTGTGGACCAGAAGTCCAAGCGTCGGGTCTGAGTGTCAACGCTGCCACTACCGACGCATGCATCACTGGCTTCACCAATGACGGGATCCGCGTCGCGCATCGCCTCAGCGATGGGAAGCTCCATCTGACCAAGTCCGTCCGTCGCATTGCTCGCGACAACGGGTTCAACCACTTGCTCTGGGGCCAATTCGTTCTCCTTCATTGAAGTCACTGCACGTGCAGACGCTTCCTAATCCCATGGACGGTGAGACCTTGTCTCTTGCGTGTCGTTCGAACTTACCCATCGGCGTTTATGTGATGCAAGGTTGGGGGATTGCCCGTAGTCGTCCATCTGCGCCTGGATCCGGCGGATCGCGTCCGCCCGCTCAGTCTTTGCTGTCATCGCTGCCGTCACTGCTGGCGGTGCCATCGTCCTGATTGTCAGGCAGCGCCGCCGCCCCCTGCTCGTTGCCCGGCTCTTTCCCGTGGTCTTCCGGCGCGGTCGCCGGCGGACTGCCGGCCTTGCGCCGCCTTCCACCACTGCCACCGCCGTCGCGTTCGGGCGGCGCGACGCGCAAGGTGGCCAGCAGCTGGCGCGCGAGCGCCGCTTCCGCTTCGCCCCGCTCGGCCCGACGCAGTGCCGCGGCGAGTTCCGCCTGTACGGCCTCCAGGTCGCTCGCCGCCTGGCGCTGCGCCTGCTCGGTGGCCACGAGCCGATCAGCCAGGGCCGCGGCCTGCGCTTCCAGCTTCGCGCGACCCTCCGCCTGCGCCACCGCGGCATCGCGCGCCTCGCTGCGTGCCGCCGCCAGTTCCGACCGCAGGTCTTCGGCTGTGCGCTCGCTCTTCTGGCGCGCGGTGCGCTCCTGGTCCAGTTCGCGCAAGCTGCGTCGCTCGCTGGCTTCGGCGCGTTCCTGCGCGAGCGTCACCTGCTCGCGCGCCCGCTCCAGCTCGGTCGAGAATTGGGTGCGCAACGCTTCCAATTGGCGTCGGCCCGCCTCGAGTTCCGCCCGGCCCGCCTCGAGCCGGGCCTGCGTGGCGGCGTGCGCCTGTCGCTCCGTGGCCAGGTCTGCCTGCACCGTGTCGTGCGCCTGCCGCGCTTCCGCCAGCTGGGCGGCAATGGCCGCCGCATCCTCGCGCGCGGCGGCCGTCTCCACGCGCGCCGCATCGCGCTCGGCTTCCGCTTCGCTCGCGGCGTGCCGGGCTTCCGCGCGCAGCGTCGCCAGTTCGGCGGTGGCCGCTTCGTTGGCCGACTGCCAGATGGTCTGGACCGCCCCGGCGGCGATCTGCTTGAGCGACTCCGGCAGGTCCGGATGGTCGATGGTCACACGCGTGCGCCCACGCAACTCCTGCCAGAACGCCTGCAGCACCTCGGCGGGCGTGCCCATGCTGCCCTTGCGCACCAGGCTGTAGAGCTTGTTGGCCGTGGGTGTGACGCCGTAGCGGAAGAACAGCAGGCCGCAGACCTCGCGGTACAGCGCGCGGGTTTCGGGAAAGCGCCCGCGCAGCTCGGCCAGGTCGGCCTGTAGCGCAGTGTCGGTCAGATCCAGGTCGGCAGCGGCCATCGGGAGAAAAACGGAAAAGTGATGACAAATATTACTACGTAATATGATATATATCCAATTTTCTTGGCAAGACTTTAGACATAACTGTGCTTATGTCTAGCTATATGCTATAGTGACGCAAATGGCATGTGCGTTGGCGTTGGTTAAACTAACTTTGTATCCATTTCTAAACTAATTTTGTTCCTGGCCCCCCGGAGCAAAATCGTCGTGGCTGCCGCGCCCACCGAGCGACAGCGAGCCAAGCACCACACCGGCCGACGCCATGTGCGTCAGCCATGATGACCGCGCACACGCCCCCATCACCTGGATGCAGACATCGCCGGTCGCTCTCGACCGCCGTGATGATGCCGGCTACGTTCGACCGTCAGTTGCAAACGATTCTCCATTCGGCGTGCAGGACCAGCAGCGGTACGTGTTGGCCAATCCCTTTGCCGGCATCAAGGTTCGTGGCGCCGCCCTTCGTCCGGCGCTGGATACGGCACGAGGCTTTACCGAAACCGAGTGGCTGCTGGTCAGAACGAGGCTTTCGGTCAGCGCAAAGCCTCGCGGCGATCTGGCTGAGCGCGGGGCTGCCATCGTCTTGACTTACCTTGGCGCCCCTTTCGTGCGGCGCCCGATTACCCATGGCGGCCCGTCTCCGTGCCGGAGCTCGTGCCCAACGTCGCGCTCAGAACGGAGTCGTCTGCGACGCGGACCCTTCTGCCTGCGTCCATCTAATCAGCAACAGCCCGTCGTCGGTTTCGCACAGGCGGACGCAAGATTTGGAATCGTCGCGCTCAAGCGGATCGACACCCCGATCGATGTCATCTAGCCAAGTGGTCAACGCATCGAACGTCAGCTCGATTTCCCACGTGACCGCCATATCGAGCACTGCAGTTAGCGTCGACTCCCAGACCCACTCGCAGCAGGTCCAGACGTCCTGATCGGCATATAGGTAACCCGCCGGCGCTACCGCTGCATCCCGTGTATAGCGGATGAGGCCCAAGTCGCGCATCGCGTGAGAAACGCTGCAGAAGCGCCGCCGTTCCTGCTCCGCCGGCCGATTGGAGAGCGCCAGGTCCGAACGGCCCCAGCCGAGTTGAAGTTCGTTGAGCGCGATCTCGTATGGGCAGATCAGGCCCCAGCGGGGCCCCTCCTCTGGACGCACGCTGACCCAGCGCGAAAGCCGTCCCTCCTTGGTCAGCCTCCACCGACAGCGACAGGTGCCATGGCGAGTCTGCCGGTCCTGGATGGCATTCAGGCGCGTGACAAACGAAGACGGATTCGCCGAAGCGGCGTTGATGCGTATATAGAAGTGAAGTACGTCGGCAAAGCTGAGGTGGCTCGACCTGAGGCGGCCGAGCTGGATTTTCGCTTGCCGCGCAAACGCGTGGCTTTCCAGAGTCCACCGATCACCGGCTTCGATAAGGAGCTGCTCGATGTCCTCGGGCGGGGGCTCAAGCGTGCGCAGCTGACCGAACGCTTGGTCGAGGGAGACAGCCCCCGGCATGCCATGGTTGCCCGACGACCAGATCTCGCCGAGCGACATGCGCGCGGCAGCGACGCTCGCCCGTGCGACCCAGCCGGCGAGCGACGCAACACGCCCCTGCTCTCGGGCCGGAAAGCCGGCATCAATGCCGTGCGGCCACGTCCTGCAGCGTTGCCGCATCACGAACTCCAACGCGCCCACGCGCTGCGACACGAGGCTGGCGGTGTGCTTCTGCGCCCAGGTCGTTTTCAGCGCGCTCAGGTGAAATGGGCACCGCGAAAGCCACCCAAGCTGATGCAGGTAGCTGTGGTAGCCGTGCTGCACACAGGTCTCGCAATAGCGGATGGCACGTCGCTCGCGACTATCGGGAGGCGGGCCATAACGGCCGACATCGATGAACCGTATGGAAGGCGAGAAAACGTCTTCGACAAGCGGCGCGGTCTCACCGAGCACGGACGCCAGGCGTCTGATTTCGTCGATCGGAAGCGGCGTGTTGCTATCGGGCTCCACACGCAAAAACTTCGCGCATTTTCGGACGTTGATGCCATTCAGTGCGCAGAAGCGGGCGACGAACGATAGCCGCGACTCGTACGGACGGAGGCTTCCCGGCCACCAGTTCACCGATGGGTAGGCCGCCATGTCAACTACCCGTCGAGATGATCCTCATGTGGTCCGGGAAGTTCGCTTTTGCGAATTCCTGCAACCAGTTCTCGTAAGACGTCACGTCAACCCAGTCTCCGCCATGCGCCAGCTGGAAAAGCATCGCCTCGGTTGCCCTGGCGATATGCTGCATCGGGAACTCGAGATGACGGCGCGCAGATTCGGGCGAGAGTTCCACCAGCGCTTTCCACACCAGCGCGGCACAGTCTGCAAGGCGGTGCCCGGCCGCGAATTGAACCGGCGCGAAATACTTCAGGTATGAAACGCCGCTGCCCGGTGGCCATTCCGAGTCGATATCGTAGCCGTTGAGCACGTATGCGATTTCTTCCGGCGAACGCAGCCCATGAAATCGCGCATGCGCGGCCATAAAACGTGCTGCCAGGTGAGCGTTGCCGGTGATCGCCATATACTCGTGACGATAGTTCAGCTGGTGCGAGCCGACGGAAAACACGCTCAGCAGGTAGCCCTCGTAATCAAGGTCATTCTGAAGACCGAGCAACCACTTCCACTCCCGGAACGTCAAATCCTGCGCTTCGTCGATGGCCAGTACGACATAATTACGCTGCGCGTTGTTCGCAATGGCGATGAAGCGTTGCCTGCACAGGTGGATCCCTTCCGCTCTTTTCGGTGGTTTCGCCGGGTTGGCGAATTCGAAGTTCGAGGCGAGCAACAGCTGATGCCAGAATCCCGCTTCGCTTGTCTGGCTGTCCGGACGGCGATTCCACACCACCAGCGGTACCACGGCGTTAAGGCGTTCCTGCAGCACCTGAGCGACGTACCATTGCACGCAGCGAGACTTGCCCAGCCGTGATGCACCATAGATATAGCCGCCGGGGCGCTGCTGGTCGATCCATTCGCCGAGCTGTTCAATCATCTCGTGCATGGGCGGCGTATATACTGCGTACTGCTTCGTCACGATGCAGTGTCGCGGATCGATGCGCTCGGGCAGAGGGAATCGCATGACCTACCCCGATTGCGCCATTCGACGTGGCGGGAGCATGGAGCCCGGAGTCGCGGGCTCAGTTTTGATCGCCACGTTTGGTCGCGCTGGCTTGTTGCTGGTGCCACCGTTGCGCGAACCTCTGCTGTCCTTCTGTTTGGCACGATCCATCGCAGCGTCCAGCATGGCAGCGCCGATCGACGGATCCGCTGCAGCAACCAGAATGCGTCGCGCTTCGAGGTAGGCCGGATGGACGGGTAAGCGTTTGTGTGCCTGACTCTCTACAAAGCGCATGAAGATTTCAATGGCGTCTGCGCCCCCTGGGATAGTCAGTTGTCCGTGCGAGCAGGCCTGAGAGATTGCTGCGCGAACGGCAAGACTATGTGGTGAAATGTTCCAGGGCGGCGCTGCCCGCAGTACACCGAGTGGGATGCCGTCAAGCGTGGAGGCGAGCGCTACCCGGCAATCATCCTCCTTGTGACAGACCACCCAGATCTCGGATCCCACCAGGTCGTGCCGATTGTGCAGCACCTCGTTGGTGTAGCGGCCGTAATAGAACTCCACGTACGGGGCGCGCCCACTCGCTGCTCCGCCGCGGACGATGCAGCGCTTGCGGATGCTGAATAGCGCTTCCACAACGGCGGGATCGACTCGGCGGAAGCTCTGCTGGGCGTGGTGGTACAGGAAGTTCGCGTATGCAAGCGGCGTGCGGTTGCCAATCCCGCTGTGCGGTGTTGCGTTGTAATTGGCGATGAGCACGTCCAGCAGCTCTTCCGCATATTCGTACTGGAATCGGCTTGCCAGCGCAACGTCTTCCGGCTTCCGGCCCTTACGGTCCTGAGGCTTGGCGCCGGTGGTGTTGGAAAGACGCTGAAAGCCCTTCCCCGCCAGATTGCGGAAAAACGCCTCGATGAAGGGCCGGTCGTCCTTGCTTCGACGTTTCGAGAACGAGGTTTTCGGCTCAAGCAGCGTCGCGCGAACCGTATCGCGCAACGCGTCGCGCACGTGCTGACAGGTCTCGGCAAGGGCACCGTCTACGCTGGTCTCATCCCAGCACAGTCCGACGAAATTGTCACCCAGCACCGACAGAAGCCCGGCATCGGGCAGATACGCCTTGTCGCTGAAGCTTACCGGGCGCGCCCACCATTTTCCCAATGCCCGCTTCAGCGCGCGCAGGACATCATCCTTCGAGACTTCCCGTCTCATGCTGAAGTAGTAGCCGAGCACCGCGCGCGACATCACTTCAAGAATCACGATAACCCAGAGACGATGAACGATCTTCTCCCGAAAGCCGCCTCCCATCAGGGGAAGCGACACGCAGAAACGTCCGTCCAGCTTGTGCGCATCCATCTCGACGCGCTGCATGAACTTCTGAACTGGCCGTCCGGTTCCGTCCCCTGTCTTCAGCTTTGACACCAGGTCTGGACCGCCGCTCGCCGCCGCCAGCGCTCGTGGGTTGGCCGACAACACCCTGTCGATATACCGGCCAATCGAGACGTATCCCAGGGTCGCCGTGTTGAACGGCCACTCGTTTCGCTGTTCACATCCAAGCTCGCGGAGCTGGTCGAGAAGCCACCCGCAGTGACGTCTTTTCGACTGCCGGGTTTCGACCAGCCGCTTGCCTGACGCGCCCGCGAGAATACGCGCTTCGAATGCCTGGCGAAGCTCCGGCTGCGCATCAAGGAGCGCCTGCAGGGCACCAACGGCGCCGCCGCCGAACTGACTGACATGGATCTTCCGATGGCGCCGGTAGTGCTTGATCCGGGTCCACGGAACCAGCCCGCGCCAGCCGTAGGGTCGCCCGTCCGGATGCGTTTCGAGGCAACGTTCGCGGATCAGTCGATAAGCCTGTTTTGCGCCAAGTGCGGTGAGACGCTTGATGGTATCGGCCGTCGCGCCAGAAAGGTACAGCGAGACCGCCTGCTTTCTCGCAAAATACAACGCGCGCCGTTCTCCTTCGAGCGCCCCTTCATCCGGGCTTGCCCAGAGCGAGGTGTCGATGGCTCTCCTGCCGATTGTGCGGCGGGAGCAATGACAGCTGTCGTCAGCGTCGCGGACTTGCATGGAGGTTCCAGCACAAATGGCCACCATCGCCTATGGCCCAATCGCTATGAACCATAGGGCGCTATCGCGGGACTGCAAGGCAAGGATGTGCCGGAACGTGGGCAAGGATACAATATTAGTTTAACTGTCGGCCGAAGGAACAATTTGTCTTTCAACTTTTTAAACTAATTTTGTTACTCGACCCTCTGGTTGCCCTTATTTTCCGTGTCCATGACGGGAACAAAATTAGTTTCACTGACGTGACCCGACCTTGGAATCGCCCGCCCATCCGCCCTCCCCGCCTGCGTCCGGCCTCCGCGCCGCATTGCCCACGTCGCTGGAGCAGCTGCGGCTGCCGTCGGCGCTGTCCGGCGCGGCCGGCAGCAACCGCGCCCCCGCCACGGCCACGCGGATCGCCGCGACCGACGACCTGCCCGCCGTCACCGCCTGGCTCGCGCGCTATGCCGACAGCGCAACGACGCTCTCCGCCTACCGCCGCGAGGTGGAGCGGCTGATCCTGTGGGCCGTGCTGCAACTGGGCAAGCCACTGTCTTCCCTGACTCACGAAGACCTGCTCGTTTATGAACGCTTCCTCGCCGACCCGCAGCCGGCCGCGCGCTGGGTCCTGACCGGCAGCAAGAAGCTCGCACGCAACCACCCCGATTGGCGCCCGTTTGCCGGGCCGCTGTCGCCCGCCAGCGTGCGCCACGCCCTGGTCATCCTGAATGCGCTGTTTGCCTGGTTGACCGAGGCCGGCTACCTGGCCGGCAACCCGCTCGCGCTGGCCAGGCGCCGGCGCGCCCCCAGCCGGCCACGGATCACGCGTTACCTCAGTCACGAGCTGTGGGCGACCGTCAAGGAAACCGTCGAGGCGATGCCGGTAGGCACCGAGCGCGAGCGGCTGCATGCGGCGCGCTGCCGCTGGGTGCTGACGGTGCTCTACCTGGGCGGGCTGCGGGCCGCCGAGGTGACAGGCACTCCCATGGGGGCGTTCTTCTGCCGGCGCGATGCCCAGGGCACCGAGCGCTGGTGGCTCGAGGTGACCGGCAAGGGTAACAAGACCCGGCTGGTGCCGGCCTCCGATGAGCTGATCGCCGAACTGGCGCGCTACCGCCGCGCCCACGGGCTGCCGCCTAGCCCGCAGCCCGGGGAAACGCGCGCGCTGGTGCTGCCGGTCATCGGCCGTGATCAGGGGCGCGACAAGGCCCTGTCGCGCGGGGCGCTGCACCTGATTCTGAAAGAGGTGTTCGGCCTGGCGGCCGAGCGCCTGCGCGCGCGCGGGCCCGCATGGGAAGCGCAGGCCGATGTCCTGGCCAGCGCCTCGGCGCACTGGCTGCGTCACACCGCCGGCTCGCACATGACCGACCAGCAGGTCGACCTGCGTTTTGTGCGGGACAACTTTGGCCATGCCTCGATTGCCACCACCAGCGCTTACCTGCACAGCGAGGAGGATGCGCGGCATCAGGCCACACAGGAGCGGCATCGCATCGGCTGGGACACCTTCAGCAAGTAAGGTTGCTGATTCAATGGAGAGCTGGTCTCCCTGTCCTATCGGCAGGCAAAGCGGACAATCTTCGTTGGGCAGCAAATGCCGGCCACAGGTGTCCCACATTGATACAATCGAACGTGATCTACTTATATTCTACGAGGACGCTGGCAAAGGTGGCTACGCGCGAAAGGGTGATAACCGCAGCGGACAGCTGCCTCGAATGCGGCACGCGGGAACTGGTCGAGGACGGGTGGACGGCAGCACTGTCCCCCATCAGCAAACAAGGAACATCCACGCGCGAAGCCGGCGAGCTGCAGAGCCCGAACGCCAAGGCCGGCCTCGAGGATGCCAGCCCGAAGAACCAGATTGCTTCGATTCTCGGCCACGTGGCCGAGAAGGTGCGCCTCTTTAGCGAGGACGATGAACTGGTGAATGAGGTGCCGGCATGAGCGAACTTGTTCCGGGCAGTGCCGACTATGGCAGCATGCACGGCGACATCGTCTCCTTGCTGGAAGGCGCCCATCGTGCCGCCGCCCGCAGTGTCAACGTGCTGATGACTGCCACCTACTGGGAAATCGGCCGCCGCATCGTCGAGTTTGAGCAAGGTGGGCAGGACCGCGCTGGCTATGGGCAAGCCTTGCTCAAGCGGCTCTCGGCTGATCTCTCGAGGAGGTTCGGGCGTGGCTTCTCGGAGCGCAACCTGGAGCAGATGCGCCTGTTCTACCAGGCTTGGCCCATCGACCACATTTCGCAGACACCGTCTGCGAAATTGCCCACCGCCCGGATTTCGCAGACATCGTCTGCCATTTCCACTGGTGAGATTTCCAACGCCTTGTCCCGGAATGCCGTCGACCTGTCGGAGCTATCCAAAGCCTTCCCGCTGCCCTGGTCGGCGTACGTCCGACTGCTCTCGGTTCGCAATGAGATGGCGCGCGGATTCTACGAAGCCGAAGCCCTGCGCTGCGGCTGGTCGGTACGGCAACTCGACCGGCAGATTAATAGCCAGTTCTACGAACGCATTGCCCTGTCACGCAACAAGGCCGCCATGTTGCAGAAAGGCGAAGCAGCCGAAAGCGCCGATGTCATCACACCTGAGCAGGCCTTGAAGGACCCGTTCGTGCTGGAGTTCCTCAATCTGAAGGACGAATATTCCGAGTCGGACCTCGAAGAGGCGCTAATCCAGCACTTAGCCGACTTCCTCTTGGAACTGGGCGACGACTTCGCCTTCGTCGGGCGTCAGCGCCGTCTACGCATCGACGACAGCTGGTTTCGCGTCGACTTGCTGTTCTTCCACCGCCAGCTCAAATGCCTGCTGGTCATCGACCTCAAGATCGGTAAATTCAGCCATGCTGATGCCGGCCAGATGCACATGTACCTGAACTACGCCCGCGAGCACTGGATGAAGCCGGGCGAAAACCCGCCCGTGGGGTTGATCCTGTGTGCGAGCAAGGGTAGCAACGAGGCGCACTACGCGCTGGAGGGCCTGTCGAACAAGGTGCTGGCCGCCGAATACCAGACCGTGTTGCCTAACGAGAATCTGCTGGCCGCGGAACTGGCCAGGACAAGGCGCGAGCTGGAGGCACGCCTTGGCCGGCTAAACGACGCAGGGAGCGCCGAATGATTGCGCGGCCTGAAACTGCATTGTCGGACGCACTGCGCCGAAGCGAACCGGTGTACGTCCGCGCGGCCACCAGCGACGCGGGCGCGGATCCTCCACAGTAGGAGCTTGTCAATGCCGGACGTAAAGCCAAAGGCCGCCCGCAAATCCTCGCCCTCCTGGAGCGATGTCAAAACCAAGCTTGCCGACTTTGACCGTGCCGGCCTGATCGGGCTGGTACAGGCCCTGTACGTGGCGAGTAAGGACAACCAGGCCTTCTTGCACGCCCGGTTTGCGCTGGGCCAGGATGTGCTCAAGCCATACAAAGTGACCATCGACCGCTGGCTGTGGCCCGATCTGTTCAAGAATCAAGACACCTCGGTAGCCAAGGCGAAGAAGGCGATCTCGGAGTACAAGAAGGCCAATGGCCAGCCGCAAGGGATGGCCGAACTGATGGTGTTCTATTGCGAACGGGCGTCCGGCTTCAGCGCTGACATTGGCTACCAGGACGATGGCTATTTTGACGCCTTGGTACGGATGTTCGAGCAGTCGCTGCAAATGATCGCTACCTTGCCCGATACACAGCGGCCGGCACTCTGGGCACGTCTTGCCCAAGTACGCCGTACCAGTGACCATTTCGGCTACGGGGTGGGCGATGACATGGATGCATTGCTGGCCGAGTATGGCGTCGATGGCTGATCGTGATGCGTTCGCCGCGCTGCAAGCCGAGAACGCCCGCCTGATCGCGTTACTGGAATCGCATGGCATCGCATGGCGCTTGCCGCCGAAGGAAGCCGCGCCTGGCGATCAGGAAGCGGAGCGGTCGCATTTTTCCACGGTCGACAAGGTGGCGCTGTTCCGCCGGTTGTTTCGCGGGCGCACGGATGCCTACCCAATCCGCTGGGAGAGCAAGTCCACGGGCAAGGCTGGCTACGCGCCGGCTTGCGCCAACGAATGGCGCGCCGGCCTTTGCGAGAAGCCGCGCATCAAGTGCGGCGACTGCGGCAACCGCTTGCTGATCCCGCTCTCTGATCAGGTCATCTACGACCATTTGGCCGGTGAGCACACGGTGGGCATCTATCCGCTGCTGGAAGACGACACCTGCTATTTCCTTGCCGTCGATTTCGACGAGGCCGAGTGGCGGGACGATGCCCGTGCCTTCGTGCAGTCCTGCGGGGAACTCGGTGTGCCGGTCGCGCTGGAGATTTCCCGTTCCGGCCAGGGCGCGCATGCCTGGGTCTTCTTCGCGGGCAAGGTGTCGGCGCGCGATGCGCGCCGCCTGGGCACGGCCATCATCAGCCACACCTGCTCGCGTACCCGGCAACTCAAGCTCGCCTCCTATGACCGTCTGTTTCCCAACCAGGACACGATGCCAAAGGGTGGCTTCGGCAATCTGATCGCGCTGCCACTGCAGAAGCGACCGCGTGAGCACGGCTGTAGCGTGTTCGTCGATGCCGATTTTCATCCCTATCCCGACCAGTGGGCGTTCCTGGCATCAATCCGGCCGATGGTACCGCGCGACATCGAGCCAACCATCTTTCGTGCCACGGGTAGCGTCCATCCGCTGGATGTCACCTTCATCGGCGATGAGGACTTGGCCACGCCATGGAAGCAAAACGCTTCGGCGGCAAGGAAGCTCGGAAGCAAGATGCCGGAGTCACTGACCGTGACGCTGGCCAACCTAGTCTATTTTGAGAAGGCGCAACTGCCGCAGCCGCTGGCCAACCGCCTGATTCGTCTGGCGGCATTCCAGAACCCCGAGTTCTATAAGGCGCAAGCGATGCGGATGTCGGTGTGGGACAAGCCACGCGTGATCGGCAATGCAGAAAACTATCCGCAGCACATCGCCCTGCCGCGCGGCTGTCTCAATGCCGCGCTGGAACTGCTGCGCGACAATGGCATCCTCTGTGATCTACGCGACGAGCGATACCCGGGTGAACCCATCGATGTTGGCTTCGTCGGCACGCTTCGCCTCGACCAGGAGGCTGCCGTTGCCGGGATGTTGCCGCACGATGCTGGCGTGCTATGCGCACCGACCGCCTTCGGCAAGACGGTAACGGCGGCCGCCATGATCGCCCGTCGCGGTGTGAACACCTTGGTGCTGGTACATCGCACGGAACTGCTCAAGCAATGGCAGGAGCGCCTGCAGGCCTTTCTGGGCGTCGGCAAAGGCGTGGTTGGCACCATCGGCGGCGGCAAGGTCAAGCCTTCCGGCAAGATCGACATCGCAGTGATGCAATCGCTGTCGCGGCAGGGCGAAGTCAACCCGCTGGTTGAGCACTACGGTCATGTCATCGTCGATGAATGCCACCACATCGGCGCGGTATCGTTCGATGCGATCCTGAAACGGACCAAGGCAAAGTACGTGCTCGGCCTGACCGCCACCCCGATTCGGCGGGACGGCCAGCAGCCCATCATCTTCATGCAGTGCGGGCCGATCCGGTACACAGCGGCGAAGCCGGCCAGCTCACCACACGCCCTGGAGGTCGTACCGCACACCTGCCTTTCGCGCATCGAGTTGCCGCCAGAGTCTGGCATTCAGGAGGTATTTCGGCATCTGATCCACGATCAGCCTCGCACTGACGCCATCGCTGCGCAAGTGATCGAGGCCTTCAGGCAAGGCCGCAAGATTTTGCTGCTGACAGAACGCACTGAACATCTCGACGCCATCCAGGCTGCGTTGGGCGGGCAAATTTCCCCCCTCTTCGTGCTGCACGGGCGGCTGTCGAAGGCGAAACGGGCCGCATTGATCGCGGCGCTCGACGCCCTGCCAGCCGACGCGCCGCGCGTCTTGCTGGCGATCGGCAAGCTGGTCGGGGAAGGTTTCGACCATCCGCCGCTCGACACCCTGGTGCTGGCGATGCCCGTGTCGTGGCGGGGAACCCTGCAACAGTACGCGGGCCGGCTGCACCGGGAACATGCCGAAAAGACTGACGTACGGATCATCGATTTCGTCGACACCGGCCACCCGGCATTGTTGCGGATGTGGGACAAACGCCAACGCGGGTACCGGGCGATGGGGTATCGGATGGCGGGTGGGGCGGAACCAATATGACCGTCGAGGCGATGCCAACCGTGACCGAGCGCGAGCGCCTGCATGCGGCGCGCTGCCGATGGGTACTGACCGTGCTCTATCTGGGTGGCTTGCGCGCGTCCGAATTGACAGCCACGACCATGGGTGCGCTCTTCTGCCGGCGCGATGCCCAGGGCATCGAGCGCTGGTGGCTGGAGGTGACCGGCAAGGGCAACAAGACCCGGCTGGTGCCGGCCACCGACGAGCTGATCGCCGAACTGGCGCGCTACCGCCGCGCCAACGGACTGCCAGCCACGCCGCAACCCGGCGAGATGCGCCCGCTGGTGCTGCCGGTCATTGGCCGTGGGACGGGGCGCGAGCAGGGCCGCGAGAAGGCCCTGTCACGCGGGGCGCTGCACCTGATTCTGAAAGAGGTGTTCGGCATGGCGGCCGAGCGCCTGCGGGCGCGCGGGCCCGAGTGGGAGGCGCAGGCCGCGGTGCTGGCCAGTGCCTCGGCGCACTGGCTGCGACACACCGCGGGCTCCCACATGACGGACCAGCAGGTCGATCTGCGATTTGTGCGGGACAACTTTGGTCATGCCTCGATCGCTACCACCAGCGCCTACCTGCACAGCGAAGAGGATGCGCGGCACGCGGCGACGCAGGAGCGGCACCGCATCGGCTGGACCAGCAAGACCTAGGATGAGCCAGCATCGCCACACCGCACCGGGCAAAGCCATCGATCGTCACGCCAGCATCGTGGCAAGCTCCCTGCATTGCCACTTTCCCTCCCGCCCAAGCGCCACCGCCCCGCTATACAAGCCATGAACCCATCTCGCTACAGCGACAGTGACATTGCCGCCGTCTATCGCGTCCTCCGGGAGCGTCGCGACATGCGCCACTTTCGGCCGGACCCGCTCGATCCTGCCTTGCTGGAACGCTTGTTGCACGCTGCGCATCTCGCCCCCAGCGTCGGCTTCATGCAACCCTGGCGCTTCATCCGCCTCACTGACAGGAGCCTGAGAACGCAGGTCCACGCGCTGGTCGATGCCGAACGCCAGCGCACCGCGCTCGCCCTGGGCGAACGCCAGGACGAGTTCATGCGACTCAAGGTGGAGGGCATCCTGGACTGTGGGGAAGTCCTGGTGGCAGCGCTGATGGATGGACGTGAGCGGCATATCTTCGGTCGGCGCACCATGCCGGACATGGACCTCGCTTCGGTGGCCTGCGCCATCCAGAACCTCTGGCTTGCTGCGCGCGCTGAAGGAATCGGCGTGGGCTGGGTTTCCTTGTTCGACCCTGAACAGCTTGGCCGGCTGCTGCGGTTGCCGCCCGGCGCCCGGCCAGTGGCTGTGCTGTGCCTCGGTCAGGTCGACACCTTCTATGAAAAGCCGATGCTGGAACAGGAAGACTGGGCCAGACGGCAATCCCTGGACGAGATGGTGTTCGAGAATGGCTGGACCAACCCCAGTCCTCCCAATCGCCCGGGCTGATGATGGATCCGGCAATTGTGTTCTTAGAAAATCACGATGGCCATCATGAAGTCAACCGATATGAGATCGTTGTCGCCTAAGACGCGGCAAGGGGTGGCTCTCTGGCCAGACCCATTGTCGGTGCTGCGGCGCGGCATTGAGCCACAAGGACAGTCGCTCGACGGTGGTGCGCACCATGTACGGTAAGGTGACGGTGAACAGTCCGCGGCTGACGGTGAAAGGCCGCTTCTTTTGTTGGTACATGATGCAGGACATCTACAGCCGCAAGCTGGTAGCGTAGACGAGCGAACGGCACTTGAGCGGCGAATAAACTCTATTCGTTAGAGAGCAACGGCACTTTAAGGCAGGGCACAATGCGAACGACTCACTGGGTAATGACTGCGCTACTTGGGCTGCTACTTACGGGGTGTGCGGGCATCAGTACCGCACCGACACCGGAAGCCCGACAGGCTTTGGCTCCAACCGGCAAGCTTCGCGTTGGGCTTCAGCTTGGCAGTCCTCACAATGTGATACGGGACTCTGTGTCGGGTGAGATGAAGGGGGTGGGATTTGACCTCGGAAAAGAATTGGCCAGGCGCATGGGAGTTCCGTTTGAGCCGGTTCTGTATCCATCAGTCGGAGCCCTTCTCGACAGCGGGAAAGCCGGCGCTTGGGACGTCGCCTTTGTTGGGTTTAGCCCTGCGCGGGCACAGGAGTGGGACTTCACCGCGCTGCATCTGGAAATCGAATTCGGCTACCTCATTCCCGGTGGTTCTTCCATCTCAACAATGGCTGATGTGGATCGGCCCGGGATTCGAGTTGCCGTGCAGGAGAAGTCTCAGCCGGATGTCTTTATTTCGCGCACGCTAAAAAATGCCACGGTGGTCCGAGCATCAAGCCTCGCTGGCACAATGGAGATGCTGAAATCCGGGAGAGCAGACGTAATCTTCAGCATCAAGCCAAGCCTGTTCGAGATTTCGAATCAATTACCTAGTTCTCGGGTTCTCGACGGTCAGCTCGGCATCGATCCGCACGCGATGGCGATGCCGAAGGGGCGGGGTCCGGGCGTGGCGTATGCGCGCCAGTTCATTGAAGACGCGAAGTCCGAGGGTCTGGTCAAAGCCGCGATCGAGAGAGCCGGTTTACGTGGCGTGGTTGTCGCCCCGCTCAAATGATGCTCTCCAACCGTATACGAGAGCGTGCAAAAGTTGCGAAGGGAGATTTCGTCAGGCGCCCTGACTTGCGGCAAGGATACGGTCTGTTCTTTGTTGGTCAGTACCGGTTTGGCGATGCTGGCCCGATGCATTTCCTGTGACGCGAGGCGGCGATCTCGCGCGCTGAGATGCGGTCGGGCTGGGAGCCTCCCCATCTTTTGCACGCTCTCAACTCACGTGAAGTGACACTTTTCCGTCGTTTCGAGTGTAAATAAAAGTGTCAACTCCTCGCCGGCGCTTCTATATACAGCGCGGGTTCCAGGCAGATTCCGGAGTGACAGAATTGCTTCCTTCTACGTGAACGCCTGCTTCGCCTGGCTCACCGAAGCCGGCTACGCCCGGCGCCGGCCGGGCGCGGGTGGTGGCCCGCCCCCCCGTCGGGGGAGGGGATCGGATCGCCCGTTCGGCTTATGGTTTCGCGGGGCAGCGGTGCCCTTCACCGCATCGGCCAGATTTCGCGGAGCATGCATGACCGACAGCGGCAGCCCTTCCTATCCGGACGCACTATTCCAGGCCTGCATCAAGGCGACGCAGGACTGGGCCGACATGCTGGCCCGGCCTCCCGCCGCAGCCGACCGCAGGTTCCAGGCGCTGGAATGGCGCGAGCATCCGTGGTACGGCGCGCTCATGCAGACCTACCTGGCCAATTCGCGCTGGCTGACGGCGATGGCCGAGGCGGCCGATGTCGGTGACAAGGACAAGCAGAACCTGCGCTTCTTCACCCGCCAGTTCATCGACATGATGAGTCCGGCAAATTTCGCCGCCACCAATCCGGAAGCCGCCCGAATCGGCGCGCGTCAAGGTAGATGTCGCCTCATTCATGCAGCCAAACGCTGGTTTTCCGCGCCTGGCTTGATACGGGTGGGCACGGCAATCTCGCGCTCGG
>NZ_JWMA01000162.1 GCF_000812465.1 Cupriavidus sp. IDO | reverse complement strand
GATCGCTGCGGTCAGCGTGGTCTTGCCATGGTCAACGTGACCAATCGTACCAACGTTCACGTGCGGCTTGGTCCGCTCGAACTTTTCCTTTGCCATTTCACGACTCCTGTGTCGGCAGCGATATTGCCAGTGCGGTATTTGGTGCCCATGGGCAGGATCGAACTGCCGACCTCTCCCTTACCAAGGGAGTGCTCTACCACTGAGCCACATGGGCGAAACTTAGATCACTTCTCTCGACGGCAACCGCTTGGTGGAGCGGGTGAAGGGAATCGAACCCTCGTCGTAAGCTTGGAAGGCTTCTGCTCTACCATTGAGCTACACCCGCCCGGTTACTTCGCGCTTCACCGGCACTCGCCGGGTTGCTGTCTTGCATTCTGGTGGAGAGGGCTGGATTCGAACCAGCGTAGGCGTAAGCCAACAGATTTACAGTCTGCCCCCTTTAGCCACTCGGGCACCTCTCCGCAGAGAACTTGTGATTATGGTGTAATCCACCGGGGCTGTCAAGCACTTTCCGTTTGATGAAATGTGCCTTGCGGATAGCCCGCGGTGTCTGCGCCAGGTCGATACTGCTGCCTTTGGCGTCCACCAGAACCGGCAATACGATTGCTATGTCCTCACCCTATAGGGCGCCTTCCGCGCGCTTTAGAGCGGCTTTACGAGGTCTGACAGGGCGTGGATGGCGAGAAGCCGGGCCGGCGCAGCAGCCCTGGCCGCCCTGCCGATTCCGTCGTCCCAAAGACAAAACCCCCCAGCTGGGTAAGCTGAGGGGTTTTGGGGCATAAGAGCCTGGCGATGACCTACTTTCACACGGGAATCCGCACTATCATCGGCGCGGAGTTGTTTCACGGTCCTGTTCGGGATGGGAAGGGGTGGTTCCAACTCGCTATGGTCACCAGGCATAAGGGGGTGCGGCGCTGGGGTCGAAGCCAACGTCGCGAATAGGGATGTAGTGGGGGTTGTGCGTCTTGTGTCAACTGTTTTGGGCACAGTCGCGATTCCCACACCAGGCAAAACACACTGGTT
>NZ_JWMA01000161.1 GCF_000812465.1 Cupriavidus sp. IDO | reverse complement strand
AAATGGCAAAGGAAAAGTTCGAGCGGACCAAGCCGCACGTGAACGTTGGTACGATTGGTCACGTTGACCATGGCAAGACCACGCTGACCGCAGCGATCGCCACGGTGCTGGCTTCGAAGTTTGGCGGTGCCGCCAAGAAGTACGACGAAATCGACGCAGCGCCGGAAGAGAAGGCGCGCGGTATTACCATCAATACCGCCCACGTCGAGTACGAAACGGCCAACCGCCACTACGCGCACGTTGACTGCCCGGGCCACGCTGACTATGTGAAGAACATGATCACGGGTGCTGCCCAGATGGACGGCGCGATCCTGGTTTGCTCGGCCGCTGACGGCCCGATGCCGCAAACGCGCGAGCACATCCTGCTGGCCCGCCAGGTTGGCGTGCCTTACATCATCGTGTTCCTGAACAAGTGCGACATGGTGGACGACGCCGAGCTGCTCGAGCTCGTCGAAATGGAAGTGCGCGAGCTGCTCTCGAAGTACGAATTCCCCGGCGACGACACCCCGATCATCAAGGGTTCGGCCAAGCTGGCGCTGGAAGGCGACAAGGGCGAGCTGGGCGAAGTGGCCATCATGAACCTGGCCGACGCGCTGGACACCTACATCCCGACGCCGGAGCGCGCCGTTGACGGTACGTTCCTGATGCCGGTGGAAGACGTGTTCTCGATCTCGGGTCGCGGCACCGTGGTGACCGGCCGTATCGAGCGTGGCGTGGTGAAGGTCGGCGAAGAAATCGAAATCGTCGGTATCAAGCCGACGGTGAAGACCACCTGCACCGGCGTGGAAATGTTCCGCAAGCTGCTGGACCAGGGCCAGGCAGGCGACAACGTCGGTCTGCTGCTGCGCGGCACCAAGCGCGAAGACGTCGAGCGCGGCCAGGTGCTGTGCAAGCCGGGTTCGATCAAGCCGCACACCCACTTCACCGGCGAGGTGTACATTCTGTCGAAGGACGAAGGTGGCCGTCACACCCCGTTCTTCAACAACTACCGCCCGCAGTTCTACTTCCGTACGACCGACGTGACCGGCTCGATCGAGCTGCCGGCGGACAAGGAAATGGTCATGCCGGGTGACAACGTGTCGATCACCGTCAAGCTGATCGCCCCGATCGCCATGGAAGAAGGCCTGCGCTTCGCTATCCGTGAAGGCGGCCGTACCGTCGGCGCCGGCGTCGTGGCAAAGATCCTCGACTAAGC
>NZ_JWMA01000160.1 GCF_000812465.1 Cupriavidus sp. IDO | reverse complement strand
CCCCCGGCCCCTCTCCCGCAAGCGGGAGAGGGGAGCAAACCGGCGGCATGCGTGAGCCCTGGCGCTTGTCACCACACCCCGAAGAACACGCCCGCCTGTTTGTAGACGTTGGTCCTGGCGGCAACCTCTTCGCTGGTCACCGTGACGCGCGGCTTCAGCGTGCAGAACCACTCAAGCAGACGCAGGCGCATGGCGCTGCGCACGGACTCGTGGGCCGGATCGGCGCCGAGGTCGAAGTATTCCTCGGGATCGCTGTGCAGGTCGAACAGCTGTGGCCGGAAGCCCTGCCAGTGCACGTACTTCCAGCGCGCGTCGCGCACCATCCATGCGCGGCATTCGCCGGGATGGCGGCCCAGTTCAACACGGGCACTGCGATACGCGTAGTCCAGCTCGGAAACCACAAAGTCTCGCCATGCACCGGTCGCTGCGCGAGCCGGCGTGCCGGCGCGGATCAGGTCCAGCAGCGAGCGGCCTTCCACGCGGTGATCGGCGGGAGGCAGGCCGAGTGCGTCGAGCACGGTCGGCACGACGTCGACGGCCGACACCAGGCTCGCCTGCGCCGTGCCGCGCGTAGCGTCGGCCTCGGGCGAGGGGTCGTAGACGATCAGCGGGATGTTCTGCACCGTGTCGTAGAACTGCTCCTTCTCGCCAAGCCAGTGGTCGCCGAGGAAGTCGCCGTGGTCGGCGGTGAAGACGATCAGCGTGTCTTCCCAGCGACCCAGGCGTTCGAGCTGTTCCCACAGCTCGCCCAGGCGGTCGTCGATCTGCTGGATGAGGCCCTGGTAGGCTGGCCGCACGGTATCCGACACTTCCTTGCGCATGAAATTGGCGCATTCCTCCTGCGTGCGGTACGCAGACAGCACCGGATGCGGGTCCTCGAGTTCGGCATCGTGGCGCTGCAGCGGCAGGCAGTCATCGAGCGAGTAGGCGTCGTGATACGGCGCGGGTGCCATATAGGGCCAGTGCGGTTTGACCAGCGACAGGTGCAGCACCCACGGATCGTCGCCGCGCGCGCCGATGTACTGCATCGCCTGATCGACGGTGTATGCGGTCTCCGAATGTGGCTCGGCGACGCGGGCGGGCAGCCCGGCATGGCGCATGTGCCAGCCCGAGACAATCTCGCCGCGTTCGTTCTCGGCGCTGATCACGTAGTCGGTCCACGGATCGGCGCTGTTGTAGCCCTGCGTGCGCAGCCAGTCGGCATAGGCGCTGCGTGGTTCGGCATGATGGCCGTCATGACGGTCGACCTCGATGAAATGACCGCTGCGCAGCAGCGTTTCGAGTTCGGTGCAGCCATCCAGATGCAGGCGCTTCAGGTTGGCGTTGTCCGGCATAACGTGAGTCTTGCCGGCCAGCGCGAGGGCGCGGCCGCTATTTTTCAGGTATTCCCCGAGCGTGACTTCCCCGACTGAGAGCGGCACGCGGTTCCAGGTCGCGCCGTGGCTGCTGACATAGCGCCCAGTATAGAAGCTCATGCGGCTCGGCCCGCAGACGCCCGAAGTGACGAAGGCGCCGTCAAAGCGCACGCCGCGCGCGGCGAGGGCATCGATGTTTTTCGTGCGCAGGGTGGGGTGTCCGTAGCAACCGAGGTGGTCGCGGCGGAGCTGGTCGCACATGATGAAGAGGGTATTGCGGATGGCCATGTCGATTTCGGATCAGTCGCCGGTATAACCCGATGCCTTGACCACCGGAGCCCACCGGGCCGCGTCGGCGGCCAGCACGCTGGAAAAGGCTTCGCTCGAGCCTGTTTTTGGCTCCAGGCCCAGCTTCAGGAATTTCTCTTTCAGGTCGGGCGACTGCACGGCCTTGACGATGGCGGCATTCAGCTTGTCGAGCACGGGGCGGGGCGTGCCGGCCGGGGCCAGGAAGCCGTAGCGTCCCTCGCCTTCGATGTCCTTGTAGCCAAGCTCGGTGAATGTGGGCACGTCTGGCAGCGCCACGGAACGATGCGTGCCGGAGGTGGCCAGCACCCGGATCTTGCCGGCGCGGTGCATTTCGGTGAGATCCGCCAGGGTGTCGACCGAAGCCGGGACCTGGCCGCCAACCAGCGCGCTCATCAGCGGGGCCGAGCCGTTGAAGGGAATGTGCAGCATGTTCACGCCCACCTGCTTGCCGATCATCAGCCCGAAGAAATGCGGGATGCTGCCAAGCGCGGGCGAGGCGTAGGAATTGTTGTCGGGGCTGGCCTTGATCCAGCTGACGTAGTCCTTCAGGGACTTCGCCGGGGTGCCGGGGCCGGTCGCGAGCGCCAGCTGGAAATTGGCGGTCTGGGCCACCGGCGTGAAATCGCGCTGGATGTCGTAGTTGAGCTTGCGGTACACCAGCGGCGCAATGGTCATCACCGCCGAGTTGGCAACCACCAGCGTAGTGCCGTCCGCCGGCTGGCTGCGGGCATAGTCCATCACCAGCCGGCCACCGGCGCCGGGCTTGTTCTCGATGACGACGGTCTGACGCAGCGTCTCGCGCAGCTTGTCACCGACCAGCCTGGCGGCCAGGTCGGCGGTGCCCCCGGCCGGGTAGCCGACCAGGATGCGCAGCGGGCGTTCGCTCTGCGCACTGGCGGGCATGGCCCAGGCCCCGGCCACCGCCGCAAGGCAGGCAAGGAAACGCGGGATCTGGCGGAACTGCAGACGTGCGGGCAGGCGCGAATGCTGGGCGGGGGTCACGATGTCTCCTGTCTGGTCGGCGCTGGATGCGCCGTTTCTCGGGTGCACGATGGCACGGGCAGACGCTAACACCCACCCATATAATTGACAAAGTCAACTAAATGCGGGTGTGGCATGGGCAACAGGGATGGCGGCAACCGGCTGCAGCAGCCACAACGGCTGGCGGATTTCATCAACTACCGGATCTATCATCTGAACCGGGTCGCGCTGGGTGGGGCCGGCCTGCACCTGCGTGCCACGGCGGGGGTGAGCCGGCGTGAATGGCGCATGATTGCCTTTCTCGGCGAACAGCCCGGGACGCGGCTGACGGAGCTGGCCGGGAGCGCGGGGCTGGATAAGGTGCTGGCCAGCCGCGCGGTCCACGCGCTGGTGGAGCGCGGCCTGGTGCGGCGCGAGACCCGCGCGCAGGACCGGCGCGCGGCCGCGTTCTCGCTGACCGAGGCGGGCGAGGCGGTCTACCGGCTCGCGTTCGTCCAGGCACAGGCGTTCAACACGCGGCTGGCCGGCTGCCTCTCCGCGAGCGAGGCCGAAACGCTGTCGCGCTGCCTGGAAAAACTGCAGGCGCAGGCGGCACTGATGCTGGAGGAAGCCCAGGCGCTGCCGCAGCCGCCTGCCGATGCGCCGGCGCAGGATCCGCTGCAGGTCTGGCGTCCGGCGCGCTGACGGGGCCTGTGTGCGATAGGCCATCGTTGTGGACGACTAAGCGCCGTGTCCTATCCTTCATGCAGGTTGCATATCGCGCCGCAGGCCCGGCGTCGCGGAGGGCGAGCCGATTGTCCTGGCCGCGCTGCGCAGCCGCAACGCTGCGGAATATGTCGAGGAGACGCATCATGTGTCGTTGGCTGGCTTACACGGGCAATCCCATCCAGATGGAGGCAGTGCTGTTCCGGGCGCAGCACTCGCTGATCGACCAGAGCCTGCGCTCGCGGCTGGGGCATACCACGACCAATGGGGACGGCTTCGGCATTGGCTGGTACGGCAAGCACTCGGAAGTCCCGTTCCGGTACCGCTGCCTGCACCCCGCGTGGAACGACCGCAACCTGCGCGAGGCCGCGCGCGCCATCCGGGCGCCGATGTTTATCGCGCATATCCGTGCGGCGACCGATACGCCGGCGCAGGAGACCAACTGCCATCCTTTTCGCTACGGCCGCTGGATGTTCGCCCACAACGGCCTGATACGGGACTATCCCGTCCTCAGGCGCGACCTGATGATGGCGGTCGAGCCGCATCTGTTCCGCTGGATCGAGGGCTCCACTGACTCGGAAGTCATGTTCTTCCTCGCGCTGACATTCGGGCTCGAACGCGATCCGCGCGGCGCGCTTGAGCAGATGGTGGGACTGGTGGAGGATATCGGCCGCCGCCACGGCGTGGAGTACCCGGTGAACATGACGGTTTGCGTGACTGACGGCGAGCAGCTGGTGGCGGTCCGCTATTCGAGCGAGACGGAATCCCGCTCGCTGTTCCACAACACCAGCATCCGCCACCTGCGCGCACTCTATCCGGACGATGAGCGCATTCTTGCCGCGGGCGACGATGCGTTCCTCGTGCTGTCAGAGCCCCTGGTCGACCTCCCCGGCGCGTGGGAGGAAATTCCGGAGGGGACCATCATCATCGCCAAGGGCGGGGAGATTCAGCATGACCGGTTCATTCCGCGGCTGGAGGGGGTGGGATGATGAAGTGCAGCCAGGCAGGATGGCGTTCAGCTGCGGCGCAATGCGAGGTTGTCTGCAAACGCTTTGACTGCCCTCCTGGTCGGAAGCACTTCCTTTGCACCCGCGAATTCGTCAAAGATGAGCCTGTGCGCGGAGAAAGAGCTTGATCCATCCCGGCTCCGGTAGCTGTCCGCCCAATCCAGCAGCGCATTGAACGATTCGGCGCTGGCGCCGCCGCGAGTTCCCCGTTGCCGGATGTTGGCGCTGCACTCGGCCTCGTCAAGGCAGATCCAGATCAGCGTCGTCGCCCGATCCTGGATCTCCCGCACGAGCCATCCGTAGATGCCTTCGACTACCCAGCAGTCTCTGGCGGCTTCCGCTTTCGCGAGCGCAATCGCCGTCGCGCGGTCTCGCGACACTGTATCCGCCCGGCTCCCAATGGATCGAATCAAGGTCGATCCATGGCGCGCCCAGCGCCGATGCGATGCGTTCGGCCAGCCAGCTCTTGCCGGCGCCTGAGTTGCCGATGACGATGGTTCTGGTGAGGTTCATGCCGGGGACGCTCTGGGAATGAACCGTCATTCTAGGCGTGCCGCGTCCGTCAGCACGGTCTCGATCAGCAAGTCCTTCTCCTCCCACTGTCCCGCCAGCCAGCGATGAAATTCGCGGCGAAACGCTGCATCGCCACCGTAATCCCCCTGGCAGAAAGTGGCCGGTATCCGGTGCTCCCGTACGCGAACCGCCACGCGTCCGCTTCGGCCGCAGGCCAGTTGCCAGAAGCTCGGTGCGCCGTCGGGGTAGACGATGGTGACGTCGATCAGCGAGCCGAACTTCTCACCCATCGCATCGATGGCAAACGCCAGCGCACCGGCCTTGGGTTTGAGCAAGTGGCGGTACGGCGAGGCCTGCGTGCGATGCTTCGCTTCGGTAAAGCGAGTGCCTTCGGCAAACACCATCACGCTGGTCGGCACAAGCGAGAACTTCTCGCAGGCGCGCCGCGTGGTTTCCCGATCCTGCTGGCGCAGCGCCGGGTTGCGCCGAAGAGCCGTTTTGCCGTGGCGCTTCATGAAGGGAAAATCGAGCGCCCACCACGCCAGGCCGATCACCGGCACGTAGATCAGCTGCTGCTTCAGGAAGAACTTCAGCAACGGAATGCGGCCGTTCAGCACCCGCTGCAGGACGAAGATATCGACCCACGACTGGTGGTTGCAGTTGACCAGGTACCAGTCGTCGTAGCGCAGCGCGCTGGCGCCCTGAACGTCCCAGGGTTGTTGCTGCGTCATCCGGATCCAGCCGTCGTTGCAGGTGATCCAGGCCCGCGCAATGCCGTTGAGCACGATGTCGAGGCGCTGCCGGACCGCGCGTGCGGGCAAGGCCAGTTTCAGCAGGGCGAAGGGAAACAGCAGCGCGGACCAGAACAAGGTATTGAGCGCTAGCAGGAGCAGGCCGGCTGCACCCAGCGGCCAGGCGAATATCGAGGATGTCCGGAACCGGTTGTGGCAAGACTGGCGCCGGCGGAGGGCGCTGGTGCGGGTGTTCTTGCGGGTGGACGGGGCGGAAGCGGGGGAGGGCAGGAATGTCATGCGGGCCAGTGTCACTGGACACCGGCCGCGAGGATTTGCGCGGAATCAAGACACGAAATGTTTTCAGTTGTGTCGTGGCGTGGCAGGTTCTCCGGACGTCACGCGCGCTGGCTCCGCCGGCCCGGGCCGTGGTCGGCGGAGGCACCCGGGCCCAGGCAGCCAATCCCGTCCAGCGCCGCCTCTACGGCTTCGTCCAGGCCGGTATGCGGTTCGTGGCCGAGTACGCTGAGCAGCCGGCGGTTATCCATCTGCACTGGCCCGCGCCACAGATACCGCATTTCCATCATCTCGCGGAAGGTCGTGACAAAGGGCGCGGCAAGCGTCAGCAGCCACCACGGAAAGGCGCTGACGCGGGGCTTCCGGCCGGTGCGGCGCGCGACCACACGGCGAATGGCCGCCGCCATCTGCGTACCGTCCGCATCCCAGTGCCCGGCCATGTGGAACGTGGCGAACGCCGGCAGCGAGTCGCGCCGCGCGACCAGTTCGACCATGGTGCGCGCGACATCCGGCAGGTACGCCCATTGATGGCCAACCCCCGCGGCTCCCGGGTAGCTGATGGTGCCGACCGGCTTTCCGGGTTTGACCAGCCCCTGCGAGAACCAGTTGTTGCCCGCGCGCGGGCCGAAGAAATCGCCGGCGCGGACGATGATGACGCGGGCACCTTGCGCCGTGGCCTCGCGCAGGCGCCGTTCCATCTCGACGCGGATGGCGCCCTTGCGGGTGACCGGATGTTGCGGCGAGTCTTCCGTGAGCAGCGGAAAGGCATCGGGCCCGAAGTTGTAGACCGTGCCGGGCAGCACCACCGTTGCACCTTGCGCGCAGGCGGCTGCGATGGTGTTGTCGAGCATCGGCAGCACCAGTTCCGCCCAGCGCCGGTAGCCGGGAGGATTCACCGCGTGGACGATGAGGCTGCAGCCTGTGGCCGCCTGCATCACGTCGTCACGGTTCATCGCGTCGCCCTGGATCCACCGGATGCCGTCCGGCTGCGCGGCGGCGGCCACGGGATTGCGCGCCAGTGCGCGGATCTGCCAGCCGGCCTCGCCAAGCTGGCGGGCGGCTTCCGAGCCGATGCCGCCGGTGGCGCCGAGTAGCAGGGCGAGAGGTGTAGTAGCCATGATCGTTTCCCGAAGCGTTGTGGTTGAGGCGTATTGTGGGTGTGGCAGGGCTACAATGGAATTGGTTAATGTTCTCAGGATGCTATTCATTTTTGTATGAACTCTACGATCAGCTGGGAGCTTTACCGCAGTTTCCTCGGCGTCGTCCGGGCGGGCTCGCTGTCGGGTGCGGCCAGGGACCTGGGCCTGTCCCAGCCTACGGTCGGCCGGCACATCGATGCGCTGGAGCGCGACCTTGGCGCGGCGCTGTTCACGCGCTCGCAGTCCGGGCTGCTGCCGACCGAGGCGGCGCAGGTGCTGCTGAGCTACGCCGAATCGATGGAAAGCACGGCGGCGGCGATGGAGCGCGTGGTGACCACGATGGGCGAGGGCGTGAGCGGCACCGTGCGCGTGTCGGCCAGCGAGGTAGTCGGGATTGAAGTCCTGCCGCCGATCATTGCGGCGTTGCACGCCCGGCATCCGGCGCTGCGGATCGAGCTGGTGTTCACCAGCCGCATCCAGGACCTGCTGCGGCGCGAAGCGGATATCGCCGTGCGCATGCAGCGGCCCAGCCAGGAGCAACTCGTGGCGCGCCACATTGGCGGGATCGAGCTGGGGTTCTTTGCGCATGAGGACTACCTGGCGCGGCGCGGCACACCGCGCAATCCGCGCGAACTGCATGGACATGCCCTGATCGGCTATGACCAGGTGACGGCCTTCATTCGCGAGGCATCGCGCGCCATGCCGGATTGGAACCGCGACGCGTTCTCGCTGCGCACCGACAGCGATGTGGGGCAACTGGCGCTGATCCGCGCCGGTGCGGGCATCGGCATCTGCCAGGCCGGTCTGGCGAAGCGGAACCCGGCCCTGCGCCGCATCCTGGGCAGGCAGTTCTCCATGGAGCTGGACACCTGGATCACCATGCACGAGAACCTGCGCGGCATGCCAGCCTGCCGCGCCACCTTCGATGCCCTGGCGGACGGTCTGGCAGCCTATATCGGCAGCTAGCTGCGCATTCCATAGTTCATGCCGCCGTGAAGCGTTCCGGCGGCGTTCGGCCCCACACTTGCATCATGTCGTCTACCGCGCACTGCCGCCGAACGCTGCCATGACACCCGCCGATCCCCTCGCTGCCGTCACCCATCCCGATCCGTATCCCTACTATCGCGCGCTCGCCGCGCGGCAGCCCTTCTTCCGGCACGAGGCCCTGGGCCTGTGGGTGGCCGCCGGCGCGGCCGAAGTGGCGGCGGTGCTCGCGCATCCGGATTGCCGCGTGCGCCCGCCCGCACAACCGGTGCCCCCGACGCTGGCCGGGACTGCGGCAGGCGAGTTGTTTGGCCGGTTGATCCGCATGAACGACGGTGCCGCGCATGCGCCGCTGAAGGGCATCCTGATGCGCCTGATGGCCAATATCGATCCTGCCGTGGCGATGACGCGCGCCGCCGCGCTGGCGGATGCCATTGGCGGGTCGGATGTCGATGCCGCCGGGGTCAAGCGCTGGATCTTTACGCTGCCAGTCGTGGCGGTCGCGGACCTGCTTGGCATGCCGGTGGCAGCGAGCGGCAATGCGGCCGAGGTGGCGTCGCAGGTGGCCGCCTATGCCGCCTCGCAATCGCCGCTGGCGAGTGCCGCCGAGGTCCAGGCCGGCGCGGACGCAGCGCACTGGCTCGCGCAATGGTTGCTGGACGCCGATCCATCGTCCACCGGCTTGCTGCCCGCGCTGCAAAGCGCGGCGCAGCAAGCTGACGTCGATCCCGCTGCCGTGGCGGCCAACGCAATCGGGTTGATGGTGCAGGCCTGTGAAGCTACCGCGGGCCTCGCCGGCAATTCGCTGGTGCGCCTCGGGCGCGAGCCGGCTTTGCTGGCCCGCCAGGATGCGGCTGCCTTGCACGCGCTGGTGGCCCGCGTGGCGCGTGACGATCCGCCGGTGCAGAACACGCGCCGCTTCCTGGCGGCGGATGCCCTGTTGTGCGGCGTGCCGGTCAGCGCGGGCGACGCGGTGCTGGTGCTGCTGGCCGCCGCCTCGCACGATGACAGCCATGCACCAAGCGAGCGCCCGTGGACCTTCGGCGCGGGCCGCCACGCCTGCCCGGGCGATGCCCTGGCGCAAGCACTCGCCGCCGCAACGGTTGCGGCGCTTTTGGCGCGCGGCGCGCAACCGGCGCGGCTGGTGCAGTCATTGCGCTACCGGCCATCGCTCAACGCGCGCATTCCGCAGTTTTCCTGATCCTCCCGCCTGTCTTTCTGGAGCAAGCCCCATGATCGCCGTCATCTTCGAAGTCGAGCCCGCACCGGGCCGGCAGGATACCTATCTCGATATCGCCGCGCAGTTGCTGCCGACGCTGCAGGCCATCGACGGATTCATCTCCGTCGAGCGCTTCCAGAGCCTGACCAACCCCGGCAAGCTGCTGTCGCTGTCATTCTTCCGCGACGAGGCCGCCGTGATCGCATGGCGCAATACGCTGCCGCACCGCAAGGCGCAGGCCGCCGGGCGCGGCGACGTGTTTGCCGGCTACCGGCTGCGCGTGGCGCAGGTGCTGCGCGACTACGGGCTCAACGAACGCGACGAGGCGCCGGCCGACAGCCGCGCCGTGCATGACCAACCGGCAAGCTGAGGACGCGGAGCAATGACGAGTTCCATGATCGGCATTGAGGCTGCCTTTATCGGCCTGACTTTCCTGCTGGCCGGCTTCGTCAAGGGCGTGGTCGGGCTGGGCCTGCCCACGGTGGCGGTGGGGCTGCTGGGGCTGGTGATGCCGCCCGCGCAGGCCGCGGCGCTGCTGGTTGCGCCTTCGATGGTGACCAACGTGGTGCAGCTGTTCAGCGGGCCGCGCTTCGGGCAACTCTTGCGGCGGCTGTGGCCCATGCTGGCGGCCATCTGCGCCGGTACCTGGCTGTGCGCGGCGCTGGTGCCCGCACGCATGATGGTGCACGCCACCGCGGCGCTCGGCGTGGCGCTGGTGCTGTATGCGGTGGTGGGCCTGGCGGCCGTGAAGATGACCGTGCCGCCGGCAGCCGAGCGCTGGCTCGGGCCGCTTGCCGGGTTTGTTACCGGCGCCATCACGGCCGTTACCGGCGTGTTCGTGATTCCGGCCGTGCCTTACCTGCAGGGGCTGGGGCTCGACAAGGAAAGCATGGTGCAGGCGCTGGGGCTTTCATTCACGGTCTCGACCATCGCCCTTGCCATCAGCCTGGCGATGGGTGGCGCGCTGCTGCATATGCCGGTGCTCGGTGCCTCGGTGCTGGCGCTTGCGCCGGCACTGGGCGGCATGTTCATCGGGCAATGGCTGCGTCATCGTATCAGCGTGGAGCGCTTTCGCCGGCTGTTCTTCTGCGGCTTGCTGGTGCTTGGGGGCGAACTGGCGCTGCGCGGCGCCTTCTGACCTGCTGCTTCCCGCGTTGCCCGCTGGCATGCAAAGCCTGACACAATCGTTCCAGATACTCGCGGTGCGCGGGTGCGCAGCAACGAATCCGGCATCGACGACCGGGCGGGAGGCCAGAGGCATGGGACGCGGCAGGAGCAGCGGAGCAAAGCTATGGGCGGCGCTCAACAAGAGCGCGGCGCGCAATGCCCGGCGCATGCAGCGCGTGGTGGCGAAGGCGGTGGCCAGGCCGATGACCGACGCCATCGTGCGCCATGCGGTCAGGCAGTCCACGGCCATGACCCGCGCCGCGCAGCGCGCGCTGTCCGGTGTGGTGTCGCCCGCGCTGGCTCCTGGCGGGCGCGGGAGCGGGCGCTGGGAAGAGGGTGTGTGGGGCCTGGGGCTGCTTGCCCAGCACCGCTACCGCATCTTTATCCCGTCCGGCGTCACGGCGTCGCGGCCGGCACCGATGCTGGTGTTGCTGCATGGATGCGGGCAGGACTCGGCCAGCTTTGCCGTGGCCACGCGAGCCGCCGCCGCGGCCCGGGTGGCGCGTTGCGTGGTCCTGATGCCCGAGCAGCCGGTCCAGGCCAACGCCCAGCGCTGCTGGAACTGGTTCCGGCCCGCCGCGCAAGGCGGTGGCGAGACCACGCTGCTGATGGCGATGATCGATCATGTCCGCCAGCGGTACCCGATCCGCTCCGGGCGGATCAGCGCGCTGGGGCTTTCGGCGGGCGGCGCCATGGCGCTCATGCTTGGCCTGCACTACCCGGAGCGGTTTGTCGCGGTGGGCTCGCATTCCGGCGCAGTGCCATACAGCGCCACCAACGCCGCGCAGGCGGCGCGCGCCATGCGCGGGCAACGCAGGCCGGACGCACAGGCGCTGACTACGCTACGACTGTTGCTGGCCGGACGCCGTCCGCCGCCGCTGTTGCTGCTGCATGGCGATGCCGATGCCGTGGTTGGCTTCGGCAATGCCACCGCGGCGGCGTCGCTGTGGCTGGATCTGCAGCCGCCCGGTGCCCCCGCGCCGGCTGCGCTGCCATCGCGCCGCGTCCAGCGTGGAGCCCGGCGGGCGGTGGATGTGATCGACTGGATCGCGGATGGCCTGCCCTATATCCGGCTGGTCAGGATCGACGGGCTGGGGCACGCGTGGAGCGGAGGCAGTGCCGGGCAGGCTTTCTCGGATCCGAGTGGCCCGGATGCGTTGAAGATTGCGTTGCGGTTTTTTTCGGTGAATGGGTTGGGGATTGATTGAAGGCAGTCGTCAGCCCAACCCGACCGGCTCGATCACTACATCGCTCGTCGCACAGGCCACGCACGGCAGGATCAACCCCTCCTCCTTCTCGTCGGGGCTCAGGCCCGGCCATTCGATGCGGTAGCGGATCGTGCCGGTGTGCAGGCGGCTCACGCACGTGCGGCAGGTGCCGTTGCGGCAGGAGCTGGGCAGCGCCACGCCCTCGAGCAGCGCGGCCTCGAGCAGGCTTAGCGAGGCGGGCGCGGTGAAGGTGGCGCCGTGCGGAACCATGCGCACGGTGAATTCGGCGCTGTCTTCCACGGGGGCGTGGTGCGGCTCAGCGACCATGTTCATCATCTTCCTGCTCCGGAAACTGCGCGCGGCCATGCGTGGCGTCGCGCAGCGTGTCGCGCGCGGCGTCGCGCATCGAGGCCGGCAGCCGGATCACCAGCCGCGCGCTGGCGCCGTACGCCGTTTCCTGGAGCGAGCAGCCGTCTTGCGCCGACTGGTCCAGCCAGCGCCGCACGCGCGGTTCATCGGCGTAATCGATCTCGACAGCAAGTGTCGCGTAGGCAATGCGTTCGATGCGCTGGGCGGATTTCAGCGCGGCGGCGATGGCATCCGTATAGGCTCGCACCAGCCCGCCCGCACCCAGCTTCACGCCGCCGTAGTAGCGCACCACCGCCGCCAGCACGCCGTCCAGGTCATGGTGCCGCAGCACTTCCAGGATGGGCCGGCCGGCCGTGCCGGAAGGCTCGCCGTCGTCGGACATGCCCGATTCGCCGCCGGCCAGCAAGGCCCAGCACACATGCGTGGCGGTGGGATGCTGCGCGCGCAGCGACGCCAGCACCGACATGGCGGCATTGCGGTCGGCAACGGGAACGGCCAGCGCGAGGAAGCGGCTTTTGCGGATTTCGATATCCGCTTCGACGGTGGCGGCGAGGGTATAGGTGGGCAAGCGGAGTTGGCAGAAAAAGGCGGATGGCAAGGCTGCCGGCGCGCGTCGGGCCGCCGGGCAACTGGTGAGTTTACCGCAGCCGGGACACAGAACCCGCCCAGTGGGAGGTTTGTGGTTCGTCGTCAACTTTCTGTCACACAAGGTCAATAGGATGCGCGTTGCCTGTCTTAACAAGCAGGCATTCAGGCCGGACGTCCGTTGGGGCGTATCGCCATGACATCCCTTCTCCCCCGGAAAAGACCATGCTTGAGAAACCAGATGCTGCCCGCCGCAAGGCCCTCCGAATCATCGCCGGTGCGCCTTTGCTGCCGCTAGGCCTGGCATCCGCCGGCCTGCTGGCAGGCGGATGTGGCGGTAGCGATGACGCTGTTGCCGCGCCGGTACCCGCACCGAACCCCGGCCCGTCGGCCAGCGCCACCTTCACCACCGCGGAATTCACCGGCATGAGCGCGCCCACGCTGGCCGACCCGGCCGCGATGGCCACTACCACGGTGGGTTCAAGCCTGAAGGTTTCGTTCAGCGACGGCAGCAGCCAGACCTACAAGCTGGCCTACCAGCCCTTCTTCATGACCGGCGACACGCTGCCGGACGGCAAGGGCGGCACCGTGGTTGCCGGCGGCTACTACAACATCAACAACCAGCCGATCATCGACACGTCGGTCGCGGGCAAGGAGCGCCAGTTCTTCTCCGATGCCCCCGACGGCAGTTCCCTGCTGACGCTGGCCAATCCGACCGTGCCGGGCGTCAAGGGCAATACCGTGTTTGCCGTGGTGCAGTTCGAGTACACCAGCGTCAATCAGAACAAGGTCAGCATGTACGGCCTGCTGCCGTCGCCGATCGCGGTGGTGACGCTGGACCAGGATCCGGCCACCGGCAAGCTGACGCCGGTGAAGTACCACAACGTCGATACGTCAGGTGTCAACGGTCTGTGGATTACCTGCGGCGCCAGCCTGTCGCCGTGGAACACGCACCTGTCGAGCGAAGAGTACGAGACGGACCTGAAGACCGCCTCGGCCGTGACCCAGTTGCAGAACTACAGCCAGAACCTCTATGGCGATCCGAACAAGGCCAATGCCTACAATTACGGCCACCTGCCGGAAGTGACCGTCAATCCGGACGGCACCGGCTCCATCAAGAAGCACTACTGCCTGGGCCGCATCTCGCACGAGCTGGTGCAGGTCATGCCCGACGAGCGCACCGTGCTGATGGGCGACGACGCCACCAATGGCGGCCTGTTCCTTTTTATCGCCGACCAGGCCCGCGACCTGTCGAGCGGCACGCTGTACGTGGCCAAGTGGACCCAGGTCTCGGGCGTTGGCCCGGGTTCCGCCACGCTGTCGTGGATCAAGCTGGGCCACGCCACCAGTGCCGAGATCCGCGCGCTGGTTGACGGCGGCATCCGGCTCGCCGACATGATGGACGTGCAGACCGGCGACCCGTTCGACAGCAGCTACACCCGCATCCTCTACAACGGCAAGCCCAACTGGATCAAGCTGGTGCCGGGCATGGAAAAGGCTGCCGCCTTCCTCGAAACCCATCGCTACGCCGCCTTCGTCGGCGGCAGCCTGGGCTTCACCAAGATGGAAGGCACCACGGTCAACATCAAGGACAAGAAGGCCTACTCGGCGATGTCGCGCATCGAGGCCAGCATGCTCAGGGGCAACGCCGCCAACGCCGGCGACATCCAGGTCGAAGGCCCGTACTCGGGCGCCGTGTACGAGCTGAACCTGAAGGGCGGCCAGTCCGACAAGGGCGGTGCAGCGATCAGCAGCGAATGGGTGCCGGTCGACATGGCCGCCGTGCCGGCGCTGGTCAGCGAAGACCTGGGCGGCGGCAAGATGCTGCAGCAGGACGCACTGGGCAACTTCGCCAACCCGGACAAGATCGCCACGCCGGACAACCTGAAGTTCTCCGAGAAGCTGCGTACGCTGTTTATCGGCGAAGACAGCAACACCCACGTCAACAACTTCCTGTGGGCCTACAACGTCGACACCAAGGTGCTCAGCCGCGTGCTGTCGTGCCCGGCGGGCGCCGAGTCCACCGGTCTGCATGCCGTGGACGAGATCAACGGCTGGACTTACGTCATGAGCAACTTCCAGCATGTGGGTGACTGGGAATCGCCGCTGCACGACAAGGTTAAGCCCACGCTCGACCCGCTGGTGCGCGCCAGCTACAAGGACAAGTTCGGTTCTTCGGTTGGCTACCTGACCGCGGATCCGACGAGCGTGAAGTTGGCGAAGGCCTGATCGGTCCTGAGGGGTCGCCAGGAAGCAAAACGGCGGGCTGTAGCCCGCCGTTTTTGCTGCTCGCGCGCGCTCGGCGTGGGCGCGCGGCGGCACATGCCTTTGGGCGCGTTGCGTTCAGCTGGCGCTGACCTCGTTGGTGAGCGGTTTGCCCGTCTCGAACTCCGTCACGCTGCGCAAGGTCGTTTCACAGATGGTCGTCACGGCTTCGCGCGTGAGAAAGGCCTGGTGCCCCGTCACGATCACGTTCGGGAACGTGATAAGCCGCTGGAGCACGTCGTCGGTGATGATGGTGCCGGACAGGTCGCGGAAGAACAGGCCTGCCTCCTGCTCATACACGTCGAGCGCGAGCCCGCCCAGCTGCCCGCTCCTCAGCGCGTCGATGACCGCCTCCGTGTCGATGAGCGCGCCGCGGCTCGTGTTGATCAGCAACGCCCCGCGCTTGGCGCGCGACAACATGTCGGCGTCGATGATGTGATGGGTTCCGGGCGTGAGCGGGCAGTGCAGCGAGATGGTGTCCGCACACTCGCCGATTTCCCCCGGCTCCGCGTAGCGCGCCCCCAGGGCTTCGAATTCGGGCGACGGGAACTTGTCATAGCCGATCACATTGCAGCCGAACCCCAGCATGATTCTGGCGAAGACGCGCCCGATCTTGCCCGTGCCGATCACGGCGACCGTCTTGCCGCACATATCGAAGCCCATTAGTCCGTCGAGCGAGAAATTGAAGTCGCGCGTGCGGTTGTAGGCCCGGTGAATCTTGCGATTGATTGCCATCAGCAAGGCGACCGCATGTTCGGCGACCGAATTGGGCGAGTAGTCAACCACGCGGACCACCTTGATGCCGAGACCTTGCGCCGCTTTCAGATCGACGTTGTTGAACCCGGTGCAGCGCAGCGCGACGAGCCTCGTGCCGCCCTGCCCGAGCGCTTCCAGCACGGCCGCATCGGCCCGGTCATTGACGAAGATGCACACGGCGTCGTGGCCCGCGGCGAGGCCGACCGTTGTGCTGTCCAGTGGGACCTCGAAGTACTTGAGGTGATGGCCTGCCTCCGCATTCGCGGCATCGAGATATTCACGATCGTAGGGCTTTGCGCTGAAGACGGCTATTTCCATGATGTGCCTCCGCGGCGAATCGGGGTTCAGGGATTCGCGTAAATTGCGCCGCGCTATCCGCCTGCCAGGGTGGCGGCGATCTGCACGAACAGGATCTTCACGATGGTCATCGACGGGAAAATCATCGAGTAGCCGATGTCGGGGCGGTCGGTCGGCGCGACGCGATTGGCAAAGGCAAGGATCGCGGGGTTGCCGGTCGCTCCGCTGATCACACCCACTGTCATATCGAACGGCAGCCTGAAGATCCACAGACAGAAGAGCGCCGTGATCACGACCAGGGCGAGCAGGATCGCCACGCCGTACAGCAGGAAGGACGCGCCGGTCACGCCGATGGTGGCGAAGAACTTCGGCCCTGAGGCAATGCCTACCTGCGCAAGGAAGATGGTCAGGCCGAAGTTGCGCAGGACCAGGTTGGCCGAGAGCGGCATCGTCCAGACAAACGGCCCGAAGCGGCGCACCCGGCCAAGGACGAGGGCGACCAGAAGCAGCGCGGCGAGCCCGAGGGCCAGCTTGCCGACGCCGGGAATCGGCAGCGGAATCAGGCCGGCCAGCAGCCCGAGGGCCGCGCCGGTGCCGATCGAGATGAAGCTCAGCTCGGCGGTCCCCTTGATGGAATCGCCAAAGAGCGCACGGATCGACTTCAGGTGGGCGCGATTGACGAGCAGGCCGACGCGGTCGCCGAATTCGAGGATGAGATCATGGTTCGGCATCAGGTCTGCATCGCCCCGGCGCACATGGGCGATCGAGCAGACCACGCCCTCGGGAAAACGGATGTCGCCCAGCGTGTGCCCGACCACGAACCGGCTCGAAGCGAACACGCGCATATAGTCCAGATCCTCCCGATGACTCGCCATGCGGCCCGGCTGCAACTCTCCGAACAGCGTCGTGGCTTCGCGCAGCACGGCCGGGTCCGTGGCGGTCGCGAGCAGGACATCGTCCGCCTGCAGGACCAGATCGTCTGCGGGTGGCCGATTGTGGTGTTCGCGGCGCACGGCGGCGATCGCCAGGCCGGCCGGCATGCGCGCCAAAAGCTCTGACAGTCTTGAGCCGATGAACGCGGGGTTCCTCAGGGCGATCTCGGCGGTTTCGATCAGCTTCGGCGGCGGCCGCTCGATATTTGGCTTGAGCACTGCGCTAAGGAAATACAGGAACAGGATCGGCCCTGCCACGCCGAACGGGTACGAGACGCTGTAGCCCACCGTGGCGCCGTCGCTCTTCATGGCTGCCATCGCGGCCTGCAGACTCGCCGTGCTGGTGCCGGAGCCGGCGAACATGCCGAGCGATTCGTCGAGCTTCACGCCGAACAGCGGCACGAGCGCGACCGACACCAGCCCGGCGCCGATGACCCCAAGCGCCGCGGCTGCGTTGGCCTTGAGGCCGTCGGAGCTCGTCAGGCCCTTGAAGAACTGGTCGCCGTACTGGATCCCGATCCCGTAGAGAAAGAGCAGAAGCCCAAGCGTGCCGAGCAGCGCCGGCGGCGCTGACTTGGGCGCGAATCCGCCGATCGCCAGTCCCACGAACAGCACTGCGCCCGACCCGAGGGACACGCCCTTGATGCTGATCTCGCCGACGACATAGCCCAGGGCGACCGTGAGAAACAGCGTGAGCAGGGGCTGGGTTTCGAGCAATGTCCTGACTGCATCCATGGCAGCTCCTTTTGATGAGCAGGCGCAAGGGCGCAGCGACGAGTAACCGCGCGGTAATCACGCGCAAACCTCAGGGGACCGGGTTGCCTGACCCTTCGGTTCGGGACATGCCTGATCGGCTGTGATCTGCCGCGAATCCGCTCACCGTGAAGAATACTATCGAGTCCGACGATCGATCACTGGTTCGCACTGCGGCAACCCTAAAGAGGCTTCTGGAAAATATACGATGCCCCGCACGATTTCAAGGCTCACAGGGTCGTTGGTCTGAACCGGTGATGCGCGGCGCGATGTCCAGCCGTATCGAATGCATGCACCGCGACTACTATCAGGCCTCCATGACCGGCATCGCCGTGGCGGTGTACGAGAACGCTGACGACAGCGACATGCGGGCCGCCCGCGCGCAGCACCAGCGCGAGCCACTACGGCGTGATCTTCTTCCCGCTGCAAATCCCGACTAAGGCGGCGGCACCGGCCAGATCATCGGTTACCTGGCCGGTGCCGCCGCGGTTCAGCATTCCGCGGTCTTGCATGACAAGGACGAAGTCGCCGGGCCTTTGAAGGCGGTCCGGATATCACCTATCCTTGTTGGTCGTAGTGCCACGGCCAACGGTCGATCCTGATTTGATTGCTGGGCCGTGTGGCGCCAACGACTCCCTCAAGGAGAAACGGCGATGCGTGTCATGGTGATGGTGAAGGCGACAAGCGAGTCCGAAGCCGGAAAGATGCCCAGCACGGAACTCCTTGCCGCCATGGGCAATTTCAATGAAGAGCTCGTCAAGGCGGGCGTGATGCTCGCGGGTGAAGGCTTGCACCCGAGTATCAGGGGAAAACGGGTGCGCTTTTCGGGCAGCCAGCGGACTGTGGTCGATGGACCTTTCAGGCAGACCAGTGAACTCGTTGCCGGGTTCTGGCTGTGGCAGGTCAAGTCGATGGAAGAAGCCATCGAATGGGTCAAACGCTGCCCCAATCCCATGGAAGGCGAATCCGAAATCGAGATTCGTCCGGTGTTCGAGGCCGAGGACTTCGGCGCTGAATTCACCCCGGAACTGCGGGCGCAGGAAGATCGACTGCGCGCCGCGACGGAAAACATCGCGAACAGGCCGCGCTGAAGCAGGGCTGGCCGGACTCGTCCTCGGCAAGCTCGCAGAACCGAAGGCAATTGCCCTAGAACCCGTTTCACAATGAAAAAGGGTCCCCTTCTTCATTATGAAACGGGTTCTAGGGCTGAATCAGAAGACGCCAAGCGCAAGACCAGCCGCCAGTCCTGCACCAAGCTCGGCACAGCGCTCAAGGTCGTCGGCGCCGATCGTCTTGGGTGCGAGGATGCGTTCCGGCGTTTGCGCATGGGTGCAGACGATCAGGCCTGGCGCCACGCTGTTGAGGCGCCAGCCGGTGGCGATTCGCTCGACCTGGCGCAGCGCGTTCTGGCCATCGCTGCCGGCACAGATCATGGCCGCGTACGGACGGCCATTCAGGCGGTCAAGCGCCGCGTAGTAGCAGCGGTCGAAGAAGTCCTTCATCAGGCCGGACATCGCAGCCAGGTTCTCCGGCGTGGCGAAGAGATAGCCGTCCGCGGCCAGCACATCGTCCGGGCTGGTCTCGGACGCGCGCTGCAGCTTCACCGCGACGCCGGACTGCGCGCGCGCTGCGTCGGCCGCGGCCTCGGCCATCTGCTGCGTTCCCCCGGTCATCGTGTGGTAGATGATCAGTAGCGTCTTCATTTGTGCACGCCTGTGGTCTGCCGGTACCTCGCCGGCGCACGCAGCACTATGCCTTCGCGGTCACGAGGTTCGCATCGCGCGCGAGCAGCCAGCGGCCGTTCGCGTCCTTGCGCAGCAGGGTAAGCGTGTAGCCCGCGCGCCGCACGGCCTGCGTCGTGCCAGGCGGCGTCACCGCGATCTCGATGTAGTTGCGTATGAAGGCCCACTCGCCGAGCACCTGCAGCTCGACAATGTCGGAAGTGCCCTCGATTTGCATGCCCTGCTGCGCCGCCGAGGCGGCGGCGAAGGCCGCCTTGCCGAACGGCTCCTGACCCGGCACGGTAAATACGACATCGTCGGTCATCAGGCTCAGCACCTTTTCGGTATCTCCGGCCTTGCTTGCGGACATCCAGGTGTCCACCAGATCGCGAATTGCGCGTTCGTCGTCGGTCATCACGAGCCTCCTGGCCATTGCCATGCCGGCGATTGTAGCAACCAGCAACGGCATTCAATACCACTGGCGCTTTCCCGCCGCGCCATGACGCGGTTCCGTCACGTCGACGCGCGTTCGACGATGCGAAAGCCGACGTCGATGACAGGCTGGGTGATGGGCTTGCCGCGGAAGCGGTCCAGCAACAAGCGCGCCGCCAGCGCGCCGATGGCCGCGCCATCCACGTGCACCGTCGTCAACGACGGATTCAGGTGTGCGGCGAAATCGGCATCGCCGAAGCCGCAGATCGCAAGATCCTCGGGAATGCGCAGCCCGCGTGCGAGCGCCTCGACCATGACACCTTGCGCAAGCTGGTCGGAACTGCAGTAGATGGCCTGGATCCGAGGATCCTTTTCCAGGAGTCCGGCAAGAGCCTGACGGCCCAGCGCCAGGCTGCTCGGCGCAGGCACGACGACGGTGGGAACGTCATGCCCGACCGTCGAGACAAAGCCTTCACGCCGTACCGATGCGCGGTGATCATCGCCGGTAGCAATACCCAGGTGGCGCCATCCCTTGCCAAGGAAGAAGCCGGCGATTGCGCTGCCGACTTTCACGTGGGAAAAGCCCACGGTCATGTCGACAGGGCGATCGCTGAGATCCCAGGTTTCGACGACCGGGATGCCCGCCCGGCGCAAGCGCTCGCGGGCAGCCTGGGAGTGGACCAGCCCCGTCACGACGATGCCGTCCGGGCGCCGGCTGATCATCGTGCCCAGCAAGGCTTCTTCCCGCGCGTGGTCATAGCCGGTCTGCCCCAGAATCAACTGGTAGCCCGCCGCGTCCAGGGCGTCGGTCAGCGCCTTGACCGTCGGCAGGAACTGCGCCACCGCGATATTCGGAACGAGTGCCGCGACCATCAGGCTTCGCTTCGACTTCAGCCCGCCGGCCAGCAGGTTGGGGATATAGCCGGTCGCTTCCACGGCCTGCTGAACCCGCGCAATGGTCTTCTCCGACACCATGCCGGGATTGCTGAGTGCGCGCGAGGCGGTGATCAGCGAGACGCCTGCCTCGCGCGCGACGTCGTGCAATGTCACGGATTTCGGCGGATTCGTAATCGTCATGCGGGGTTCTGACTCAGGGTAAATCGCTACCGGCAACGTCGACGCGGACGGTTGACGATCCAAAATGACAACGTTAGCATTCGATCCATTCCCTCAAGCAGCGGCACATTGCCGGCTGAGAGGACTTAAGCCGCGTGAAATGGCGTATGACGGATGGATTATATCAATCTCGTTCGCCCAAAAATGATAACGTTATCATTTTGAGTATGCAAGGACCGCGGCCCGATTCACTTCTTTCCATTGCGGGGCATTCCGTGACGACTCCTACCGCACAAGCGACCGATACCATTGCCTGGATCCGGCTCTCGTCGTGCTACCTGCCGCTGGCCACGCCGATCAGCGATGCCAAGGTGCTGACGGGCCGGCAGAAGCCGATGACCGAGGTGGCCATTCTGTTTGCCGAGATCCGCACGACGCGCGGCCACGAAGGCATTGGCTTCAGCTACGCCAAGCGCGCCGGCGGCCCGGGCCAGTTCGCGCACGCCAGTGAAATTGCCCCGGCATTGATCGGCGAAGACCCCAATGACATCGCGAAGCTGTGGGACAAGCTCTGCTGGGCCGGCGCGTCAGTCGGGCGCAGCGGACTGTCGACACAGGCGATTGGGGCATTCGACGTCGCGCTCTGGGACCTGAAGGCAAAACGGGCTGGCCTGTCGCTGGCAAAGCTGCTGGGTGCCCACCGCGACGCCGTGCGTTGCTACAACACCTCGGGGGGCTTCCTGCATACGCCGCTGGATCAGTTGCTGGTCAATGCGGCAGCCTCGGTGGAGCGCGGCATCGGCGGCATCAAGCTGAAGGTGGGCCAGCCCGACGGGGCGCGCGACATCAAGCGCGTGGCGGCCGTGCGCGAGCGGCTCGGCGATGCGGTGCCGCTGATGGTCGACGCCAACCAGCAGTGGGATCGCCCCACGGCGCAACGCATGTGCCGGACCTTCGAGTCCTTCAACCTTGTCTGGATCGAAGAGCCGCTCGACGCCTACGACCACGAGGGCCATGCCGCGCTGGCGACGCAGTTCGATACCCCGATCGCGACGGGCGAAATGCTCACGAGCGCGGCCGAGCACTGGGACCTGATCCGTCATCGCGCCGCCGATTACCTGATGCCGGATGCGCCACGGGTGGGGGGCATCACCCCTTTCCTCAAGGTTGCAGCGCTGGCCGAGCACGCAGGCCTGATGATCGCCCCGCACTTCGCCATGGAACTGCACGTGCACCTTGCCGCAGCGTATCCCCGCGAGCCGTGGGTCGAGCACTTCGACTGGCTGGAGCCCCTGTTCAACGAGCGGCTGGAGATCCAGAACGGCCGGATCATCGTGCCGACGCGGCCGGGCCTGGGCATCACGATCAGTGAGCAGGCCCGTGCCTGGACGCGGCACCAGGCGGAATTCGTTCACCGTGCCTGACGTATGCCGTCATACCTAAAACAAAGGAGACAGAACATGAAAAAGCTGATTGCGTCCGTGCTGATGACGGTAGCCATGACGGGGGCGCAGGCGGCGTGGCCCGAGAAGCCCGTCACCGTGCTGGTTCCCTTCCCCGCAGGCGGCTCGACCGACAATGTCGCGCGCATACTGAGCGCAAAGTTCCAGGCGCAGTTCGGCGGCAGCTTCGTGGTCGACAACCGCCCCGGCGCGGCCGGCATGATCGGTGCCGCCACCGTCAAGCGTGCGCCGGCCGATGGCTACACCGTCTTCGTCTCGTCGCTGGGCCCGTTCGTCATCGGCCCGCATCTCTCGAAGAACGCGGGCTACGATCCGCTCAAGGACTTCGACTACATCAGCGTCGCCGTGCAGGCGCCGAACGTCCTGGCGGTGCCTGCCAACTCGCGCTTCAAGACCATTCGGGATGTCATCGCCTACGAGAAGGCCAATCCCGACAAGGTGACGTTCGCTTCCGCTGGAAACGGTACAAGCGACCACCTCACCGTGGAATTGTTCTGGCAGCAAACCGGCACGACCGGCGTCCACGTTCCGTACAAGGGCGGCGCGCCGGCAATGAATGACCTGCTCGGCGGACAGGTCGACGCCACCTTCATGAACATCAATACCGCGGTCCCGCATATCAAGGCGGGAAAGCTGCGCGCGCTCGCCATCACGAGTACGAAGAGATCGCCGATCCTGCCCGATGTTCCCACCATGGACGAGTCCGGCATCAAGGGCGTGACGGTCTACTCCTGGCAAGCGGTTGCCGCACCCAAAGGCCTGCCTGCGGACATCAAGGCGAAGCTGCATTCCGCCACCGTGGCCGCGCTCAATGATCCGGCGGTCAAGTCAAAGCTGCTCGAGGTCGGCTTTGAAATTGTCGCGAATACTCCGGAACAGTTCGCTGCATTCCAGGCGTCGGAGTTTTCCCGCTGGAAGAAGGTCATCGAGGTGGGAAAGATCACGGCGGACTGACCGTGTGCAGGATGGATGTGCGCTTGCGCAAGCGGTCCGCCGCCGCATTGACTATCGCTGACTGCCGACTACTATGCAGAAAACATATCTGCCGGCCAGCGCGCGTGCTGCCACCGGCACAGGGCATCCGCCGGCGCTTCTGACATCCCGGCCGCATCTCCGATGACTGGCCAGCCCGCACCGGGGCGCCAGCGTTCTCACATCAGGAGGTACACCATGACCACTCGCCGAACATTCCTGAGGGGCGTCTCGGGCGTCGTGGCAATCGCTGTTGCCGGCATCGAGACACCGCAGGCCAATGCGCAAGCGGCAAAAGTGGACGAAGCCGATCCCCAGGCGGTTGCGCTCGGGTACCGGCATGACACCACCAAGGTCGACAAGGCCAAGTTCCCGAAACATGAGGCCAGCCAGAAATGCGGTAACTGTCAGTTGTTCCAGGGAAAGGCCGGCGATGCGTGGGGCGGCTGCCCGCTCTTCCCCGGCAAGCAGGTTTCGGGCAACGGCTGGTGCAGTTCATACGTGAAGAAGGCATGATGGAGCCCGGTGCATCGCGCATCGCGTTGAAATATGCCTGTCATATGACAGCGTCACAATAGCGAGCTGTTCGGACGGCGCGAACAAGCAGTGAATAGCGCGTCAACTGTCCAGGATGTGGCCTCGGCCAATGTGTTTCACGCGTGTCCCCGAAGACACCGGAGACGGCCATTGAGGTCTTTTTGTCGCGGGGGTATGAGAGGCCGTCCACCAGGACGGCCTCTTTTGTTTCCGATGCGCGGCTTTGACGCCTCCGTGTGTCCGCCAGCCTCTTCTTCTGCCCCTGTTGCGCGCTGCATCTGCTAGCCTGAATTGCCGGAGTGCTGCACCGGCCCGGCCGGAAGAAGGAAGAAAAATCATGATCAGATCAGGCGATGGCAAGGCAGGCTTTTTCCGTGCGGCATGCCGGCATATGGTTGCACTGGCTTTGTCTCTCGCGGCGGTTGCGAGCGCAACGGCCGGCGAGGTGACAGGCGCGGGCTCCACGTTCGTCTATCCGCTGATGTCCAAGTGGGCGGCCACGTACTACGCCAGGACCGGCCAGCAGATCAACTACCAGCCAACCGGATCGGGCAACGGCATCCGGCAGATCCGGTCAGCCAGCGTAACGTTCGGCGCCACAGATATGCCACTCCGGCCTGAGGATCTGCGCACGGCCGGACTCGCGCAGTTCCCGATCGTGGTGGGCGGCGTCGTGCCTGTGGTGAACCTTGAAGGCATCCGGCCCGGCCAGATCCGCATGACCGGTGTCCTGCTGGCCGCTATCTTCCAGGGGAAGATAGCGAACTGGAACGATCCGGCCATCGCCGCGGCAAATCCGGGCTTTGCGTTTCCTGACCAGAAGATCGTGGTCGTGCATCGCAGCGACAGCTCGGGCACCACCTTCAACTGGACAGACTACCTGTCGAAAGTCAGCCCTGGCTGGAAGGCAAGCGTCGGCGCGGGCACGACGGTGAAATGGCCGGCAGGCGTTGGTGCCAGCGGCAACGAGGGCGTTTCCACGTACATCCGCAATGTCCGGGGCACGATCGGCTATGTCGAGCTGACGTACGCGCTGCAGCGCAGGCTGCCCTATACCTCGGTGCAGAATCGCGACGGCATCTACGTGCAGCCTTCGCGTGACACCTTCAGCGCGGCGGTGGCCGCGGCGGACTGGAGCCCCGGGTCGGATTTCTATCAGGTCCTGACCAACGCCTCGGGCCCCGATGCGTGGCCCATCGCCGGCGTTGTGTTCGTGCTGATGCCGCGCGCCGCGGGCAACGTGGGCACCAAGGACGCGCTTGCGTTCTTCCGCTGGGCATTGCTGGAGGGGCAGGCGGATGCAGCGGCCGAGCATTACGTGGCCCTGCCGCAGGGCCTTGTGAAGCAGGTCGAGGCTTACTGGGCAGCGACGTTCAGGTAGCCCGTCTCCGTGCGCCGCCGGCGCCGTTCGTCACGACACCGGACTGCGCTATTACCATCCGCGCCAGTCACTGATCGAGCATCGCTTCGTCATGCCGGATACGGAGCGGCTGGCGGGCTGAATTCAGCCGGCGCGCTTTGGGGGCGCAGCCTGCGGTCCGGCCAGGTAGGTTCGCAGCAGGGCATCGGGGCTCAGGTGCCGCAGGCGCGCCTCGCGCGCAACGGCACGCTCCAGCTCGGCACGCTGGAATGCCTCAAGCGTCATTCCGGCAGCGCGCGCGTGCCGCTCGGTGATCGCATTCAGCAGCGAGACGACATTCGGGTGATCCGCAAGGAAGCGCTCGTACGCGAGCTGCAGGAGTTCCGGCGTGATTGACATGTGGGTGCGGGGGGCGATGGCAGGGGAGGCCGATAGTACCTGTTTCCCGGCGTCAGGCCCCGCGACTCTGCTAGGCTTCACCCATGAACGGTGCAGCCTCGCCGAGCCCACACGCTACAGGACCCGACATGACCAGCCAGAGCAACGACCCGGATGCCCGCCGCATGGCCCCCGCCACCGAGCGCAACCGCGAGCCCATCCTTGCCGTGCTGCGCAAAGTATTGCCGGCGTCCGGCACGGTGCTCGAGATCGCCAGCGGCACGGGCCAGCACGCGGTGCATTTCGCGGCGGCGTTTCCCGATATCACGTGGCAGCCGAGCGATCCGGATGCGGCGGCGCGGGCGTCGATTGCAGCCTGGACGGCGCATGCCGGGCTGTCCAATGTGCGTGCGCCGCTGGCGCTGGACGTCTGCAGCCAGCCCTGGGGCATCGAAGCCGCGCAGGCGGTGGTCTGCATCAACATGATCCACATTTCGCCGTGGGCCGCGACGCAGGCCTTGTTTGACGGCGCCGGCAAGGTGCTGGGCGAAGGGGGCGTGCTGTTCCTCTATGGCCCGTACCGGCGCGATGGCGCGCACACGGCGCCGAGCAATTCCGCCTTCGATGCGCAGCTGCGCGCGACCGATCCGGAATGGGGCGTGCGCGATATGGAGGCCGTGATTGCGCTGGGCGCTGCGCAAGGGATGCGCTGCGACGAGCCGGTGCCGATGCCGGCCAACAACTTCAGCCTGGTGTTTCGGAAATAGGATTTCAACCGCGCACGAGCATGATGACCGCAGTCGCGATCAGGCATAGCGCGAACAATGCCCGCAGCCGCCGCTCGGGCATGCGGTGCGCAAGGGCCACGCCCCACGAGATGGTGAGCATGCCGCCCAGCGAAAGCGGAATGCCGCTGGCCCAGTCCACATGCCCGGCATGGGCATAGGTGGCCAGCGCCACCACCGCGCCCGGGGTCACCTGCGCCAGTGCCAGGCCCTGCGCCGCGGCCTGGCGGAAGCCGAACAGCCCCACCAGTGCCGGCGCGGCCACCACACCGCCGCCCACGCTGAACAAGCCGGAAAATGCCCCGCCCACCACGCCCAGCGCCGGGATCCAGCGCTGCGATACGCGCGCCTGTTGCACGGTGGCCGCCCTTCCCGGCAGCAGCCGCCACAGGAAATACAGCGCCAGCCCGATCATGAAGATAGCGAAGATGCGGCGCAGCAGCTGCGCATCCATGGCGGTGGCAAGCTTCGCCGACACATAGGTGGCAAGCACCGCCGACAGCCCGAGCACCAGCGCGGTACGCAGCGCGATATCGGCACGCCGCCGGTATTGCCAGAAGCCGATCAGCACATTGGGCGCGATCATCACCAGCGCCGTGCCCTGCGCGAGCTGCTGGTCCATGCCGTAGAGCAGCCCCAGCGCGGGTATCGCAATCAGTCCGCCGCCGATCCCGAACAGGCCGCCTACCGCGCCGAGCAAACCACCAAGTCCGAAGATCAGCAGGGAAGACAGCAGGAAATGTCCAGACATTGCGGGGGCGGCGGTGATGCGGGGGCGAATCGCGGTGGATCGGAGGGCGGGTTCAATCATACGCGAGCGGGTCACGTGGCGCATTGCACTAAAATCGCCGCAGCATTCGATCCATGCCGTGACACAGCCGTGCCGCAGCACCCCACGCAGCCCACTTCCGGAGAAGACGATGAAGGTAGACAACATCCTGCAGACCATTGGCAATACGCCGCACATTCGCATCAACCGCCTGTTCGGCAACGGCCATGAGGTCTGGATCAAGTCGGAGCGCTCGAACCCCGGCGCATCGATCAAGGACCGCATCGCGCTGTCGATGGTGGAGGATGCGGAACGCCGCGGCGTGCTCAAGCCGGGCGGGACCATCATCGAGCCGACCTCGGGCAATACCGGCATCGGCCTGGCCATGGTCGCCGCCGTGAAGGGCTACAAGCTGGTCCTGGTGATGCCGGACAGCATGTCGGTCGAGCGCCGGCGACTGATGCTGGCCTACGGCGCCACCTTCGACCTGACCCCGCGCGAGAAGGGCATGAAGGGCTCGATCGCGCGCGCCCAGGAACTGGTAGCCGCTACGCCCGGCGCCTGGATGCCGCAGCAGTTCGAGAACCCGGCGAACGTGGATGTCCACATGCGCACCACCGCGCAGGAAATCATCGCCGACTTCCCGCAAGGCCTGGATGTGCTGATCACCGGTGTCGGCACCGGCGGGCACCTGACCGGCTGCGCCCGCGTGCTCAAGGACAAGTGGCCGCAGCTCAAGGTGTTCGGCGTGGAGCCGGTAGCCTCGCCGGTCATCTCCGGCGGTGCGCCGGCCCCGCACCCGATCCAGGGCATCGGCGCCGGCTTCATTCCGAAGAACCTCGATACCTCGCTGCTGGACGGCGTGATCCAGGTCGACGCCGAGCCGGCCCGCGAGATGGCTCGCCGCTGCGCGCGGGAAGAGGGCATCCTGGTCGGCATCTCGTCCGGTGCGACGCTGGCCGCCATTGCGCAGAAGCTGCCTGAGCTGCCGGCCAATGCGCGAGTGCTGGGCTTCAACTATGACACCGGGGAACGGTACCTGACGGTGGAGGGCTTCCTGCCGGCGTAAGCGGCACGCAAGGAGGGGCCGGCGCCTCTACACGGAGAGCAGGCCATGCCTGCGATGCCAGTCCTCCAGCGATTCCGCCGGCCACGTGCCGCAATGCACGTGCCCTTTACCGCGCGGCACATCGACCCATGGCGCCGCAAAGTCCAGCGCCGCCTCCACGACTTCCGGCGGCTTGGGCAGCGGCGTATCGATGGCCGAGGCATGCGGATGCACCAGGTGCGGCCAGCGCGGGTCCCACAGCCAGAGCGCGCTGCCGCATTTGAGGCAGAAATGCCGCTGTGCCGGCGAACGCGTGGCGCGCTTGCCGGGCTCGCGCATCACGGCGTGATAGATCCCGAGATGCTTCTTGCCGCGTACGCGCAGCGTGTCCGCATCACCGCCCAGGTTGATCGCATAACCGCCGCTGCCCGCAGTCTTGCGGCAAATCGAGCAGTGGCAGTGCATGAACGGATAGGGCGAGTTGGATTCCAGCGAGAAGTGAATGGCGCCGCAATGGCATGAGCCGTCGAGATGCATGGGAGGGTCCTTTGAGCGTTAGCGAGCGGTGCAGTCCATTGACTGTAGAAAACCGCGCTCAAAGTGCAACCGGTGTCTTTGTGTTGTCTTTGTGTTTCCCCTCCAGCAGGCGGGGGAGGGGAGCGGACGGCTGGCACGCGAGTGCTGGTGAGCCCGGTCCTACAACGCCTTGCGAAACGTCAGATTGATCCGCTCACGCCCCAGCAGCGGGTGATCGCCATCCGCCAGCGGCGCCACGCCGTGAAAGGTCAGCCGCGCCGGACCGCCCCATACCACCACGTCGCCATGCACCAGCCGCACGCGCGCCGGACGGTCGGCGCGACGCTGGCCGCCGAACAGGAACACCGCGGGCAGTCCGAGCGACACCGACACGATTGGCGCGCGCAGGTCTCGCTCATCGCGGTCCTGGTGCAGCGACAGCCGCGTGCCGGGCACGTAGCGATTGATCAGGCAGGCATCCGGCATGAAGTCCGGAAAGCCCGCCAGGGCTGCCGCCTGCGTTGCAAGTTCGAGAAAGATCTCCGGCATGGCGGGCCACGGGCGGCCGCTCAAGGGATCGAGCGAGTCGTAGCGGTAGCCGTTTGCATCCGAGACCCAGCCGGCACCGCCGCAGTTGGTCATGGCCACCGACATGCGCAGGCCGCCCGGCGTGATCATGTTGCGCCACGGGGCGCTGGCCAGAATCGCGTGGACGGCTTCGAGCAGCCGGGGCGCGGCGTCACGCGCCTGCGCACGCAGCACGACGGCGCCGTCGGCCAGGGGCTCGGCGCGGCGTCCGGCGTGATCCGGATCATCGAGGTTGTCGAAGAGGTCGAAGGTCATGGGGGCTCAGGGCGTTTTCAGCCATCAGCCACATGATAGGGACGAACGGCGCCTGCCGGTATCCGCTGCTTGCGGTGGAATTCGGCAGGTGCCTTGTGGGGTACTCCTGCCCTTCGCGCGAAGCAGAAGGCACGGTCCCGAAAACAGGCCGGAACGGGGCGTGCGGCGCCCCGCGGCCGGGTCAGGCGAAGGTGTCGACTTCGCCGCGCGCCAGGGTGCGCTGCGGCGCAGGCGTGGCGGGGGTAGCGGTGACGGCGGCCTCGGAGCCGAAGGTGGCGCCCTGTGCAAAGCCCGGATTCCCGCGTCCGCCGCTATTGGCCTGTTGCTGCTGGCCGTTGCCGGCCTGGCCGGCAAAGCCATCCGCGCCCACCGAGGTGTGGCCCAGCTGGATGCCGTTCTCCGACAGCGCGGTGCGCAGGTGCGGAATCGCCGCTTCCACGGCGGCGCGCACGGCCTGGTGCGGCGAGACGAACTGCGCCTGCACCTGGTCGCTGACGACGTTGAGCACCACCTTGAGCGGTCCCAGGTTGGGCGGGTTCAGCTGCAGTTCGGCGCTGTTGTTGCCCTGCGTGGTCAGGCGGATCATCTGCTGGCCGAGTGCCTGCGGCCATTGCGTGTCGTTCAGCGGCGGCGCCACCACCGGGCGGGCAGCTTCGGCAATGGCAGCAGGTGCCGCGGCCGGGGTCTGGCCGGCCAGATGGGCGGCGATTGCCGGCGCGGAGTTGGCGGCGGCCGACGTATCGGTCGATTCGCCGGTGCGTGCGGCCAGCTGCGCGGCGGCGAACGAAGGTGCGGCGGGCTTGCTGTCCTGCGCGGCGCCTTCGACCGGCGCCAGCACGCCTTGCTTCGGCTGGCCGATGCCGGCGTCCTGCTGGCCTCCGGCCGACTGGCCGCGCGCATCCTGCAGCGAGGCCAGGGCCACGGGTGCCGCCGCATTCTTGCCGGCGTCGGCCGTAGCGGACTGGGTGGAATCCTTCGACTGCAACGCGGCGCGCTGCGAGGCAATGGTGGCGAGCGTGTCGGCCACCGTGGGGGTTGCGGCCTGCGTGGCGACGGCGGTGGCCGACAGCGGTCTGGCATCGGCCTGCAGATCGGCAGTCTTCAGCGCCGGATCCGGCTGCGCGGCGGTGGCATCTGCCTGTGCGGTGGGCGTGCCTTGCAGGGCGGCCAGACCACTGCTTGCGGCGCTCACGGCGGTGCCAGCGTCATTGGCCGTGGCGGCCGGAGCCGGAACGGGCGCTGCGGGCAGCAGCGCCGCCAGCGCGGCAGCTGCCGCGGCCGCAGCGTCATTTACCTGGGCCGACGCAGCATCGTCGTCCTCCTTCTTCTTGTCCTTGCGCACCGGGGCAGCACTGCTGGCCTGGGTGGTCTCAGCGGGTTTGCTGCCCGCATTGCCGGCGTCATTTTGCGCCGCCTTTGCGTCGGCCTTGCGGCTGGCATCCTGGCTGTCGCTGGCATTGCGCGTGGCGCAGTCCGGCGCCGCGGGCTTGCCGCTATCCTTCGCGCGCGAGAGGGCGCTGCCGAAGGCATCGGCGCCGGCATCGGCCACAGGGCGGCGCGACAGGTCTGCCTTGACGGCGGCGTTGCTGACAATCTGGCTGATATCGATCATGGCTTGGTGCGGTTCCGATGCGCTCAGCTCAGGCGGCTGGGCGCCGTGCGCGCCAGGCGCGCGGCATATTCGTCATTGGCACGCTGCTCGCGGCGGGCGGCAACCTGCTCTTCGCGGGCGTCCGCGCGGGCGATCAGGGTGTCGAAGGAATTCACGCGGCGCTTCTGGTGCTGCCAGTGGTTGCGGCCGGCCAGCAAGTCGGCCTCGGCCTTGGCCAGCGCCGTGGTCTGCTGGCGGATGGCGTGGTCAAGCGAATCCAGGAAGCGCGAGAAATCGTGCCAGCGGCTCGAGGTCATCCCTTCGGCTGCCACCACCTGCATGCGGGTGCGGTATTCCTGCCGGTACTGCGTAAGCTGGTTGAGCTGCAGCTCCGCCTGGGTGCGCAGCCCCTGCAGCCGTCCCAGTTCGCGCGCGGCGGCGTCGGTATCGCTCTGGGCCAGGTCGGCCAGCGTGTTGAGCGGAGAATGCTTAGGCATGTTCACTCCTGTCGAAGAGACTGTGCAGCTGCCCGACCGAGTCGCCGTAGCCGGCGCGCTCGTGGATGTCTTGCTGCAGGAAGGCTTCCATGCGGGGATGCAACCGGATCGCCAGATCCAGTTCGGGATCGTTGCCAGGCACGTAGGCGCCCACGCTGATCAGGTCGCGATTGCGCTGGTAGCGCGACATCAGCTGCTTGAAGCGCCGCACCGAGCCAAACTGCCCGGGCGAGATCAGCGCGGTCATGGCGCGGCTGATCGAGGCCTCGACGTCGATGGCCGGGTAGTGGCCCGCTTCGGCCAGGCTGCGCGAGAGCACGATATGGCCATCCAGGATGGCGCGTGCCGAATCGGCGATCGGGTCCTGCTGGTCATCGCCTTCGGTCAGCACCGTGTAGAAGGCGGTGATGGAACCGCCGCCTTCGGGGCCGTTGCCGGTACGCTCCACCAGCGTGGGCAGCCTGGCGAAGACCGAGGGCGGGTAGCCCTTGGTGGCCGGCGGTTCGCCGATGGCCAGCGCGATCTCGCGCTGGGCCATGGCATAGCGCGTGAGCGAGTCCATGATCAGCAGCACATGCTGGCCCTGGTCGCGGAAATACTCGGCCAGCCGCGTCGCATAGGCGGCGCCCTGCATGCGCAGCAGCGGCGAGGTGTCCGCGGGCGCGGCCACCACCACCGAGCGCGCACGGCCTTCGGGGCCGAGGATGTTCTCGATGAATTCCTTCACTTCGCGGCCGCGCTCGCCGATCAGGCCGACCACGATCACGTCCGCGCTGGTGTAGCGCGCCATCATGCCCAGCAGCACGCTCTTGCCCACGCCGGAGCCGGCGAACAGGCCCATGCGCTGGCCGCGGCCCACCGTCAGCATGCCGTTGATGGCACGCACGCCGGTATCGAGCACGGTTTCGATCGGCGCGCGCATCAGCGGGTTGATCTGCTCGCCCGCCAGCGGCACTTCCATGGCGGCGTTGATGGGCCCCAGTCCGTCAAGCGGGCGGCCGGCGGCGTCCAGCACGCGGCCAAGCAGGCCGTCGCCCACGGGCAGGCGCTTGGAGCCGGGCTCGCGCGGGCCGGAGGCGCCGGCCGGTTGCGGAGACGGTTCGAGCGGATAGACGCGCGCGCCGGGCAGCAGGCCCACCACGTCGGACTGCGGCATCAGGAACAGCCGGTCGGCGCCAAAGCCCACCACTTCGGCCTCGGCCGTGCGGGGCGCGTTGGAGTCGGCGCTGAACTGGCCGGCAGGCAGCTCGATCAGGCAATCGCTGCCGACCGGCAGGCGCAACCCGATGGCCTCCAGTACCAAACCGGCCGCACGTGTCAGGCGGCCGCAGGCGCGCTTGCTGTCGAGGCCGGCGATGCCTGCCGATGCCCCGTTCAGCGCGTCCACCCATTGCCGGGTGTGCTGCAGCGGTGCATCGGTCGTATCGACTACGTTCGGGCTGGCGACGGCGGCGTCACGCATGCGGCGGCTCCCACGCGTCGTCGCGGCCCAGCGCCTTGACTACGCGCGTCCAGCGGGTAGGGAGCCTGGCATCGCGCTCGCCGCTGGCAGCGCTGGCGATACAGCCGCCGCGCTCCACGGCCGGATCGGCGCGCATGCTCCAGCCGGCGGCTTCGAGCTCGCCTTTCAGATGGGTTTCCACCAGGGCGACGTCGTCGGGATTGAGCAGCAGGCACGGCGAACCGGACAGCGCCGGCTCGCTCGTCAGCAGCTCGCGCACGGCGGGCAGCAGCACGGCCGGGTCTTCGGCCACGGTGGTGCGCACCAGCTGGCGCGCGACATCGAGCGCCAGCGAAACCAGCGTGCGAGAGACCTCCTGGTCCACGCCCGCCAGCGCCTTGCGGAAATTGTCAGCCAGCCCGTGCAGGCGCGCAGCCTCATTGCGCGCGGCTTCCAGGCCGCGGGCATAGCCTTCGCGGTGGCCGTCGCCGTAGCCCTGGGTCTGGCCCTGGGTATAGCCCTGCGCATAGCCTTCCTTGCGTGCGCCTTCGCGCATCGCCTCGAGGGCCTCGAAATCGATGGGGGGTGGTGGCGGATCGGCCGGCAATGCCGGCTCGAATTCCTGCAAGGCGTCGCGCGGATCGAGCGAGTCCATCTGCCAGCGCTGCCAGCCGTTGCCGCTGCGCGCGCGGCGCGGCGGCTCGAACGGCGTGAAGCCGCCCGCGTCGGCCCTGGCGGCATTGCCGCCGGGCTGGGATTCGCCGCGCGTCGCGCGTCGCGCGGTAAAACCGCTTTCAGACATAGGCATCCTCGCCTCCGCCGATCTGGACTTCGCCCGCATCCGCCAGGCGTCTTACCACCTGCAGGATGGCCTTCTGCTCGGCCTCGACCTGCGACACGCGCACCGGGCCCAGCGCGTCAAGGTCCTCGCGCAGCATTTCGCCGGCGCGGGTGGACATATTGCGGATGAACTTGTCGCGCAGCTCCTGCGGCGCGCCCTTGAGCGCGACGATGAGCGACTCGGTGGCGATTTCCTTGAGCACGCGCTGGATGCCGCGGTCGTCCACCTCGAGCAGGTTCTCGAACAGGAACATCTCGTCGATGATCTTCTGCGCCAGGTCGCCGTCGTGCAGGCGCACGCCGTCGATGACGGCTTCTTCGTGCGCGGTGCTCATCAGGTTGATGATCTCCGCTGCCGTGCGCACGCCGCCCATGCGGCTGCGCTTCAGGCTCTGGCCGGCCAGCAGCTTGGTCAGCACGTCGGTCAGTTCCTGCAGCGCGCCCGGCTGCACGCCGCCGAAGGTGGCGATACGCAGGATCACGTCGTTGCGCAGGCGGTCGGTGAACAGTGCCAGCACTTCGGAAGACTTCTGGCGGTCCAGGTGGATCAGGATGGTGGCGATGATCTGCGGGTGCTCGTCGCGGATCAGCTCGGCGATTGCCGTGGCATCCATCCAGTTCAGCGAATCGATGCCGCCGCCCGGATCGCGCGATTCGAGGATGTCTTCGATCACGGACTGGGCGCGTTCCTCGCCCAGCGCCTTGTTCAGCACGCTCTTGATGAACGCGCTCGAATCCACGTTGAGCGCCAGGTATTGCTCGGTCTCGCTGCGGAACTCGCCCAGCACGTCGGCCATCTCCTCGCGCGTCACCGAGCTGAGCGTGGCCATGGCCGAGCCCAGCTCCTGCACTTCGCGCTGGGACAGGTGCTTGAACACCTCGGCGGCCGCGTCTTCGCCGATCGCCATCATCAGGATGGCGCTCTTCTGCAGGCCGCTAGCCGAGATTGCCTTGGAGGAGCCTTTAGCGGTTGTCATTGCCAATCCAGTTCTTGATTACGCTGGCAACCAGGCGCGGGTCGCGTTGCGCGGCGTCGCGCACCAGGGCGAGATCGCTTTCATACTTCGCGGCAAGCCGCAGGATTTCCGGATTCGCGGGCTCTTCCGGCGGCAGCAATACGGCCTCGGTTTCGTCGCTGGCGGTGGGTGCGGGCAGCGGCGGGACGGTGTAGCGGCGCAGGATCGGGCGCGCCACCTTGAACCACGCAAACAGCGCCAGCAGTGCCAGCAGCAGGTAGCCCGCGCCGGTCTTGCCGAGTTCGATCATTTCAGGTTGCTTCCACAACGGCAGCTCGGGCGTAATCTCGCGGTCGACCGTGAACGGGCTGTTGACCACGTTGATCGAGTCGCCACGGTCGGCCGAGAAGCCCATGGCTTCCTTGGTCAGGTTCTGGATCTGCTCCAGCAGCGCCGGCGGCAGGGCCTCGGCCACGGGCTTGCCCTTGGCATCGGCCTTCTGGCGGTAATTGACCACCACCGCCACCGACAGGCGGCGCACGCCGCCCGGCGCCTGCTGCACGTGGCGCACGGTGCGGTCCAGCTCATAGTTGACGGTGGAGTCGCGGCGATTGCTGCTAGGGCCGCTCGGCGCGGCGGTGCTGGTGCCCTGGGCGGCCTGGCCCTGCTGGCCCGCAGCGGGTGCGCCGGCCTGGCCGGGAGCCTGGCCCGCACGCGGCGTCTGCGGCGTGGTGACCGGCGCGGCGGCGGCGGCCGGCGGCTGGTTGGACAGCGCGCCCGGCACGCCGCCCGGCGTCGTGGCGCCCTGCTGGTTCGATTCGCTGGTCTGCTGGCTGCGGATCGCGGCGCGAGTGGGGTCCTGGTTGGGCTTGTAGCTCTCGTCGGTGTGCTCGACGACGGAGAAATCGACGTCCGCCGTCACCTGCGCGCGCACATTGTCCTTGCCGACGATCGGCGTGAGGATGGCTTCGATGCGCTTCAGGTAGTTCTGCTCCAGCGCCTGCACGTACTTGAGCTGGGTGGCGTCGAGCATGCGCTCGTTGCCGCTGTTCGACAGCAGGTTGCCGTGCTGGTCGACGATGGAGATTGCCTTGGGCGTGAGTTCCGGCACGCTCGACGACACCAGGTGGCTGATCGCTGCGACCTGGCCCTCGTCGATGGCGCGGCCCGGGTAGAGCTGCAGCACGATCGAAGCCGTGGGCTTCTGGCGCTCGCGCACGAACAGCGTGGGCTTCGGGATGGCCAGGTGGACCCGCGCGGACTGCACCGCGGCGATCGATTCGATCGAACGCGCCAGCTCGCCCTCCAGCCCGCGCTGGTAGTTGACCTGTTCGGCAAACTGGCTGATGCCGAACTTCTGGCTATCCATCAGCTCCATGCCCGTGGTGCCGCTCTTGGGCAGGCCCTGCGACGCCAGCCGCAGCCGCGTCTCGTGGACCTTGTCCGCCGGCACCATCACCGCACCGCCGCCTTCGGCGAACTTGTACGGCACATTCATCTGCTGCAGCGAGGCAATCACCGAACCGCCGTCGCGCTCGGACAGGTTGCTGTACAGCACCTTGTAGTCCGGGCTGCGCGACCACAGCACGCCAACGGCAATCGCGGCGGCCAGCGCCGCGCCGCCCAGCATCATGGGCAGCTTCGGGTTGGCCTTGAGGCGCTCGATCACTTCGGCCGAGCGGCCCGGCAGGGCGACTGCCGCCGTCATGCGCGTGCTCCCGGCCCGGCCTCGCACCGGCGCTGTTGACCGCCACTGGCGCCTGCAAGGCTCACATTACGCTGCAGAGAAGACACGCGTACTCCCGAGTTGATTGGGTTCTGGGTTCTGTTTCCGGACCGGACGCGCAAGGCGGCAGCCCGCGCTTTTCCGGCACGGTGGCAATGATCGGCCAGACTTGAGCCCGACAATCGGGTGAATAGGCCCGGTTTTCCGTCCGAATTCGGGCTATGGCGGGGTGGGGGCGGCGGGTACGCTGCGGGGGCTGAAACTGGGTGAGAACCGCGCGCAGGCCTGCCGGCATGTGAGCGACCAGGCTCCCCGATGGACTTCAACCACTGACATGACCACGATCTCTTCTATCGAAAGCATGCTGCAGCAACTGCGCGGCCTGTCCCAGGTTGCCTCGGGCAACAACGCCAGCCAGTCGGCGGCGCCGGTCGGCGGCGGTTTTGCCGGCGAGCTGCAGCGCTCGCTGGGCCGCATCAACGCCGCCCAGGACCGCGCCTACGGCCAGGCCGAGGCGTTTGAACTGGGCAAGCCGGGCGTGGCGCTCAATGATGTGATGATTGACCTGCAGAAGGCCAACGTGTCGTTCCAGACGGGGGTGCAGGTGAGGAACCGGCTGGTGCAGGCGTATCAGGAAATGATGAACATGCCGGTGTAAGCCGCCGGGTAGTGCACGGCCCCCTGTCCGCCCCCAATCATCATCATGCAAAACAACAACTATTACGCGTCGCGGGTGTCTCGCTACATCAGCCAGGCCGCCGCCAGCCTCGAGGCGCAGCGTTATCACGATTGCATCCGGCTGGCAGAGCAGGCCGAGCGGTTTGATAAGTCAAATCCGGACAGCTACTGCCTGCGCGCCCTGAGTCATCTTTCTCTCGGTGCCGCTCAGGAGTCGCTGCGCATTGCCGACGAAGCGCAGCGCAGATTCCGGGGTAATGTGGCCGTCGAGGTTCTGGCCGGAAAGATCCTGATGGACCTGGGTCGCTATGATGAAAGCAAGCAGATCCTCGAGTCAGCCCTTGCCAAGGACGCAGGGATCTGGACGGTCTGGCAGAACTACTCGGCTGTACTGCACGCCATGCAGCAGTACCAGGCGGCCAAGGACGCCGCCATCAGGGCGCTGGAACTGCAACCGGGCAATGCAGACCTGCTGTCGAACTACGCCAACACGCTGAAGGAGACAGGCGCCGTACCGGAGGCGCTGGTTGCGCTGCGAAAGGCCAGGGAGATGGCTCCGCGGTCGGAGACGATCCGGTTCAACCTGCTGTTCACCATGTTGTTCGACGAGGCCACAACGCCGCTTGACCTGCGCCGCGAGGCCGAAGGCTGCGCCTCGCTGCTGGCGCCGCGTGGCGCTGCCATCCTGCCATTCGAGAAGCCGAATGATGATGGGAGGATCCGGCTGGGCCTGATGTCCAATGACCTCTACTCCCACGCGTGCGCGTACTTTGTCCTTCCGTTCCTTGCCAACCTCGACCATACCCGGATTGAGGTGTTCGTGTATTCGCTGAATGGGCGCCAGGACAACATTACGCGCAAGATTCAGAACTACGCAGAGCACTTCATCAGTCTGGCCGGTGAGCCGCGGGAAAAGATTGCCGACGTCATCCGCGCCGCGAAGCTTGATGTTCTGATCGACCTGGGCGGCTATACGCGCAACACACCGTTGCGCCATATGGCCCAGCGCCTTGCCGCGCGGCAGATGACCTGGATCGGATATGCGGGTACGACCGGCATGCTGCAGATCGATTACCGGCTGACCGACAGTGAAATGGACCCTGCCGGCAATGAGGCCTACCACACCGAGAGCCTTGTGCGCGCGCCGGTCGTGTCGGCTGTCTATTACCCGCTGGTCGGGCGGCCAATCCATGCATATGGCTCGCTTTACAAGGTGCGCGCCACGCCCGCGCTGGAGAATGGCTATATCACCTTTGGCTGCTGCATCAACCTGGCGAAGATCAGCCCCCGCACGCTGCGAATGTGGAGCGAGGTGCTGGCGCGCTGTCCGGGCAGCAAGTTGCTGGTGGAATGCATGGGGCTCGATAATGAGGCGGTACGCGCGCCCCTGCTGAACCGGATGGAGGAGGCGGGCATCGCGTCCGACCGCGTAATCTGCGTAAACCGACAGACCCTGCAGCAGTACCTGACATATAACAGGATCGACGTGGTGCTCGATACGTCGCCGCTGACCGGTGGTGCCAACGCCTGCGATGCGCTGTGGATGGGTGTTCCGCTCGTCACGCTGGCGGGCAAGGCCAGCCACGAACGCGTGGCGGCGTCGTTCCTGCGCGCGGTAGGCCTGGAAGGCCTTGTCTGCCGAACCGAAGCGCAATACGTGGAGATGGCCGTCGAGCTCGCCGAAGACGTCGCTCAGTTGAACGCGCTGCGCCAGTCCATTCGCCCGATGTTCGAGGCCAGCCCGCTGTCCGATGCCGCCGGATTCTGTCGCTGGTTCGAAGGCGAGCTAGCGGGCTGGGTCGGCACCTACCGCCAGCCCGGGTTGTTGCCGAGGGCTGCCGGCGAGGGCGTTTATTTCGGCGGCCGCTGGCATGCCATGGAAGAAATCGTTCTGGCCGTGGTCCGCGAACTCCGGGCCAGCAATCCGGATGGCCTGATCAATATCCTGGAGAATATCTCAGCCAAATGGAGCAGGCACTGGCTGGTGGCCTACGCGCTGTCCGAGATCGCCTACCGTGACGGAGACCGGGAGGCCGCGCTCGACCTCCTGATCGATAGTGCCACCCTGCGCAAGTATTCGCTGCCGCTGTACCGCTTGTTGCTGGCGCGCCTGGACGAACTGGGCCAGGACAAGTCACCCCTGGCGGCGTTCCTGCAGGAGGCCTTTGGCGTGGAGCTGGCCTACCTGGAGGCGCAACCGGTGCCATCGGCATACGAGATTGCCGGCATTCCGGTGGGGCAAGAGGAGATGGCGGCATGAAGGCAGTAATCCTGGCTGGCGGCCTCGGGACCCGTATCTCCGAGGAATCGCACCTGCGTCCCAAGCCCATGATCGAGATCGGAGGCAAGCCGGTCCTGTGGCACATCATGAAGACCTACTCCCACTACGGGATCAATGACTTCGTGATCTGCCTGGGCTACAAGGGCTATGTCGTCAAGGAGTACTTCGCCAACTACTTCCTGCATATGTCGGACGTGACCTTCGACCTGAAGCACAACCGCATGGAAGTCCACCAGCGCCACGCCGAGCCATGGCGGGTCACGCTTGTCGATACGGGCGAGCACACCATGACCGGCGGTCGCATGAAGCGCGTGCGAGAGTACCTGGAGGAAGAGTCGTTCTGCTTTACGTATGGCGACGGCGTATCTGATATCAATATCCGGGCGCTGCTCGACTTCCACCTCGCGCACGGCAAGCCGGCCACGGTTACGGCGATCCAGCCGCCGGGACGTTATGGGTCGCTGAAAATCGAAGGCACTTCGGTCGATCGCTTCCAGGAGAAGCCGGCCGGGGATGGCAACTGGATCAATGCGGGCTTCTTCGTGCTGGAACCTTCCGTGATCGACCTGGTGAGCGACGACACTACCATCTGGGAGGACGAGCCGATGAGCCAGCTCGCCGAACAGGGCATCCTGCAGGCATTCATGCACAAGGGCTTCTGGCAGGCGATGGATACCCTGCGCGACAAGAACCACCTGGAGCAACTCTGGGCTGGCGGCAACCCGCCATGGAAAGTCTGGACGTGAGGCAGTTCGACGATATCTATGAGGGCCGGCGCGTCTTGCTCACCGGCCATACCGGTTTCAAGGGCAGCTGGCTGGCGCAGTGGCTGGTGCAGCTCGGTGCGACGCTGACCGGCTTTGCCCTGGCTCCGGCCACGACCCCCAGCCACTGGCAATTGCTGGACCTGCCGGCCACCGACTTGCGTGGCGACGTGCGCGACCTGCCTGCGCTCGATGCCGCGCTGGCGCAGAGCCAGCCCGAGATCGTGTTCCATCTTGCGGCGCAGCCGCTGGTGCGCCGCTCCTACCGGGATCCGCTCGAGAGCTGGTCGACCAATGTCATGGGGACGGCCAACGTACTGGAAGCCTGCCGGCGGCATCGCTGCGTGCGGGCAGTGGTGGTGGTCACCACCGACAAAGTCTATGCGAACCAGGAGTGGGCCTGGGGCTATCGTGAGAGCGACCGCCTGGGCGGCCACGATCCCTATAGCGCATCCAAGGCGGCGGCTGAGCTGGTCGCGGCCAGCTATCGCCAGGGCTTCTTCTCGCAAGACGGTGCGCCGCTGCTGGCGACTGCCCGCGCCGGCAACGTGCTTGGCGGCGGCGACTGGTCGGAAGACCGCCTGATCCCCGACCTCGTCCGTGCCAGCAGCCGCGGCGAGACGCTGGAGATCCGTTCGCCCCATGCCACGCGGCCGTGGCAGCACGTGCTCGATTGCCTGGCCGGCTACCTGCTGCTGGGACAGCGGCTGCTGGAAGGCGACCATAGCTGCGCCGCCGCCTGGAACTTCGGGCCGGCCGCGCAGGACAACCGCAGTGTCGAGGCCGTGCTTGCCCAGATGCAAGGGCACTGGCCGGCGCTGGCATGGCGTGTGTCCGATGCACCGCAACCACACGAAGCCAAACTGCTGTATCTCGACAGCTCTCTGGCCAGGTCAAGGCTTGGCTGGCAGCCCGCCTGGAACCTCGGGCAGGCGCTCGCCGCGACCGCTGCGTGGTATCGCGAACAGGCTGACGGTGGCGCGCCGACGCGCCGGCAGCTGGATGCATACATCGCGGACGCGGCCGCGGCCGGCGTGAACTGGGTGGCCGCATGAAGCTGGCTCCGCTTGCCATCCCCGGTGCAGCGCTGGTCCAGGGCGAGCCCGTTGCGGACCATCGCGGCGCGTTCGCGCGGCTCTTCTGCGTGGATGCGCTTGCCGAGCTGCTGGGCCCGCGCCGCGTGATGCAGGCCAACCACTCGTGCACGCGTGAAGCCGGTGCGGTGCGCGGGCTGCATTTCCAGCATGCGCCGCATGCCGAGATGAAACTGGTGCGTTGCCTGCGTGGCCGGGTCTGGGACGTGATGGTGGATCTGCGCGCAGGATCGCCGACCTTCCTGCAGTGGCATGCCGAAGAGCTGAGCCCCGGCAATGCCAGCATGGTCCTGATTCCGGAAGGCTGCGCGCACGGGTTCCAGGTGCTCGACGCCGACAGCGAGCTGCTGTATCTGCATACCGCACCCTATACGCCGCAGGCCGAAGGCGGGGTACGCCACGACGATCCCGCGCTTGGGATCCGCTGGCCGCTGCCCGTGACCGATATTTCGGCACGCGACCGTTCCCATCCGCTTCTCAGTGCCGGCTTTGCCGGTCTCCATCCATGAATTGCCGTCACTGCAATGCCGCGCTCGACCACGTCTTCCTGGACCTGGGGTCCGCGCCGCCTTCCAATGCTTATCTGACAGCGGCCGACCTGCGGGCGCCGGAGACCTGTTTCCCGCTCAGGCTGCATGTGTGCTCGCACTGCTGGCTGGTGCAGACTGAAGACTACGCGCGCGCCGACGAGCTGTTCAGCCGTGACTACGCGTACTTCTCGTCGACGTCGCAGACCTGGCTGGCCCATGCGGCGGCCTACGCGAGCCAGATTGCGCGCCGCCTCGATCTGGGGCCGAAGAGCTTCGTCATCGAAGTGGCCTCCAACGACGGCTACCTGCTGAAGAACTTCGTCGCCACCGGCATTCCATGCCTGGGCATCGAGCCGACGGCCAGCACCGCGCAGGCCGCGGAAGCCATCGGTGTGCCGACGCTGCGCGAGTTCTTCGGGCAGGCGCTGGGCGAACGGCTGGCGTCGGAAGGCAGGCAGGCCGATCTTATCGCCGGCAACAACGTCTTTGCGCATGTGCCGGACATCAATGACTTCACGCGTGGGCTCAAGGCTGCGCTGAAGCCGGGCGGTACGATCACGCTGGAATTCCCCCACCTGATGCAGCTGATCGCACAGACCCAATTCGACACCGTCTACCACGAGCACTTCTCGTATCTATCGCTGGATACGGTGCAGCGGATCTTTGCGTCCGCAGGGCTGCGGGTGCTGGATGTCGACACGCTGACGACCCATGGCGGCAGCCTGCGCGTCTATGGCGGCCACGCCGATGACGCGCGCGCGCCCAGCGCCGCGGTGAAGACGCTGCTTCAGGCGGAGGAAACCTTCGGCTTGCGCCGGGTCTCGACCTACCTGGACTTCCAGGCACGCGCGGATGCCGTCAAGGATGCGCTTGTCACGTTCCTGATCGGGCAGAAGCGCGCGGGGCGCCGCGTGGCGGCCTACGGCGCGGCAGCCAAGGGCAATACGCTGCTCAACTACGCCGGCGTGCGGCCGGACCTGCTGCCGTTCGTCTGCGATGCGGCACCGTCCAAGCAGGGCCGCTACCTGCCGGGCAGCCGCATTCCGGTGGTCGCGCCAACGCAGCTGCGCGCCTCTCGGCCGGACATCGTGCTGATCCTGCCATGGAATATCGCGGACGAGGTGCGGGACCAGCATCGCTATGTGCACGAGTGGGGCGGGCGCTTCGCGGTGGCCGTGCCGGAGATCAGGATGCTGGATCATGCGGGTGCCTGACGTGCCGAAGGCGGACCACAGCCTGGTTATCTCCCAACCCATGCTCTTTCCGTGGGTCGGCATGCTGGAGCAGATCCGGCTGAGCGATACCTACGTCTTCTACGATGACGCCCAGTTCTCGACCGGACCGGCAAACCGTGTCAGCCGGGTGCAGGTCAAGACCCGGGACGGCATGCGCTGGATGACGGTGCCGTTGCGCGGCCGGCACCTGGGTAGCCTGATCGGCGGGCTGGAGCTGGACGATCGCACCGACTGGCGAGGCAAAAGCCGCAACCTCTTGCGCCATGCCTATGCGGGTGCGCCATATGTGCACGACATGCTGGCGCTGGTTGATGACGTGTTCTCCGCGCCGGCGCGATACCTGTCGGAACTCTCGCGTGCCTCCACCATGGCCCTGACGCGCTACTTCGGGCTCGATGCAGGCAGGGCCTTCCTGGATTCGTCGGCGCTGGACGCGGCCGGGCACAGCAGCCAACGTGTCTTTGCGCTATGCCAGCGGCTGGGCGCCACACGCTACGTGACCGGGCATGGCGCGAAGCAGTACCTGGATCACGAACTGCTCGAGCGGGCCGGCATCGCGGTGGAATACATGGACTACCGGCTGAGCCCTTATTCCCAGCGCCACGGCGACTTTACCCCCTATGTCACCGGGCTTGACCTGGTGGCCAACTGCGGACGCGACGGTGTGCGTCATATCTGCTCCGGCACCATATCGTGGCGCAGCGCATGCGCGAGCGGTGCGGCTGCCTGATCCAACCAACCGGCCATCCGGGCCGGGCATTCTCGGATAGTTACATCATGAAGCGCATTCCGGTCTCTGGTCCTTCGATCACCGAGAAGGAGATTGCTTATGTCACGGACGCCGTGGCCAACGCCTGGTACGCCAACGCCAACGTCTATAACGACCGCTTCGAGCGTGCGTTCGCGGAGTACCATGGCGTTCGCCATGCGGTATCGCTGCCGTCGTGCACCTCGGCGCTGCACCTGTCGTTGCTCGCGCTGGGCATCGGTCCGGGCGACGAGGTGATCGTTCCCGACTGCACGTGGATCGCCAGCGCGGCGCCGGTCAGCTATGTGGGCGCCACACCGGTGTTTGCCGACATCGATCCCGACAACTGGTGCCTGTCGCCGCAGTCCTTTGCCGCCTGCATCACGCCTCGCACCAAGGCCGTGATTGCCGTCGACCTGTACGGCAACATGCCGGACTACAGCGCGCTGGCCGAAATCGCGGGCCGGCACGGGATCGCCATCATCGAGGACGCGGCCGAAGCCGCGGGCTCGCGCTACCGCGGTCGCGCGGCCGGTACCCTTGGCGTCACCGGAACCTTCAGTTTCCACGGCTCCAAGACGCTGACCACGGGCGAAGGCGGCATGCTCATTACCGATGATGAAGCGATTTATCGCCGCGTGATGGTTCTGCGCGATCACGGCCGCCGCCCGGGTGACACCATGTTCCAGAATGCCGAGGTGGGCTACAAGTACAAGATGAGCAGCCTCCAGGCCGCGCTGGGGCTGGCACAGATCGAGCGCATCGACGCACTCGTGGAGCGCAAGCGCGAGATCTTCGGCTGGTATCGGGAAGAGCTTGGCGACTGCGACGGGATCGTGCTGAACCATGAAGCGCGGGCGGTGCACAACTCCTATTGGATGGTGACTGTGATCCTGCCCGAACGGCTGGGGGGAAAGGCCGGCGTGATCCGGGCGCTAAGCGAGCAGGGGATCGATTCCCGGCCGTTCTTCAGTCCGCTGAGCAGTCTCGATGCCTATTCCGCAACCCCGATGGCGCGTGCGGCGCGCGCGCGCAACACCGTTTCCTACGCCGTGGGAGCACACGGGGTGAATCTGCCGTCGGGCCTGAACCTGGAGTGCGCCGACGTCGCGCGGGTAGGCGCTGCGGTGCGGGCGATGCTGAGGGAAAGTGTGCCGACGGTCATGCCGGCTTGAACGGCCGGATTGCCCGGCTTACGGGTGGCGATGGAGCGAGAGCTTGCGCTGCGGGTTCCGGAACACGGCGGTAAAGCCGAAATCTTCCAGCGTTGCCCGGTGCACGTCGTTTGCATAGGCGATCATTGACTTCCCTTTCCTGAAGTGCTCCAGGTTCCGCGAGACGAACTTGCGCAGGATCACGTCATCGAACGGGTTGAACATGAAGATCAGGTTGCGCGCATCGGGCAGTTCGAACTCGGTGGCGTCGGTGTTGGTGAACGAGATATTGGATGCGCTCCCCGAGCGGAACTTCTCCAGGTTGCCGTTGGCGATGGCGTTCAGTCTGTCAGACAGCTCGACGCCGACAATCTTCCTGAACGGCCGGCGGGTGTGCGCGTAGAAGCAGGCCTTGCCCTTTCCCGAGCCGAGATCGATGAAGTTGTCGAAGGTCTCGCCCGTGCGCCCGGCCTCGGCAAACAGCTCGCGCAGGTTCCTGCACCAGACCGCGTGGTACGCCGATGCATGGGCGACGGGAAGACAGTCGCTGTCCATCAGATCATTGGCCGCAATGATGCCGCCGAGATCGAGTCCATGCCGCTTCTCGAACAGATAGTCTTCAAAGTCGAAGAATTTCCAGGTCAGGGCTTCGAGTAGGGGCTTCCTGCGTGTCGCGGCAGTGGTGGTAGTCATGGTGAATGCGTTGTCTGTCCGCCAGCGATTGTCAGCGGATCAGGCCGGGCCGAAATGCGGGTCGCCGGCCTTCTCCTGCTCCAGCTGGTAGAGCCACGCCAGCAACTCTGCCACCGCGACGTAGAGTTGCGGTGGAATATGAGAGTCCATATCCACCTGCATCAGCAGGTTGACCAGAGCGGGGGAGTCGTGCACATAGACGCCGGACTCCTTCGCTCGCGCGATGATTGAATCCGCGACCACACCGTAGCCCTTGGCGACAACGCGTGGTGCGCTGTCCTTCTTGTCATAGGTCAGCGCCACCGCAGCGCCGCGAGAATGATCGGCGTTGCTCATTGCGACCGCCTTGGCGTGCCGGTGCCGGCTGTGAACTGCACCAGCTCGATGCCATTGGCTGCGAGACGTTCCTGCAGTCTGGCGCGGGCATCGTCAAGGCGGTTGGCAACCTCGGACGCGCCGGCAACCAGCCGCGCCCCCAGCCCGCCGGGCGACAGGGAAAGCCGTGCCTCGACCGTCCCCAGTTCGGGCAGCTCCAGCAACAGGCGGGTCGACCAGGTCTGGGCTCCTTGCCTGCCGCGGGCGGCTTCGTCGTCCGCTTCGACGTGGTCGCGGGCGATCTCCCATGCCATATGGGTGCCGGGCCACGCTTCGCCGGCCCAACGGAACTGCTGGGTGGCGAGCAGCTCGAGCTGCTGGCGGACCAGCCCTTCGGCGCCGGGATGCACGGCGGGGCCGGCAGGTGTCGCGCTGGCCGGCGGATTGTTCAGGCTGTCGTACACATGCTCCGGCAGGCGGGCGGCAGGTTGGGGCGCGTCGCCTGCGCGGGCCATGGCTTCGTAGAGCAATGCGCCCTGCTGCGGGGTTGCCGCAGGGCCGGTGCCGGTGTGCGGTCCGGGGGACAGGGTGCGCGGCACCGGCAGCGCGTGGTCGGCCGGCCCAACTTCGGTCTGCGCTGACGCGGCACGGTAAGCCGCCACGCGGCCAGATGCCGCCTCGCTCAGCGGATCGCGCGGTGCCGTCCGGGCGGCAAGCGCCTGCGCAAGAGTGTCAGCAGGGCTGTCGGCGGCATCGCCTGCGGCGGGGCCAGAGGGGGGATTTGCCGCGGCGCCTGGCCTGGCAGCGGGGGCGGGAAGCAGCGCGACGGGCCGGCCCGTCGCTTCATCCGGTTCGCCGTCCGGCGCGGGCATGCCCAGCGATGCCTGCGGCTCCTTGCGGACTTCCGTCAGCGTGCGCGCCCCATTGACCCACTCAGCCAGGTGCGACTCGTAGAACAGGCCACTATGGTCCACCAGACCTGCAAGGGCGGCCGGCAGCGCGGCGGCCGTGGTCGGCGTCGGCGGCGCCGGCATCAGCGTCGCGGTCGCGCGCGGGGCGCTGTCCGCTGCCTGGCCGAGAAGATCGAGGATCGTGCGCGCGGCAAAGCTCAGGGTTTCACGTGTCGAAGTGGTGGTGACCAGGCCGCTGCCATTGAGCGCACCGCTGGCTTCCTGCGCCTGGCGTCCCTGGATTGCAGCATTGCCGGCCTGACCGGCGTTGCGTGAGTTGGTCTGGGTGACGTCGGGCGCCGGCAGCAGCGCGGCAAGCTTGTTGACCGAAAGGGTCGGCCGCAGCGTCTGCGTATCGGGACGCGGTGTCAGTGAGGCGTCGGGAGGCAGGAGCAGGCCGGTCATGGTGCAAGCCAGTAAGACGTAGGGTCGCGGTCGCGGTGGCGTGGCCGGCTGTCAGCGGTCAGGAAGCAGGCGGATGCCGGACGCCGGACGCAGGGCGAGACATGCATGCAGGCATCGCCATCGCCCCCGGGTTCAGATTGCCACGCCGTAGGCCTGGCCGAGTTCCTGCCTGCGGCGGGAGTTGCCCAGCAGGGCTTCGAGCTGCGACATCTGCGGCATGATGATCTGGCGAATGGCTGCGTCGTGCGCAAGGATGCGCTCGAGCAGGCGGTAGCGGCGCGTGCGCTCCTGCGTGGAGGGCACCGGCTGCGGGCCGAGGGCGCGCAGCTGGTCGACTTCCGCGACATAGACCTGCTGCAGATCGCTCATCGCATCCCAGTTACCGGCGCGGGCCGCTTCCAGCATCTGCTCGGAGAGCAGCAGCAGTTCTTCGTAGCCGCGGGTGACCGGGCCTGGGGCTTCGAGTTTGAACGAACGCATCTCAGTTCTCCACGGCCAGCAAGGGCGCCGGTGCCTGTGCTTGCGCGGGCGCGGCAGCAGGCGGTTGCTCGCCGATCTGCGCCCACGCGGACGCGAGGTGGGCGAGCAGGCCGTCGACCTCGGTCAGCAGGGCGGCGTCGTTGCGCAGGTTGGCCTGCAGCAGGCGGCGCGACATGTAGTCATACAAGGCTTCGAGATCGGCTGCGATCTCGCCGCCGGCCTCGTGGTCGAGTGCGGCATTGAGGCCATTGACGATGATGTCGATGGCCTTCGAGATGGCATTGCCCTTGGCCGGGATATCGCCGGCGTCCATATGGAAGCGGGCGCTGGCGATGGCCGCGCGCGCTCCGTCAAACAGCATGACGATCAGCCGGTGAGGGCTGGCGCTCATGGCCCCGGTCTGGACTCCGACCTGGGAATAGGCGTTGATGGCATTGCGCGCGTACATGGCGATCGGCTCCCCGTAAAGGCTTGCTGGCTTACTTGCCGCTCGACGAGTTGTTCATGGCATTGAACTGCTGCGTCAGGTAGGTGCTGGTGTTCTTCATCTGGGCCATGATCATGTCCAGCTGGGTGAACTGCGCACGGTAGTTGGAAATGGTGGCGTTGACGCGGTCCTGGGTCGCGCTGTACTGGTCGCTCAGGTCCTTCAGGCTCCGGTTGATGCCGTCGGTGGCGGCCGTCAGGGCCCCCTTGTTGCTGGTCAGCGCAGTGATGGTGGTGCTCAGCTGGTTGCCGTAGCCGCTCTTGCCGTCGTCATTGCCGAACAGGGCCGCAACACCGCTCGGGTTGTCGCTCATGGCCTTGTTCAGCTTGGTGGTATCCAATGCCAGCGTGCCATCGAGCTGGAACGTCACACCTACTTGTGCCAGTGCCGTGATGGCGTTTGTCCCGCTGCCCGGCTGCGGCGTGTTGAGCACGCTGCGAATCTGCGTCTGGATCAGGCGCAGCACACCGTCTCCAGTGAGAGGCGAACCCGTTTGCGTGGTGGGATCGTAGGCCGACAGGCTGGTGGCTGCATTCTGCAGGTTGTTGTAAGCAGTGACAAAGGCCTGCACGCCATTCTGGATCGAAGCGGTGTCGCGCTGGACCATGACGTTGCTGGTGCCGGTCTGCGCCAGCGAAAGCGTCACGCCCTGCACGGCGCCGCTGACCTGGTTGCTGGCGCTCTGGATCGCGATGTTGTTGACGGTCAGTGTTGCATTCTGCGCGGTCACGGTTTGCTGCAGGTTTTGCGTGCCGGCCGGATCGTTGGCAACCAAGTTGGACAGCGCGCTGGTGCCGTCGCTCGACGTGACCGAGATGTGCATGCTGTTGGTGGCGCCGGTATTGTTCGAGTTCAGGACGAGGCGATAGGGCGTGCCGGAGCCGTCGTTGATGATGCTGGCAGTGACGCCGGCATTGGCCTTGTTGATGGCGTCGCGGATGCCTTGCAGCGTGTTGTTGCTGGAGTCGATCGTGATGTCGAAGCCGGTCGAACCCGTATTCGCGGTGAAGCTCGCCCCGCTGTACTTGCCATAGGTGGGGCTGGCGGCGTTGGTGTCGAGCGTGCCACCGGTGATGGCGCCGAAGTCGATATGGATCGTGCCGGTACCGATCGCCGCATCCTGCTTGGCCTGGCCCGTGCTCACCAGCGACTGCGCCTGGGCCAGGGCGGTGACATTGACCGCATAGCTGCCGGCGGCCGCGGTGTTGCTGCCAGTGGCAGTCAGGACATTGGTGTTGCTGGAGGTGGCGGTAGCTGCGTTGAAGAAGCTTGGCTTGGATAGCTGGTTGGCCGTGCCCTGGAAGGCGGCAAGCATGCTCTGCAGCTGGCCATAGGCAGACAGCTTGGTCTGGTAGCTGCTCTGCTGCTGCTTGATGACCGTCAGCGGTGCCTGCTCGGCGGTAGTGAGCTGATCGAGCAGCGTGCTCAGGTCGAGCCCTGATCCAACGCCGAGGTTAGAGATTGTTGCCATGTCTTCTACTCCAGAGTGCTACTTCAAATCCAGGTCCGATGGACGGCTCAGGCGGTCTGGTTCACAAAAAGGCCTTGCAGCTGCGTCATCGCATCGGAGATGCGCACCAGCTCCTCGGTCGGGATTTGGCGGATCACTTCACCGCTGGTCTTGTCCATCACCTTGGTGATGACGCGGTGGCTGGTGCTGTCGATTTCAAACTGGACGCTGACCGAGGCGGTGCGCAGCGCGTCGGTCAGGCGCTCGAGCGCAGCATCCAGAGACGGCGATGGTTGCTTGCCGTCCTTCGCGACGCCGCCAGGCTTGCCCGGTGCAGCCGCTTCGACGAAAGCGCCGGGCATGCGGCGCTCAGGCCATTCGGTCAGCTGGGTCGCCAGCGCGGCAGGCGGCGCGGACGAAGTGGTAGCGGCAGTAGCCATGATCGTCTCGACTCAGTGGTTGCTTGAAATGCTTTCCCAGGACGACGGCCCTGGGGAAACATTCCACGACAGTGCCGGGCACGAGGCCCGGCACCGGTGCTACGCGTCAGTCAATTAACGCAGCAGCGACAGCACGCCTTGCGTGGTCTGGTTGGCCTGGGCCAGGACCGAGGTACCAGCTTGTTGCAGGATGTTGGCGCGGGTCATGTTCGACACTTCCGTTGCGTAGTCCGCATCCTGGATACGCGAACGCGACGACGACAGGTTGGTGATCGTCGTGCCCAGGTTGGCGATGGTGGAATCCAGGCGGTTCTGGATCGAACCCAGCGAGCTCTTCAGGCTGTCTACCTTTTGCAGAGCGGCGTCCAGGGTAGCCATCGGGTTGGCCGAAGCGCCAGCCGTCAGGTTGGCGGCGGTCAGCTTGCTGGTGTCGAGCGTGAATGCGGCGGTGCCAGCGGTGGTGGTGGTGTCGACGTTCGACATGTCCAGCGCCACGTAGGTGTACATCGCGGTAGCGGCCGTGGCTTGGGTCATGCCCTGGTTTTGCAGCGCCTGGGCTTCGGTCGCGTTTGCCGGGGTGATGGCGACTTCAGCGAACCAGTTGCCATTCTTGTCTACCACGGCGGTGCCGGTGACTGCGACGCTACCCGCGGCGATCCCCAGCGTCTGGGCCAGCGTGCCGCCCGTCGCCTCGGCAACGGTGTTGGCGCTGACTGCGGTCGTAGCACCGAAGACAGCCTGGTAGTTCGCAGCGACGGCGGCGGCGGGCGCGGCCATCGAACCAGCAGCGGCGGTGCCGGCGAACGAGGCGGTCGCCGTGGCTTGCGGGCCATTCACATTGAAGCTTTGCAGGTTCAGGGTCTTGGTGCTGATCTCCTGCAGGTTGACGGCGATGGTCTGGCCGTCATTGGCGCCAACCTGGACGTTCACCGGCTTGGCCGTCGACGACAGCACCTTCACGCCGTTGAAGTCGGTCTGTTGTGACAGGCGGTCGATTTCCGACATGCGCTGGCCGATTTCGTCCTGGATCGACTTCAGGTCGGAGGCGGAGTTCGAGCCGTTGGCGGCCTGCACCGACAGCGTACGGATACGCTGCAGGTTGTTGGTCACTTCGGTCAGCGCGCCTTCAGTCGTCTGCGCCAGCGAGATACCGTCGTTGGCGTTGCGCTGGGCTTGCGTCAGGCCGTTGATGTTCGAGGTGAAACGGTTGGCAATGGCCAGACCAGCGGCATCGTCCTTGGCGCTGTTGATGCGCAGGCCCGAAGACAGGCGCTGGATCGCCGTGTTCAGTTGCGATTGCGAAGCGTTCAGGTTGTTCTGAGTCATCAGAGACAACGAGTTGGTATTGATGATGGACGCCATGGTTGCGACTCCTATATGCAGTGATTTACACAGTCCGGCGGATGCCGTAACGTTGGCCGACTGCGTTGCAGTGCTGTAGTGCCTCCGTTGCAAAGGTTATCGACCACGCTTTGGAAAGGTTTAGAGTGATCTTTGCAGCGACTTTGCGCGGGGCCGGAGCGGCGCGGAACACGGCAGGCGCATGGTGCTGCCGGGCGGGAATCAGGGCGTGAAGAGCCGCGGAGCAGGCGTTGGATGGTGGCTGGCACAGACACGCTGTCAAAATGAAGCGAAGCGGTTCTGGCTAGACGCGCGGCCGCAGACGGTACAAGTAGTACGGCAAGGCCGCGCAACGACGCCAGAATCGTTTTGACAGCGACTCTTAGCGCCGCCGCCGCGGGCGCGGCATATATATAGGCACAAAATCCGGCGCACTGGCCGGATCCGGGACAACGATCGGGGCTTCGGGGCCGTTGCCCGGCACGATCAGCGAAATGGCGCTCTTGTAGACCATGGTCGGCCGGTCGTCCTGCGGGTGCTTGGCCAGCAGGAGCATATAGTCGTCCGACGCGATGACGACGCCCTGCAGCCGAGTGCCGTTCGAGAGATAGACAATAACGGGGGCACGACTGACGGAATGGGCCGTGAATTGCTGGTGCTGCAGTTTCCGGCTGGTTCGCGGGGGCCTGATTTCCTTCTTCTTCACAACTTCTCCGGAAGAGCCCGCGAGGGTTCTGGCGGCTGATGACGGTCCGTCGGCCCGTGCCGGTGAACGGCAATGCCTGGCCTGGGCGAGGGATGAAACATTCGCTCTCGGTGCCGGCACCAGCGGACGGATCCGCCAGGAGAGAAGGGGAATACTTCAGGGGTGAGAGTAACAAAATTTTACAAACATTGACGGCCTGCGAGTGAGTCTGGGTCTAGAGGCTTTGCTCTATAAAAATTGTTGCATTGCGAAAAGATATTCTTTACATACTTTTCGTGCAACGAGGCGGGGATGGCCCTGATATCTCGCCATCCTTTGTCCAGACTAGGCTGGCGGGTGATGGGGACAGTCCGGATGTGATCCGCCGAGCTTGTCTCAATCGATCAAATCTGTTAAAAGTGAATCAAGCGCCTTATTTGGTATAAGGGAATTCCCTGATAGAAACGGGATTTACACCTCATGTAAGCGCGTTTATATTCGTTTCGAGAGCCATTTGGCTCTTAGCAGTCCTGGAAAGCCTACGAGCACCCCGCGCGTGGGCTTCTTTTTTTGCGCCACGTCATTGGTATCGCGCTCTGCGGCGCAAGTGTCGAGTTCGACAGATCGGGTGTGCCCTGCGGGATTAGAAGCCACCCTCCCTGATGGCAATTGCCCGAAATGCGGGCACTTTCCCCGCCAATTCCAAATTCCCTTCAAGAAGTGTTCGATGACCGCCGATAGCGGTCACGTGCGCTGCCCTTCGCCGGGCATGACCGCGCTCGTACGAACAAAGTAATCGAGAGCAGGAGGGTACGCAGTGATGGCATGGATGCGAAATCTGGGCATAGGGGCGCGGATGTCCCTGGCCTTTTCCGTGGTGGTGCTTCTGCTCGTGGGCGTGGCCGTGTTCGGCGTCATGTCGCTGGGCGGGATGAACGATGCCATGCGCATGACGGTGGAAGGCCGGCTGCTCCGGGTGCTGGAGCTCCACCACGTCAAGGAGGATGCGCAGGCGATCGGCATCATGGTGCGCGACGCCACGCTGACCGAGGATCCCGCGCTGGTCACGCAGCACACCGAGCGCATCGACCGCATGCGCAAAGGCATGCAGGACGCACTCGACGACCTGGGCAAGGTGATGGCGGCATCGGGGCGTCCGGAACTGCACAAGGTCTTTGCCGACCTGAACGAGGCCCGCGCCGCCTACAACGGCCAGCTGGACATGGTGCTGCGCCAGTTGCAGGCCGGCGAGTTCGCCGGCGCGCGCGCGGGGCTGGTGGTGACGCTGCCGGCCGCACAGGGCCCGTACTTCGGCAAGCTGGATGAAATTGCCGAGATGGGGCGGGCCTCGGCGGTCGCCGCGGTGAAAGAGGCGGGCACGCGCTACATCTGGACGCGCAACATCCTGCTGGGAGCCGCCGCTGCCGCGGTGGCGCTGGCTGTGCTGCTCGGCATCGGCATCACGCGCTCGATCACCCGCCCGGCGCGCCAGGCGCTGGAAGCCGCCGAGGCGCTGGCCACCGGCAACCTGCGCTACGTGGTCAAGGTGCGCAGCCGCGACGAGATGGGCCGCATGCTGGGCGCGCTCGAGCGCGCCTTCAGCCATCTGGCGGCGCTGGTGCAGGGCATCCAGCAGGCATCGGGATCGATCGACGGAGCGACCCGCGAAATCGCCCGCGGCAACAGCGACCTCTCGCAACGCACCGGGCAGCAGGCCGCCTCGCTGCAGCAAACCGCGGCATCGATGGAGCAGCTGACCTCCACCGTGCGCCAGAACGCCGACAACGCCCGCCAGGCCAACCAGCTGGCGGTCAACGCGTCGGACGTGGCGACCGAAGGCGGGCGCGCGGTGCGCGACGTGGTGCAGACCATGGAAAGCATCTCGAAATCCTCGTCGCAGGTGGGCGAGATCACCGGCGTGATCGAGAGCATTGCCTTCCAGACCAATATCCTGGCGCTCAACGCCGCGGTGGAAGCCGCCCGCGCGGGCGAGCAGGGGCGCGGCTTTGCGGTGGTGGCCTCGGAAGTGCGCAACCTGGCACAGCGCTCGTCGGCAGCCGCCAAGGAAATCGCGGAACTGATCGGCGGCTCGGTGCGGCAGGTGAAGGACGGCGCGCGCCAGGCCGAGCAGGCCGGGCGCACCATGGATGACATCGTCGGCGCAGTGCGCCGGGTGACGGACATCATGGGCGAAATCTCCGCAGCCAGCGTGGAACAGACCACGGGCATCGAGCAGGTGAGCCAGGCGGTGTCGCAAATGGAAAGCGTGACGCAGCAGAACGCGGCGCTGGTGGAGCAGGCCGCGGCCGCCGCCGAAAGCCTGATGCAACAGGCCGACGGGCTGGTGGTGGAAGTGGGGCGCTTCGATGTGGGCGATGGTGCGTCGGGCGGGTACGCCGTTGACCGGCGCCAGCCTGCCGGGCGCACCGACAGCCACGTGTCGGTCACCGCCCGGGCCATAGCGCTGCCGTCCGAGCCCGCGCCGCGCGCACCGTCCGCCCGTCCCGCACCGGCGAGCACTGTCCCGTCCCGTGTGTCCAGCGCAGCCCGCGCCCGCGCCCCGGCCGTGCCCGCGGCAGTCCGGCCTCCGGTCGAGCGCAAGGCGCAGAAGTCAGTGCTCGCTAGCCGCGCGCCGGCCATGCCTGCCAAGCCTCGGGCACCCGTGGCCCGCCAGCGGCAGGAGCCGGTCCTGCAGGTCACGCAGCGTCGCCGCGCGGCAGCCGGCCAGCCGGCGCTGGCCGACAGTGGGGACTGGGAGACCTTCTGATCGCACCGAACGCCGGGCATCCGGCGCGGGCGCCAGCGAGACCGGCGGGTTGCGCCTACAATGCGGGTTCTCCCTGACCCCCTAACTACAAGAGCGGGCCAGTCCGCTTCCCGGTTGCGCACGGCGTCCCGGGGTGCGGACATCAGTCCACTGGCCGGCCGCAGCGCCCATGACCGCAGTCTCTTCCCAGCCGCCGCATCCGCAGGCGGCCGATCCTGTTTCCTCGTCGTCATCCTCCGCCCGGCACGGCAATCCCCAGCCCCAGGTGCCGGTCATGCAGGTCATCTTCGGCCTGATGCTGGCCATTCTGCTGGGCGCGCTGGAGCAGTCGATCGTAGCCGTAGTGTTGCCGGAAATCGCACTGCAGCTCAATGGCTTCGAGGACATGGCGTGGGTGATCTCGGCCTACCTGGTCGCTTCCACGGTTGCCACGCCGATCTACGGCAAGCTGTCCGATGTGCTCGGGCGCCGCTCGGTGCTCTCGTTCGCGATCGTGATGTTCACGCTGGCCTCGGTGGCGTGCGCGATGGCGCAGACCATGCCGCAGCTGATCGTGGCCCGCATCCTGCAGGGCCTGGGCGGCGGCGGGCTGATCTCGGTCTCGCAGGCGACCATTGCCGACGTGGTGCCCCTGCGCGAGCGCGGCCGCTACCAGGGCTATGTCAGTGGCGTGTGGGCCGTGGCGAGCATGGCCGGGCCGGTGATCGGCGGCTATCTGGCGCACTTCCTGTCGTGGCGCTGGATTTTCTGGATCAACCTGCCGCTGGCGTTGCTGGCCCTGGTGAGCGTGCGGCGCGCGCTGCGGCACCTGCCCGCGAGCGGGCGGCGCCATCGCATCGATTATCTCGGCGCGCTGCTGTTTGGCGGCGGCCTGAGCGGGGTGCTGGTGTTCCTGACGCGGCTCGGGCAAGGCCAGTCGCCGTTGCGGCCGGATACGCTCGCGTTGCTGCTGGCGGGGCTGCTTGGCCTCGCTCTCTTCGTCTGGCAGGAGCGCCGTGCCACCGATCCCGTCATTCCGCTGGCGATGCTGCGCGTGCCCACTGTGGCGATCTGCTGTATCACGCTGTTCCTGTGCTTTTTCCAGCTGATAGCGATGTCGGTGCTGCTGCCGCTGCGCTTCCAGGTGGTGGGCGGCGCGCATGCCGACGCCGCCGCGCTGCGTCTGGTGCCGCTGACGCTGGCGATTCCGTTCGGCGCATTCGCCTCGGGCCGGCTGATGTCATTGACCGGCCGCTATAAGCCGTTGCAGATGGTGGGCTCGCTGGTGGCGCCGCTTGCCATCGTGGCGCTGGCGTTCGTCGATCCGCGCTCGGTCTGGCTCTGCGTGGCGGTGATGGTGGTGCTGGGCCTGGCGATCGGCCTGCAGTTGCCGAGCGGACTGGTGGCCACGCAGAACGCGGTGCCGCCGCAGCAGGTTGGCGTGGCGACCGCGCTGACCGCGTTCTCGCGCATGCTGGGCGGTGCCGTCGGCGTGGCCGTGCTGACGACCGTGCTGATTGCGCTGTTGCGCCACGGCGGCGTAGCCGTTTCGGACCTGGCCGGCGGTGAAGACATACTGATGAGCATGTTCCGGCGAGTCATGGCGGCGAATGGCACGGAAGCCGCTGACGCGGCCGCCGTGCGTGCAACCGCCGAGCATGCGTTCCGGATCCTGTTCCTGCTGAGCGCCGGCGTATCCCTGATCGCGCCGTTCCTTGTTGCTCGCCTGAACGAGGCGACCCTGCGCGGCAGCACGGCGAGCGCCACGGTGTCGGCAGAGTAACAAGGCCGGCGGAGGCCGGCGCCGGCTATCCGCCGCTCGCCACGCGCCGCCGCGCCCGCACCGCAAGCCCGCCGCCCAGCACCCAGCGCAGCGTCGGCGCCAGCACCTGCATGCCCGCCAGCGAGACCGGCCGGCGCACCGAGGGGCCCTCCAGGCTCAGCGCCTGTCGCGCCCAGCGCGGCAGCAGCGCAATGCCGGCATAGGCCATCACGCGCACGGCCGGCTTCAATAGTGGATTGGCCACCGGCATGATCATCACCAGCCGCACCACCTCGCGTGTGCGCTCGCTCACTTGCAGCTGGGGCCGCATCGATTCGAGGTAGCCGGCGATCGCCGCGCGCGAACGCGGCACGCTGGTGGCGCCGAGCAATTCCGCGATGTGCGCCACCTCGCCGTAGTAGCGGTCCTGCTCGGATTCGCTGAGCGGACCCACGTAGCGCAGGTACCCCGCCAGGAAGCTCGACACCTCCGCCACATGGACCCAGGTCAGCAGCGCCGGGTCCGTCGCCGCATAAGGCCGCCCGTCGGGTGCCGTGCCGGAGACACCCGCATGGATGCGCCGCACGCGTTCGATCAGCGCCAGGGCATCGGCGCGGCTGCCGTAGGTGGTGCCGGCGATGAACTGCGCGGTGCGGCCCAGGCGCCCCTGCATGTCGGTGCGGAAGGTGGAGTGGTCCCATACGCCGGCGAGCGCCAGCGGGTGCAGCGTCTGCAACAGCAAGGCGCTGACACCGCCCGCCAGCATCGCAGGAAAATCCGAGTGCACGCGCCAGCAGACCGCGTCGGGGCCGAACAGCCCCGGGTCGCCGGGTGGGTTGTCGTAATCCAGCGTGAGGCCGGAATTGCTGCGGGTCAGCGCGCGTACCTGGGCGCCCGCCCGGTTGCGCAGCTGCGTGGAAAGCTGGGTCAGCAGCCGGCCCTGGCGGCGGCCGGCGGCCGGATCGGATGACGTGGGCAAGGTCGGAAATCGGAAGAATGAAGCCACGTTCAGCATACACGGGATGCCGGCACCAGTGGACCATCGGTGCCGTCGTCGCCCAACCTGTTCTTCGCTGGATTGCGGCGTTTGGGTTCTTGGATGCTCTGCTGTTTCGCCGGCGTAGCCGGCGACTCCCTTTTTGACTGCGCCAAAAAGGAAGCAAAAAGCGCTTTCTTGCCCGCCGGGCGGGAGTCTTATCGTAGTGAGCTACGGTTTTTGTACGGGTATTTGCTTCAGCGCATAGCTGGACTGCCTGCCGCGCAGATCGCCAAGGGCAACGCCGGGAACAGCGCTGTCCTCCCGACCTCGTGAGAGCGGAGTGGCTCAGTGATCGAACGGCGTGCCTGCGGCAAGAGGTGCCGGACCACAACCGTGGTGCGCGATGTCGCTGCGCAGACGGACGGACCTCAAGCCGCGTACCACTCCCCTCTCACGAGGTCGGGAGGACGGCCTATCAATGCCTCGCGCCCTCTCGTTACCACGCGGCAGGCATCGTAGCTATGCCCTGAAGCCCATACCCGTACAAAAACACGCGCACGCTACGATAAGACTGGCCGTCCGCCGAGGACAGTAAGTCAGTATGACTCCCGTGGCAGCGAGGCTGGCCGCCGTGGGGAACCAGACGCGGATTAGCATTGCTGCCAGAGCCGCATTGAGGGGGAGGCGAATCCGCCACTCAACGGCTTATTTCCCACGCGGAGGCCAGCATGAAAGACGATAGCACTCTGTACGTCGGTCTGGACGTTCACGTGCGACCTGAAAGTCGCTTAAGTTTCTGTTTCACTGGAGAAGGTATGACCTGATGAAACCGGTTGTTCCATCAACCGTTCCCTACCCGGACATGCCGAGCCGGCAACAGCTTGGTGTGAAGCTCCGGGGACAACGTAGCCGCCGGATAACCGGTACGCCGAACCGCGAGGTGAGGTGGAATCTGCCAGCACAGAGGCGGAGAGGAGCAAGGGACGGGCGGGTACGACCAACACATGTGAACTTCCGATAAACGTCGTCACCAAGAAACAAGCCAAACGTGCTGACAGGCTTGAACCAAAACGGTACGCGGTGTGGAGTGGCCCTCGTGGACTGGGCCACCATGGACGCCTAGCCGCCGGCGAATAGGAAGGGTCCGCCCCGCTCAGAGACTCAAGCGGAACAGGGTAAGCCCATCGTGCTGCCGGCAACGGCAGGCGAACCGCAAGGAACGCTGTTGGCGCGGTGGGTAAAGGAATGCGGAGAAAGCGAATGCCCGGCTGTAATGGACGGGATACGGGCTGAGACATTGCCCGACGCGAAAGCGGGCAGACTTCCGCGCGGTCATTCATGGCGGGATAACTTTGACCAATCGTTATACGAGGGAAAGCAGATGACGGCAACCGACGCGAAAGCGCTCGGGGCTGGTGCGCCCTCGCGCGCTGCGCAGATGTGGGATCAGGCGGACTGGTCGCAGATCGACGCAGAAGTGAAACGACTTCAGGTGCGTATCGCCAAGTAACGTTGCACATAACGTTACTTGGCTAATGTGTAGCACTTCGTTATGTGAAGCTCCGCGGCTTCAGTCGCGCTGGTCCATACCCTCAGCATCTTCCCTCCACATAACCTTGAACGTTTGGCGTAGGGTGATATTCCCTCTGAGCAACTTTACGGAGGCACCATGCTCACGGAACCATTTCCCAAGGCACATGGACGCTACGCCGAATCACCGGTGGCGCCCTGGCTACACAGATTCGCCGAATGGCTGACGAATCGCGGATATTCGCGCAAGGCGACCAGGGGTCATGTTCTGAGGCTCCGTCAGGCGCTCGAACGCGCTGGAGCGTTTCCACCTCAACGGGGATTGACTCGTGGCCAACTTGCCGAGCTATTCTTATTTTCGACGCGCCCGGAGCAATACCGGGCTACCGGACACAATTTTCAACGGTTCCTGATCTCGACTGGCCAAGGGTGCCTGATGTCCGAACCTGAGTTCGGCCGCTTTACGCGCGTCCTGGTTGCATATCGGGAGTATTTGCTTGAAGCGCGCGGCTACGCCGTCGAGACTACCAAACATCATCTGGATACGGCATATGCCTTCCTCAGTCATGCCGTTAAGCCTGATTCTCCGGTCAGTACGATCTCCGCGTGCGCAGTCGAATCCTTTGTTACTGCTGCCGGACAACGCTTGAAGCGCACCACGCTGCAACAGCCGGTGGGTCAGTTGCGTTCTTTTCTGCGATTTTGCTATGACCGGGGCGAAGTTCTCGCGCGGCTTGATGGCATCGATACACCCAGGGTGTATCAAGGCGAGTTGCCACCCAAGGCTCTCCCGTGGAAGCTCACCCTCGCGTTTCTGGACACAATCGACCAGACTGAAGCCGCGGGATATCGGGATCATGCCATTCTCTACCTGATGGCCTATTTCGGTTTGCGCCCGTCTGAGGTCGCATTGCTGAATCTGGACTCGATCAACTGGTCTTCCGGAACACTTCAGGTGGAGCAACGCAAGACGCGCTCGAGGTTGGTCCTGCCTCTGCCATCCGCCGCACTTGCGCTACTTCGCCGCTACGTTTACGACGTCCGCCCGCCGAGCGCCCTTCCTTCGCTATTTCTGCGCCTCCGCGCACCTGCTCAGGCACTGACGAGCACTTCAATACGATCCATCTACCGAAGACGGGCGCGCCAAAGCGGACTACCTCTTGAAGGGACTTCGTCGTACAGCTTGCGCCATGGGTTCGCAATGCATTTGCTGGAGCGCGGAGTCGGCATCAAGGCCATTGGAGACCTGCTAGGCCATCGAACTGTAGAAAGCACCCACGTCTATCTACGTCTGCAGATCGAGAGCCTGCGTGAAGTCGGATTGTCGTTGCCACGGCTTGCCGAGGCAGAGGGAGGGCAACATGAAACCGTATGATTTCCCCCTTGGTCCGCTCGTCGAGCGGTATGTTGCCACAAGACGCGCCCTCGGCCGTGATTACCGTTATGAGCAGATGACCCTGGTTTCGCTGGGGCGCTTCCTGTTGGACCGGTGCGCAACAGACCTTGACTCGGCCCAGTTTGAGGCCTGGTGTAACTCGCTATCTGGAGTTTGTATCAATCATCGTCGGAAACGGCAGTTGATCGTTCGTAAGTTCTGTCTCTACCGGCAACGTACAGAACCAGCATGTTTCATCCCGGACATCAATTGCTTTCCTCGCCTGGTCGCTTGTCGTCCGCCGTCCATCTTCGGCGAACAGGAAGTGGCACGGATGCTTGCTGCGGCGGACCGATTGCCTGCGACTCATCGAGGGCCACTACGGCCGGCCGTCGTCCGGCTGGCAGTGGTCCTGCTTTATACGACAGGCCTGCGCATAGGAGAAGTGGCACGACTGACGATCGGCGACGCCGACATTGAACAAGGGGTATTACATATTCGCGAGTCCAAATTTCACAAATCCAGATTTGTTCCGCTCTCGACCGACGCGCGCCAGGAACTGCAGTCGTATCTTAAGCTGCGGTTGACATTACCTTCACGCAACGAATCGACGTCCCCCTTGCTTTGCAGTTTCGCGAACGGATTTCGCGGTTATTCCGTTGGCGGTCTTCGAGAAGCTATCCAGAACGTGTTCCATGCCGCCAATGTGCTCGGCAGCGATGGGCATTGCCCACGCGTTCATGATATGAGACATGTCTTTGCTCTTCAGGCCCTCCTGCGATGGTACCGAGAGGGACTCGACGTGCAATCACAGCTTCCCAAGCTCGCACTGTATATGGGCCACGTGTCCATCGTCTCGACTGCGTACTATCTGAAGTGGATTCCGTCACTTGTGGCAGTGGCCAGCCAACGCTTCGAAGCACACTTTGGCCATGTGATTGATGGAGGTGCATCATGAATCCCAGTCATCCAAACGAACTTGGACGCTCACTGGTACGCTTCTTCCACGAATATCTTCCGACCTTGCGCGGTATGAGCGAACACACGATTCGTGGCTACCGAGATGCCATCGTGCTGTTCCTACGTTACCTATCCGAGGATTCTTCACGGCCCGTGGACAGGCTCGACCTTTGCGATATCAATTCGGAAGCCGTCAGTCGGTTCCTGACGTTCATCCAGGAGAAGCGCAGCAACGGCATTAGCACCCGTAACGCTCGATTGGCTGCGCTCCATACATTCTCGCGGTTCCTGTCGAACCACTATCCAGAACACATGCTCGAATGGCAGCGGATATTGGCACTACCGTTCAAGCGAGGAGCAAGGCAGGCACCAGTCGAATATCTGGAGGCTTCTGAAGTCAAGGCGGTTCTCGATAAAATTGACCGCTCCACCGAAGCTGGCCAACGCGATTACGCGCTCTTTGCCGTGCTGTTCAACACGGGCGCCCGAGTGCAAGAGATCCTCGATCTGCGCCGTTGCGATGTACGCTTCCAATCGCCATGCCAGGTTAGACTGAAGGGTAAGGGTGGCAAGATACGCTTCTGCCCAATCTGGGCTCGTACTGCCAGGTTGCTGCGAGATTTGCCACGAGCGCGGCCTGATGTTCTTGAGGACCGCGAGGACTTCTTGTTTCGCAACAATCATGGCGGTCAACTTACCCGCTTCGGTGTGCGATATCTGCTTAGCAAGTATGTTACGGCTGCCGCCGAAGACGTCGACACCCTTCGTGCCAAGCGAATCCATCCTCATTCACTGCGTCACGGAACCGCCGTTGCGTTACTCAAAGCCGGTTTCGACTTTGCAACAATCAGTCAATGGCTTGGGCATAGCACGCTGAATACGACCATGATCTACGCGAGAGCCGACATGGATATCAAGCGGCAGGCGCTTGCGCAGGTCTTTCCTGATATCCTGGGCGGACAGGCGCCAACCAGTCAGAACACTCCCAAACAACCCGATATCATCGATTGGCTGCGTCGGCTGTAGGCTGGAAAATTATGTGGAGTTCGAACTGAGCCAGTGGCTCTCGAGGCCAGCACTCTACTCGAACTCCACATGTCGGTTAGCTCCACATTAGCCAAGGCAACTCGGGAAGGCCGATGGGGCAAGGTGAAAGCCTTGCAACGTCTGCTGACCCGCTCGCATAGCGGCAAGATGCTCGCCGTGAAGCGTGTGACGGAAAATCGCGGTAAGAGGACGCCGGGGGTGGATGGCAGAATATGGCCGTCCCCGGCGGCCAGATGGAACGGAATGGTGTCGCTACGTCATCGCGGCTATCGTGCGATGCCGCTGCGGCGGATTTACATTCCCAAGAGTAACGGCAAGAAGCGCCCGCTGGGAATTCCATGTATGCGGTGCCGGGCGATGCAGGCTTTATGGAAGCTCGCTCTGGAACCCATCGCAGAGACCCTGGCAGACGCCAATTCCTACGGCTTTCGGCCCGGACGCTCGACCGCCGACGCCATCGAACAGTGCTTCAACGTTCTGGCCAAGCGTGCCTCGCCAGAATGGGTTCTGGAGGGTGACATTCGAGGATGTTTCGACAACTTCAGTCATTCCTGGTTCCTGGAGAACATACCGATGGATAAGGAGGTTCTGCGAAAGTGGCTTCAGGCCGGATATATCGATGAGGGAACCCTGTTCGAGTCGCGGGCGGGTACACCCCAAGGGGGTGTCATCTCGCCTGTGATCGCGAATATGGCGCTGGATGGGCTTGAAGCAGCAGTTTGTGCAAGTGTGGGAACATCAACAGTTGCTCGCAGACAGGCTCAGCTCAACGTCGTCCGTTATGCCGATGACTTTGTGGTGACTGGCGTATCGAAAGATGTGCTGGAATCCCGGGTGCTTCCCGCGGTCAAGCAATTTATGGCCGCCCGAGGCCTGGAACTCTCGGAAGAGAAAACCAGAATCACCAACATAGCGGAGGGTTTCGATTTCCTTGGCCAGAACGTGCGCAAGTACGGCGGCAAACTGCTGATCAAGCCAGCGACGAAAGGTATCAAATCGCTGCTCGACAAGGTCAGGGGAATCATAAAAGACAACGCGAGTGTCACCCAAGAGGTGTTGATCCGTAGGCTGAACCCGATCATTCGGGGATGGGCTATGTATCATCGCCACGTCGTGGCAAAAGCGACCTTCTCGACGATAGACTCGCACCTCTGGCACCTGCTCTGGAAGTGGGCAAGACGTAGGCACCCCACGAAAGGAGCCCGGTGGGTCAGGCAACGGTACTACCGGCGCGACGGACACCGGTCCTGGGATTTTGCAATGAAGGGTTCAACCGAGGGTGACACCTGCGGCCTGCAACTCTTCCGAGCAACGACGGTCGCCATCCAGCGCCACATCAAAATCCGGGGACTGGCCAATCCGTTTGATCCGGCATGGGACACCTACCTTGCCCGCCGTCGATCCGCGAAACGTTCCGCTGGGCTGCCCGGTGCCACCTAGTGGTGCTGAAGGATGGCTTGAGCCGGATGCGGGGCGACTCGCACGTCCGGTTCTTAGGGGGCGGCGACGCAGTAATGCGTCGCTGCTACCCGACAAGGACTCAATCACGGTTGCCTATGCGATAGGCCCGGGCGAAGTAGAGGTCTTGGGCAAGATCGGCACGACGCAGATCGAAGTCGATCGCTTGTGC
>NZ_JWMA01000159.1 GCF_000812465.1 Cupriavidus sp. IDO | reverse complement strand
TCTTTCCATGCTGGTTACGCCCCTGCTGCAACCAATGAGGCGCAGCAGAGGGCTGCCGGGCCGGCTACCGGAGTGGCCGGCGGGTTCGGTCAGTCGGGTATCGAACCGTCAAGCTGCGCCAGCTGCGCATACGCCGATAGTGATCGCGTAGGCCGGAAGTACAAGTCGCGAAGAACCGGTCTTTTGAGCGGTCCAACGATGGATGCGAGGTCAGACAGCCTTACGTGGCCCAATTCGGGCATGCCGATACCCACGTCGCACAGCCCATAGGCGGTGTCACCATCGGCCGGGTCCAGCGTGGCCAACAGCCATGTCGCATGCGCGTCCGGGGTAAACAGCCGTACCACGGGCGGCGGGTCGCCAGCGTGGCCGGCTGCGTATGCCTGCCCGTTTGTGAGCAGTTGTGCGCGTTGTTCCGCAGTGATGAGGGTGTAATTCATGGTTGCAGACTCCCGAAAGTTTCAATTCACAGTGGAGGGCGAAGAAACGCTGATGGGCTGCGCCGGGGCCTCACAGTGGCTCCGAGCTGCGTCCCCGTCGGCATGTATGCACTGCGGCGCCCGGCATCCGTAGATGACCGACTAGGCGAACGTGATCCTTGGCAGGAAATGGCTTCGACCGCACGACATAGAGCGACGCACACATTGTAGTCATTTGCGTTGTATACGTATACGCCTACAATTCAAATAATGACAACGTAGGTGCTATAGACGCTAACGTTGTAATCATGGATATATCGTCACTTTCATAAGGGCGAGTCCGTGGCATGACGTCACTACGGCAGACGTTTGCGCAAAATTTGAGGAAGTATCGGGAACTGAGGGGTTACACGCAGGATGCGCTAGCAGCGTTGATCGAGGTTGACCGCACAGCGGTCAGCCGCATTGAAAGACTCGCGCCAAATCTCACCCTCGAAAAAGTCATTAGCCTGGGACAGGCACTGGACGTACATCCGTCCCAACTGCTCACTAGTGCCAGCAGCGAGGAGCACCAGAGTATCCGGAGATACTCTGGCGTAAGGGATGTCAGCGCAACGGTACGTGCGTTGCGCACCGACATGAAGTTGTCCCAGCGCCAACTTGGTGACAAGGTTGGCCTCGATCGCAATCACGTCTCCAGAATAGAAACGGGTGAGGCCAATCTCGCCTTGGATACGCTCGAAAGAATCATCAAGGCGCTAGGCGCAGATATCACTAAAGTGCTGGGATAGCCCAACCGTTGCCGAGCAATTTGGGAAGACGCGGCCAGCAGAACCGGAAGATCGCTCGAACGGCGATATCCGGTGGGCAATCTGCAATTTCTGTCTGGACCGTACATCGGCTTAGCGGCACCGGAGAAGTGCAGTTGTCAACCGATGTTTCTTACGACCGCTTGCGGCAATCGTGTAGGCGCCGCCGCGCGAACCCACATAGCAGACATGTTGATCTGGGCCGCCGTCGCCTTGAATCAGACTGACATAGTCACAATGCGGCGCAGCGACCTTTGACTAGAGGCTCCTCCCGTGCTTGGGGCCATTGTAGGGACCCTGAAATTCGACGACGCACGACACTCGCGTCCGCCAAAAGCGCGAAAGCGTGATGCCAGATTTGCGCATTCGTACACAAGCACGTATCAAAAAACCTCGGAATCGTGCAACCACAGAAGCACGGAAGCGAAGTTGCGGTAGCCAGGCCAAGGCACGGATGCGGTCACCGTGATCTGTTGGAATCCGGAAATGCGGATTCCAACAGAAGCCGTAAGCAGCTCAATCAACCGAAACGGCGACCAGTTTCTGGCGCAGGTGCACCAGAAACTGGAGGCGATCTTTAAAGAGCGCGACACGCCGTAGGCGCGCGGGCGATGCTGCGGGCTAGCAGCATCTGCGCCCCGCCGCAATGGGCGGGGCGTCTTGGCGGCTGTCAGGCCGCCGGCTTGCTGCGCGACCAGATCAGGTTGTGCGTACCATCTTCTTCCTCGATCAGCCGGGCGTAGATCGTCGCCGGGAACGAAGGATCATCGAGGGTCACGGACAGGTAGGGCCGCTCGGACTGGCTGACTTTCTTCCACGCCGCGCCGATGTCGTAGCCGCCAGCCGCCTGGATGCGGAAGTCGGGGGCGTTCTCGCTGGTCTTGTCGTTGGGAAGAAACCTGACCTTGACGTTGAGCGTCAGGGTGCGAACCGTGCCGGTGAAGCCGTCGTTCTGCGCGGTAAAGTTGCCGATGTTAGCCATGATGCGTTCTCCTTTCGGGTTACCCAAGGTCGCGCCCATCGCGTCCTTGTTGTGATCCGATCAGCGGGGGCCGGGCTGGCTGCATCGCGTGCGGCCGACACGCAGTGGAGGACCTGGAGGCGCAAACAATTTGCTGCGCGAGGAAGCCGCGCAGCGGCGGGGAAATTGTTGGTGCCGAAGGTTGCGGCCATGAAGACCGAGGCGCAGCCGCGCCCCTGCCAGGATGCACAACAGCTAAGAGACCGTTTCAAAAAGACTGCTCCGTACGTCTGAAGATGTTCCAGCAGACGAGGGAGCAACCGAGTTTGAGGAATGCTTCGTGAATGTCGGCCCGA
>NZ_JWMA01000020.1 GCF_000812465.1 Cupriavidus sp. IDO | reverse complement strand
TTAGCGAACTGCTGCCATGGGCCATGGCTGAGCAGATCCGCTCGACCGCCGCCTGAAAGCAACCCCGTCGTCAAGAACGCTGTCCGCCGGACGGTTACATTTCGTCGGCTATTGCATAGAGAACGAGTCCGGTCGTGTGAGCTCAGCTATCGTGTCTTTCGATGCCAAATCCCGAGCGGGCATTACTCGGAGTGGTCGGCGCTACGTTTTGTCGGGCGAGCCAGGTTTCGACCAAGATGCCTTGCATGTGTGGAGCTTCTGGGCCCAACGCAACCGCGTTACTGAGACCAAGGACGTCAGCAGCGAGTACTGGGTGCATGCAAATAACAGAGCAGCTGGTCGGGGCCGCAGTAGCCGATGAGAGTCGCAGGAGGGAACCATGCCTGTATGGATTTCTACGCCATACGATACATCTGCCGACGCCGTTCTGAGGGAGTGGCGAGTGCTGCTGACTGACAGTGGCTCCAAGCACTTCGTTGGCGTATGCACGCGTACCGGTCCTTACCGGGTCAGTCCTCCCATCACGTCTTTCAACCCGGATACGCGGACAGGTGTAACCGAGCAGGGTCTTCGCTTTGTGCTGGCCGGCCCTCCAGGTCGTGAGACTGGGCTATGGCGACTGTTCTGGCTGGTGGCGACATGGGACAACAAAGTCTCAGGAACGAAAGACATTACGGGCGAGTATGTGTGGATGTAAGGCTGCACTATTGCTCTAGTGCAGTCCTCTTCGTGCCGCCATGGCTGCAGGAAGTGAAAGAGTGCGAACCAGGAGTTCCATCATGACGACAGCCATTGCAATGCAGGTATCTCGGAACAAGCAGAGGTATGTCGAAGAATGGCGCGTGCTTGAGACCTACCGCGGCGAGCGTCATCTTGTCGGCAGATTCTCAAACTCCGGCAGGTATTGGGCAAGCCCCCCAATCATTAGATTGGACTTCGCTTGCCAGAAAGGCTTCACAAGTGACGGGCGAGAGTATCTGTTGGTGCGCGGGCCTGGGCCCGTGGCCGCAGCTGAGTACTTCATCTCGCTATGTGCGGTGTTTGATGAGCGCCTCCTGACAACAAAGGACGTCACCGCAGAGCTATCTTTGTCTCGCCGTCAGGTCGGCCAACCCCGTGCCTGACTGCTGAGGCAGTGCGGCAACAGACGGCAGGAGTATTTCTTCGTCCGAAGTTGCATCTTGAACGAGTCTCGCGGGTCTTCCGCGCATCATCGAAGGCTGCCTTTGCTTGCCCCAACTTTCGGGTCGCCCTCTCGATACCAGCCCAGCTCTTCCGATTACTGTGCGGAGCCTGGGGCACCATGTTGGCAAGCGAAAAGCTCTGCGCCATTGCCGTGGGATTGGGCATGTCCCCGGCCGGTGCCATGTGCCATCGGTCGTAGCCTGAACCCTTGTAATCGTCGAGTTCGGCTCGTTCCGCTCGAGGCAGCCGAGCATCGGCGAAGAACTTATTTGTCCGTTCCTCATCCTGAGCATTGGCAACTTGCTCTGAATTTAGCCGCTCTGCTACATAGATTGGTGTTTTCGTCGTGCCGGAATGTAAGACGGTGAATGTCAAAGCAAAGGGCTCGTGCCTTCAAGTCTTGACCGTTCCGAACTTGCGGGATGGAGCCCTCTGCAAAAAAATTAGAGCAACCCTCAAAGCCCGTTGCTGCATAAGCGGTGGCGGTAACGCAAAGAAGAGTGGCGGCCGATGCGGCCAACCATGAGGCGAGGCGCATTGTCTTTATTCGTATAGTTATAAGCACCCCCCTGTACGAGGGCGAGGGGCTGGAAGTATAGTCGGCGCGCGCTCACTGCTACGAACGACCAGCCTAGCCCCCCTCATCAGGGGGGTTCATGATGAAGGGTGTACGACCGACATTGTGATTAGTTTGCCGTGGATAGCTTGAGTCTCAGCTTGCTGAAGTTCGCGCGACCGAAATCGCTAGCGTCAGCGAGAAAATTCAGGGGCTCATCGCGCAGTGTGAGCTTAAGCCCAGCGGAGAGTCCTGTCATGAAAGTTTCAGCAATATGACAAGCGCTCTGATTGAACAGCGGGCACCAGCCCTTTCGAACTCACCCAACTTTTAGGGGGTGCGTCCAATAGGGAAGGCTTGATACTCTCTTTTACTGGGTCAACACTCGTAGTGCTCTCGGACGGCCGCTGCTCCGGCAATCTGTCTGATGAGTCAATAAGGCTATAGAGCCAAGAATGATAAGAAATATTGCTTTGTTTGGGCGGTTTGTTGTAGTTGGTCTCCTGGGGTTCACAGCGGCAGCGCATGCCACAGAGGTAACTTTCGCAGGCTTGGCCTACTCGGGCGACGAGGCAAGTGTGACCTCTCGTTTCCCTTACTCACGACAATTCCAGGCAAGGCTCGGCTCGGGAACGTGGTCTGCGTATGCCCAGTTGCAACGAGCTCTCGCTGCGCTGCCGCCGGCTGACTTTACCGTGAATACAAAACCGATGGCCCAGCTTCAGGGGCAAGACCAGGTGGTGGTCCTATCGCTCGTTATCAATAACGAAACAGTGTCAGTTGAGCGCATTGGTGGGCTGCAGAAGCTTCTTACACAGATTCGGGGGCAAGCACTCTTCTTCGATTTCAAGTCGATGACCGTTCTGCGTTCTTACCCGCTGAGCTTTGCTGTTATCGACGTGCTGGACCATGAGCCCTCTGACGAGGAGAAGCTCAAGAGCGTTCAGACAGCCTACCTCGGTGCTGCCGGCAAGCCAGGCGTGTTCTCTCGCTTTGCTTACGAGGTCAGCAAGGCAAAGTTGCCAAACACGGTGCCCCGCTTTGTTCAGGTTGCCAAGGTGGAAATTGGCGACAAGGCAATGGAGAATCTTCCGGCTTCGCTGACCAGTACTCCAGGCACGGCGCAGACCTGGTTCGCTGACCTCCTGGCGGAGGCTATTTCCAGCAAGACGGATACCCCCATTCTGCCGTACAGCAAGGGGTATGCAATTGGAAACGTGATGTCGATGCGTATTGATGACAGCACGGTCTTCCAGTTGAAGATACCAACTGCTGACTACGAAATTACGCTCGATGTAGAGGGGCTAAAAAAGGTCAAGTATGGCGAGGCGCCTGCGGGCGCCAGCTACATCTATGCATCCTTTGCGTCGGTGCGCATGGAGCAACCGCTTGCTGCCAGGCCATTCTTGGACTCAAAGTTCAAGAATGGCGAAGTGAAGGTCGTTCCCGTGACGCAGCAATATGTCGATGATTTTCCAGCGTATTCCGACTCTGTGCGCGGGTTGTTCAACAAGCTTGGGGAGTCCCTGGCAGGCAAGTCGAGTGATTGGCTGAAATCATCTGCATCTGCCTCGGATATCAATAGTCAAGTGAAAGCCGCACAACAGGTACTCAAATCATGTCAATAGTTCGTTCCTTTTTTGCTGTTCTCCTATGTGTTATCAGCGTAGGTGCGATGGCCCAAGCCCAACAAGCACGAGGTAAAGCGTCGGTGACATACACCGCGCTCTTCGGCGGGGCACCGACTGAGGCGAAGACCAAGGCCTTGACCGACGCCCGCGTCAAGGCCGTCGAGACCTATTACGCGGAGGCCGGTGAGGCGGAGTCGGAGAACTTTGACGCCATCCGCGAGAAAGTGCTGGCCAACCCCGACCGGTACATTCTGGATACGACGGTGCTCAACGAAGAGGACCGTACGGACACAAAGACGTACTCGGTAACCGTTCGCGTCACTCTGAACGTGGCGCAATTGCGCAATGCGGTGAAGTCAAACTCGGCTACTGCGGCAACGCCTAAGGGCGAAAAATCTAAGCTGACGTTCCTTTTCGTGTCTCGTACTGTGGATTCCACGACGAGTTACGACGACCGAGTCTATAAGCGCGTGGACAGGTCCGTGAAGGCAAGTGGAAATTCCTCCGAAAGCCAGAACGGTACCGAAGGGGAATCGGTCGCTAGCGCGAAAATTTCGACGAACGCATCGGTCAACCGAAAGGCTTCCGTCAATCTGCAGTCATCCGCAACCTCCGAGACGGGAGGGAGTGTGACTCGTCGGGCGAGCGCGTCGACGTGGCGCCTGATTCCGAGTGCGAACCTGAACTCGGTCTTCACTGGGGTGTTCGGTAAGGGCGGCTTCAAGGTGCTGGAAGCTGGCTTTGTGGAACCGTACACCCACGGCAAGCTGCGTGTGGCGAACGTCGAGAACGACTACAAGAGCGGTAATGACCTGAAGACACAAACTTTGCAGGATGTGGTGGCCGGTCTCAAAATGGCGCAGATTCCCTACCTGGCATTTGGAACTCTCGACGTCGGCTTGGCTGACAAGGACCCGGCCACCGGCCTCATGCGAGTTGCTGTGACGGTCAACGCCAAAATTCTGGACGCTAGCAGTGCCATCCCGGAAAACGTCGCAACTGTTGGCCCTGTGCAATATGCCGGCGTCGGGGCGACGGAGGACGAAGCGCGCACGAACGCGCTGAAGTCGGCCGCTAATAGCGCGGCCCGCGAATTGATTAGCCAAGTCACCAACGTAGGCCTGAAGTAATCCACTTTCTGAGGAAATGCCCATGAAACGCACTCTAGTCGCTCTGTCTGTCGCCCTCACCGTTCTGACCCCGGTTGCCGCCCACGCGCAGTTTTCGGTTTCCAGCCTTATGGGTGGCAAGTCCAGCAGCGGTGGCGCTGACCTGACGGCTCAAAACGACGAACTGCTGCGCGGCTATGTAGCTGCTAGTAAGGACGTCCTCACGGCTCAGTCGAAGATGGCCGATGCATTGGGGATGAAGGATGAGGCGGTTAAGCTGCAGGCATCTGCTGACACGGTGTCCAACGGTGCAACGAAGGACAACCTTGCCGATGCTGACAAGCTGTTGACGGATACGGCAAAGGCTGTCGCCGAGAAGCTGAAGGCCAACCCGGCTTTGGGCGAGAAGGAGAAGGCCACGTTTGTTGCAGGCCTGGCCTCGCTGGGTTCGGGAATGGTCAAGTACGTTGGTCTGAAGGACAAGCTGGCTTCGTTCAAGAATGCGGTCACTACGGCATCGCCACTGGCTCTGACCAAACTTGGGACGGGGGTGTATATCGTGAAGAGCCTCCCCGATAGCGTCACGACCATGGGTGGCGCGCTCAGCAATGCTATCTCGTACGCCAAGGGCCGCGATATCCCGGTGCCGGCAGACGCCACCAAGGCTTTGTCTAATCTGTCGCTTAGCTAAGCTGCCGCAGGCTCGGGGAGAGTGCTTTGATGAAAGTTGCGTTTAAGGTCGGGGTACTCTGCCTCGTTGCAGGATTGGTCGCCTGCGGTCAAAAGACTGCGGAACCCGCCAAAGAGGCTTCCAAGGACGCCTCTGCGGCAGCAGCCCCCGTCGCTGCAGTTCCGGATGTCGGACGTCTGGAAACAGAGACGGTTCAGTCACAGGGAACAGGTGTCTCGCAGGGGGAAGCCATTGGTGACGCTTTGCGTCTTGCCATCATGGAAGTCAATGGAGCGGTGCTTGACATGAACTCCGCGCAGCTCAACTTCACCACAAACATTGCGGTTGGTAAGAATGAGTTGGACTTGCGTTCGTCGACGTTTGCCGAGATGGTGACGCAGCGGTCTGGTGGCGCGGTGACTGGCTTCAAGGTCTTAGAGTTGACCGAGCCTTCTAAGCCAGGCGGTCTCTATCGCATAAAAATTTCCGCATCGATTTCGAAATTTTCCGCGCCTGCTGACACTAAGAAAATCAAGGTGGCGGTCGCACCACTGCGCTACGACTCAAGCACCTTTGTTGTCGGTTCGACATCGGTCCCGGCCGAGAAGGTCGCCCAGGAGATTCGTCAGAAGGTGATTGACGGACTGGTCAACACTGGGCGCTTCGCTGTGGTCGACCGTGAGTTCCAGTCCGAAGTGCAAGGTGAACTGGACATGATTTCGTCCGGTCAGGCACCTTCTGCTGAAATTGCGAAGCTGGGGCAGGCAGTATCCGCCGACTTGCTCTGGGTCGGTCGCATCAGTTCGCTGGCTTACAACCGCCATGCTCGTAAGCTGCAAACCAGCGACCGCGAGCTGGTTAGCTATGACGGCGGATGGGCGCTGTCGCAACGCGTGCTAAATGTGGCAACCCGTCAAATCATGGTCTCCGATTCCGCACAGGGCACTGCACCGTCGATTGCACCGACTACGCTTGGGGCAACGGTGAATGGTGACGAGCTCCTGCAGAAGATGGAGTCCGACATGGCCGATTCGGTTGTGTCGACAATTGTCGCGCGGACCTTCCCGATTACCGTGCTTTCCCGCGACGGTGAAACGGTCGTGCTGAGTCAAGGCGGTAAGGCGGTGAAGGAGGGTATGCGGTATCGCCTTGCGAAGATTGGGGCGGAGATGAAGGACCCTCAGACTGGCCAGTCGCTGGGTCGCATGGAATCGCCCTGTTGCGAAGTCGTAATCGACAAAGTGCAACCGAACCTGTCCTACGGTCACCTTGAGAACGTCAAAATCAATATCGACGGCATTGCTCCTGGTGGCCTGCAGCTGCGTGAACAGGTAAAGAGCGCACCTAAGGCCGAGAGCCGCGTAGCTGAGGGTGAAAGCGGGCAGCAAGGCGAAAGCCAGAAGTCGTTGAAGACCGTGTCCGCGCAAGGAAAGCCTCACCGGGCAGAATCCCTTGCTCAGTCTCGTCCGGCGCAAGAGGCAGCTACCCAAGATAATAAGTGGTAGTACTCCAGTGATACCAAGAGCGCTCGATGCGAGGGCTCTTGGTTATCAAGCGTCCAACCGACGAAACCAGGTTACCACCTCTATCAGACAGTGAACTGAAGTTATCTCAGAGAAATTTAATCATGAAGCGTGGTTTTTTGTGCCTCTCTCTTGCCGTCGTGGTGGGACTCCCGTTCGCTGCGCGAGCTGAAGATTCGGGACTCACAAAGCAATTCGATACATGTATGAATAAGGCCGGTGGAGTTACCGCCGGCATGATTGACTGTATCGACGGCGAAGCTCAGCGTCAGGATGCGCGCCTGAATAAGGCATATAAGGCTCTGATGGGAGGCTTGCAATCGGAACGCAAGAAACAGCTACAGGATGCGCAGCGGAATTGGATTAAATTCCGTGATACCAACTGCAGTTTCTACTACGACCCGGATGGCGGCACCATGGCTCGGGTTAGCGCGAACGACTGCGTCATGACGATGACCGCCAGTCGCGCAAAAGAGCTCGAGAACCTACGGCAACAGTAATTTTGTTCGGACGGCACATTTCGATGTGCCGCGCCGACAAGTTGAGCAGTTAGATGACAACGAGCGCCCCTTGGCTACCGGGTACATCTGGGGGCGCTTCGTTCAGTACCGTGCCTTGCCCGTCGCGCGAGATGGCGTTCGCCCCTCCGCCTACTCTGTCCACTCAGCATCGACGTCCCGCATCAGGTGCCCCGCGAGAATGTAGTCCCCAAGACTGCTTGCCTTCACTTCCAATGCCGCTAGGTCATTTTCTGTCAGCCTGTCCAAATTGAATTGGCAGTACAGGTTTCGCTGGCGGAACGTCACCTTGGGGCGCCTGAGGCCGGCAATTAGCGCTACCCGCGAATTGACCGCTATGCTTTCGTGACCGCGATACTCGACGCGTATCCCAACCTCGTCGCCAAGGCGGCCGAGTTCAATGGCATCTTTCCACGCCGACTCGTAATCCAGCTCCACCACTGTTATCCCGTCGGTTTCGAGCAGACGCAGCGCTTCAGTCTTGCTCCTGGCGCATGCTGTCGTCACGGTGCTTCCTCCTTCACTTCATGTTGCGCGCGCTTGCCATTGTTGCGGTGCGGCGATGCACATACCCTAACCGCTGCCGCACGCTTGCGCAATCGCGATTTCGTTGCACGGGAACAAGTGCTTGGGGAAGAAACGTAAGCGGGCCAGATGGCCCGCTGGTGTCAGCTGTGCAAAGCTTGACGATGACAATGAAACGTCAGCATGTCTTGGCGGAGCGTCAATCCGCTATTGGGACACCGGGAAGGAACTCCACGCCAGTTCGCTTCACAAGTTCGCGGTAACTGATGGGTCGTCCAGCGCGTGCGGAATCTGAATTCTCAATCCAATGCGCCCAAGCGCGATGGGTTGTCGAGTCGTACACAAGCTTGAACAGGTATTGCGGCACCCACACTTGGTCCGGTCCAATGGTGGTTGGAGCCGCAGCCCCGAACACGGGCCCAGTGATGACGTACACATCCCCCTTGGCACGCCGGACGTATTTGCGCGTTGATTTCTCAATGCCTGCCCAGCTCTTCCTATTATTTTGTGGGGCTTGGGGCACCATATTGGCAAGTGAGAAGCTCTGCGCCATGGCCGTTGCATTCGGCATATCTCCAGCGGGCGCCATGTGGCCACGGTCATAGCCGGAGCTCTTATAGTCATCGAGCTCTGCGCGTTCTGCCCGGGGTAGTCGAGCATCAGCGAAGAAGCGGTTTGTCCGCTCCTCGTCCTGCGCGTCAGCGATTTGCTTTGCATTCAGCCGCTCAGCCACATAGACCGGCGTCTTCGTCGTGCCGGAATGCAATACGGCAAACGAATCAAAACACAGGGCGCGCCGCTTAAGGTTTTGGCTTCGGACCTGCGGGATAGCCCCTTGTGCAAAGAACTGCGGGCAACGGTCAAAGTCCGTTGCTGCTTGAACCGGGGCGGTAACGCTAAGGCAAATGGCGGCGGCTGCGGCCAGCCGTGAAACAAGATGCATTGATTCCTTCCTTTGGCTGTCTATCCCTTCCTGATTGCGAGGAAGGGGCCGGAAGGATAGCAGACACAAAGGGATAATTCAGCAGTTACCTAATCTCCCATGTAGAGGTTCGACTCGCAAAGTCAGTGAAAGCTTAGAAGAGTGCTGTACGATATGAGTCACCAACAAAGAAAAGGATATTTTAAATGGCCACATACAAACAACTGATTGCAGAGAAGGAAGCGCTCGATGCCCAATTGGTCGAGGTTCGCGCGACAGAAATCGCTGGCGTCATTGAGCAAATCCAGACTTTGATGGCGTAGCGAGGGATACCAGAACGTGTTTCATCAAAGAACCCCTTCCTTCAATGTAGAGGCGACCGAGTTGCAGGAAAAATGCAAGAACCACGAACAAGGGAAAGCAACGGCATCGTGAACATGCCGCCCCCATAGGGGGGCAATGCGCTGCATGACCTCGGAGCCGGTCTGCCAGACCGCATGATGTGTAGCGTACCTACGCCGAATGCATGTCCTGTGTTAGCCAACCAGCTAGAATGCCCTCGCCCAATCTCGCTGCCTGTGCCTGCTGCCGCTTCAATTCCCCCACCATTTCAACGTCGAAGACGACTGCGGGTCAACAGCGTTCTCGAGGTTCATTTGGTCTAGTCCGAAATATGGGTAGCGCACGGGTTCAGCATTGAGATACCGTAAGGCGCACGCACGCCGCAGTCCACGGGGCGGCGTGATTTGCGCAGTGCATTCCCCTGTGGTCCTAGCTGGACCTGCCATTGCGCGCATGCTGGATTTCCTGCGTCCAGGAGAACGGCCGAAGCTCATCGTCCAGCTCGGTTTGGAATGCGTGGTTGGTGTAGTTGCTCAGTGTTGTGATTGCGATAGCCAGAATGATGTCTAGCACATTCGTCTGCCTGTAACCCGCTGCCAGGAACGCGTTGAGTTCGTTCGAACTTAGTCGTCCCCGATGGTTGAACATTGCACGCGTGAAATTCACGAGTGCGCAGAGCTTGGTATCCGATAACGGCTTACCAGCGCGAATCGCCTCGACCACTTCAGGAGGCGCTTTTGCAACGGCGACGGCGATTCCACTATGTGTTGCCACACAATATGGGCAGTCGTTAACCACTGAAAGCACTAAAAACACAACTTCCTGCTCGATTAGTGTGAGGGAAGACTCTTGGCGAAACCTTTGAGTGCTGTCGAGATAAGCTTCAAGCAGTCCTGGCGCATTGGCCATGGCTGCGTACATATGTGGGATGCAGTCAACCTCAAGCTGAACACTGGCGAGGATTCCTCGAACATCGACGGGTGCTGTCTCGGCGGTGATGAGTGGCAGAGAGAGGTGAGCAAAGTTCTTCTCGCTCAAGGCGGGTACCTCCCACCAAGAAAGTTCCGCGAGCCGAGCGCCGTTTTCGAGGCCGCCTAGAAATTGCCCCATACTTGATTCTTTCGTCTCTCTACGACGGCGCGTCGACACCACCGACGATAGTCGGGCAAGTTTTTGCAGTGTAGCAACCGGCTTCGCTAGGCGCTCCGCGTAACGTCCATGTCCCGAGAGACCAAAGGACGAGCAAACGCACAAGCGCGGTGCGGCCGGGCTTTGGAAATCGCAGAGACAAGCACCTGCGTACGCCGGAGATGGCGCGCTATAAGACGCTACTGACGGGGTATCGAGGGCGTAAGGTGGAAGCAAGTGTCCATAGGCGCCGGCTGTTCTTGGCTAACTATCTGCTGCCCCGGACACAATGCAGCCCACGATGAGGTGGGCAGTACTTCTATTTAATTCTTGCTACAACATAGGGCAACATTTGACCGATTGCAATCCCATTGCCTCCTTCCTCACATCAACGTAAGCGCATAAGCAAAATGCGGCTTTGGTGGAAGAGGCAGCAGCGGCGGCAGCATCGCTGGACGAGCAGAGTAAACGACTTCGTGATGCTGTTTCAGTGTTCAGGCTGGGAGCCGAGCAAGCACGCACGTCAAATGGGCCAGAAGGCGGACGGGCATTCGGCTCGCTCTCTTCGGCATCTTCCTTCGCGTGAGACTGGCATTCGCCACCGAGGACAACATCGGTGGTGCGCCCCCGCTGCAGTCCCACGGGGCGGCATGATTTGCGTAGTGCGTTAGCGGGTGAAGGAAATGCATCGTGGGCTGATGCCTCTGTGACATGCGTCCCTAACTACCGTTCTCCTTCGAATGCCCGTTTCTGGCTACCGCAGAGTTCTGCGTTAGCACCCTGACGAGTGGAATTGGGATGGGCTACTTGCTGGTGCGAACTGTACCCAACCACATCCCAGAAGAAAAAACAGTCGAAGCTCTGGCACCCGTCGCGCGCAGAAGGCGTCATCGGGGCAGCGTCTGCACTCTCGCGACTCGCCTCGCTTACGGAGTGCTGGTGGTCAGATTCCGCGCAGAATTGTGTGGAGGCGCCTTGTTTGCGGCGTGGTTGCTTGCCATGAGTGGGAAATGACCGCTCACGCGGCATGCCGCGCAGGGGTCATCGTCGGCTTGTCGACAGCCGGCGGAAACACGCGCCAGCAGCCGTCATCGTGCCTAAAGAAAAACAACGCACGCAAGCCAGCCGGTTGCACGGTCTCGACGCATACATAGCGTCTCCGGCCCAGTTGGGTACGACTGAATTCAATTACGCGAACCAGCACAGTTGGACCAGGCGAGAGCCATTTTTCGACTTGGCAACGTAAGGACTGCTGCTCATTCGTGCGTTTCATTTCCCACTCCATCGCCCCCGGTTCCTGCATGCTGAACAGGACAGGGCCAACAATTGTCAGAATCGCCTACGAGGGTAATCATCCGAACGTGAAGCGCTTCATGGCACACTTCCCGCATCGCGCCAATTCTTGAGAAAGCACTTTAACTCTAGGCCATAACCCGACGTCGCTGCGTGCTGTTTTGTGAAATAGCAACACAGGAAATGGAAATGGAGGGCCGCTGTTCGTCAGTGGGAATTATCGAGGTAGGAGCCTGGGGGAATTCGGGGGGAAAGGCGGGGGAATTGGGTGCTATTTGCATGCGAGGTACATTCAACAGCATATTATGTGCGTGCAAGCCTCATTGCCCATCACAGGTTCACTTGGCGTGGCCGTTCACTGCCAAGTGGATACAAGTTGCGTTGGGCCTTTGGGCAGTTGGAGCAGCCAGTCTTGGATGGTCACTCGCAACCCTGCGAAGGCAACGGCGACTGCACGCTACCGACGGGTGCGCATCCACGCAGTATCGGCGAACCGCCATCGCAAGTCGGGTCACGGGCGTCGCGTTCGGGCTCGTCGTTGTCGCCTTCCTCTACGTGATGGTATTCAAGCCATGACGCATTGTTGCCGCGACCGCGTCGTGCCTCGCAGGGGTTACGACCATCTGCCAGAACTACGGGATGTTGATGGCCATCATTTTCCTCAGTCACGACAGCTAAAGCTGGGCATGGTTGAGCCCCTGGCAAGAGTACGGAACAGCTGGCTATGAGAGTTTGGCAGATTCTGAGATGGACCAGTACCGTGTTGGCCACGGTGGGCGTCATTGCAGCATTGATTTCCACACTGAACTGGAGGGGCGGCGGAGAGGGCTTCCCAAAGCTAGACGCCGAGGACAGAGCGCTTGTCAGCAGAGGGAAAGCAATCTACGCGAGCCACTGTGCCGCCTGTCATGGTGCGCATCTCGAGGGCCAGCCGGACTGGCGCAATCGCCGACCAAATGGACGATTGCCGGCGCCACCGCAGGACGCCACCGGCCACGCGTGGCACCATCCGGACCAAGTGTTGTTTTCCATTACCAAGGATGGCCTCGTTCCCGGCGTGTCGGCGCCAGCTGGCTACGAGAGCGACATGCCAGCCTTCAAATCTGTCCTGTCGGACGCGGAAATTGCCTCCGTGCTTGCCTATATCAAGAGCACGTGGCCTGCTGAGTTGCAAGCGGCCCAGCAAGAGGTAACAAGGGAGTACCAGAACCGTTAGGTCTTGTAGTTGGCGAATCGCCATTGTCAGTTGAGCTCGCGCTGCCCAGCCCTGCCACGGCGCGTGGTCACATCGGCTCGTTGATGCAAATCAACTCCTCTCGAGAGCAATATCGTACCTTTGTTAAACGGCGAATCAGCCTAATCCTAACCAGCAAAGGAATATCATCATGGCGAAGAATCGGTGCGCTTCTCTCCTTGTTACGCTCGCCGCCGTGGTCTGGACTCCATTGGTTTTCTCAGCATCGCCTGCCAAAGACGCCGCCCACGAGAAACACCATGACCCGGAGCGTCCTGAGTCGCCGGCTGCGGCACCTCAAGGAAACCCTGACCTTGACGCCCAGATTGCCCATCTGCGCGCAATCCGGGAACGCTTGTCGCGGGCTAATACTCCGGAAGAGCGGCAAGCGCTCATGGCCGAACGGGCAAAGGTCATGCGGGAAGCTATGGCTACCGTGCACAGGACCAGCGGAATGCCCAGGCCCGCTGGAACGCGCTCACGAAAGGGTACGAGCAAGGTGACGACCGCTCAAGCGGGCATGTGCAATGAGATGACGGAGCAGCATGTGGCCCTGATGCAGGAAATGATGCAGTCGATGATGGACTACCAGGGGATGGGCGGTGGAATGGGGCTGGGATGGGCCAGCCGATGGGCGGCGGCATGATGAGTAAGTAGCAAGCCGGTTCGCAGCAGAGGCCCACACCCTCCCACAGTGGGAGGGTCAAGTTTTATATTGACTGTCCCACAAAAGTGGCGTGTTGCGAACGATTCCTATTGGAATGCCGGCGCACGTTCGCTAAACTACGAGTCCACAGCCACAAGGCTGCTTGCGCCCCCCGATGCTTCGACTCTTCGCCCGACTCCTGCTGTTGCTTCTGATTGCTGCCGTGCCGCTGCAAGGGGTGACTGCGGCCACGTTGATGATGAAGGGCGCGGCGCTGTCTTACAGCACAGGTGTACAGGCCAAGTTTGATACCGGCCAAGAGGGCGTCGTTACAGTATCGTCAGATGGCGACGACGACCATTGCTTGGAGCATGTGAGTGCCGCCGACGCGAAGCAGCTTGGTAAATCGGGCAAGCATGCAGGTCATGCGTGCCCAGGCTGCGCCGCTTGTTCGCTTTGCTCGGTCGTCCCCTACGCTACCCCGCTTTTTGTTCACCTCGACAATGCGCCAGCTCAGGCTCCTTCTGGCCTGACGGAAGCATTCGCCAGTCATATCTCGGACGCGCTCCAGCGTCCGCCTGCCTCGGTCGTTTGATGCCCTAGGTGCGTCCATTTTTTGGGCGCACGCACCGGGCGTTGCCACAATAGTGGCTAACGCGACACTCCAAGCTTTCCATTCGTAAGGTTTGACATGTCTATGACACGCATGCTGGCAGGCGCCAGCCTGGCGGTTGTCTGGGCTTCCGTATTTGCGCAGGCGTCGACGCCTCGACCGGACCCGCTTGACCCGAACGCTCCAACCACCACCCTCACAGTGCCTCGCACCTTTGAGGAATACATCCCATACAAAGACCCGAAGGTGGCGCCCTGGAAGGACACCAATGCGGCCGTTTCCGCCGACGGCATGGCTGGAATGGCTCACGGCGCGGCAGGCGGTATGAAGCATGACATGGGCACGATGAAGATGCCCGGGGCATCGTCGCCTGCCGCTCCGACGCCTGGGCACGCGATGCCGATGAGTCCAGTGGATAAATCGCTTCCTGAAGGTAAGCCGAGTCCGGCGCCGAGCGGAAATGCCGACCACACCAACCACAAGATGTGATGCGGGGACTCCGAATGCCAGTTAGAGGAATTCAAGCCCTGAGGAATGGCGCCATGGCATTGGCCGTCGCTGTGCTCCTGGGTGGTTGTGCCTCGTTCTCGAAGGATGGCGGCTTCGATGCCGTCTCCTCCGTCGCGAAGGACCGCCTCGGTAAAGACGTCGCTTGGGTCAAGTCGGAGCAGGACCAGGACAGCGTCTACAAGCGTTCGCAGGAGCTCCTCGCGCAGCCCTTGACGATGGACAGCGCAGTGCAGCTGGCGTTGCTCAACAACCGTGGCCTGCAGTCGACTTATGCTGAGCTTGGTATTTCCGAAGCCGATTATGTGCAGGCTAGCCGCTTGCCTAATCCTGGTTTTACTTTCAGCCGCAAGCATGCAGGAAGCGACCTGTCGATTGAGCGGACCTTTACTCTCGCCTTTTTTAACGTTCTGACTTTGCCCTTCATTTCCCAGATTGAAGGCAAGCGCTACGAGCAGACGAAGCTATTGGTTGCCAATGAGACCGTGAAAGTCGCAGCCGAAGCGCGCAAAGCGTATATCAACGCCGTCGCGGCACAGCAGTTTGCGCTGTATGCCGAGCAAGTGAAGGAAAGCGCTGAAGCCGGGGCGGAATTTGCCAAGCGCTTAGCGGCTGCCGGCAACTTCAACAAGCTGGACCTGGCGCGCGAACAGGCCTTCTACGCCGATACCGCCGGGGCGCTTGCGCGGGCCAGGCGTCAAGCCATCTCCGACCGGGAAAAGCTCATTCGTGCCATTGGATTGTGGGGCACCGGCGCGAATCTCACGCTGCCAGACCGATTGCCGGACCTGCCAAAGGAACGGCCAGAACTTGGTGAACTTGAAGGCTACGCGATGCAGAACCGCCTCGATATTCAAGCCGGCAAGCTGCAGACCCAGAGCGTCGCTTCGTCGCTCGGACTGACGAAGGCCACACGCTTTATCAACGTCCTGGACGTGGGTTACCTGCGCAATAGTGCGACGAATTCGCCAGCCGAAATAGGTTATGAAATCAGCGTACAGATTCCGCTGTTTGACTGGGGAACCGCCCGTGTAGCCCGTGCCGAAGCAGTCTACATGCTCGCTGTGAACCAACTTGCCCAGACCGCAATCAATGCGCGCTCGGAAGTTCGCGAGTCATATGCGAGCTACCAGACCAGTTATGACATCGCCAGGCACTACCGCGATGAAGTCGTGCCGGTGCGCAAGGTCATCGTTGACGAAATGATGCTGCGCTACAACGGGATGTTGGCTAGCGTGTTTGAGCTTCTGGTCGAAACGCGTGCGCAGGTGGATGGGGTCAATACCTACATCGAGAGTCTTCGCGACTATTGGGTGGCTGAGACGGACCTTCAGCTTTCACTTGGCGGCGCGCTCCCCGCGCAAGCCGATGCGGCTGCCGCGCTACCGGACAAACAGATGACCGTGCCGAACGGAAAAGGAAAGTAATCATGGTTTCCCGTCGACAATTCCTGCAAGGCTCTGGCGCCGTCATGCTCGGCGCCGCCGTGGTCTCCAAAGCCAGTGCGGCATCGCTGCCCGAAGCGCCTCTGCAAACCGGAGCTTCCACGCAACCACCCCTCGCGCCGGCCTCAGGGCGTCCATACAACCCGGTCGTTACCCTGAACGGCTGGACCTTGCCATGGCGCATGCGCAACGGCTGGAAGGAGTTCCACCTGATTGCGGAGCCGGTGGAGCGCGAATTCGCTCCCGGCATGAAGGCGCATCTGTGGGGCTATAACGGGCAGAGTCCTGGCCCCACCATCGAGTGCGTGGAAGGGGACAAGGTCCGTATCTTCGTGACCAACAAGCTTCCCGAGCACACCACGGTTCACTGGCACGGTGTCATCCTGCCTGCAGGCATGGACGGCGTGGGAGGGTTGTCACAGCCGCATATCAAGCCTGGAAAGACCTTCGTCTATGAGTTCGTGATGGGTAAATCCGGTACGTTCATGTACCACCCCCACTCGGACGAAATGGTGCAGATGGCGATGGGCATGATGGGGTTCATCGTCGTACATCCGAAAGACCAGTCCTATATGCGAGTCGACCGCGACTTCGTGTTCTTGATGTCCGCGTATGACATTGACCCGGGCTCATATACGCCGCGCGTGTCTGAGATGACGGACTTCAATATGTGGACGTGGAATAGCCGTGTGTTCCCAGGTATCGACCCGCTGCCAGTTCGCCTCGGTGACCGCGTCCGTATCCGTATGGGGAACCTCACGATGACCAACCACCCGATTCACATACACGGGCACGATTTTGAGGTGACGTGTACCGACGGCGGGTGGGTGCCAAAGTCCGCCCGGTGGCCGGAAGTCACGGTAGACGTGGCAGTGGGCCAGATGCGCGCCTTCGAGTTCATTGCAAACAATCCGGGGGATTGGGCCTTCCACTGCCATAAGTCGCATCACACCATGAATGCGATGGGCCACCAGGTGCCCACCATGATTGGCGTCAAACAGAAGGACCTCGCGAAGAAGATGAACAAGCTAGTCCCGGAGTACATGGCCATGGGCGAGGCGGGGATGGCCGATATGGGCGGAATGGAAATGCCTCTGCCCGATAACACCCTGCCGATGATGAGCGGCCAAGGCCAGTTCGGGCCCATTGAGATGGGTGGCATGTTCACCGTTGTGAAGATTCGTGACGGCCTTGCTCGTAATGACTACAAGGACCCAGGTCCATACAAGCATCGGAAGGGAACCGTCTCCTACGAATACACCGGCGAACTGCCCGGGAACTGATTTCCTTGGGCCGGAGCACATCCGGCTCGCGTCTATCGTTTCAACTATTGGAGTAACAGTGATGAAGAAGGGATTTGCATCGATGGTTATTGGCTTGGCACTGGCGAGCTCTGTACCCGCATTTGCCGCAGCAGGCGACATGAGCAACATGGACATGAGCGGGAGCTCTGCTCACAAGTCAAGCTCGACCGCCGCGAGCATGTCGCACGGAGAGGTCAAGAAGGTCGATGCTTCCACGGGGAAGCTCACTATCAAGCACGGTCCGCTGGAAAACCTCGGGATGGATGCGATGACGATGGTGTTCAGGGTCAAGGACCCCGCAATGATTTCGCAAGTGAAGGTTGGCGACAAGATTGACTTTGTTGCCGAGGATTTGAACGGCGCCCTGACTGTTACCAGGCTTCAGGTGCAGTAAACGGCTTCGAAGTGTTCGGCCGTACGCCGAACGCTGCAATTATTCCCAGAAACAATAGTAGACAAGTACAAATGAAACAAATCCAGAAGACGCTGATTGGCATGGTAACCACCGTTGCCATCGGACTTACTCCTGTCATCGCCCTCGCGCACGGCAAGCTTGAGGGCTCAGACCCGGCAGCAGGTAGCACGGTGGATGCGCCGGTGGGTCCGCTCCGACTGACGTTCAACGAGGACCTGGAGCCGGCGTTCAGCAATGCGAGCGTTGCCGACGCCAGTGGCACAGTGGTTAGCAAGGAGAAAGCCAAAGTCGACTCGGCGAATTCACGTGTGCTGACGGTACCTGTCCCGAAATTATCGTCGGGTTCCTACGCTGTTCGTTGGACCGTCATGACGCATGACGGACACAAGGTCAAGGGCGACTACAAGTTCGCGGTGAAGTGATGAATGACGGTTTTCTTGGCATCCTGCGCCTTGCGCTGACGGCATTGCAGAACCTAAGTTTTGCGGTGCTCGTCGGTATCTTGTTGAGCGAGCGTTGGCTAGCCCGCTACCCGTCTCCCTGGCAAGCAGGCGCCAGCAAAAGGTTGGCGCAGGCATTCAGAGCGGGGGCAATCATTACGCTCCTATCCAGCGTACTTGCCTTCTGGATACATTGCGCGCTGATGAGCGAATCCTCTCTGATTGACGCCGGACCGGCGGTGCGCTCGATGCTGGCGGAAACCGACTTCGGCCAAGCTTGGGCCATCGGCGCTGCCCTGATGCTTTGCGTCGCTATCGTTTCGTTCTTCCCGTGGAATGGAAACGGCTTTGGCCTTCGGCCGACCCTGTGGCTTGCGCTTGCTGGCTTTGCACTGAGCCGAAGCCATGCCGGCCATCCGGTGGACGCCGGAGCGTTCAGCCCACCCGTTTGGGCAGACTGGGTTCACCTTCTGGCCATCAGCGCTTGGGTTGGCATCGTGTGGGTCGCAGCTTTTATGGTGACGCCGAGAATGACCGAGGCTCCCGAGAGCGACCACCAAAACAGTGCGTCGTTCATTCAATCGCTATCGGATACGGCCACGTATGCGCTCGTAGCGCTGTTTGTCACCGGAGCCTATAACGGGTGGCGGGGAGTCGGCACGCCGGGCAACTTGCTCGACTCGCCGTACGGCCAGCTGCTAGTGCTGAAGCTTGGTCTCGTGATGGCTGCAGCGGTCCTCGGGGGACACAACCGGTTCTTTGAAATGCCTCGCTTGCTGGCATCGCTGCAAAGCCAGTCGTCGTGGTCTGCTCGATACATCAAGCGCTTCACCACCGTTCTATACGTGGAGTCCTGGGTGCTCGCGGGGGTATTGGTCGTTGCAGCAGTGCTCGCAGCGAGCCCGCTGCCAGGAACGTCATGAGTAATTGTGTGTCAATTGGGCAGGCGGGATTATGGCACCGCCACGGGAACGGTAGTCACGGTAGTGGGGGAGTAACGACGCTCCAGGTTCAGAAGTAACTCAAGCCAGAAGCCGACGGGCCTATGCCCCACCGGGCTTTTCTTGACAATTATCAATGTCTGCTGTCGACCGCGCTTGACCTTCCTACTATGGGAAAGCTTATCTTGGAAGTATGTGGGCGGCAGACGATGTCGTCCATGGCCATCATCCTTGGCATTCAACATTCGAATCACGTTGCGACCTAGTTTTCCCTTTGCGCTAGTGTTGTTGTATCAGATGTGCACTTTTCCATGGTGGACACGGCAGACAAAGATAGGCGTCAGAGGGCCAAGGCGACAAGCGATTCAGTTGGTGTGCAACGCAATGACTAAGTAGGAGCAAGTTGGTATGAGCGGGAACAGCAGCGAACGACATTCACATGGCTCCGGCCACCAAAGTGGCGAGCACAGGAGCTCCCTCTCTATGGGAACGCATCCTTCAGCTCCTACCCACGACGAGCATGGTGGTCACCATGGTCACACGCACGGCGCGCTACCCGCAACGGCAGGCGAGCTTAAGGACCCGGTATGTGGTATGTCTGTCTCGGCGGATTCTAGATTCCATGCCGAGTATGAGGGAAGGCCGTATTTCTTCTGCAGCGAATCTTGTCAAAAGAAGTTCCAGACCGACCCTCTCAAGTATGTCCGGTCGTCGGCAGAGCAGCCTGTAGACCCCGCTGCGGATGGCACCATTTACACGTGCCCCATGCATCCGGAGATTCGGCAGGACCATCCCGGAAACTGCCCTATATGCGGCATGACGCTGGAGCCCCTCATGCCTGGGCTCGACGAAGAGGAGAATCCGGAGCTCGTAGATTTTCGTCATCGGTTCTGGTGGACCCTTCCCCTTACGCTGGTAGTCCTCGTCCTGGCTATGTTCGGGCACCGCTTAGGCTGGATGGAAGCGCCCGTCCAGAGTTGGGTGGAATTGGTCATTTCCACGCCTGTCGTACTCTGGGCAGGCTGGCCGTTCTTCCATCGCTGCGTGCAGTCGGTCGTCAATCGCAGCCCAAATATGTGGACTCTGATTGGGCTTGGCACAGGTGCAGCGTATGTCTATAGCGTCGTCGCTACCGTAGCGCCTGGCGTTTTTCCGGAGGCTTTCGCCGCTCACGGCCGAATCGGCGTGTACTTCGAGGCGGCTGCCGTCATTATTTCTCTCACACTGCTTGGTCAGCTACTTGAACTCAAGGCGCGCTCCCAAACATCAGCCGCTATCAAGTCATTGCTCGGGTTGGCACCGAAAACCGCACGACGCATAGGGCCGGACGGGGCTGAGGAAGATGTGCCACTGACCCACGTTCATGTCGGCGATATTCTCCGCGTCAGGCCGGGCGAAAAGGTACCAGTGGACGGTGTCGTGACGGAAGGCAGCAGCTCTGTGGATGAGTCGATGATTACTGGCGAGCCTATCCCTGTCACCAAGCGCGCCGGAGACCGTGTCATTGGCGCAACGATGAACACTTCCGGCAGCTTTGTTATCAAATCCGAGAAAGTGGGTTCGCAGACGGTGCTGTCACAAATCGTGCAGATGGTCGCGCAAGCGCAACGCTCGAAGGCACCGATGCAGCGGATGGCTGACAAAGTCGCAGGGGTGTTCGTCCTGGCTGTGATTGGTATCGCGCTCCTTACCTTCTTCGCTTGGGGCCTATTTGGGCCTGAACCCAGCTGGGTATTCGGCCTCATAAATGCTGTTGCCGTCCTCATCATTGCTTGTCCGTGTGCTCTCGGACTCGCTACACCGATGTCCATTATGGTGGCGAGTGGGAAAGGCGCGTCGAACGGCGTTCTGTTCCGTGATGCCGCAGCGATTGAGAACTTACGGAAGGTGGATACGCTGATTATCGACAAGACCGGTACCCTGACGGAGGGACGTCCGGCGTTCGAGCGCGGCATGGGCACAAATGGTTTCACGGAAGACGAAGTTCTCCGACTGGCGGCAAGCCTGGACCAGGGCAGCGAGCATCCTCTCGCTACCACCATTGTCGAGGCGGCTCGCCAGCGAAACCTGGCGCTCGAAAAGGCAGAGAACTTCGAATCGGGCACTGGCATCGGGGTGCGAGGCGTTGTTGGGGGCAGGAAGCTTGCGCTCGGCAACAGGGCATTGATGGAGGCTGAAGGCATTGCGACCGCCTCTCTGGCTGGAGATGGTGACGTGCTGCGCGCTCAGGGTGCCAGTGTCATGTATCTCGCCGTCGACGGGACGCTTGCAGGAATCCTAGCCGTTTCGGACCCCGTGAAGGCCACGACGCCGGACGCGCTTGCCAGGCTCAGGGAAGAAGGCATCCGCGTTGTGATGGCAACAGGAGATGGCGTTGTGACGGCGAAGGCCGTGGCAGCGAAGTTGGGTATTGACGAGTTCCATGGCGAAGTGAAGCCTGCCGACAAGCTTGCCCTCGTGTCGAAGTTTCAGCAGGAGGGGCGGGTCGTTGCGATGGCGGGCGATGGTATCAACGACGCGCCGGCGCTGGCCAAAGCGGACGTGGGGATTGCCATGGGGACGGGTACCGATGTCGCCATGAATAGTGCTCAAGTGACGCTCGTCAAGGGGGACCTGCGCGGCATAGCCCGTGCACGGGAGTTGTCCAAGGCGACAATCTGGAACATGAAGCAGAACCTCGGTTTCGCTTTTGTCTACAACGCCTTGGGCGTGCCGCTGGCCGCAGGGGTGTTGTATGCGTCTACAGGCTGGTTGCTATCCCCCATGATTGCTGCACTGGCGATGAGCCTCAGTTCTGCCTCGGTAGTCTCGAATGCATTGCGACTGAGGAAGGCGAAGATTTAATGCAAGTGTGCCGGTGCGGGCTAACCCGCACCGGCTCCTGCGTCGCGTATTCGTAAGCGGCTAGCTTGCAGTGCTTGCGTTAGCATAGTGCTGAACTCTTCGCGCTGAGAACGGACAGCAGGCCTCCAACTTCAATGATGCTGGTCTTCATCTCATCCGTCCTCGCAGTTCGCAGCTTCATGCTGGGCTACCGACTCATTTCGCAATCGCCCCGCTCAGCAGATGTTCTTCTGCATAAGGAAACACAACTTCCGGATTGGGGCGAATCAGCTCAGTGTCCTTGTGCGCATAGTGAAGACGGGTCAGCAAATCCTTGATTACACTGAGGCGCGCGACACGCTTGTCGTCGGCGCGCACGACGTTCCATGGCACGATGTCGCTGGTCCGAGCAAACATTTCGTTCCGTGCCTTGCTGTATTTCTTCCAAAGCGATACCGCTTGTTCGTCAATGGGGCTGACTTTCCACTGCTTCAGCGGGTCCCGGTGACGCTCTTCGATGCGCTTCTTCTGTTCGGCCTTGCCGATGTCGAGGTAGTACTTGATAAGGCGAATTCCGGAACGCACGAGCATCCTTTCGAACTCTGGGACGCTCGCCATGAACTCTTCATGCTCGTCCTCGGTGCAGAAGCCCATCACATGTTCCACACCGGCTCGGTTGTACCAACTGCGATTGAAAAGGGTGAACTCGCCGGCCGCAGGCAGCTCGGCCGTATAGCGGCGGAAGTACCAGGAGCCTCGGTCGCGGTCGGAAGGCTTCCCAAGCGCGACGACGCGCGTTTCACGCGGGCTCAGATGTTCAACAATGCGCTTGATGGTCCCATCCTTCCCAGACGCATCCCTTCCCTCAAAAATCACCAGAATCCGGTCGCTGCAGGAAATGAAGTGCTTCTGTAGTTTGACCAGCTCGATTTGAAGCTGGTGGAGATTCTCCTCATAGGTCTCATGGGAGATGGCGCTTACCTCGGATGGGGCACCCTTGCTACTTGCCTTCATTTTCATGGTTCACCTTCCGTGAATCGGGCGCATCGGGCGTGGCTGGGTGGGGCTTGCCGGGTGTAAGCGAGGTAACTTTTTCGGAGAGCAGCAACTCTAGGGCAGGTCGGTCTACTACCTCCTGCTCGAGCAGTAGCTTTGCCAGCGCGTCTAGCTTGTGCCGGTTTGCCAGCAGTGTCTGCTTCACCCGCTGGCTCGCGTCGTCCAGAATCTTCCGGACTTCTGCGTCAATGATTTGCGCGGTACTCTCGCTGTATTCCCTGTGGTCCCGAGGCATCAGTCCTGGTCCGGTAAAGAGCGGGTTCGGCATGTTCTCGTAAGTAGCGAGTCCAAGCTGCTCGCTCATGCCGAACTGCGTAATCATCTGGCGAGCCATATCCGTTGCGCGTTGCAGGTCATTCTGTGCGCCTGTCGAAACGTCGCCAAAGACAAGTTGCTCGGCCATCCGCCCGCCGAGCAGCACATCGAGCCGGTCAAGCAGTTCACTCTGCTTCAGCAGATAGCGGTCCTCTGTGGGTGTCTGCTGGGTATAGCCGAGGGCGGCCACACCACGCGGAATGATGGAGACCTTCGACACGCGGTCGGCGCGTGGTCGCGATTCCGCCACAATGGCGTGACCCGCTTCGTGGTAGGCGATGGTCTCCTTCTCCTGCGCATTCATCACGCGATTCTTCTTTTCCAGGCCGCCAATGATGCGGTCCAACGCCTCGTCGAAGTCGGCCATGTCGACCGCGTCCTTGCCCTTGCGTGCCGCCAGCAGCGCGGCCTCATTGACGAGATTGGCAAGGTCAGCCCCGGCGAACCCCGGGGTTCGGGCGGCTAGCTTGGTCAGCTCAACCCCCGGTGCCAGAGTGACGTTTTTGCTATGCACCTTCAGGATTTGCTCCCGGCCCTTCAGGTCCGGGCGGTCCAGAGCAATGTGACGGTCGAATCGACCCGGGCGAAGTAGCGCCGGGTCGAGAATCTCCGGGCGGTTGGTCGCGGCCATGATGATGACGCCTTTGTTGGTATCAAAGCCATCCATCTGGACTAGCAACTGATTCAGCGTCTGCTCGCGTTCGTCGTTTCCGGACACCGCGTTGAGCGCTCGGGTCTTGCCCAGTGCATCAAGCTCGTCGATGAAGATGATGCAGGGCGCCTTGGTCTCGGCCTGGTTGAACAGGTCGCGCACCCGCGCCGCCCCCACGCCGACAAACATCTCGACGAATTCCGAGCCGCTCATGCTGAAGAATGGAACGCCAGCCTCGCCAGCGACAGCCTTCGCCAGCAGTGTCTTGCCAGTTCCCGGCGCACCGAGAAGCAACACGCCCTTGGGAATCTTTCCACCCAGGCGCCGATAGCGCTGAGGGTCTTTCAGGAAGTTGACGATTTCGGACAGCTCTTCCTTTGCCTCGTCGATGCCCGCGACGTCTGCAAACGTCACGCCGGTTTCTTTCTGCATATAGACCTTGGCTTTGCTCTTGCCAATCTCCATCATTCCGCCGGCGGCTCCGCCCACCCGCTTGATAAGGAAGCTCCAGACGACAAAGAAGAGCAATGCAGGAACCACCCAAGACAGCAGCGCGCCAATCCACTTGTTGTCGGGCTGGCCAACGAAGCGCACCTTGGCTGCTTCAAGGTCCTGCACCAGATTAGGGTCATTGACACGGAGCGTGGAGAACGGGTGATCCCCCTTGCCCTGGCGCGACATCTCTTCGACCTGTTGCTTGGGGAGCAGAGTCTCAACGCCAACGGTGCTGAGCGTACCGGTGATGGCTCCTTCTCCGAGCGTGATGTCCTTGAGCTTGCCGGCCTTGAGCAGGACCTTGAAGTCGCTGTACGGCAGCGTCTCGACATGGGGCGAGAACAGGACGCTCTGGAGGATGAGCATCACCGAGACTGCCAGGAGCACATACCATAGGGAAAACTGCTGCTGACGCGGTTCCATGGAGACCTTTCAATTTGTCGGGTAACAGCAAGAAGATTCGACGGCCACTACCATTCGCAGCCGGTCGCCGGTCCGGACAACACGAGCTCGTTCAATTGGGACGAATGACTCGGCTACATGCAAAGGGCCTGTGGCGCTACGCCTTGTAGTCAAAAGGTAGTCCCGATTCCTGGGCGTCAGGTTTCTTCCCGGAGGCTGTTGTGTAACCATGCAAAGAATGCACCGGCAGCGAAGAACCAGACTGCAAACACGAAGGCCGGGTAGATGATGGACCACCAGGAAAACGGTTGGCCCGTCTGAAGGCGCCGGAAGTCGAGCCCGTGAAAGAGCGCGTTCATGAAGTTCATGAAAGACTCAGGAAGTGCCATCCATACGAGCGTGCATAGAGCGTAGAAGAGCACGACCGTGGCAGATAGCGTCACACCGGTTTTGAAGGGCTTCATGTCAGCCTCCGCATGCAGGGAAGATTACGATTGAGTTCAATGAGGACGCGTCCGAGGAAAATCTCCGCCTGAGATGTGCGGAATGAACGCTGGTGTCTTTCGGCGATATTCCTCATATTCCTGCCCGAACTCGGCCAATGCGTCCTGCTCCTCCGCCTTGGCCAGCCGAACATACATCCAGACCAGGATGGGGAACATCAACAGAGTGACTATCGTTGGCCATTGCAGCAGGAAGCCGAACATAATCAGGACGAAGGCGACATACTGGGGGTGTCTCATACGGGCGTAGAGCCCGGTGGTAGCGAGGCGGTGCTGCTGCTGGGCCAGATACAGCACCCGCCAGGCGGCAGACAGCATGATGAAGCCGCCAAAAATCAGGATGTCGCTCGCGAGGTGAAATGGCCCCAAGTGTGGGTTACCGCGCCAACCGAAAATCATCTCCGGAAGATGACCGGCATCGTGGGACAGAAAATCGATACCCGGGAACTTCGCCGAAAGCCACGGTAGCAGGAGATAGATAGACAGGGGAATGCCATACATCTCCGTAAAGAGCGCCACAATGAACGCCGAGAAGGCTCCGAAGGAGCGCCAGTCGCGCTGGGTCTTCGGCTTGGTGAAGCTGAAGGCGAAGATGATGAAGACGGCGGAGTTAATAATGACTAGCGACCACAGACCGTAGCCGGATTGTGCTTCGTGTTGCATCATCGCTCTCCTTTGGTGTTCATGTCCTTGGTGGCCTCATCCCGTCCGTGACCGTGGCCGTGTCCATGTCCACCGTGCATGAAGATGTGCATGAGGGGGCAAGCGGCCAACAGAAGGAACGGCAGGACCTGAATGACGTGTGCCCGGTGTTCAGTCCACAGGAAGTAGCCAATCACCAGGAGAAAGCCAATCATGACCAGCTTGGACCTCGACACGGTTCGTCGTGCGTCATCTGGTTGCTCATGATTGTGGTGGTCGTGATTCATACTTTCCTCCGATATAGAGAACACTAGGGAAAGGTGTTGGGGGCAATCGTCACGCGTGTCTTCATGGCTTTCAACTCGCTCTCTCGCGACTCGAAGGCCCGAAGGCAGCTCTCGCTGCAGAAGTAATACTTGCGGTTGCCACGCTCAGCAGACAGGGCCGTAGCCTTGCCCACCATCATTCCGCAGATGGGGTCCTTGGCGAGTTGCTTGGCGGCGCTGGAAGCAGGCGTCGCCGCCGCAGGGGTAGGAGCGCCGACCGGCGGAGCAGCACTACTCGAGGGCACAGCCGAGTCACGTCTAGCAACGGCGTGAGGGATGTATTTCGCCGGGTTGGCAAGGTAAGCCTGCTCACAGTGTGAGGAGCAGAGCCAACACCGCTTCTGGTCGACTTCCGCGCTGGCAGGGGCCTTTCGTGGGGAAATCTCCATGCCAAAGACTGGGTCACGCACTAGGTGCTGAGCGGCGGCGGGGGCCTCGGCGGTCGTTGGGACGTTCTGGGCGTCGGTAACGCTGTAAGCGGACCTGGTCGGCATTCCATCCTCTCCTTTGGGGCGATTAGGAGGACCTGCAACGCGTAACTTGCGTTCTTATTCTGCGTGACCCGTCGATTTGCCCCTTGATTTCAATCAAGGGTCCATGGGACAGCCGGGGACGCTGCGGGCGCCGGCTTGGGGGATGCGTGTAGAACGCCGCACGACGCATGTGCCGGAAAGCTGCTGAAGCCGGTCGGCCAGCCGATGCCGGCGCCGCGATTCCTGTGCTCCCCATTTTGGGGCCTAGAAGACCGCTACCGTGCCGAGGACGAGTTCATTGACCAACGCAGGAAGCTCCACCAGTTTTTGCGTGGCAAGTTCACGAATTTGCTGCTCCTGGGCGCTCGAGAGGCCGCGCTCGGCCACGACATCGATGGCAACCAGTTGGGGCTGGTTAACGGGGCGTCCGATTCCGGAGAGAAGCCGGACGATGACTTCATCCGCGCCATCGACGCTTGCTTGAATATGCGTTGCTAACTGGTGGGCAAGCACGTTGTAGAGCTTGCCAACGTGCGAAGCTGGATTCTTGCCCGCTGCCGCCTCCAGCGACATTGGCCGATAGGGGGTAATCAGGCCATTGACCCGGTTCCCCCGGCCGACCTGGCCGTCATCGCCATGCTCAGCGCTTAAGCCGGTGACGGTCAGGTAAATCCCGCTTTCGTCGCTGGCATCACGGTTATCGAGGGTATTGATTGCAATCTCACACTCAATGCCGATGCGCTCGGCTAGATATGACCCAATTTCCTGCTTGAGCGTGAAATACTCATCGACGCCGCGCACACATCGGTCCACAAACGCCATCGCAATGGTGAGGCGCTGATGCTCATCCAGCCGACTCCCCATCACCTTGTAATCGAGTCCCGCTGCCTCAAACATCCCCCTATCGGCACGCGAGCGCAGGAGGTCCGCAGCCAACAGCACCGCTCTTTCAAGCGGTGAGTGTGGCGCATAGCCAACGCCAAAGGATGTGTCATTGGACAGTGGGAGAGACGCGGAGTCAGTCACTCGCCGGAGGTTTGGGGCTGAGGGGCGCAGAACTGGCTCAATGCGGATGTCATTGCCAATACCGCCCAAGGACGTTGCCAAGTACTCGCGAATGGCCCGGGACGAAGGAAGTTCGGTAACTGGGCCGGACACTATCAATCGCATTGGGCGCAGCACTTGCCGCCGCCGAGCCTTGGCGCGCTCATGCCGCCGATGAGTAGCGCCTTGTCTAGATTGAAGTGCTGGACTGCTCCATAGGCTTCGAGGTAGGCACGACACAAGGCGCGAGCCGCAGCTTCGACAGCCCCATCACAAAGGCTATCGGGATGTCCGATGCCCTTGTGCTCGCACATCTCGGTTTGCTCTCTCGGCCGCGACGGCACGCTCGAGATGGCCAACGCAATGTTCTCCGTGGTCGGCATCACAAATCTCCTTCACGCGGTCGGCATGCAGACATTCTAGGCATCGCTTTCGAACCAATGGCCAAGGACCTGTTTTGGCGAAAGTCAGAGAAATGTGACTATTGATGCGCTCACTCTGAGGGGCAACGTCGGATACGGGCACTGCAGGCAGCTTGACGCGCCCGGCCCATCGTCCTTGAGAGAAATCAATAAAGCTGTCGTCCACGTCACCTACAGTAAATGCTGAGAACCCGATTTTGGGGCAGGCCTTTTGGCGGATTATTGGGCCCATGCGGTTTGCATTTGGGACTGCAGAGCTACGGAGGTGTTTTGTGCGCAGACTATGGTTGCTTTTTGCAGCGATGCTTGCAGTCAGCCTCACAGGGTGTGGGTACAACACGATTCAGACCCAGGATGAGCAGGTCAAGGCAAGCTGGTCGGAAGTGGTGAACCAGTACCAACGCCGTGCTGACTTGGTCCCTAACCTGGTGAACACTGTGAAGGGTTACGCCAGCCATGAGCGTGAAGTCCTGACGCAGGTGACGGAGGCTCGGGCGCGTGTTGGCGCCATGCAGGTCACGCCCGAGACTCTGAACGACCCGAAGGCATTCGCCCAATTCCAGGCCGCACAGCAGCAGTTGTCGGGGACCTTGTCTAGGCTTCTGGCGGTTTCCGAGAACTATCCGCAGTTGAAGGCCGACGCGGGCTTCAGGGATTTGCAGTCCCAACTCGAGGGTACCGAGAATCGGATAACCGTCGCGAGAAACCGGTACATCCAATCTGTGCAGGCCTACAACGTGACGGTCCGCACGATTCCCTCCAACCTAACGGCAATGGTTTTTGGTTACAAGGAGAAGCCCAATTTCACGGTCGCTAGCGAAGCGACGATTGCCAAGCCACCAGGAGTTGAATTCGGCGCCGCTCCGGCCAGCGCGCCTGGGGGTGCCAAGTGAAATGGCTGTCGGCCGCAAGAGGCTTGTTCCTTACCTTTCTAACCTTTGTGTCTCTGGGCGCTGCTGCCGACGTTGCAGTGCCTTCCCTGACAGCGCGCGTGACCGACCTGACCGGCACGCTTACCAGCGAGCAAGTGGCAACCCTGGAGCAAAAGCTGCAAGCATTCGAGGCTGAAAAAGGGAGCCAGGTTGCGGTTCTTATGGTTCCCACTACGCAACCCGAAGCGATTGAGCAGTACTCGATTCGCGTGGTTGAGAAATGGAAATTGGGGCGTAAGGGAGCGGATGACGGAGCCCTGCTCATCATTGCAAAGGACGACCGAACGATGCGTATCGAGGTCGGCTATGGTCTCGAAGGCGTCCTAACCGATGCCATGAGCAAACGCATCATCAGCGACGACATCGTTCCCCGATTCAAGCAGGGCGACTTCTATGGCGGCGTGACAGCCGGTGTCGAACGCATCATGGGTGTTATCAACGGAGAGCCCTTGCCAGCACCACGGCGTGAAAGGGGGGAGCGCGACCCAGTACGCCAGCTCATGCCGGTCATCCTTGTGCTCACGGTGGTGCTGGGCGGGCTGTTGCGCTCTTTCCTGGGCCGAGGCCCGGGGGCGGTGGCCGCTGGCGGTGCAGTCGGAATCATCGGTTGGCTGCTATCGGGTGCCCTTGCGGTCGGATTTATGGCAGGCGCTATCGCGCTCTTCTTTACGCTGTTCGGCGGCTCACACATGGGCTGGAGAGGTATTGGCGGTCGTGGCGGTTTCGGTGGCGGGTCCGGACGGGGTGGATTCGGGGGTGGCGGTGGCGGCTTTGGCGGCGGCGGCGCTTCGGGTAGATGGTGATGGAAAACGTCAAACGCATCGTGAGACATCTGTTGATGACGCACTGGCGGGTAAGGCGTGCCTTCCCAGAGGATGCGCTGAGGGCAGTCGAACAAGCCATTGTGGCGAGCGAATCCAGCCATATCGGACAACTTTGCTTTGTTGTGGAGGGCGCGCTGAGTTTGTCGAGCCTATTCACGGGGATATCGGCGCGTGACCGAGCTGTCGAGGTCTTCTCTCAGATGCGTGTCTGGGATACGGAACACAACAATGGTGTTCTGATTTACCTGTTGCTGGCAGACCGGAGCGTTGAGATAGTTGCTGACCGTGGCATCCACGCGAGGGTCCCGCAACAAGAGTGGGACTCCATTTGCCGACAGATGGAGGCGGCGTTCCGCCTCGCCGAGTATCAACGTGGTGTCATCGCAGGCATATGGGCCATCGGCGAACATCTTGAGAGGCATTTCCCCATCCGCGAGCGTGGCGAGAATGAACTGCAGGACAAGCCAGTGATTCTGTGAGTTAGCCGAACCGATAGTGCAGATGGAACTCTCGCAGGGGAGGAGCGAACTTGAACCCTCTCGGAATACCCCACGAAGCTATCAGCTTGGTGGCAGCACTAACCGTTGGCCTGCTGATTGGCTTGGAGCGCGGATGGCATGAGCGCGAACTGCCAGAGGGGGGACGCGTTGCCGGCCTACGTACATTTGCCCTGACGGGCCTATTGGGCGGGGTTCTTGGCAACCTGTTTCCGCAATTTGGCGCGTGGCCATTGCTCGGGGGATTGCTGGGTATTTCGATACTGCTCGCCGTGTCGTACACCCATATCGCCAAATCCTCGGGCAACCTCAGCGCAACGAGTGCTGTGGCGATGCTCTTGACATTGGTGCTAGGCGCCTATGCGGCGCGCGGTTCCATCGCCCTGTCTCTTGGTGCAGCCGTGATAGCGGCAGTGCTCCTGGACATGAAGCCGACATTGCACGGCTGGCTGCGGCTGATTGAGCATCGCGAACTAACGGCGGCACTGCAACTGCTGGTGCTCTCCGTGGTCATTCTGCCCAATCTCCCGAGCGTCGGGTTGGGGCCCTACCATGCATTGAACCCGTACCAACTATGGTGGGCGGTGATACTGATTGCCAGCCTGTCAATGGTTGGGCACGTGGCGATGCGCATCACAGGGGCGCAACGGGGCATCTTGTGGACAGGTCTCTTGGGAGGTCTAGCGTCTTCCACCGCCGCGACGTTGGCCCTGGCTCGCTTCGCGCGACTTCAACCCTCGTTGGAAGGGGCATGCGCAGCTGGGGCCCTGGGTGCCTGCGGTGTGATGTTCTTTCGAATGGCCGTTTTGCTTGGCGTAATCCAACCCATCCTCCTAGTGACGTTTGGCGGTGCTCTGCTCGTGACCGGTGCTGTCCTGCTCGGACTGGCGTTTCTGCAATGGCAGCAATTCTCCGGGACGCCCTCCAGTGAGGCAGAGATTGCTCCCATGGCGCCCTTTGATTTGGGGACAGCCCTGGGATTTGGCGTCTTCCTCGCCGTCGTCGCAGTCTTGGTGCCCGCTGCCAAACAGTGGCTGGGTGCTGGTGGCATTTACGTCCTCTCGGCGGCTTCGGGCCTGGCCGATGTTGACGCAATCGTGATATCCCTGGCGCGAATTCACAGCGCGGGAGAGCTCGCGACCGTGACCGCAATTACCGCAATAAGTCTCGCAGTCCTGGCCAACATGATTACCAAGGCATCGATTGCCTGGGTTATGGGAGGCCAGCAGGTCGGACGAACTGTGTGCAAAGGCTATGCCATCGCTATGGTGGCTGGCGGCCTTACCCTCGTGCTCATCATCTATCTTCTCTAGTATGGAAGACAACATTGCACCCAAGCGCGGGCGTGGTCTCCCCGCGAGTGACGGCGCGAAGGCCCGGCACGGCAAGGCAAGTGCCCGGAACTCTTCGTGTTGGCGACCCTGCTAGCCGACCGACAATGCGGGCCCGCTGTGAGCCAATGCTCGAAAGCCCGGGGACGGTTGCCGATACGTGCGGCAGCAGACGCTAGGGTTCGACCTTCATAACTGCCGTAGCGCCGGCGCCGGTACCAGAGGATTCACGAAAAGCGAGCAATTCTTGGGGGATGTCCTTGCTATATTGGACAACATCACGTTGGCAAAGACTCTTCTTATGCTCGTTCGGCTGCCCTTAAAAAACACTCTGCGCATTGCTGTGCTGGCCTATTGCCTGATGCTGGCGTGGATGTATGTGCGCCAAGACCACTTCATCTACTTCCCGATAACAACCGAGCCGTCACTGTGGCGGGAATTGGCCGTGCATGCTGAGGCCCAGATTATTCCAGGCGTGAACGCGATTGTGGTGGAGCCTCCCGTCGTTGACGCGTCGACGAAAACAGCAGTCTTCTTTCATGGAAACGACGGCGATGCCTTTGAGCGGCTCAGCCTAGCCAGGGTTTTCAACAATCGTGGGTACCGCCTTGTGCTGGCAGAGTATCCGGGGTATGGCCCCAACCCGGGAAAGCCATCACAGGCCACCATTGTTCCCTCTGCGATAACTTTGATGCAAGAGATTTCCCGGCGTTGGCCTGGTCGCGTGACGCTGGTTGGCGAGTCCTTGGGGAGTGGCGTGGCGGCGCAAATTGTTGCTGCCATGCCTGAGAGCGTTGACAACCTAGTGCTCATCACGCCGTTCACCAGTCTGCGAGAGACAGCGGCTCAAAAAATGTGGTTTGTTCCAGTTAGCCTGATATTGAAGTCTCCCTTTGATTCCAGCGCCGCGCTTAAAAATTATCACGGGCCTTCCTCGGTATTGGTAGCTGGTCAAGACGAGTTGATTGGCCCTCAAGCGGGGCTAACACTCCACAAGCAGCTCGCCAGCCAAGGGCCGTCCAGCCTACTTGTGCTGCCACAGGCCACACACAACACATGGGTGTTTGGCCTTACAGAGCAGAACTGGGACCTGCTGCTGCGCGTCACGCCTCGATAGGCTCTTCAGGTTGAACGGCCTTCAGGTGAGTCATAGCTTCCTTGACGGCGAGCGAGGAAAAACCACGATACGCCAAGAAACGGAACGCTAGTCTATGGCGAGCTGAGCGGTGGCGCCAATGGCCCTGGTGGAGTGTTGTTGAGAGCTTATGGCATGGCGCTTTCCGGGGCTTGTGGCGTCTAGCTTCTGGGCCAGGAAGACAGCAAGGTTGGCAATCAGTGCGAAATGGCGCTCCTTCGGGGAGGAGTGTTCCAAAGTTTAAGATGGAGAACCCGGCAGAGGGCGCCAAAGAAGGTGTCGTCTTGCAGCCGTCGTGGCGCTAATGCCGGTACACATATCGCGCGGGGTCTTGCTTAAAAATCGTGCGCGAAGCTTCAGATTCGAAGAAGTATGTCCGACCTTCAAAATTTGCCGTGATGGCGTGTGCAACGTCGACCTTCTTCCCTGTGACGGGGTCGCGGGCAGTAGGACTGTACTCCTGCGTTGTATGGCGGCGCTGCACGCTCTCTCGATTGGTTCGGCGATTTATGAATCGCTGCCACGCTATTAGGGCGATGACGGCCAGCCCGCCAAGCAGGAGCCATGAGAGATTCTGTGAGAGCCAGTCCATGGTTAGGCCTCCTCGTCAGGGAAGTAGGCAGCTGCCATGCGGTCAGGTAAGGGATGTCGAGTAGGACGTTGACAGTATGCTACCGCCAGGTCGCGGGCGCCATAAGGGAAAGGTTCGTGAGGTCGCCGTTCACCATGTACTCGCACCTCGCGCCATGTCGCGCGCTGGCGGGGAATTTTGATTTTCAATGCGTCGAGCTTTAGGGCGGAAAGCACATCGCACCCCGGTTCGAGCGTGCCTTCCGAGGGGGCAAGCTATGCGCTGGCTTCCAATTGCACGGCTCCAAGCACCTTCTCGTGGGTGGCCAGGCTCACAAACCATTTCCAAGCGCCGGGGTTCTTCGAGACGAATTCGAGCCAGGCACTCGCCTGGGCGTTGACGAACCGGCGGCGCGTTTCCCGGTCCTGCATGCCGGCAGCGTGATGGAAAGCGTGCGTCAGTTCGTGCCAAAAAATGACTGCAAAGTGCTCGCCTCGCAGTTGCTCATGCAGGTGTACCCATTGGTCAGCGTATAGGTAGTAGCCCCAGACGCCGGCTCGGCCAGCAGCTTTGGCAGGCAATACACTGAGTCGTATCACTCGGTGCCAAATGGTCATGCGCACCGGCAATGAAAGCGAAGATGTCGGCGCCTGCTGGCAGATTCGGTCGAACCGCTGTCCCTTCGAAAAGTGTTGAGAAAGCATGGCATTCAGCCAGTGCCAGGCCTGCGGGTTTCGTCGAACAAACTCCATAAGACCGGTGGCAAAGCTGTGTGTATAGTGCTCCTCCGCTGAAGCGTCATCAAGCCCGTGGGAGTAGTGAATGACGGCAATGAGGCGCTTCATGAACGCAATCACCAAGTGGCGTCCCTGCAAATGCGATGCGATGCGCATCACGCCTGCATTAAAGTCGACTTCGCTATTCACATTCTGGGGTTGCCCCGTTTCATCGGACAGATCTGCATTTGAATTTTATGTCGATGGGTTTTCTCCTTGTGATGGGGCGGTGTAGGCCCAGTGTGGCGGCGG
>NZ_JWMA01000158.1 GCF_000812465.1 Cupriavidus sp. IDO | reverse complement strand
TCAACAAGACCATCCGCCGCCTGCTCAAACGCCTCGCCGACCTTGGGTGTCAAGTGGATCCCATGTCTCATACTGTTTAGCGCTTCCTACTAGCAAACTCGGCAGACCGGAAGTTCGGCGGCCACTGCGTAGGAAGCCCAAGGGGAAGAGCCGGGCAACGAGCCGGGGGCGGCGGCGCTGCCTAACAATCAGGACGAAGGCAACGACAGCAGTGACGGCAGCGATGACAGCAAAAACTGAGCGACGGGGCAGACAGCAACCTAATGATTTATTGGCATTTTTTTAGGTGGCGGCCCGGAAACCCGCATGGCTACAAGGGGCGGCTACCCCGGTAAACTGCAGCGAAAACAAGGGGAGACCAGCCTGCGCGAACTGGACGCCGAGCGGACCGCGCGCCAGCAGAGCGAGCGCACGGCCGAAGCGTTGCGCGGCGAACTGGTGGCGGCGCGCAGCGAGGCCCGCGACACGGCCGTGGCACAGGCTGAAGTCCGTGCCCGGCTCGAAGCCCAGGTCGCGGCGCTCGCCGATCGGCTCGCCAGCGCCGAGCAGGCGCAGCGCAAAGCGGCGCACGACCTGGACGCGGTGCAGGCGGAGTTGGGCGCGGCGCGGCGCCGGGCCGAGCGGGCCGAGGCCGAAGCGGCGCTGGCGCGCCAGCTGCTGGCAGAATTGCGAATGGGGCCGCCGGAGCGGGATGGTGGTAGGCGGCGGCGAGCCCAGCGCCGACCGAGCAGCAAGCACAGAGCGAAAAACTGGACCAACAGCAGAAAGACAAGCAGGGCGCGCCAACGGCCGCCTCCAACCCGGAAGACGGCAGCGACAGCAGTGACGACAGCCATGACAGCAAAAACTGAGCGGGCGGCGGCGATCCGCTGGATCCAGGCGGAGATGGCCGACTACGGGCTGACCATGGAGGAGCTGGAAGCGGCAGGGTGCTTCGATCCTCCGCCACCGCCGCCACCCGCACCCGCGCCACCGCCAGTGGTCTGCTATCGCAACGCCGCGGGGCAGAGTTGGGACGGGCAGGGCGAGATGCCCGACTGGCTGCGGCGGGCGGTCAATGCGGGGCAGAGCGTGGAGTTTTTTCGGGTCGAATAGACGGTGGATGGAAGTCGCTATCAATAAGACGTTAGCCGTTGGAGATGAAGTGTGAGCCCCTCAGCAGAACTGCTGGAGCAAGTCGAGTCCCTTCAGAACATCCTCGTTTCTCAGGCCACAGGTGGGCATGAGGACGAGGCCGACTATTGCGCGCTTCGGGATGTCCTTTTGGCGCGTACCGAACTGGCTCCTCTGGTCCCAAAGTTTGTGCGGACCAGCCGCAGCCTGAGCCAGTTTTGGCAGTTCATCAAGTACAAGTTCCCGTCCTACGCTGAGCGCCGCACCTACCTCTGGGATGCGTTCCGCCCGCTCCTGGAGCGAATTGAGCAGGGGCGCACCAGCCCCGCTGACCAAGCGGTCACTGCGGCCATCGAGAAGTTTGACGCCGAGCACCTTCAGACGGCTTGGCGTAAGGCTCTGGAGCGGCGGCAGGTAGACCCAGAGGGGGCCATAACAATGGCCCGGACGCTGTTGGAGACCGTGTGCAAGCACATCCTAGACGAGCTGGGCGTTGCCTATGGGGAAGCCCCTGAGCTTCCGGAGCTTTACCGGCTCACGTCTAAGGCATTGAATCTGGCGCCCAGCCAGCACACCGAAGGCGTTTTCAAGCAGATTCTCGGCGGGGGGC
>NZ_JWMA01000157.1 GCF_000812465.1 Cupriavidus sp. IDO | reverse complement strand
CCATGCCTGCTGGCTACTCGTTGACGGTTAGCGAGAGGCCGGGGCGCGTTCATTCCATCTTTTGGACGGCGCCCAAAAGTAGGCAAAAGGCGCCGTCTTGCCCGCCGGGCGGGAGTCTTATCGTAGCGTGCCTGCGTTTTTGTACGGGTATGGGCTTCAGGGCATAGCTACGATGCCTGCCGCGTGGTAACGAGGCGGCGCGATGCTTTGACAGGCCGTCCTCCCGACCTCGTGAGAGCGGAGTGGCACGCAGCTTGATGCCCATCAGTGTGCGCACCTGCATCGCGCACCACGGTTGTGGTCCAGAACCTCTTGCCGTAGGCACGCCCCTCGATCACCGAGCCACTCCGCTCTCACGAGGTCGGGAGGACAGCGCCGTTCCCGGCGTTGCCCCTGGCGATCTGCGCGGCAGGCAGTCTAGTTCTGCCCTGAAGCGAATACCCGTACAAAAAGCGTCGAACACTACGATAAGACTGGCCGTCCGCCGAGGACAGTAAGGCGCTTTTTGCCTCCTTTTTGGCGCCGTCAAAAAGGAGGTCGCCGGCTACGCCGGCGAAACAGCAGCGCATCCAAGAACCCAATCCAGCAATCCAACGAAGAACCCTTTTTCCGCAAGCCACTGATCGCAATTTGCTGAAAACACGCCATCAAAATTGGGATATTTCCGATTGATCCTCGTTTCCGATTTTCGCTCAATTGAATTCGGTTAAAGGCAGAATTTAACGAGGAGCAATAATGCAAAAAGCAAGGATCAAGAAGATTCACGTCGCAGAGGATAAACCCACTACCGGGATTTCCTACCCCGCCTATCATCTCGTGCGCACCTGAGGAGCGGCCATGCTCACCAGAACGTATCTCATCATGGGCGACAAGGCTAACAACGGGGCCACGATCATAGGCGGCAGCCCCAGTTCCACCTACGAAGGCATCCCGACGGCGCGCGAAGGCGACCCCGTGTACTGTCCCGTCTGCAAGCAAACGGGAGCCATAGTCTGCGTCGGCCCGCGCTGGCCTTCCAGCGAAAACGGGAAGGAAGAAGCCTTGAGTGGGGACATCTGCGCATGCGGATGCAACCCGCCACCCGTCTTCCATGCATCACGCCCCTATACGATGACCATGACGGCAGGGGATGCGGCGCAGTGGAACAGGTCACATGCATCTAGCGGCGGGAACTCGTCCGCGATGAGCGGGTATGACGAGCAAGTTCGCGTCCGCACGGGAGACGTGCTTATCGAAGGCTATCCGTATTTCATCGAGACCTCTGACGGACGGACATTCTCAGGGCACCTGGACGAAAGCGGCAGGCTTCCTCGCGTATCCACAGAGAGTTCCGACAATTATGTCGTTTACTGGGGCGATGAAGCCTTGGCGAAACAGGACGAGGTATAAGGCATGCCCAACAAGAAGACAGTTGTCAGAACAAACTCAACGCCGGATTCCATCAAAGATGTATCCCTAAAGGCCGTCACCTTTGCTGAGCTTTGGGCGGCCTATCCGCAAGGCACGCCCTACGCCGATCCCAAGACAGGAGACGTGCCGCCAGGCTTCGAGAATCAGTGCGCGATTCGATTGAGCGTGACCCTGCACCGGGTGGGCATCGAAATGAAGTCCTTTCGCGGCAAGGGCCAGATTCGACTGGAAGGCAAGCGCACGGCTGTGCTTGCGTCGGAGATGGCAGACTGGCTACGGCTGAAGCCGCTGGCAGGCATCGGCGCGCCGGAAAACATCACGGGGGGCGATTGGCAGAAGAAGATCAAGGGGCGTACGGGTATCGTTACCTTCAAGAACTATTGGAGGCGGGATGGTGAATCCGCTGGCAACGCCACCGGAGGCCACATTGACCTGTGGAATGGGTCGCGGCTGACCATTAGTAGCGCTCCCGGCGCCATTTCAACAATCGGCCGCAGCTTGGGATGGGACGCCCTATTTCCCGGCACCCACTATGGGTGGTCAGATCTTGGGCGCTCGACCGAAATACTCTTTTGGGAGATCAAGTGAACTGGCGGCGGTTAGCCGTAACGGCAACATTTGCCTGCGTTGGTCTGGCTAGTGTTATCACATGGTCCCATGTCGATGCGTACCTCTGCGACATATTCCCACACCTGTGCGTGCCGCGACCCGGGATATGCGTTGGAATTGACGCGTGCCCAGCCGATGCCGGGATGCTGCTGGGCCTGATCCTGCTGATACCGGCGCCACCGATTCTGTTTGGAATGCTGGGATTTGTGCTCAGCCCGCGTGTCGAGCGAGTCGGCCTGCTGGGCGTTGCGCTGGCGACGGCGATTCTCACGCATTGGGCCGCAACCTTCGCCGTGATTAGAATCTTTGCGCTGTAACTGGCGGAAAATGCGGGCTTTAACCCAACAAGAGAGCGCGCTGGCGTTGTTATGCCTGAAGAGGCAAGCGTCCCTACAAGACGTAGCGTTGACGATTGGAATCCGAAACGCCATCCAGGGTGATGGATTGGAAATAAAAGGTGCTCCTATCCCTCCAGCGACGTCGCCAGCGCATGCGGCCCTTGCGACAGCTGCATCTTCAGGAATTCCAGACACACCCGCATCCGGGCCGAAGCCGACGCCCGCGCACTGGTCACGGCCCAGATATCAGCCGGCTGTTGCCAACCCGGCAGCACGCGCACCAGTTCACCCGCGCGCACGCTCGCGGCCACGTCCCACACCGAGGCCATGATGATGCCGTAGCCCTCGAGTGCCCACTGGCGCGTGACATCGCTGTGATTCGATGCCATCGGCCCGGTCACTTTCACGGTCTCCCAGCCGCCCGGCCCCTGCAGCCGCCACACGCCGAAGGCCTGGTCGCGCTCGCGCAGCAGCAGGCAGTCGTGCCGGGGCAGTTCGGCCGGGTGCTCCGGCATGCCACGCCGCGCGAGGTAGGCAGGCGTGGCGCACAGCACCCGGCTGCCGCTGGCGATCTTGCTGGCGATCAGGTGCGGCTCCTGGACTTCGCCCACGCGGATGTCCAGGTCGAACTGCTCGCCGATCAGGTCGACGCGCCGGTCGAGCAGCTCCAGCCAGACCTCCAGGCCCGGATGCTGCTGCCGCAGCAGCGACAGCACCGGTGCCACATGCCGGCGCCCGAGCCGCAGGCTGGTGGCGATGCGCAGCAGCCCGCGCGGCTCACCGCCGGCGCCGCCTACGGCTTCAAGCATGCCGTCCACGTCTTCCAGGATCTTCTGCGCCCAGGCAAAGGCGCTCTCGCCCTCGGCCGTCACGCTGACGCGGCGCGTGGTGCGGTGGAGCAGCTTCGCGCCGAACATGGCTTCGAGCATGGCGATGCGCTTGCTGACATGGGCCGGCGATATGCCCATCTCATTGGCGGCGGCGATAAAGCTGGAGCGCCGCGCTACGGCGCAGAACAGCCGCAGGTCCCGCAGGAACGGGTCATTGTTCGCCGTGAGCGCATTCTGAGTTTCCATGACAGTCGATGATTGGAGGAGGGACTAACGATAGGCTATCCGCGAAGGCCGCGCCAGCAGTGCGGCCCCCTTCCAGGAGACACGATGAAGACAGTACTGGTGCTCAACGGGCCCAACCTCAACCTGCTCGGCACCCGCGAGCCGGCAGTCTACGGCAGCGAAACGCTGGCCGATGTCGAACGCATCTGCCAGGAGGCCGCGCAGCGGCTCGGGCTGGAGGCGCAATGCCGCCAGACCAATCACGAAGGCCAGCTGATCGACTGGATTCACGAGGCGGGCCGGCTGTGCGCGCAGGGGGAGATGATCGGCGTGGTGCTGAATGCGGGGGCGCTCACGCACACCTCGATTGCGCTGCACGATGCCATCAAGGGCGCGTCGGTGCCGCTGATCGAGTATCACATCTCGAACGTGCACGCGCGCGAGGCGTTCAGGCACACGTCGTGGATTTCGCCCGTGGCGCGGGCGGTGATGGCGGGGCTGGGGGTGAAGGGGTACGGGCTGGCGATTACGGCGCTGGTGCAGGTGACCGGCGCCGCTTCCGCATAAGGACTTATTTCCTTCCATTCGCGAGTTCGCGACTCAAGGGAAAGCGCTGGCGCATTGCGATGCACTGACAAATGCCACAAGCGCGCCCCCTCTCCCGCTTGCGGGAGAGGGCTGGGGAGAGGGCCAGCGTTTGCAGGAACGATGGCCTGCAAACCGCCTTGACGATCGCCGCGAGGAAGGTGAGGCGCCTCGCCATTTCACGCGCCGGCCCTCTCCCCCTGCCCCTCTCCCGCAGGCGGGAGAGGGGAGCAAACAGACAGCGTCACCTATCGCGGTAGGAATGCCCATTACTGAGCACCCCCCGCACAGATCCGTACGAGCCCGATTCGGGCATACGGCTCCTACCTCGGGTGTTTGACGGCAA
>NZ_JWMA01000156.1 GCF_000812465.1 Cupriavidus sp. IDO | reverse complement strand
GGCCCCGGCCGGGCCCCCCCGACGAACCGGCCGGCAGCGCGCTGCCGCTGCCATCCGATTCCCAGAGTTCCAAGAATTCCTTCTTCCACAATGGCGACTTCGTCCGACTTCCCCGCTGTGCGGCCTCCCAGCCGGACTGGCGACATCCTGTTCGGCGGCTTGACTCGCGGCGCCGCCATCGTGACGCTGCTCCTGCTGGGCGGCATTATCGTCTCGCTGGCGATCAGTGCGTGGCCGTCGATCCAGACGTTCGGCGCGCGCTTCCTGTGGACGGCCGAGTGGGATCCTCCCGCCGATGTCTACGGCGCCCTCGTGCCGATCTACGGCACCATCGTGACTTCGCTGATCGCACTCATCATCGCAGTGCCGGTCAGCTTTGGCATCGCCCTGTTCCTGACCGAGCTGTCGCCCGCCTGGCTGCGCCGTCCACTCGGCACCGCCATCGAATTGCTGGCCGCAGTGCCGTCGATCGTCTACGGCATGTGGGGCCTGCTAGTGTTTGCGCCGATCTTCGGCGAGTACTTCCAGAAGCCGCTGGCGGCCACGGTCGGCCAGCTGCCGGTAGTTGGCAAGCTGTTCCAGGGCGCGCCGCTTGGCATCGGCCTGCTGTGCGCCGGCGTGATCCTTGCCATCATGATCATCCCCTACATCGCGTCCGTGATGCGCGATGTGTTCGAAGTCACCCCGGTGCTGCTGAAAGAGTCCGCCTACGGCGTGGGCTGCACCACCTGGGAGGTGATGTGGAACGTAGTGCTGCCCTATACGCGTGCCGGCGTCATCGGCGGCGTCATGCTCGGCCTTGGCCGCGCGCTGGGCGAAACCATGGCGGTCACCTTCGTGATCGGCAATACCAACCTGATTGACAGTCCCTCGCTGTTCTCGCCGGGCAACAGCATTACTTCGGCCCTGGCCAACGAGTTTGCTGAAGCCGGAGCCGGCCTGCATACCGCGGCGCTGATGGAGCTGGGCCTGATCCTGTTCTTTATTACCTTCGTGGTGCTGGCGCTGTCCAAGCTCCTGCTGCTGCGTCTGGCCAAGAACGAGGGTACAAAATGAACCAGACTAGCCACGCTGTGTCTTCCGCGACATCGATTCCGGCAGTGCGCCCGGATGCGGACGCGGTTCGCGCCCGCCTGCAGGGCCGCCGCCGCCGCATGAATGTCTACGCGCTGAGCGCCTCGCTGGCAGCCATGGCCTTCGGCCTGTTCTGGCTGGCCTGGATCCTGCTGACGACGATCACGCTGGGCGTGGGCGGCCTGTCGCTCGACCTGTTCACGCAGATGACGCCGGCGCCGAACACCGCCGGCGGCGGTCTGGCCAATGCCATCTTCGGCAGCTTTGTGATGGTGGGCATGGCCACCTTGTTCGGCACGCCGCTGGGCATCCTGGCGGGCATCTACCTGGCCGAGTACGGCAAGACTTCGCCGCTGGCCAGCCTGATCCGCTTTATCAACGACATCCTGCTGTCGGCGCCGTCGATCGTGATCGGCCTGTTCGTCTACGCGCTGGTGGTGACCCGCATGGGGCATTTCTCCGGCTGGGCCGGGATTTGCGCGCTGGCGCTGCTTCAGATTCCGATCGTGGTCCGCACCACCGAGAACATGCTGAACCTGGTGCCCAATGCCCTGCGCGAAGCGGCCTTCGCCCTGGGTACTCCCAAGTGGAAGATGGTGCTGTCGATCACGGTCAAGTCGTCGTACGCGGGCATTGTCACCGGCGTGCTGCTGGCGGTGGCCCGGATCGCCGGCGAAACCGCGCCGCTGCTGTTCACCGCGCTGTCCAACCAGTTCTGGACCAGCGACCTGAACAAGCCGATGGCCAATCTGCCGGTGACGATTTTCCGCTTCGCCATGAGCCCGTTCACGGAATGGCAGCAACTGGCCTGGGCGGGTGTGTTCCTGATTACGATCGGTGTGCTGGCGCTCAATATCCTGGCGCGCATGCTGTTCAAGAAATGATTGCCGCGCAGTTCAACGAATTGCCCGGCCCCCAAACTCCAAGCGAGAAACGAGCATGACTTCGACCGTCATCGACATTCCCGACTCTGTGCGCGCCAAGATCGACGTGCGCAACCTGAACTTCTTCTACGGCCAGTTCCACGCCCTGAAGAACATCAACATGTCGATCCCGGACCGCAAGGTGACCGCTTTCATCGGCCCGTCCGGCTGCGGCAAGTCCACGCTGCTGCGTACCTTCAACAAGATGTACGCCCTCTACCCGGAGCAACGCGCCGAGGGCGAGATCAACATGGACGGCGACAACCTGCTGACCGCCAAGCAGGACATCGCACTGCTGCGCGCCAAGGTCGGCATGGTGTTCCAGAAGCCGACGCCGTTCCCGATGTCGATCTACGACAACATCGCTTTTGGCGTGCGCCTGTTCGAAAAGCTCTCGCGCTCGGAAATGGACGACCGCGTGGAGTGGGCGCTGTCGAAGGCCGCGCTGTGGACCGAGGCCAAGGACAAGCTGCACCAGTCTGGCTACGGCCTGTCCGGCGGCCAGCAGCAGCGCCTGTGCATCGCGCGCGGCATTGCGATTCGCCCGGAAGTGCTGCTGCTCGATGAGCCTTGCTCGGCACTCGACCCGATTTCCACCGGCCGCATCGAAGAGCTGATTGCCGAACTGAAGGACGAGTACACCGTGGTGATCGTGACCCACAACATGCAGCAGGCCGCCCGCTGCTCGGACTACACGGCGTATATGTACCTGGGCGAGCTGATCGAGTTCGGCGAGACCGAGAAGATCTTCATCAAGCCGCACCGCAAGGAAACGGAAGACTACATCACCGGCCGGTTTGGCTGATTTCGGCTGATTGCCCAACGAACGCGTAGCATACAAACAGCGGCCAGGAGAACACCATGCCTGACAAGCACCTTTCGACTCAATTCGATGCCGACCTCAACGCCATCAACACCAAGCTGCTGCAGATGGGCGGCCTGGTGGAGTCGCAGATCGAGCTCGCCATGCGGGCCCTGGCGGATTTCGACGCCGAACTGGCCGACCAGGTCATCACGCGCGAGCAGCAGCTCAACGCGATGGAAGTCGAGATCGATGCCGACTGCGGCAACATCATCGCGCGCCGCCAGCCGACCGCGCGCGACCTGCGCCTGGTGATGGCGATCTCCAAGACCATCACCAACCTGGAGCGTGCGGGGGACGAGGCCGAGAAGATCGCCAAGCGGACCAAGCACATCATGGAAGACTCGGCCGCGCACAATATCAACTATGCCGAGGTCAAGCTGTCCGGCGAGATGGCCATCACCCTGCTGCGCCAGGCGCTGGACGCCTTCGCCCGGCTGGACACGGTTGCCGCCGCGCGCATCGTCAAGGACGACAAGGCCATCGACGAGGAATTCCGGGGCTTCGTGCGCAAGCTGATCACCTACATGATGGAAGATCCGCGTACGATCTCGGTGGCGCTGGATTTCCTCTTCATCGCCAAGGCGGTCGAGCGGATCGGCGACCACGCCAAGAATATCGCGGAGTTCATCATCTACATCGTAAAGGGCACAGATGTCCGCCATGTTTCCCGCGAGGACATGGAGCGCGAAGCGCTGAGCTGATCAGCGCCATCTGCGGAGAACTTATACATGCCAAGCAGTATTCTCGTTGTCGAAGACGAACCGGCGATCGCCGAACTGATCGCCGTGAACCTGCAGCACGCGGGGCACTATCCGATCCGGGCCTATAACGCCGAGCAGGCGCTTTCGCTGATGAGCGATGTACTGCCCGACCTGGTGCTGCTCGACTGGATGCTTCCGGGCAAGTCAGGCGCGACCTTCGCCAAGGAGCTGCGCGCCAACGACCGCACCAAGCAGATTCCCATCATCATGCTCACCGCGCGCAGCGAGGAGCAGGACAAGGTGATGGGCCTGGAAGCTGGTGCGGACGACTACGTCACCAAGCCGTTCTCGCCAAAGGAGCTGCTGGCCCGCATCAAGGCCGTGCTGCGCCGCCGCGCGCCACAGCTGACCGACGACGTGGTCGCCATCAACGGCCTGCGGCTGGATCCCGCCACGCACCGCGTGACCGGCCAGGACGAGGCCGGCCCGATCAAGCTTGACCTGGGGCCGACCGAGTTCCGCTTGCTGCACTTCCTGATGACGCATCCGGAGCGCGTGCATAGCCGTTCCCAATTGCTCGATCAGGTCTGGGGTGACCATGTCTTCGTCGAGGAGCGCACGGTGGACGTGCACATCAAGCGCCTGCGCGCCGCGCTGACGCCGGGCGGCTACAGCAACATGATCGAGACCGTCCGCGGCAGCGGCTACAGGCTGGCGCGGACACCGAGCCACTGATGCCGGGCTGCGGCGGAATGCACTGTGCCCCGCCGCGGCATCCTTCCTGAAGTCAGCATCCGACAGGGCGCCACGCTTTCTTCGCGAATTTCGTGGCACACTCCGTTGCAATATCAGCGGCCGCGGCCGCACGCCTGAGTTAATTCCCTGCGCATGAATGTCATCTGGGCCCGTTCCGCGGCCATCCTCATCAGCCTGGTGGTGGCCTCGGCGGGAATCTACTTCCTGGCCGGGCCAGTGCCCGCGCTGGCACTGATGTGCGTCTCGCTGCTGGGACTGCTCGCCTATTACCTCTATCAGATCGACCGCCTGTGGAAGGTGCTGGACGCACCGGCCTACGGCGAGATCCCCAGTGCGCTGGGCCTGTGGGGCGAGGTGTATTACCGGCTGCACCGCCTGGTCAAGCGCTGGCGCACGCAGGTCCTGCAGGTCGAGCAGCAGCATACGCGCTTCATCCAGGCCATCCAGGCCTCGCCTAACGGCGTGCTGATGCTGGATGACGCCGACCAGATCGAATGGTGCAACGACGTCGCCGAGCAGCATTTCGGCCTGAGCGCACGCCGCGATGTGCGCCAGCGCATCACCCATCTGATCCGCCGCCCCGAGTTCGTCCACTACCTGACGCGCCAGCGCTTTGACGATCCGCTGCTGATGCGCGACATGGGCGAGCACAAGCACAGCGTGATCGCGGTGCAGATCCTGCCGTACGGCGACAACCGCAAGCTGGTCATCACGCAGGACATCACCAAGCTCGAGAACACCGAGGCGATGCGGCGCGACTTTGTCGCCAACGTGTCACACGAACTGAAGACGCCGCTGACCGTGCTGACCGGATTCCTGGAAACCGTGCGCGATTTGCCGGTATCGGAGGAAGACCGCAAGCGCTATCTCGACATGATGCTGGTGCAGTCCATGCGCATGCAAAGCATCGTCGAAGACCTGCTCGCGCTGGCCAAGCTGGAGAGCGACGCGCAGCCGCCAGGACAGGAACTGGTTTACGTGCCCGCACTGATGGCCCACCTCGTGCATGACGCCGAGGCGCTGTCGCAGGAGCGCCATCATATTGCGACGGAAGTCGATCCCTCGGTGGGCTTGCGCGGATCCGAGAGCGAACTGCTGTCGGCGCTGGGCAACCTGGTGTCAAACGCCGTGCGCTATACGCCGGCAGGCGGGCGGATCACGATCCGGCTGTCATGGGAGGATGGGCACGCGGTGTTTGCGGTGGCCGATACCGGCCTGGGCATTGCTGCCGAACATATCCCGCGGCTGACGGAGCGGTTCTATCGCGTGGACCGCAGCCGTTCGCGCGATACTGGCGGCACGGGGCTCGGGCTGGCCATCGTCAAGCACGTGCTGTCGCGCCACCACGCCGACCTGCGCGTCACCAGCGAAGTTGGCCGCGGCAGCGTCTTTCGCATCATCTTCCCGCTCGATCGCAGCGTTCGCCAGCCGGTGGAAGCCGCCATGGGCGGTACGGCCATGCCGCTGCCGCTCGATCCTTCCAAGCGCGCTGCCTGATACGCCGGATATCGGGTACCAGCCGGCCCGGGCAGGCCGGCCTTCCTCATCAGTTGCTGCCGAACATCGTCAGCAGGTCGTTCTGGCTGACGTGCGGATGCTTGGCGCGGGTCTGCTTGCGCTCGTAGTTGCCGTCGGGCTGCATGATCCAGGCCGAGGCGTTGTCGCGCAGGTGCACCTGCAGGCTTTCCTTGATGACCCGCGCCTTCAGCGCCTTGTCCAGTACGGGGAAGGCAACTTCGACGCGGCGGAACAGGTTGCGGTCCATCCAGTCGGCGCTCGAGAGATAGAGCACGTCGTCCCCACCTGCGCGGAAATAGTAGACCCGGTGATGCTCCAGGAAGCGGCCGATGATCGAGCGCACCGAAATGTTCTCCGACATCCCCGGCACGCCCGGCATCAGCGCGCAGACACCGCGCACGATGAGGTCGATCTTCACGCCGGCGCGCGATGCCTTGTAGAGCTCGTCGATGATCGAGGGCTCCAGCAGGGCGTTCATCTTGGCGATGATGCGCGCCGGCTTGCCCGCGCGCGCATTGCGCGCCTCGGCACGGATGTGCTCCACCAGGTTGCTCTGCATGGTGAACGGCGACTGCCACAGATGGTTCAGCCGGATCGTGCCGGCGGTACCCGTCAGCAGCTGGAACACATGGTGCACGTCTTCGCAGATTTCTTCATTGGCGGTCAGCAGCCCGAAGTCCGTGTATAGACGTGCTGTGCGCGGATGGTAATTGCCGGTGCCGAGATGCGCATAGCGGCGCAGCTTGACCTGCCTGGCCTTGGCGCCGGCAGGCTCGCGCCGGACGATCAGCAGCATCTTGGCATGGCACTTGTGGCCGACCACGCCATAGATGACATGGGCGCCGGCCGATTCCAGCCGCTCCGCCCAGTTGATATTGGTCTCTTCGTCAAAGCGCGCCAGCAGTTCCACCACCACGGTGACTTCCTTGCCATTGCGCGCGGCGGTCATCAGCGCCTCCATGACCAGCGATTCGTTGCCGGTGCGGTAGACGGTCTGCTTGATGGCCACGACGTTCGGATCGGCGGCGGCCAGCTGCAGCAAGTCCAGCACGGAGCTAAAGCTCTCGTACGGATGATGCAGCAGCACATCCTGCTGCCGGATGACATCGAACATCGGTGCGCCGCTGGCAAATACCTTGACCGGTGCCGGCACGTGCGGCGGGAATTTGAGGGCAGGGCGATCGACCAGGTCCGGGATCTGCATCAGGCGAACCAGATTGACCGGTCCCGAGACCCTGTACAGATCCTGTTCGCCGAGGCCCGATTCCAGCAGCAGGCGGCGTGCCAGGGGAGGGGGCGTATCGGCCGAGATCTCCAGCCGCACGGTGTCGCCGAAGTGCCGCGTCGGCAGCTCGCCCTGCAGCGCCTCGCGCAGGTCGGTGATCTCGTCTTCGGACACAAAGAGGTCCGAGTTGCGCGTGACGCGGAACTGGTAGCAGCCCTGGACTTCGATGGCGGGGAACAGCTCGTGCACGAACCCCTGCATGAAGGATGACAGCATGACAAAGCCAAACGGGTATCCAGACAGCTTCTCAGGCATCTTCACCACGCGCGGCAGCGCGCGCGGCGCCTGCACGATAGCCAGGTCGGCTTCACGGCCGAAGGCGTCCTTGCCGGACAGCTCGACCACGAAGTTCAGGCTCTTGTTGAGTACGCGCGGAAATGGGTGGGCAGGATCCAGTGCAATCGGCGTCAGCACCGGGCCAAGCTCGCGCTGGAAGAAGTCGCAGGCCCATTCGCGCTGGGCATCGGTCCAGGTGGTCGTCAGGTGAAAAAAGACGCCTTCTTTTTCAAGCAGTGGAAAAATCACGTTCTGCAGCATGTCATACTGCGAAGCAACAAGCTGTTGCGTCCGCTCGGTGACAAGCTGGTAGGTCTGCTGGAACGAGAGGCCGTCGGGCGTCAGCCCCGAGGCGTTGTCCCGCATTTGTTCCTTGAGGCCGGCCATGCGGATTTCAAAGAACTCGTCCAGGTTGCTGGACACGATACAGATGAATTTCAACCTTTCCAGCAGCGGGACTTTGGAGTCGGCGGCCTGTGCCAGTACGCGGGCGTTGAATTCCAGGATGCCCAGCTCGCGATTGAGCAGCGTGCTGGACGGAGTCGTCGACATGAGCATGACCTTCTTTTGGTAATGTGGCGACTTTTTCATAGATTAGTGTCACTTTTATGACACTTTGATTTTGTCATGATGCGGACATGACGAGGACATAATTTTTGAGAGGGCTGGCGACGGCTGACCGGCTGCCCCAGCCACCTGTCAAACGCGCCTAACTCCAGCGATCAAGCTCTAAGTACACGATGAATGACACACCTCGCTTGCTGGCCGCCGTCGATATGGGGTCGAACAGCTTCCGCCTGATGATCGGGCGGGTTGACGAGACCACCACCGCTAACGGACCGGCCAGCCAGATCTTCCAGGTCGACGCGCTGCGCGAGCCTGTGCGGCTTGCCGCCGGGCTGACACCCGACAAGTACCTCGATCAGCCCGCACGGCGGCGCGGCATCGACGCGCTGCGCCGCTTCGGCGACCGCCTGCGCGACTTCGCCCCCAGCCACGTGCGTGCTGTGGCGACCAATACACTGCGCGTGGCCAAGAACGCCTCGGAATTCCTGATCGAGGCCGAGAGCGCGCTGGGATTCCCCATTGAAGTCATCGCCGGACGGGAAGAGGCGCGGCTGATCTATCTGGGTGCCTCGCACGACGCGCCCGCATGCCAGGGCAACCGGCTGGTGGTCGATATCGGCGGCGGCTCCACGGAATTCATCATTGGCAGCGGCTATCAGTCCAAGCTGATGGAAAGCCTTTATATCGGCTGCGTCTCGCACAGCCGTCAGTTCTTCCCGAGCGGCAATGTCGACGAGTACGCGATGAAGCAGGCCGAGCTGGCCGCACGCCGTGAGATCCAGGTGCTGGTGCGCCAGTACCGGGCTGCGGGCTGGCAGCAGGCGGTGGGCTCGTCGGGCACGGCGCGGGCGCTTGCCGAGCTGATCGAGCTCAACGGCATGAACGAGAATCCGTCCGAGCACGGCATTACGCGAGAGGGTCTGGAGCGGCTCAAGCGCGTACTGATCAAGGCGGAGAACACCAATCGCGTCAAGCTGACCGGCCTGAAGGCGGACCGAATTCCGGTGCTGCCGGGCGGCCTGTCGATCATGCTGGGCGTCTTTGCAGAACTCGACATCGACCGGATGGACGTGACCGACGGCGCGCTGCGCCTGGGCGTGCTGTATGACCTTCTGGGCCGCAGCCACCACGAAGACATGCGCACCGTCACCGTGGATCAGTTCACGCGCCGCTACGCGGTGGACCGTGCCCAGGCCAGTCGCGTGCAGCGTGCCGCGCAGGCGTTGCTGGCGCAGTTTCCCGAGCCGGCCAATGAGCGGCGCGAAGACAACCTGGCCCTCCTGGGCTGGGCTGCGAGCCTGCATGAGATCGGCATGTCGATCTCGCACAGCGGCTATCACAAGCACTCGGCCTATATCGCCACGCACGCCGACATGCCGGGTTTTTCCAAGACCGACCAGGCGCGGCTGGCGACGCTGCTGCTCGGACATGCGGGCAAGCTTGGCAAGCTGTCGGGCAGCGGGAAGTTCCTTGACTGGCGCATGCTGTTCAGCCTGCGGCTGGCATTCGTGCTGTGCCGTCGCCGCGCCGAAGTGGCCTTGCCGGAAATTCGCGTGAGTCAGCGCTCGGATGCGCTCGACGAGGGCTTCGAGGTACGCCTGCCCAAGGCGTGGATCGACGAGAATCCGCTCGTCGAGTACAGCCTTGCGCAGGAGTCCGACGAGTGGCAGCGTATCGGCAAGCGCTACAAGGTCGTGTATGACTGACGCGTGCCCGCGTGGGCAATAAGAAAACGGCGGCCAATGCGCCGCCGTTTTGCTTCGCTCAGCGCTTCCGGCCGGTTCAGGCCGGGCGGCTCAGCCCCAGGAAGTGCCGCGCGTAGCGCGGATTCATGTCGCCCACGCGCAGCAGCGTCAGGAAGTCTGCCACGTTGAAGTCGGGGTCCCAGGCGGGCAGGCCGCAGATGCGGGCGCCAAGCCGGAGGTAGCCCTTGATCAGCGCGGGCGGCTCGACGTCGAGTTGCTGGTTCAGGTCTTCCACCGGCAGCGGCAGCCGCGGGAAGGCGTGGTACTCGATCGGCGCGAGCGAGCGCTCGGCGAAAAGGCGGTAGAGGCTGGCTGCGTAGTGGCCGCCATCGCTCATTGGCACGCTCGCGCAGCCCAGCATCGATTCGATGCCCCAGCGCTGCAGGTACTCGCCCAGTCCGCCCCACAGCGCCATGATCACGCTGCCGGAACGGTAGTCACGGTGCACGCACGAGCGGCCCAGTTCCAGCATCTTGGGGCGCAGGTGCGACAGGCGCACGAGATCGAATTCCGATTCCGCATACAGGCAGCCAATGCGCTTGGCCTGGTGCGGGGGCAGCACGCGGTAGGTGCCGACGACCTTGAGCGTGGCCATGTCGCGCACGATCAGGTGGTCGCAGTAGGCGTCGAACATGTCGACATCCAGCTCCGGCACGTTCGACGTGAGTCGTGCGCCCATTTCGTCGGCAAAAACCTTGTAGCGCAGTCGCTGCGCCTCGACTATTTCGTCCTGGTGGCGCGCCCACGCCACGCTGAGAGCAGGCGATTCATTTGCCTGTGTATCCGATGGGCGATGAAGACGCCTCCGCGCCGTCTGGCCGCCGAGGCCATTGGGCAGAGAGTCGAAGAGCGGCTGGGTAGGCGTCGGGAGGTCTCGCATCAGTGTGTCCTTTTGGTGACGAAACTGCTGCGAGCCAATGTAGTTATCGTGGGTGACAGTGCCGTGAACCGGCGATGACGCTTCCGTGACGCTGCCGGTGGCCGAGGGGGCGTCCTCCGGTTTGCTTTCAGGTGGGGGGCGGGGGACTAGGCATGCGGGCGTGCCAGGCATTCCTTGCATCTCCAAAGCAGCTGCGGTCGGCGCCAGGCGGGGCTGGCGGCTGGAATTGCCGGTCGATGCCGGCGAATCCAGCGACTGTAGTGAGTGGAGATTTTGGCAACTATCGCCGTTTTCCGATTTGTTCGGCGGCTATGTTTCCACGCGAGCCCCGGCCGCCGCCAAAAGATGGAATGAACGCGCCCCGGCCTCTCGCTAACCGTCAACGAGTAGCCAGCAGGCATGGTGGGAGAGTGAACGGGAACGGGGGGCCCCACCA
>NZ_JWMA01000155.1 GCF_000812465.1 Cupriavidus sp. IDO | reverse complement strand
GGGACGTCTCAGCCCCGCCAGTGTGGCGGTTCGGGCACCCGCCCTGGTTTCCTGTCATGCAAGCCGCACCCGCACTCTCGCCATCGCCCGCCAAGTTCCGGTTCGACCGCACGCGCCATGCGGCCCCGCAGGTGTTCGAGCACATGCGGGACCAGATCATCTCGATGGCCCTGCCCCCGGGCACGATCCTGTCGCGCCCCGAACTCGCCGAGCAGTACGGGACCAGCCAGACCCCGGTCCGCGACGCGCTGATACGCCTGGGCGAAGAGAGCCTGGTCGACATCTTTCCGCAGCACGCGACCGTGGTCAGCCCGATCGACGTCGCGCTGGCTACGCAGGCGCATTTCCTGCGCCGCTCGGTCGAGCTCGAAATCGTTCGCACGCTGGCGCTGCAGGCCGATCCGCTCCTGGTCGAACGCCTGCGCGCCACGATCGCGCGGCAGCGCATGATGCTGGAGCTGCAGGACCTCGATGAATTCACCGTCACCGACCAGGCCTTCCATCGCGAGCTCTATGACGCCGCGAAGGTACCGGACCTGTGGGGCCTGGTGCGCCGGCAAAGCGGCCACCTGGACCGGCTGCGCCGCCTGCACCTGCCCATTCCCGGCAAGGCAGTGGCCGTGCTGCGCGACCACGACGCCATTGTCGACGCGATCGCGTCCGCCGATCCCGCGCGCGCCGAGACCGCGCTGCGTGCGCACCTGTCCGGCACGCTGGCCAACATCGACGACATCCGCGCGCGCTTCTCGGACTATTTCCGCTGAGTTACCGACGCCCGGCTGCCGCCACGACATCATGCATCCACCCACATGGCCGGCGTGATCTGGCGCGGATCGGTCATCAGTTCGATCAGTGCCGGCGTGCCGGCGGCGCGGGCGCGTTCGAACGCGCCGGCAAACGCTTCGGCATGTTCGACCCGCTCGGCCCAGGCGCCACAGGCCCGCGCCATGGCCACGAAATCGGGATTGCGGATGCCGGTGCCGCTGACGCGCCCGGGATAGCGCTTCTCCTGGTGCATGCGGATGGTGCCGTACATGCCGTTGTTGACCAGCACGACGATGACATTGGCGCCCGCCTCCGCCGCGGTGGCCAGCTCCTGCGGATACATCAGGAAGCAGCCGTCGCCGGCGAAGCAGACCACGGTCTGCTGCGGATTTCTCAGCTTGGCCGCGATGGCGGCCGGCAGGCCGTAGCCCATCGCGCCGCAGGTGGGGGCCAGCTCGGTGCGGGGCTGCCGGTAGGCGAAGAAGCGGTGCAGCCAGACGGTGTAGTTACCGGCGCCGTTGCTGAGGATGGCGCCGTCGGGCAGCGTCTGGTCGAGGTGCTGCATCACCTCGCACAGGTCGACACCGCGCAACTGTGCGTCCGGCGCCACCGGTGCCGCGAAGGCTAGGTGGTCGGTGCGCGCGGCGCGGGTCCATTGCGCCCAGCGCGGCGATTCCGGTGCGGCCAGCCCGGCGAGTATGCGCGTGCCGGGCACGATGCCGGCCTGGATGGCCAGTTCGGGCTGGTACACGCGGCCCAGCTCGGCGCTGTCGGCATGGACATGCACCAGCCGCTGGCGCGGTCGCGGCGGCTCCAGCAACTGGTAGCCGTCGGTGGCGATGTCGCCCAGGCGGGTGCCGAACGCCAGGATCAGGTCGGCGTCGCGCACGCGGGCTGCCAGGCGCGGATTGACGCCCAGGCTCAGGTGGCCGGCATAGTGTTCATCGCGGTTGTCGAAGACGTCCTGCCGGCGGAAGGCGCAGGCCACCGGCAGGTCCCAGGCCTTGATAAAGGCGGCAAAGTCCCCGGCCGCCTGAGCGGTCCAGCCCGCGCCGCCCGCGATCACCAGCGGGCGTTCGGCGCCGGCCAGCGCGGTGCGCAGCGCCTGGGCATCTTCCTGCGACGGAGAGGCCGTGACCGGCCGGTATGGTGCCGCATCGGCACATTCGCACAGGCCGTCGAGCACGTCCTCGGGCAGCGCCAGCACCACCGGGCCAGGCCGGCCCGAGGTCGCGCACTGGAAGGCCCTGGCGACCAGTTCCGGGATGCGCGCGGGGTCATCGATCTGCGCCACCCACTTGGCCATGCCGCCGAACATGGCCACATAGTCGACTTCCTGGAACGCCTCCCGCCCCATATGTTCGCGCGCGATCTGGCCGACGAACAGGATCATCGGTGTCGAATCCTGAGCGGCGATATGCACGCCGATGCTGGCATGGGTGGCGCCCGGTCCCCGGGTCACGAAGCAGATGCCGGGGCGGCCGGTCAGCTTGCCGTCGGCCTCGGCCATGTTCGCCGCCGCGCCCTCGTGCTTGCATACCACCAGTTCAATGGCGGGCTGGTCGTGCAGCGCGTCCAGCACGTCGAGAAAGCTCTCGCCCGGGACACAGAAGATGCGATCCGCGCCATGCAGGCGCAACGCGTCCACCAGAACGCGGCCGCCGGTGCGCCGGGCTGGCGTCTGGCCTGGTTCGGACGAAGGGACAAGGGACAAGGTAGATTGAGGCGTCATGGCGGGTCAGCAGATTCGGGCAGGGATGCACAGCGCAGATTGTTGCCTTGCCCCACTGCCGCTGCCCGCGTCTTCCTGCATGCCTGCTATGCAAAAAACGCAAGGCCCGGCAGACTGCGGGACGGTAGATTGCAGGCAGGCCACAAAGCCAGGCGCCCCGCAGCGGGCGACCCCACAAGAAAACCAGGAGACATTCCCATGCCACAACTCACCTGCCTGCCGGGAGCCGGCCCGGCTGTTGCCAGACAGACTCCACGCACGCTCGCCCGCGTGGCCCTGGCCTCGCTCGCCGCACTGGCCATCGGTGCCCTGCCCGCGGCACCGGCGCGGGCGCAGGACGGCTGGCCCGCCAAGCCCATTACCTATGTCGTGCCGTTCGCAGCCGGCGGCTCTACCGACGTGCTCGGCCGCCTGATCGGCCAGCGGCTGTCGCTGGCGCTCGGCCAGCCGGTAGTGATCGAGAACCGTGCCGGCGCGGGCGGCAATATCGGCACCGACTATGTTGCCAAGGCGGCGCCGGACGGCTACACGCTGGTCGGCGGGACCATCAGTTCCCATGCCATCAACGTCAGCCTGTATCCGAAGATGCCGTATGACCCGGTCAGGAATTTCCAGCCCGTCACGCTGATCGGCACACTGCCCAATGTACTGGTGGTCAATGCCAGCAGCCCGTGGAAATCGGTGCAGGACGTGATTGCCGCGGCCAAGGCGCGCCCGGCCGGGGTCAGCTTCGGCTCCTCCGGCAATGGCACCTCGCAGCACCTCTCCGGCGAGCTGTTTGCCTCGATGGCCGGCCTGAAGCTGCTGCACGTGCCGTTCAAGGGCAGCAGCCCCGCCATCCAGGCCCTGCTCGGCAACCAGGTCGACCTGGTGTTCGAGAACAGCATCGCTGCCATGCCGCTGATCCAGTCCGGCAAGCTGCGCGCACTCGCCAGCACCGGGCCGCGCCGCGCGCCCGAGCTGCCGGACGTGCCGACCGTGGCCGAGAGCGGCCTGAACGGGTACGAGATCGTCTCGTGGCAGGCGATTTTTGCGCCGGCAGGCACGCCGATGCCGATCGTCAACCGGCTCTCCACGGAGATCGCGAAGATCATCAAGGAGCCGGAGATCCGCAATCGCCTGGTGAACATGGGCATCGAGCCATCCGGCGCGGGCCCCGCCGAGCTGTCCGCGTTCCAGAAGGCCGAGGTCGCAAAATGGGGGAAGCTGGTCAGGACCGCCGGGATCCGCCTGGAGTAAGCGGTGAACCCAAACCATCACTGACGACATGAGCGAACACCATATCCCTACCGCAGGCCTGCACCGCTGGGTCAACGACCTCTGGATCGCGGCAGGCTCCGACGCACGCGAAGCGCGCCTGACGGCCGACCACCTGGTCGGTGCCAACCTGAGCGGCCACGATTCGCACGGCGTGGGCATGATTCCCAAGTACGTGATGTCGTGGCGGGCCGACGAGCTGCAACTGAACCGCAAGGTCAGCGTGCTGCACGATGCCGGCAGCATGCTCAGCCTCGACGGCAACCGCGGCATGGGCCAGTCCGTGACCGAGGAGGCCATGGCGCTGGCGATCGAGCGCGCGAAGGCGCACGGGGTCTGCGTGATGGGGCTGCGGCAGTCGCACCACCTTGGTCGCGTCGGCCACTGGGCCGAGCAGGCCACCGCTGCCGGCATGATCTCGATCCACTTCGTCAACGTGCTGTCCAAGCCCATCGTCGCGCCGTACGGCGGCAGCGAGGCGCGCTACGGCACCAACCCGTTCACGATCGGCGTGCCGGTGGCCGACGCGCCGCCGCTGGTGCTGGACTTCGCCACCAGCGCGATTGCGCTGGGCAAGGTCCGCGTGGCCCACAACAAGGGCGTAGAGGTGCCGCCCGGCTGCCTGATCGATGCGCGCGGCGTGCCGACCAACCGGCCCGAGGTGATGTTCCCCCGCGATGGCGCCGCCCAGGGCGCGCTGCAGGCGTTTGGCGAGCACAAAGGCTACGTGCTGGCGGTCATGTGCGAATTGCTCGGCGCCGCCGTGACGGGCGGCCATACCATCCGCCCCGAAACGCTGACCCACCGCCACGCGGTGTGGAACAACATGCTGGCGATCGTGTTCGACCCGCAGCGGCTGGGCACCAGCACCAGTTTCGGCGATGAAGTCCGGACCTTCGCGGACTGGATCAAGTCATCCCGGCTGCAGGCGGGCCATGCGGGAATTGCCCTGCCCGGCGAGCCGGAACGGCAGCGCCGGCGCGAGCGTGCCGAAACCATCCCGGTGGACAGCGGCACCCTCGCCCAGCTTGATGACGCCGCGGCACGCGTGCAGTCCGTATGTGGCACCTCGCCCGGGCCGCTGTCGCGCCTGGCGGCCTAGTGTCCTGTTATCGATCTCAGCCAATCCTGACAAAAGGAAGAAAGCCCATGCCCACGGCCCCCCAACCTCGCCCGCCCTATTCGCCGCTGCCCAACACTTTTCGCACCGCCGTGCTGGCCCAGCAGCGCCAGATCGGCTGCTGGTGCTCGCTGGCCAGCCCGGTCACCGGCGAGATTGTCGGTCTGGCCGGCTTCGACTGGCTGCTGCTGGATACCGAGCACGCCCCCAACGACCCGCTGACGCTCATGCCGCAGCTGATGGCGCTGAAGGACAGCGTCAGCGCGCCGGTTGTGCGGCCGGCGTGGAATGACCCGGTGCTGCTCAAGCGGCTGCTCGACCTGGGCTTCTACAACTTCCTGATTCCGTTTGTGGAAAGCGCCGAGCAGGCGCGCCAGGCGGTGTCCGCCACGCGCTACCCGCCGCAGGGCACGCGCGGCGTTTCGATGACGCAGCGAAGCAACCGCTATGGCACGGTGCCGGGCTATTTCGAGCAGATCAACGACAACCTCTGCGTGCTGGTGCAGATCGAGAGCCGCAAGGGCGTGGATGCCGCCGACGAGATCTGCGCGGTCGAAGGCGTGGATGGCATCTTCATCGGTCCGAACGACCTGGCGGCGGCATGCGGCCACTTGGGCAATTCCAACCACCCCGAGGTCCAGGCCGAGATCGCGCGCATCTTCGAGGCCGCGCGGCGGGCCGGCAAGGCCGTGGGCACGCTGACGCCGGTGGAAGCCGACGCACGGCGCTACATGGACATGGGCGCCAGCTTCGTCGCCGTGGGGCTGGATCACGTGATGCTGCGCCAGGCCACACAGGCACTGCGTGCGCGCTTCGCGGACTGACGACCGGAAAGCGCGCTCAGACCAGCCGCGCGCCCGGCCACGCACCCGACATCACGGTATTGCGGACCGACTGGCGCACGGTCTGCATGATGTCCCACAGTTCCGGCACCGGCGGCCGGTTCCTGGCGGTGGCCAGCGCCACCTGCCGCGTCACCACCGGCTCGACCAGCCTGGCGCAGCGCAGCCGCCCCTGGGCCACGCGGTCCGCCACCGCGGCAAAGGGCAGCAGTGTGGCGCCGCAACCGTCTTCCACCAGCCGCATCGAGACGGTATTCGACGCATCGCACTCCATCGCCATGTTCAGCGTCTTGCCCGCGCGCGCGACCAGGTTCTCCGCCAGCACACGCAGTCCGTGGCCCGTGCTGGGCAGGATCAGCGGCACCTCGTCCAGGCTGGCGCAGCGGAAGCTCGGCCCGATATGGCCCCATGAAACCGGCGTGACCAGCGTCAGGTCTTCCTCCAGCAGCACGTCGACCTTCAGCGCGCCGTGCTGGTCCGGCAGGTAGAGCAGCGCCACGTCGACTTCGCCGGCGGCCAGCCATGCCAGCAGCGGGCTGGCCAGCCCTTCGACGAATCGCACGCGGGTCGCGGGGAAGCGCTGTTTGACGGCGGTGCCGATGCTGGCGAAGGCGGTGTTGGCAATGGTCGGCTGCGCCGCGATGATCAACTGGGCCGGACCCTGAGCGGTCGAGGCCCGGATCGCCTCGCGCGCCTCGGCGAGGGTGGCCGAGACCTGCCGCGCGTACCCGAGCAGGGTCTGGCCCGCCTCGGTCAGGATCATGCCGCGGCCGGTGCGATGGAACAGCCGGGTGTCGAGATTGGCTTCCAGCCGGGCGATCTGCCGGCTGACGGTGGACTGGTCGGCACCCTGCTCGAGCGCCGCGCGGGAGATGCTGCCCGTGCCGGCTACGCATACGAAGCAGGCCAGGTCTTCCGAATTCAATGGAGCGGGGGCATTCGCACTCATGTCTTGCGCATTCCGGTCAGCGTGTTGGTCAGGGACCGGCCGGAGAGCGCCTGGCACCCACGCCCGGACGCACGCCTGCGTACCGGCTGTCGTGCCGCGCCGATTTTAACCTGCGGCGCAGCGCGCGTGCCGCGTCGGTGCACATGCCGGCATTTGTGCTGTAGGCTTGATCTTGTGCACGGCAGCGGCCCATGCGGCAGGGGCCATCTCATAGTTGAAGGCGCGCATCGCGCGGTGAAACTCTGGAGGCGACCTTGATATCATTACTGTATGGCGCCGGTTGGCCCGGCGGGCTGATGTTTGCCGGGGGACTATTCGCAAGTATTCTGATTGCCCTGGAGCTCGGCCGACTGGCGTGGCAATGGCAAGTTGACTCGGGCCGCGAGCCCGAGACAACAGGTGTCAGCACGGTGGCCAGTGCAATTTTTGCACTGCTCGGGCTGTTGATCGCCTTTACCTTTTCCGGGGCCGCCAGCCGCTTTGATATGCGGCGTACGCTGATCGTCCAGGAAGCCAACGACATCGGCACGGCCTACCTGCGCCTGGATCTGCTGCCACAGCCGGCACGTGGCGAGCTGCAGGAGACATTCCGGCAATATCTGGATGCGCGGCTCGACGCCTATCGGGCGATCCCCGACCGCAAACGCATCGATGAGGCACTGGCACGCGCTGACGCGCTGCGCGAACGCCTCTGGACAAGATCCGTCTCAGAGTCCCAGCGGACCTCTACTACAGTGGCCACCATGCTGTTGCTGCCAGCGCTCAATGCAGCGTTCGATACGGCCTCGACCCGCCTCGCTTCAACCAGGGAGCATCCACCCGGCGTCATTTTCGGCATGTTGTTCGCGCTTTGCTGGATCGGGGCCTTCTTCGCCGGCTATGGCATGGCCGGACGCGGGCCTCGAAACTGGTTGCATGCAGTCTTCTTCGCGGCCTCGCTGTCGGTCACGCTCTACGTGATCGTCGACCTGGAATTTCCACGGCTGGGCTTGATTCGCGTTGACGCGTTCGACGAAGTGTTGCAGGAAGTCCGCAATACGATGCGATGAATTTCCACTGAGGGGCAGCCGGGCAGCCCGCTTTTTGGTCGGATTGCCGCCTGCCCGGAAAGCGTTGCCGGAAGCTGATTTTGCGAACGGACGCTGCCGTGCAAGCATTCCCGAATACTTAGGGGTCTTCGCCGGATTGTGGGATTGGCTTTTGTGGTTCTTGGATGCGTGGCTGTTTCGCCGGCGTAGCCGGCGACCTCCTTTTTGACGGCGTCCAAAAGATGGGAACGCGCCCCGACCTCTCGCTAATCGTCAACGAGTAGCCAGCAGGCATGGTGGGAGAGTGAACGGGAACGGGGGGCCCCGCCATCACGAAACGGCATCAATGTGCCAGAGTGGAAGTTCGCACAATCCACACAGGATGGAGGGACCCGAAATGAATACTACGACCTACGGCCTGGACATTGCAAAGACCGTTTTCCAACTCTATTAGGTCGAGCCCGACGGCAAGTGTGTCAATCGCCGCTTCAGCCGCCAGAAACTGATCGAATTCCTCGCCAAGCGCCAGCCCGGGCGGGTGGCGCTCGAAG
>NZ_JWMA01000019.1 GCF_000812465.1 Cupriavidus sp. IDO | reverse complement strand
GAAACTCCGCAGCCTCTTGAATGCTGACCATCGTGCGTATCATGCGCAAATTGTGCACAGCTGCGCAAGAACGCGCAACTATTCTGTCAGCAGTTCAAGCCCTCGCTGCCTCCGGCTTACTCGTAGAGCGTACTGACGCAGTCCGGCGACAGCGCCAGCCGCAACGCCAACAACGCCTCGTCTGACGGCACCACCTGCCAGGCCGGTCCCAGCATGGCCTCGCAGGAGGCTGCCGCCGACTCATAGCGAATGCGCACCGGCAAGCCCTGCGCGCCGCTGGCACGAGCCAGATGCGGTGTGAGCAGCTCGCGCAGCATCCCGGTCGACGAATTGCCATTCATCGCCAATTGCACGGCACTGGCGAACTTCACACGCGCCGCGGTCAGATCCATCACCGATTCCGCCGTGAACCTGACGCCACCCGTGAACGTATCGTGCCGCGCATTGCCGGTCGCGATCAGCAATTCGTCGTCGCGGAACATGTGCCGGTTGGCTTCGAACACCTCATTGAACACCGTCATCTCGACCTGACCGGTGCCGTCGTCGAGCAGCACGATCAGCATCTTCCCGCGCTGCGTCATCTGCGTGCGGATACCGGTGATCACACCGGCGACAGTCTTGCCGCGCACGTCGCGGCCGAAGCCGCCGCCGTTGCCCTGGACTTCCTTCTCCAGGCCGGCCAGCGTGCTCTTTATGAAGCGGCGTACTTCATCGCGGTAGGCATCGAACAGGTGGCCCGAGAAGTAGTAGCCGAGCGCCTGCTTCTCTTCTTGCAGGGTGCGCTTCGGGCTCCAGCGCGGCTCGTCGATGAGTTCCGGGCGGTGCGCGTCGCCGGCGTCGCCCATCAGGTCGAACAGTGACACCTGGTTGGCGGATTCGGCCTTCTGGTCCGCCGCTTCCATGGCAATGGAAACAGATGCCAGCAGCTGTGCGCGATTGTCGTTGAGGCTGTCGAAGGCGCCGGCGCGAATCAGGGCCTCGATGGTGCGGCGGTTGACCTGGCGGCGGTCGACACGCTCGCAGAAATCGAACAGGTCCGTGAACGGCCGTTCCTCGCGTGCGCGCAGGATGTCTTCGATGGCGCCCTGCCCCGAGCCCTTGATGCCACCCAGGCCGTAGCGGATGGTCTTGGCATCGGTCGGCGCGAAGCGGTATTCGCTGGCATTGACGTCGGGCGGCAGGACAGCGAGCTTGTTGAGCTTGCAATCCTCGTAGAGGATCTTGACCTTGTCCGTGTCGTCCATGGCGAGCGACATGTTGGCTGCCATGAATTCGGCCGGATGATGGGCCTTGAGCCAGGCGGTGTAGTACGCCAGCAGCGCATAGGCGGCCGCGTGCGACTTGTTGAAGCCGTAGCCCGCGAACTTCTCCATCAGGTCGAAGATATCGTCGGCCTGTTGCGCACTGAGTCCGTTCTTGTCGGCACCTTCGCGGAACATGACGCGATGCTGCGCCATTTCCTCGGGCTTCTTCTTGCCCATGGCGCGGCGCAGCAGGTCGGCGCCGCCGAGCGAGTAGCCGCCGATGATCTGCGCCATCTGCATCACCTGCTCCTGGTAGACCATGATGCCGTAGGTCTCTTTCAGGACGGGTTCGACACGTGGATCCGGATATTCCACCCGCTCGCGGCCGTGCTTGCGCGCGCAGAAGCTCGGGATCAGGTCCATCGGGCCCGGGCGGTACAGCGCCACCAGCGCGATGATGTCCTCGAAGCGGTCAGGCTTGGCGTCCTTCAGCATGCCCTGCATGCCGCGGCTTTCCAGCTGGAACACGGCAACCGTGTTGGCGGTCTTCAGGATGTCGAACGCGGGCCCGTCGTCGAGGGGAATATGGCTGCAATTCCAGTCGGCCTTGCTCGGATCCAGCCGACGGATATAGCGCTCGGCCCAGTCCAGGATGGTCAGCGTGGTCAGGCCCAGAAAGTCGAACTTGACCAGGCCGGCCGCTTCCACGTCGTCCTTGTCGTACTGGCTGACGACGCCGCTCATGCCATCGTTCTGGCTGCCCTGCGTGTAGAGCGGGCAGAAATCGGTCAGGCGGCCAGGGGCGATCAGCACGCCGCCGGCGTGCATGCCGACGTTGCGCGTCATGCCTTCGACGCGCTGTGCCAGTTCCAGCAGCTGCCGGACTTCTTCCTCGTTGTTCTCGCGCTCGGTCAGGAGCGGCTCTTCCTTCTTGGCTTCTTCAATCGTGACGAGCTTGCCGGGCTTGAACGGGATCAGCTTGGCGATGCCGTCAACGAAGCCGTAGCCGAGATCGAGCACGCGACCCACGTCGCGCACCGCGGCCTTGGCGGCCATGGTACCGAAGGTGGCGATCTGCGACACCGCGTCCTTGCCGTACTTCTCCTTCACATAGGTGATCACGCGGTCGCGGCCGTGCTGGCAGAAGTCGATGTCGAAGTCGGGCATCGAGACCCGTTCCGGATTCAGGAAACGCTCGAACAGCAGCGCGTACTTGAGCGGATCCAGGTCGGTAATGCCAAGCGCATAGGCCACCAGCGAACCGGCGCCCGAGCCGCGGCCCGGGCCGACCGGCACGCCGTTGTTCTTGGCCCAGTTGATAAAGTCGGCCACGATCAGGAAGTAGCCCGGGAAGCCCATCTTGATGATGGTGCCGGTCTCGAATTCGAGCCGCGCGTAGTACTCGGGCCGCTTGGCTTCGCGCACCGCTTCGTCGGGGAACAGCACCGCCAGGCGTTTCTCCAGCCCGTCCTTGGCCATGAAGACGAGGTAGTCGTCCAGCGACATGCCATCGGGCGTGGGGAACAGCGGCAGGCGCGGCTTGCCCAGTTCCAGCGTCAGGTTGCAGCGCCGCGCGATCTCGACCGCGTTCTGCAAGGCCGACGGAATGTCCGCGAACAGCGCGCACATCTCGTCCTGGGTCTTGAAATACTGATCGGTCGTGAAGCGGCGGGTCCTGCGCGGATTGGCCAGCAGTTCGCCCTCGGCGATACACGTGCGCGCTTCGTGCGCGGTGAAGTCGTCCGGCGTCATGAACTGCACCGGATGGGTTGCTACGACCGGCAACTGCATCGAAGCGGCAAGCTGCACGGCCTGCTGGACGTAGGCGTCGGTACCGGGCTGACCGGCGCGCTGCAGTTCGATGTAGAAGCGCTGCGGGAAAGCGGCCGCCCAATGTTCGGCAGCCTGGCGCGCGGCTTCGGTGTTGCCGTTGGCCAGCGCCATGCCGACGTCACCGCCCATGGCGCCCGACAGCGCGACCAGGCCCGTCGCCAGCGGCAGGTCGTCCTCGCCAGGCTCCTGGAACCAGCCCGGCTCGATCTCGGCGCGGCCGCGGTGCTGGTTCGACAGCCAGGCGCGCGACAGCAACGTGCACAGGTTCAGGTAGCCGCGGCGGTCCTGAACCAGCAGCAGCAGACGCGACGGCTTGTCGCGGTCTTCGGCATTGGTGAGCCAGACGTCCGCGCCGACCACCGGCTTAACGCCGCCGCCGCGCGCTTCCTTGTAGAAGCGGATCAGTCCGAAGGCGTTGGCAAGATCGGTCAGGGCGAGCGCGCCCATGCCATCGGCGGCAGCGGCCTTGACGGCGTCATCCAGGCGGACGATGCCGTCCACGATGGAGTATTCGGAGTGAAGGCGAAGGTGTACGAAACGGGGGGCAGACATGGGCGACATTGTACCGGCTCGGCCCCGTGAGAGGCCGCCACATTGCGCATGAAGGCGACCGGCATAGCTGAATAGCCCGCTGGGAAATACGCGGCGCAGACGTCCCGACGCGTTATAATTTCGCCTTTCCAATCAGGCAGTTATCGCGTGGATACCGACGCGATCCCGCGCGCGAAGTCTCCTATGCAGATCGTCAACATCTCCGCTTACAAATTTGTCTCGCTCAACGACATCGAGACGCTGCGGCCGGAAATGCGCGCGCGCTGCGAATCGGCTGACCTGAAAGGCACGATCCTGCTCGCGCCGGAAGGTATCAACATGTTCCTGGCAGGCCCGCGCGAAGCCATCGACAGCTTCATGGCGTGGCTGCACGCGGATGCACGCTTCGCCGATATCGCGCCCAAGGAGAGCCTGTCCGACACCCAGCCCTTCAAGCGCATGCTGGTGCGCGCCAAGAAGGAAATCATCACCATGAAGATGCCGCTGATCCGCCCCGAGGCAGGTCGCGCGCCTTCGGTGCGGCCGGTGGACCTCAAGCGCTGGCTGGACCAGGGCCACGACGATGCCGGCCGTCCGGTGGTGATGCTGGATACGCGCAACGACTTTGAAGTGGCGGTCGGGACGTTCGAAAACGCGGTGGAATACGACATCGCCAAGTTCAGCGAATTTCCCGAGGCCGTGGCCGCCCACAAGGCGGAACTGGAAGGCAAGACCGTGGTGTCGTTCTGCACCGGCGGCATCCGCTGCGAAAAGGCGGCGATCCACATGCAGGAAGTCGGCGTCGAGCACATCTATCAGCTCGAAGGCGGCATCCTGAAATACTTCGAGGAAGTCGGCGGCGATCACTACAAGGGCGACTGCTTCGTCTTCGACTACCGCACGGCGCTGAATCCGAACCTGGAGCCAGCCGGGCCCAAGCAGTGCTTTGCCTGCCGCGCCGTCGTGACGCCCGAAGAGCAGCAAAGTCCGCACTATGTCGTGGGCAAGAGCTGCCCGCATTGTGTGGCAAACGGCAGCAAGGCTGCGGCCTGAGCAAAGCCTTATCTACTGGCTCAGGCGGCCAGCAGATGGTAGAGATTGCGCAGCATCCCCGCCGTGGCGCCCCAGATAAACCGGTGGCCGCCACCCTCGCGCGGAAATGGCATTGCATAGAATATCCGTTCGCCGTCCACCCAGCGGAACAGGCGCCGCTCATGATGCGAAGGGTCCATCAGGAAGGCCAGCGGCACCTCGAACACATCAGCGACTTCTGAAGCATCCGGGCGCAGCGTGAAGCCGTCGCGCACCAGTCCGACGACCGGGCTCACGTGAAAGCCGGTGCCCGTGATGTAGTCAGGCAGCGCACCGAGCACCTCGACGAAATTGCGCGTCAGGCCAACCTCTTCCTCGGTCTCGCGCAGCGCCGTGTCGATGCGATTGGCATCGAAATCCTCCTGCCTTCCGCCCGGAAAGCTGATCTGGCCGGCATGCGCGCTCAGGTTCGCGTTGCGTTGCGTCAGAAGCACCGTCAGGCCGTCCCTGCGCTCGACCAGGGGCACCAGCACGGCAGCATCGCGCAGGCCGCGGCTACGGTCGTAGACGCGCGATTCGTCCGTCAGTTCGGGCGCCCATTGCGGCGGCACCTGCATGCGGTGACGGATGAAATCTGCCCGCAGTCGCGGGGCGCTGAGCGCCGCGTGACGCGTATCGGTATCAATGACGGGTAGGGATTCTGGGTCGAAGGCGGGGCGCATAACAGGAAGAAGTATGACAGATGCGAACGCTTTGGCGCCGCAGCAATTTGCCGGCGTGGCCGAAATGCAAAAAGGGCACCCGGAGGTGCCCTTCCTGAGGAAACGCCCGCCCGGGAGACCCGGTCGGCATGTCCGGCTTACTGAGCCGCAGCCTTTGCAGCGACAGCAGCCTTCGAAACCAGCTTTTCCTTGATACGTGCGGACTTGCCCGAACGCTGGCGCAGGTAGTACAGCTTCGCGCGACGCACGTCGCCGCGACGCTTCACTTCGATGCCGGCGATCAGCGGCGAGTACAGCTGGAACGTACGTTCCACGCCTTCGCCCGACGAGATCTTGCGCACGATGAAGGACGAATTCAGGCCACGGTTACGCTTGGCGATCACAACGCCTTCGTAAGCCTGCACGCGCTTGCGGGTACCTTCGACCACGTTCACGTTGACGATCACGGTGTCGCCAGGCGCGAATGCGGGGATGGTCTTGTTCGCGGTCAGACGCGCGATCTCTTCCTTCTCGATCTGCTCGATGATATTCATCGTTTTTTCTCCTTTACCATCATGTCGGCGTTGTATGCCCCAGGCATGGCCCGGGCCCCGGCAGAGGATGGGGTTTTACCTGGCGGGAAAAAGCTCCCGCCCTTCTTTCGCCGACCATTCCGACAGGAATTTCTCGTCGGCACGGGTCAGCAAACCTTGCTTGCGAGCGGCCTCAATCAGATCGGGGCGCTTTCTCGCAGTGTTGGCAAGCGCCTGCCGGCGCCGCCATTTTTCAATCTCGGCGTGATGGCCCCCGAGCAGTATCTCGGGCACCCGCACACCTTCATATTCTTCTGGCCGCGTGTAGTGCGGACAATCCAGCAGGCCGTTGACGAAGCTGTCCTGCACGGCCGACTGCGCATCGCCCAGCACGCCGGGCAGGTGCCGCACCACCGCGTCGATCAGTGCCATCGCGGGCAGCTCGCCGCCTGACAGGACGAAATCGCCAAGGCTGATTTCCTCGTCCACGCGGCGGTCGATCAGCCGCTGGTCGATCGCTTCATAGCGCCCGCACAGCAACACCAGACCGGGGCGTTGCGCCAGCTCCATGACCTTGTCATGCGTCAGCGTCGCGCCCTGGGGGGACATCAATACCACATGCGGTTGCACCACACCGGCCTGCGACTGCGCCACCGAGGCAGCATCGAGCGCATCTTCCAGCGGCTTCGCCAGCATCACCATACCGGGACCACCGCCGTAAGGCCGGTCGTCGATGGTACGGTAGTTGTCCGTGGTGAAGTCCCGCGGATTCCAGGTGCGCAGCGCATAGCGCTGCTGCTTGGCTGCCCGGCTGGTAATGCCCCAGTCGGTCAGCGCGCGAAACATTTCGGGAAACAGCGTGATTACATCGAACTGCATCCGCTCTCCCTTCCCAAACCTGCGTCCAAACCTGAATGGCAGGGCGCACGCTCAGTAGTCGAGCCCCCAGTCCACCACGATGCGCTTGCCGGCAGTATCCACCGAACGCAGGAACGCATCGACAAACGGAATCAGCCGTTCGCCGGCCTTGCCGTCAGGCAGCGCATAGGCCACCTGCAGGATCTGGTGAGCTCCGTTATCGATCAGACCGGATACCTCGCCCAGCAACTCGCCTTGCTCGTTGCTCACGGCGCAGCCGATCAGGTCGACCCAGTAGAACTCATCTGCTTCCGGCGCGGGGAAATCCTCGCGCCGGATCCACACACGACGTCCCTTGAGCGCCTCCGCAAGATTGCGGTCGGACACGCCGGACGCCTGCGCCACCACGGTGCCACTGTGCTCGCGCGACTGCGCGATCTTCACGCAGATCGCTTCCGCACGAGAGGGGCCGGAGGCAGACAACAGACCTGTCTGCGGCGCGGCGAGCAACCACCAGCGGCGCGCATGCAGCAATGCAGCAGCGTCGTCGGCGTGCGGCTGGACCTTGATCCAGCCCCGGATGCCATAGGCAGCGCCAACGTAACCGACTTCTATCAGATCATCCGGCAGCGGGTCGGCATACAGCAGCGTCGCCGGCAGTCTCGCCGTCTTTTGCGATTCGCCTTGCGGCCGGTTCAGCGGCCTCGGCGCAGCGGCGCCCTGCTTTCGTTCAGTCACGTGTGCAGTGTCGACGCACCTCAAAGGCGCGTCGAAAGCCGGCTATCAGGCAGCGGCCTTGGCGGCGCCTTGCTTGACCAGGCGGGCAACGGTCGGCGACAGTTGTGCGCCAACGCCTTGCCAGTAGGCCAGACGGTCCTGCACCAGACGCAGACCTTCTTCGCCTTCGGAAGCCAGCGGGTTGTAGAAGCCAACGCGCTCGATGAAACGGCCATCGCGACGGTTGCGCGAGTCGGTTGCGACGATGTTGAAGAAGGGGCGCTTCTTGCTGCCGCCGCGAGCCAGACGGATAACGACCATGAGTTGATTCCTCAGAAAACGGGGTGTTCGAACACGAAACGCAAGAGTATAGCCCAATTTCCGAGGCCAAACAAACACTTAGGTGATTGACGCATGGCGTGGCGGCAGGCATCGTGGCGGAAACCCCGATGGGAGGTCATTCATGCGCATCGACCTGCACTTCACTGGACGCACCATCCAGCGCTTCGCTATTGCCTGCATGGTATTGCTTGCCGGCACCGGCTCCGCGCCCGCCGCCTTGCCGCTCGACCAGATCCGGCTGCCGCCGGGGTTCCACATCGAAGTCGTGAGCCACGCCGTCCGGGGTGCGCGCGGCATGACGCTGTCGCCCGCAGGCACGTTGTTCGTCGGTTCGCTCGGCGAAGGGAAAGTGTACGCCCTGCCGGATCCCCTCCGTGCGCAACCCAGGGTTCATATCGTTGCCACCGGCCTGGCCATGCCGGTGGGCGTGGCGTTCCGGGGCGGCAGCCTGTTCGCCTCATCGACCTCCCGGATCGTCCGTCTCGACGACATCGAAGCACGTCTCGACGACCCGCCCCGCCCTGTCGTGGTGAGCGACCGCTTCCCCACCGAAACGCATCATGGCTGGAAGTTCATCGCCTTCGGCCCCGACGGCTACCTGTACGTACCGGTCGGCGCGCCCTGCAATATCTGCGCGCCCGACGAGAACCGCTACGCCAACATCATGAAGATGAAGCCCGACGGATCCGACCTCCAGGTGGTGGCCCGCGGCGTGCGCAACTCGGTTGGCTTCGACTGGCACCCTGTCACGCACGAACTGTGGTTCACGGACAACGGCCGGGACATGATGGGGGATGACCTGCCCGACGATGAACTCAACCGCGCCACCCGCGCCGGGCAGCATTTCGGCTACCCCTACTGCCACGCCGGCAACATCGCCGACCCTGAATTCGGCAAGCAACGCCCGTGCTCGGAATTCGTGCCACCCGTCGCAAAGCTGGGCGCACACGTTGCCGCATTGGGTATGCGGTTCTATACCGGCAAGCAGTTCCCGGCCGAGTATCGCAACAACGTATTCATTGCCGAGCATGGCAGCTGGAACCGCACCGAACCCATTGGCTACAGGCTCGTGCGCGTTGTCCTCGACGACACCGGGAAAGCCGTACGGCAGGAAGTCTTTGCCGAAGGCTGGCTGCAGAAAGGAAAAGCATGGGGCCGGCCGGTCGATGTACAGGTCGCAGGCGACGGCTCCCTGCTGGTCAGCGACGATCTGGCGGGCGCCATTTACAGGATCCGCTACACCCCCTGAAACACAGCCGCAGGCCCGCGAAAATGCACGAAACAATCCGTTACACCGGTAACGGGATTGGCATAGGCGGCCTGATGCCCCATGCGTACCATGAACCCATCTCCTGAACTTCACCGCGCGACAGGATCCTGGGATTCCGCATGTTCACCCGCTCTCTCCTGCGCGACTTGGTGGCTGGCATCCTGGTGGCCGCGAGCCTGCTCGGCGCTGCCGCCGCAAGCCATGCGCAAGTCGCCTTCTGGCAACACTCCCGGCCCGACAGCCACACCCCGCGGGTGCAGGCTGCCGGCAGCTGGCAAATGGCCAGTGTGCGCGCGGAAAGCCGCGACCACGTGCAAGCGCAGATTGATCGCATGGAAGCCCGCGCCCGCGCGGACGACCGGCTGAGCGGCCGGCCTGCCATGGTCAATGGCCGGGACGAAAGCCGTGGCCGCGGCGCCGAACGTGGCAACCAGGGCAACGACTCCCGCAATGGCTCGCGCCCGACCAGCGTCGGCCCGGGCTGGCAGGCGCACGGGCGCGACGGCGGACGCTGACCGAACCCTGCTTCTCATGCCTTCCGCGCCACTTCGCCCTGAGCCGCCAACGGCCGCGGAACTCGACTCTGTTCTGCCTGTCTGTCTTTAAGTGCGCGCCCGCCAGGGTCCCGCACAGGCTGCCGCCCGGCGCTGTCCGGGGCTCACAGCGTGCTGTCTCGTGCTGACGGCAATCGACCTGACCTGCCTCTGCCCGGCACCTCCTGTCCGCCCCGGCGTTCGCGACCCGGGCGCAGCCTCCAGATAAGAAGAATCTGTCGAGGTTTATCATGTCTCCCCTGTTGACCGACCTGGCCCAGCACGCGGGCCAGCTATCGCTGTCTGTTCTCTTTATGCTGTTCCTTGCGCTGGTACTTTACGGCGAGCCGGATATCGGCCAGCGTGCCGGCGCGCTCGTGACCAGCCTCCTGTCAGGCTCCTGGCGCTGACGCGGAATACGAAGCCGTTCCGTCAGACTTGCTCATTCCTGCTCAAACAGGAACAAAGCTGACTTTCTGCTTCACTGAGGCCGGTTTCGCCATCGTCTTGCGACGATGGCCAGCGCCTTCCTCTCCACAGACTGACACCGTGGAACTCACGGCGATGTGACACAGGTTCACGGCGGCGTTGATGTCGCGGTCGTGAATCGTCCCGCACGCGGGACACGTCCATTCGCGCACGGCGAGCGCCAAGATGCCCAGCGTGTGTCCGCATGTCGAGCACGTCTTGCTGCTGGCGTAGAAGCGCTCGGCCACCACAATCTCGCCACCGCGCATGGCCGCCTTGTACTCCAGTTGCCGCCTGAGTTCGAAGAAACTCATATCAGCGATGGCGCGGGCCAGATGGCGGTTCTTTACCA
>NZ_JWMA01000154.1 GCF_000812465.1 Cupriavidus sp. IDO | reverse complement strand
GCCCCCGTATCCCAGTCCGAACCGGATATCCCTCTCAGCCACCGCGACCGCCTCTATGCTGCCGAGCAATTTTCGAACACGGTTTCCGTGGTGGACCCGGTCGATCATCGTCTTCTTGGCCTGATCCGGCTCGGGGATCCTTCGCCGGGAAATTTCAGTCCGCTATATCGTGGACAGGTGCTGGTACATGGCATGGGCTTCTCACCGGACCATCGGACCCTGGCCATTGTCTCCATTGGTTCAAATTCGGTGACGTTCATCGATACCCAAACGAATACGGTCAAGCACACTACCTATGTCGGCAGGTCGCCGCATGAGGCGTTCTACACGCCAGACGGCAGCGAGGTCTGGGTTACCGTGCGCGGAGAAAATCATGTCGCGGTTCTCGATGCCAAAACTTTCGCAGAGAAGACCCGTATTATCGTTCCTGCGGGACCTGGCATGCAGATCTTCTCGCCCGATGGCAAGTACGGCTACGTGTGCTCTTCATTCAATCCGGAAACCGAGGTGATCTCATTGGTCGAGCACAAGATAGTGGGTGCGGTAAAGCAGGACAGTCCGTTTTGTCCGAATATCGCTGCCACGCCGGACGGCAGGCAGGTCTGGTTCACACTCAAGGACATTGGAAGGGTTCAGGTCTTTGACGCACGTCCTCCATTCGCTCGCATCAAGAGCATCGAAACCGGTCCCCTCACAAACCACGTGAACTTTGTGCGTAATGCCAAGGGCAGTTTTGCCTACGTGACCGTGGGCGGGTTGAATCAGGTAAAGGTCTTTCGTACCGATGATTTTTCGCAGGTGGCTACCATTCCGGTGGGCAGCCTGCCTCACGGCATCTGGCCTTCGGGCGACGGCAGCCGCATGTATGTGGGTCTGGAAAATGCCGATGCTATCGCTGCCATCGACACGCTGAACAACACCGTAATCGCGACGGTTCAGGTGGGACAGGCCCCCCAGGCCATCGCGTATGTGCCAAACGCGGTGACGGTAGGCAATGGCACGCAGAACCTGGAGCCGCTTGGCATTGCCGGGCAGGCAAGCCACCTGACGCTATTGGCACCGAACACGGGGCACTCGGACGGGAAGGCAGCCGCCTCGACCAGCATTACGTTATTCGACCAGGGGTTGGTGCAGGTGCTGCAGGCAGCAGTGACCGGCCTTCAGCCGAGGCAATCATATGTATTGGCACTAGCGAGCAAAGCTGATGGCGGTGGGCCGCTGGAGCCCCTCGCAGTGTTCATGACGAATCCGGCTGGGGCGGCCATCGTCAATACCATCGGGCCGATCCGGCAGGTTGTTGCGCCGGGCACAAGCGCCGCGGACGACAAGCGACGCTATCTCGTGGTGGCCCCCCAAGTCTCGGGGAAGCCTGGAAATCCAGTTCAGGTACAGGCCCCCTGATTCCGCCGGCATCATCGATGGGCATCCAGGAACTGCAGGTGACACGCGGTTGATATAGCGAGTCATGCGCAGTCCTGCAAGGATTGCTGTCATTCAAGTATGGAGTGGGATCGAGGCCCGTTATCAGGCAAGGGCTCCATCGGTGTACGGATCGGCGGAGCGTGCGGGAGGCGTCGACGGGCCCGTGCGATCCATGCCGGCAAGGGTTCGAACGCCGTCGATGCGATCGTCCAGCGCCGCATTTCGGGCACCATCGGTGTACACATCGCGTGCTTCGATGCGTGCACCATCGGTGAATGCATCACGTTGTGCGATGCGCGCACCATCGGTGAAGACATCCCGCTGCCCGATGCGAGCCCCATCGGTATAGACGTCGCGGGGCGAGTTGACAGCCGCAACGGCGGCTTGCGAGGCAAAGATGGCGGCTGTGGCAATCAGCAGGGCGGCACCAGAGAATTGGCTGAGACGTTTCATGAGTAGCTCCTTGAAAACCGGACAGAGAGATGACAGTCAACGACCGGATCTGAGAGGCCTGCAGGAGCAGCGCCATGTTGCGATCGTTACTACCGTATACGCGCCGCTATCGCGAAACATTCCCGTCGTCAGATTGAAAGTTTGAATCGGTGTCATAGGTGCCTGGTGTGCATCAGATGTGCGAAGTGACCAGGCGCACGGCGAGCGCAAGAAAGACTGCATCGGCAAACCAGTTCAGTCCGCCCTGTGTGCGCGAGGAACGTAGCAGCAACGCTCCAAAGGTGCCTGACAACCAGGCGATTGCCGAGAACACGAGGAACGTGGCCGCAACGAAGATTACGCCAAGTGTCAGGATCTGAACGGCGATGGGCCCGCGCTCGGCGGCTACGAACTGGGGAAGGAAAGCTAGGAAGAAGATGTCCTGGCCCCTATGCGCTTGGCCATGAAGTGTTGAAGATCCGGGTTGATCGTCCAATCGTCCAATCGTCCAATCGTCCGATTGTCTGCGGAAACTGCGTAGAAGCTGGGCTTCGATCGCCATGGGGCATTGGTGGTCTTACCCGTCAGCAGGGCCTTGTGGAACGGTTCCTGGACGGCGTACAGCGTCGGCGCCCGTGCTTCTGGAAGGTCGCCCGCGAAGTCGCGTAGGAATGCAGACTCGCTCAGGCGTCCCTCATCGCGATCAAACACAATGGCAGCCGTGGCTGGTGGCGTAGGGTAGGTCTTGGCCAACGCGGTGTAGTCTTCGCCGGCATCCGGGGCTCGCGCCGCCACGAAGACCAGTGCGGAGACATTCTTGTGAACGCCAGTCGCGGTAATGATCATCCCGGCAAAAGAATGGGCGAGGAGCTAGCCGTAAACAAAAGGTGTTGAGACGCAAAACGGGTCCCATCTCCTCTAGACAGGGCCCCTTTTTTCGCCTGTAAACAAGTGCTTGGAGAAAGCGCCTTCCTCTCCTTGTGCGCAAGGTCCGAACGTGGCGTTTGCTTCACACGTTTTTCATTTCAGCCAGCCGCCTTTCTTCAAAGCGGTCGCTCAGGATAGTCCGCCATGCGTTACGCCCCATTCAATTCGTCGGAAACGTCGGAATGGGACCGACAGCACCGACGTCAGTTGAGACGCTGACCGCTTGCCAACGATCTGCATCGGCTGTTCTCGCTTGCTCCGCCTGACGCGCAAACTGGAAAGCGTCGCTTCCGAGGAGAATGTGCGGCGGTACTGTCTCAGTTTCGGCAATCCGGAGAACAACCTGTGCGACTCTGACGGGATCCCCAGACTCATTGCCCCAATAGCCTTCCATCTGTTTCACGCTTGCACCGACTGAGGGTTCGTAATCTGGCAACAAGACCGGTCGGTCTGCGTGCGCACGCTTTCCCCAATTGGTACGCATTCCACCCGGCTCAAGCGCGGTAACCTTGACGCCGAAAGGTGCAGTCTCCTGCGCCAGACCTTCGGTGAAGCCACCGACGGCCCACTTTGACGCGAAATAGGCCGCGTTGCCCGGGAACGCCGTACGACCTCCCAGCGAAGAAATCTGGATGATGTGTCCGCGGCGCTGTTGCCGCATGACAGGAAGCGCAGCGCGGGTAAGATTCACAACACCGAAAAAGCAGGTCTCGACCAGTCGGCGAAACTCGCTCGATGGAACCTGCTCAAACGGGCGGGTGTCCCCGTAACCTGCGTTATTCACGACCACGTCAAGGCGGCCAAACGCATCGACCGCTGCATCGACCGCCGCATGACCTTGAGACTCGTCTGTGACGTCGAGCGCGACCGCCCGGACATTCGCGCCAAACCGAGCCACCAGTTCGTCCAACTGACCAACGTTGCGGGCGGTCGCGACGACTTGGTTGCCAGCAGCTAAAGCTGCTTCGGCAATGATTCGACCCAGACCACTTCCGCTTCCAGTGATTAGCCAAACTTTAGACATTTTGAATTTCCTTTTCGTTAGATGGGCAATCGATGCCCTTGGACGGCCTCTGCGGTTGATTCTCACTGATGGCCAGGCTGCCGACATCTCCTGTGCGGCAGAGTTGATCGAAGGACTTACCGCGGACGCGATCATCGCGGACAAAGGCTACGACGCCGATGCCTTCGTGCAGGCCGTTCGCGCCGCAGGCGCAAAGGCCGTGATTCCGCCGCGCTCGAACCGGGTCGCCACAAGCGACGCTACAGTCGCGCCCTGTATCGCACCCGTAATCTGGTCGAGAGATTCATTTGCGTGCTCCTTTGGAGAAACGAGACTGCGAATCTTCGTTTTACTCCAGGGGGGCTTGCCTCCGCGGCCCTTCATAGTATCTAGTGTGCCCAATCCGTTTCCGCCGGCTGGTGGGCTTGAGTCACCGCCATTGCCGATTCCGCACGGCGCTTCTCGTCCAGCTTACGCTGCGCCTTCTGAAGTGATTCCGGAAAGCTATCGTCGGATGGATCGTAGCCCACGGATTTCAGTTCCTGGAGCTCATGGAGCAGCTCGGCGCGTGTGATGGGGTGGGAATCGCTTCCTGCCACCGATTGCCTGGCATCGGCTGCAGAGGCCAAACGGATGCCGCCGCCTGCAGCGAATGCGGCAATGGAGATGGTCGCGAGAAAGTTGGCGATGGACGTTTTCATAGTGGCATTCCTCAAAGCTCATGGAGCAGTTATATCGAGTCCAGGGCGGACAAGGTGAAATGCAGTGCCGAGAAAATAGGCGCGGCGACTTGCGCATATTGTGAAAAGCCTGGAGTGGTGACGAGGGCTGTTACCGAGATGACTGCTGCACGGACGATTCGCATTGGGGCATTCATGGTGAATCTCCTCAACAAGGCATTTGCTATCGGGAGCGTGGAAAGCGGCAGGGCCTAGTTGCGGGCGCCGTCCGTGTAGACGTCCCTCGAATCGATGCGGGCACCATCGGAGAACACGTCGCGCGGTCCGATGCGTGCGCCATCCGTATAGACGTCACGAGGCGAATTGACCGCGGCAACGGCGGCGTGTGAGGCGAAGGTGGTAACGGTGGCGAGCAGCAGGGCGGCACCGGAGATTTGGCTGAGGCGTTTCATGATTGACTCCTTGGCGAACGAATACAGAGATGACAGTTCAACGATCGGACCTGCGAGGCTTGGTGTGCAGCGCCATGTTGCAGTCGTTATTGCGTATACGCCGGGAGATCGCGGATCATTCCCCTTGCACGATTGAAAATTCAAATTGCCGCCATAGCGCCACGCCGGGGGGCGTGCGGTGCAGCGTACGGGCCACTACGCGAGGCTGTGATGAATGTGGAGAACGTTGGTCTCTCACATTCCTGAAGAGATCAGCAGGCTCATTCTGGAAGCTGCCGGACGGTCTGCATGACCTGGCACTACCGACGGGTGCTGAATTCACGATACGTGACTCGACCTCAACTCGGTTGTCCTGGCCCCATGCGCTTGGCCATGGGGCGCTGGAGGCAGAGTTGATGGGTCCGGTCGCCCATGGAAGCGAGCGTTGAAGCTGGGGCGCTGTACGCCGCCATACGCCCGAGCCTTGTTCGAGCTAGGCATCCAGCCTGCTCAAGGAGCTGCGCTGCGCGGATTCAGCGCCAAGAAGTCCGCCTACCCCTATGGCCCTCGCGGCAGCCCGCGTGGGGCTTGTTGACGCGAAAGACGCTGGCCTTATCGCTGTAGAACGCCATCGGCTTGCCATGGCGTTCCAGGTAGGCGCGCGTCGCGGCGAAGTACGTGAACGTGGTACCACTTTGGGACATCGATGCACGCTGGTGCAGGTGCCCCTTTCGCTACCTGCCCGAGAGGGGGCGGGGCCCATACCATTTGTCTGAGAATTCGTCGCAGATGTGCTTTAAGGTGGGATGTGGAAAGAACGATACCGAGAGCTGCGGGCACGGATGGCGGCCAAGACAAAGAGGCGTCTATCTATATAAGCAAGCGATCTGACGGATCTGAGTGGGCAGCCGTTTCCATGGGCGGCCAGACCATCAACCCTGACCTCCAGCGCCCCATGACCAAGCGCATGGGGCCAGGACAATCGAGTTGAAGTCGAGCCACGTATCGTCTGATCTCACATTCCTGACGAGATCAGCAGGCTCATTCTGGAAGCTGCCGGACGGGTGCTGACTTCACGTTCTCCACATTCATCACAGCCTCGCGTAGTGGCCCGTACGCTGCACCGCACGCCCCCCGGCGTGGCGCTATGGCGGCAATTTGAATTTTCAATCGTGCAAGGGGAATGATCCGCGATCTCCCGGCGTATACGCAATAACGACCGCAACATGGCGCTGCACACCAAGCCTCGCAGGTCCGATCGTTGAACTGCCATCTCTGTATTCGTTCGCCAAGGAGTCAATCATGAAACGCCTCAGCCAAATCTCCGGTGCCGCCCTGCTGCTCGCCACCGTTACCACCTTCGCCTCACAAGCCGCCGTTGCCGCGGTCAATTCGCCTCGTGACGTCTATACGGATGGCGCGCGTATCGGCCAGCGTGATGTCTTCACGGATGGCGCACGCATCGGACCGCGTGATGTCTTCACGGATGGCGCACGCATCGGACCGCGCGACGTGTTCTCCGATGGTGCCCGCATCGATTCGAGGGACGTCTACACGGACGGCGCCCGCAACTAGGCCCTGCCGTTTTCCACGCTCCCGATAGCAAATGCCTTGTTGAGGAGCAGGTTGCGCAGTTCGAGTGGCGACCTTGGCTTTGCCATCAAGGCATCAGGACAGTGTCAAGGAAGCGGAATCGCTTCCCGATGCGAGCCTCGATTTTGACCTACACGAAATTGCTGTGAGCACCAAGGAAGCTGTGCGCAGCGTGGATTAAGCGCGTTGAGCCAGTGCAAGCAGCCCGTATCAAGGACTTCAATATGGATACACACGATATTTACGCAAAGCTCAGGGAGCGCGGCAAGCACGCGCGCTCCGCGTTCGGTGTGGCCCGGATTCCGCTGGGCGTGTGCGTCGAGATTGAGTTGATTTTCGAGGTTGCCAGCGGGCATGCCCTCGCTTTGAGGTGGATAGGAATATGTCAGAGAATATCAATTCGCGTCGTCGCGGCTTCATGGGCAAGACAGCCGTGGCGCTTGCCGCTGCCCAGTTCGGCGTGCTGGGCTCCGCCAGGGGCCAGACACGTTCGCTGAATTCGTCGATCCTGCCTTCGGCCAGGCCGGGTACCCATACATCGTTTGCGTCGATGAAGCAGATCGACGCCGGGCTGCTCAATGTCGGCTACGCCGAGGCGGGGCCGGTTGACGGACCCGCGGTCATCCTGCTGCACGGCTGGCCTTACGATATTCATAGCTTTGTTGACGTCGCGCCGCTGTTGGCGTCGCGCGGGTATCGCGTGATTGTCCCGTATCTGCGGGGCTACGGTACTACGCGTTTCTTGTCGCAAGAGACGATGCGTAACGGCCAACCGACAGCCGTGGCTGCCGATATCGTCGCGCTGATGGATGCACTCAATATCCGGCAGGCGACACTCGCTGGGTTCGATTGGGGGGCGCGCACCGGCGATATCATCGCGGTGCTGAGGCCGGAGCGCTGCAAGGGTCTGGTGTCGGTAAGCGGCTACCTGATTGGGAGTCAGAAGGCCGGTGCGTCGCCGCTGCCGCCCGAGGCAGAGTTCCAGTGGTGGTACCAGTTCTACCTTGCAACGGATCGCGGGCGGGCCGGCTATGAAAAATACACCCACGATTTTGCCAAGCTGATCTGGAGGCAAGCCTCGCCGAGGTGGAAGTTCGATGACGCCACCTTCGAGCGGAGTGCGTCGGCCTTCAACAATCCGGACCATGTCGCCATTGCCGTTCACAATTATCGCTGGCGGCAAGGTCTTGCCTCTGGCGAGGAAAAGTACGACGCCTTTGAGCAGCGACTTGCCTTGGCGCCGTCCATTGGTGTGCCAACCATCACCATGGAAGGCGATACCAACGGTGCACCGCACCCGCCGCCCAGCGCCTACGCCGGTAAGTTCATCGGGAAATACGAGCACAGGACTATCACGGGGGGCATCGGCCATAACCTTCCCCAGGAAGCGCCCCAGGCATTCGCACAGGCCGTGATCGACCTCGGCAGGCTTTAGTGCGGCAGACCCGGGGCCCAATCGCGCAATGGCGGCCCACGGATGCCGACAGAAGGTCAGCAACGACAATCCTTTCGGCAACGTGGCGCCAGTGCGGGACCGGTTGTGTCTTGACTGTGCAGGCGAACGCGGCCTGCGCCGTTTTACCGAGGTTTCCCCTCATGCGAACGCAATATGAACGAAATCGTATTGAAGACCGGGCGCCGCCCTACTAGCGGCTCGTCGAAAGTGTCGACTGCGGCCTTGGCGGGATGCGCGGGCATCGCGGTCAATACCGCGCTGTTGTCCGTCGCCGATCACTTCGGGCTTGTCACCGCGCGCGGCGGATTGTTGACGCTGCTCGCACAGACGCTCGGCATATCGGCATTACCGCTTGTCAGGCTTTACGCGTTCCAGCAGGTTTTCCATATCGCCGTCGGCATCGCGATGGCCGTGTTCTACGCGTTCACGTTTGCGAGGCTCCCGGCCAGCGCGCTGATCAAAGGTCTTTTATACGCGCTCGCTGTATGGCTGTTGAATGCATGCATGGTTCTACCGCTGATCGGCCAGGGGTTCGCAGGGCATAGCGTGCTCACGGCAGGCGGCATGCTGTTCTTCGCGATCGCGCACACAGCATTCTTTGTCGTCACCGCACTGCTCTATCAGCGCTGGCGGGAACACTAGCTGCGTCCCGCAAGAAGCTTTAATAATGGTACAAGATCCCGTGGCTCTCCTATAGCTGGCCGCAGATCCTGCGCGGAGCCTCGCCTGGGCGGGCACACCGCTTCTGCGGCCTGCTACTCATTCACTTGGCCCCTCTTTCCCGCTATCCGTCTGGGCGGGAAGTTGCGTCTACATGCGTCGAGGAGAACGGCAAGCCTGTTGTCACTTTCCTGCACAGCAGTCAAAGGGAATAGTCTGCTCGTAGCGCTGATTGGCTCCCGCTGGCTGTCCGTGAATTCTGTCGTTAGCTGCTTGCCCATGAAACGGGCTTCCGCATTTGCCGACGACGCGATGAAGGTGATTAGCGAGGGAACGACTGCTGTCTACTGCGGAACGGCCATTTGAGCGCCTGCGGGCACACGCCAACGAGCGGCAGGAGATGGCCGGTCAGCGACCTCCGGCAGCCGCTCGCGGGTCGGCTCCACAGTCAAGAAGAGACTTTCGACGCTTCCTATGGGTCTGCTCCTCCGGCTTTCGTAAGCGGATCGTCAGCACCGTGGTTGCCGATGAGACAGGAATGGTCCAGCTTTAGACTCGCAACTCAAGTTGAGCGGCGACGTTCCACGGCAGGAGTTCGTCGATCTGATTCACCGGCTGATCCGCGATGTGGGTCAACTCGTGACGCAGGTAGGCCTCGGCATCGATGCCGTTGAGTTTGCAAAGCCCGTCGCGTAGCGCCGTGGATCGCATTGGATCTTCCGTCCCGCATTGCGGATAGCGCCATGCACCGCGCGCTTGAAAAGGCATCGCTGTCCTCATTTGCAGACATGTTGCAGCCCAGCATTGTTGCTGCACAGGTCCCGAAGTCTCGTCTGGTGCCTCTCCGACAGTACCACCGAGTCAACCACCCGTTCCCCGCGATGTTGCTATGCGACATGTCGATTGGAACTCATCCTCCTTCGGCACCACCAGTATCGACGGCGTCACATACGACTACGACGTAGTCATCAACCACGGCAAGGTCCGCAAACGCAGGAAGGGCCCCTCCGGCGAAACGGCGCCAT
>NZ_JWMA01000153.1 GCF_000812465.1 Cupriavidus sp. IDO | reverse complement strand
GAGGCACTATATGCCCTTCCCGACTATATCGGGTAATGAGGATAAGCGTCTGTGATCGTCCGATGCGCACTTCTCGCGGAGCCATCCCGCCAGTCATTACCCGACATAGTTCCGTGGCCTTACAGTCCATTCAGGAAGCCGAGAAGTTGGTCTGCAGGCCGGTAGCGTCCTGGCTTGCCGTGAGCCAGAGATGTCTTCGCGAGAGCCTGCTCCTTCATCGCAAGTGTCGCTTCGAGATAGATCTGCGTGGTTTCCACCGATTCATGCCCGAGCCACAGCGCAATCACGGAACGATCAACGCCCGCCTGCAGAAGGTCCATAGCCATCGTATGCCTCAAACGGTGAACGGTGACCTGTTTGTGCTTCAACGACGGACAAATTTTTGACGCGGTCTCTCGATGCTTGTTTAGGAGATACTGCACGCCATGAACGGTGAGACGTTCGCCCCTCGCGTTCGGAAAAAGCACGTCCCCCTCACCGCGCTTGGGTTCCCGAAGCCAGGCTTTCAGCACGGCGAGCGTGGATCTGACGATGGGCGTACAACGCTCTTTCCGACCCTTGCCGATCACCCGCACGTGAGCACCGATTCCGAGGACGAGGTCATCGCGCTTAAGTCCAGTCATCTCGGACAGGCGCAGGCCAGTTTGTACGGCGATGAGCAAAAAGGCGTGATCGCGTCGGCCGGCCCAGGTACGCTGGTCCGGTGCGGCGAGCAGCGCATCGACTTCCTGGCGCGTCAGGAATTGCACTAGGGTGCGGGTAAAGCGCTTGCTGGGGATAGCGAGCACTCGCTGGATCTGCGCGGAATGAGCCGGCGTCTCGAGCGCCGCGTAACGAAAGAATGAATGAATTGCCGTAAGGCGAAGATTTCGACTGCGAACGCTCACGCCCTGACGCTTCTCCAGGTCATCGAGAAATGCAACAATCAAAGGGGCATCGATTTCCTCGAAATTCATGCGTGAAGGCTGCCGGTGCAGGCGTTGCTGCGCGAACTTCAGGAATTGACGAAAGGTGTCGCGATAGGAACTAATCGTGTGGGGACTCGCCTGGCGCTGCTGCATCAGGCGTTGCGTAAAGAAACGCTCCAGCAACGGAGCGAGACTGGCGGTAGTAGTCATGGTTGAATCTCCCAGCGCTGTTCGAGCCGGCGCATCGCCTCGCGCATCAGCTCCGGCGAGGCGTTCAGATACCACTGCGTATCCGCGATGTGGACGTGACCGAGGTAAGCTGACAGGATGGGCAGGCGGCGCTCGGGGTCCAGTCCGGAGCGGTACCAGCGTAAAAGCGTATTCGTCGCAAATACGTGCCTCATGTCATGCAGACGTGGGCCGTGACTGTCGGCTGCGCCACGCAGACCGATCTGCCGGGACAATGCATAGAAGTGTCGATGAATCTCGCCACTATCCAGACGATTGCCCTGGTTAGACACGAACAAGTAGGAGGACACGGGTCGCCCCGCCCAATGACGTTTGCGTCGTGCAATATAGTCCGCGAGCACGTTGCAGGTCGACGCATGCAGTAGAACGAACCGGGACTTGCCAAGTTTGGCGCCGCGGATCGTCAATATTGCCGCTATCAGATCGATGTCCTGAAGCTCAAGATTGCGCGCTTCGCCCAGGCGCATTCCCGATACACTCAGCAAGCCAAACAGGCAGTAATAGGTCCATGGTTGCAGTTCGTCACGCGCGAAGCGGCAGGGCATCTGAAGCGCAGCATGGAGTAGTTTGCGAATCTCGTCGCTCGAGTATAGGTATGGTCGGGCCCGCTTCGGCGAAAACGGTAGCAGACCCGGTGCAGGAATCTGTGTGCGTGGGTCGGTCGCACTACGATGACGTGCAAACTCGCGCACGATACTGAGTCGGCTCGCCCAGCGGGCGGGTTGGACGTTGGAAGGTTGCTGGGCCCACAAGAGCGCCAACGCCTGGGTGATAAAGGAAGCACGGTGCCTCTCCATGAACGCGACGAAATCAGGCAAGGCCTTGCCGGCCTCCCTCAGCTTGAAGCCCAGGCTCCGCCTGAGGTCCAGATACTCCTGAACGGCCTGCCGCAGCGTGTTCATCGCACACCTCCCGGCCACGGTACGGCCAGCGTACGCAATGCCTTGATGTCGACCTTCGTGTAGATCGTCGTGGTCTGTGGATGATGGTGTCCCAACAACTCACCAATCTCACGGAGTGACGCGCCGTGACGGAGCATCTGGCTGGCCAGTGCATGACGAAACTGGTGTGCCCCAGTGGTTGGGGCGTTGATACCGGCGCGCTGGAGCGAATGCCGAACGATGGAGCCCACGCCACACGCACTACGAAAGCCGGTGAAAGGTGCCTTCGCACGCAAAAATGCACGGCGACTCGTGCTCTGCGGTCGCCCGTAGCGAAGGTACGCTGCAATCGCCTTGCCAACATCGGCGGGCAAAGGCAGCCCGTTACGCTGGCCACTCTTGCCGCGCACGCTTAAAACTCCTGTGTTCCAGTCAATATCGTCGAGGTCGAGAAATGCCACTTCCCCAGAACGCAGTCCCAGGCGCGCGAGTAGCAGGATGATGGCGTAATCACGACGACCAACGGCAGTCCGTCGATCGATACTGACCAGCAGTTCCTGTATCTGCTCTGGGGGAATCCCGCGAGGGATGGACTGCATCGACCAGTTGGCCACCACGGGAACAGCGGCGGCCAGATCGAGCGTCATGTCGCCCCGATAGCACGCGTAACGTAGGAAGGATCGCAGCGCTGCCGTCATGAGCTTCGCGCGCTTCAGATGCAGATGCTGTGCCTGAAATTGCACAAAGTTCACGACATCGCCGGCACGCAAACGCGAAAGCCTGACGCGCCCGTCACCAAAACAATCTTCGAGAAACTCCCTGATGAACGGCGTGTAGTTGATGATCGTCGCCTTGCACAGGGCGCGCACCTCGCGAAGATACTCAACGTAAGCCAGGGTACAGGACTCAACCGGGGTCAGCCGACGCGCGGGCGTCCTCTGCGCCGGAATCAGCCTCTCACGATCGAGAAAAGCAATGAGATGCTTGAGCGCAGCACGATCTCCCGGACCCGGTCGCACGTGCCGCGCGCGATAACGTAAGTAACGCGCCGCTTGATCAGGACAGACATTACGCAAGTCAATTCCGTTTCGACCGAGCCAGCGGCTAAAACCTGCAACGAGCCGAACGTGATACTTCAGTGACTGGGTGCTGTATCCCTGCGCAGCGATCGAGTTTGCAAAGGCGGCGATATGGGACGCGAGCGGGCCGTCTGGTGCGCGTGCGAGAACGACACGGTCATGGATGGTGTATCTCATGATGGACTCCTTCCCGAATGCTCTGGGGCTGAAGGAAGGAATCAAGACTATCTCTATCTGCGGCCATCTGTTTGCCCGCGAAATAGGGCTATCGTTCGATTACCAGACATAGTCGGGAAGGGCATATAGTGCC
>NZ_JWMA01000152.1 GCF_000812465.1 Cupriavidus sp. IDO | reverse complement strand
TTTTTTCCCCCCCCCCCCCCGGGGGGGGGGGGGGGGGGGGGGGGGGGGGCCAGGCGCCGGCATACCGACGACTTTCACTTCGTTGACACTCCAGCCCTCACCCCCGCCCCTCTCCCACTACGCGGGAGAGGGGAGACAACAATCTCAGTCTTGATGTCGTCAGCAGTCTGGCCCCACTGCTCACGCCACGTGCCGACCCTTGCCCTGCCAATACTTGTCCCGCACCTGCCGCCGCAGCACCTTCCCCACCACACTGACCGGCAGCGCTTCAACGAACGTGATCGACTTGGGCCCCTTGAACCTGCCGAGCCGCTCCTTGACGAACGCAATCAGGTCCTGCTCGCTGACTTGCGCGCCCCTGCGCAACTGCACCTCGGCGTGCACGGCTTCGCCCCACTCCTCGCTCGGAACGCCCACGGCGGCCGACATCGACACCGCCGGGTGCGCATTGAGTGCCGCCTCCACTTCGATGGCGTAGACGTTGAAGCCGCCCGTGATGATCATGTCCTTCTTGCGGTCCACCAGGTGGACGTAGCCTTCCGCGTCGATATAGCCGAGGTCTCCGGACTTCCAGAACCCGTCCTCGAATTCGGCGGCGGTCGCCTCGGGATTCCGGTAGTAGCCGGAAATCACGCCGCGGCTGCGCGCCCAGATCTCGCCGACCGTGCCCGGTGCCGCGTCGTTGCCGTCGTGATCGACGATCCTGACCTCGACATGCGGCTGGAGCCGGCCAGCGGAGCCGAGCTGGTCATCCGTCGCGGTCAGGTGATCGCCCTTGCCCAGGATGGCGACGGACTGGAGGCTTTCGGTCGCGCCGTAGTACTGCACGAAGACATTGCCGAAGCGTTCCTGCGCCCGCCGCAGCTTGGCCGGGCTCATGGGTGCCCCGCCATACGCGATGGTCTGCAGCGAGGACAGGTCGTAGTTTGCCGCTTCGGGCATGTCGAGCAGCCGGTAGATCAGCGTCGGCAGCAGCAGCGTCATCGTGATCTTCTCGGCCTCGATGTTCCGGCACATCAGTGCCAGGTCCGGCAGGTTCTGCGTCACGGTGCAGGCGCCGCGGAACAGCGTCGCCAGGACCCCGAAGCCGGAGCCGTGGCTGATCGGGGCCATATGCAGCATGCGCGTATCGGGTAGCTGGACTTGTTCTGCCTCCATGAACATCGTGTCGCGGCAGGCCAGCCAGTTGTCCATGGTGTACTGGGCGCACTTGCCGGCGCCCGTGGTGCCGCCGGTGAAGCGGTAGACCAGGATGTCCTTGTTCGCGTCGTTCTCGACGCCGGGATCGTGGTCAGGCACGCCTTCCATCAGGTCCCAGAAATAATGCAAACCTTCGCGCGCTTCGGCCGGCGGATCCATGCAGACCACCGTGGCGCCCAGCTCGCGCAGCATGCCGTAGTAGCGGTCGAGCAACGCGGTTTCGATAAACACGACCTTGGGGCGGATGTACTCGGCCTGGCGGCGGTGCTCGTCGAACGCATCACGGAAGTTCGTATAGGCTGCCGCCGCGTCGCCCTTGAGCGCCGTCCAGAAATGCAGCAGCGACATATTGTCGTTCTCGAGCACGCAGAGATAGATGTCGCCGCGGCGCAGCTGCAGACGCTCGCGCATCATGTTCACGATGCGGTTGGTCACCGAATGGAACTCGCGGTAGGTGTAGCGGCGGTTGCGTTCGATATTGACCAGCGCCTCCCGGTCGCCGAAGCGCAGGACCAGGTTGGCGAACAGGCGGGCAAAATTCGTCTTCATCCTTTGTCTCCTTTTCTTCTCAGTCCGCACCGTAAGCGCGGCGCCTCGATGCGGATCGGGCATTCCAATGCATGAAGGGAACCCCGGCCCCCCGACCAGGATTCCCTTCCCCAGGCTACGCGCCAGGCTCCGCCGGATCAGGCAGCCTTGGCATGCTGCATCATGGTGGTGACGAACGCATGCACCTGCTGGTTGGCGTCGTCGCGATGGGCCGAGGCGCTCCAGTCGTTGATCTGTGCAAAGTGCGCCGCCACGGCATCCACGGACAGTTCCTCGCGCGGGATGTACACCGGAGTGGTCTCCTGCAGCCGGATGGCCGAGAACACGCTGCCGCTGGCGCCAAGGATAACCTTGCTCGGCGCGTTCTCGCTGACCAGGAAGAGCGCACCCGGCGTCACCTGCTCCGGACCGGTCGCCTTGAGGATATCTTCCGGAAGCACGTCTTCGGTCATGCGCGTGGCGGCCATCGGTGCCAGCGTATTGACGCGGATATCGTTCTTCCTGCCTTCGGTCACCAGCATGTTCATCAGGCCGACCACGGCCATCTTGGCCGCGCCGTAGTTGGTCTGGCCGAAGTTGCCGAACAGGCCGGCCGCCGACGTCGTCATCAGCACGCGGCCGTAGTTCTGCTCGCGCATGGTTTCCCACACGGCCTTGGTGCAATAGACCGACCCCATCAGGTGCACGTCGACCACGGCGCGGAAGTCGGCCATCTCCATCTTGGAGAAGGTCTTGTCGCGCAGGATGCCGGCGTTGTTGATCAGGATGTCGACGCGGCCGAACTCGGCCTTGGCCTGCTCGACCATGGCGGTGGCCTGCTCGAAGTCGGCGACGTTGGCACCGTTGGCGATGGCCTGGCCGCCGGCCTTGCGGATCTCGTCGACCACGGCCAGCGCGGCGTCGGAAGAGCCGCCCTTGCCGTCGCGGCTGCCGCCGAAGTCGTTAATCACAACCTTGGCGCCGAGGCGGGCCAGTTCCAGCGCGTGCACGCGGCCCAGGCCGTTGCCGGCACCCGTCACAATGGCCACACGGCCGTCAAAGCGAATCGTCATGGTATTACCTCGAAGTACTGGATGATGAATGGCTTGCGTGGTGGTTTGCCCGGACACGCATGCCGGTTGTTCAATGCCACCATGGGACAGGCTGGTTGCTCCCCTCTCCCACGCCAGTGGGAGAGGGGCAGGGGGTGAGGGCTAGCGCCGCCACGAAGTGAAAGGTATCGCCACTGCAAGCGCCTGCCCCCCCCCCCCACCCCCCTCCCCCAAGCGGGGGGGGGGGGCAAGCCGCC
>NZ_JWMA01000151.1 GCF_000812465.1 Cupriavidus sp. IDO | reverse complement strand
CTCCTTGGATAACTCGTACTAGAACCTGTACAAGTATAGCAAATCTGCGCGCAGGAGGGTGGTTTGCGGACGCCCGTGAGTGTGCAGCCGCAGCTGGCGAGTAGTTCGTCTTAGCGCACGGCGTAGCGTAATGCGCCGGCTTCGCCGCAAGATGTGCAGACCGGCGTCAAGCGGGCATGATGATAATCATGGAGCACATCTATGTTACATAGCCGCGCCCCTCGAATGGAACGCTCTGATCAATCCCCTGCATCCCAGAATTCAGGTCTCAGCGCCTGTGCCTGTGCAATGGGATGACAGGCTCTTCCCGCGTCAATGAGGGATGGTCGGGATTCGCAAATATATGAAGCTTCACGTATTCGGGATTACCGGCCAACCCTCCGCAAGGCTGAAAGTCGGGTTGCCGCGGATGATTGCTAGGGTGCGCCCGCGACCGTAATCAATCCATTCGCCTGAACCATTCTGGTCGAAACTCGTGACGATACGGTCGCACCGGACACGCATTGCGTCCTCGGTTCTCAGCACCACATAGCCTCCGCCTAGCGCCGTCAACCCGGCCCCGTCCAAATCACAGTAGCCATCGGTGGGTGCGCATAGCCACCGAGTTGGAATGTGGGCGACTGGCGAACACCTTCGCGATACGCCAACGCATTCCTCAGTCTCGACACGGCGCATCTCACCTTCAGGTCGAGTGAGTGGGATGCCTCGATTCTCGAGGAGCTTGCTGCTCTGTCCCAGTCCTCGGGGCGGTAGGAAATCCAGCTCCTCATCTTGGCACGGGGCCGGCGACCGATACTTAGCCTACAGCCGTCATGGCAAGGCGGCGACGATCGGATATCGCTTCACTGAGATTTCCCAATCAGGGACATTGTCTACGCACTGAGTAGACAATTGGATTGAGTTGACTGCCTTGCTGCATTTGCTCCTGCATACGGCGGGGCCATTGCCTCGGCAAGAACAGGTGCTGCAGCGAGCTTGGAACAAGATCATGCAAGCCGACGACGGCTTGCACGTCGGAAAGATGGTCACAGCACATTTCAACATAAGGCCCGTTCACCGAAAATGGATGGGACTCGACTGTGGGTAGGGCGCGGCGCGAAGCGTACCCTACGGCCTGGGGAAGTTTCCGACCGTCGGCGAGCGATTGCTGGGAACGGGTGCAAAATGGGCGGAGGCATACACGGCATTGCACGCCCATACTTCTTCCCCGTCCTTATAGAAGATGACCCATTTGCCGTCGCTGAGGCATGAGTCCAGCCTGGTCGCGCAGACGTTCGGCCACGTCCGCCGGCATGGAAGAGTGCGCTTGGTGCAGGTCGACCAGAAGCCGATCGGCCGCACGCCACGCTCCTACCTGATTGACACAGTTATCGCGTACGGATGTAGGCGTCGAAGAGGCCCGCGTGCAGGCCGCGTAAAGTCTTTCGTCGTTCAACCAAATCATGCTGTCGGCCTTCGCGCTCAAGGAGCAATACCTCCAGCATGATCCGCATCCCCTGTTCGGGTAACGTGTGCGTTGAGGGCTCGGACCCGCGTAGGAGGGCGGCAAGCCCCGGTTTTTCTGTCAATGCCCACGCCGGGAACCACGCAAGATCATCGATTGTGCCGTCACCGTCGAAATTCGCATCGAATACCCGGCGTAGCGCCAGCAAAGACGAATCACCGAGCGCTTGTATCAGCGCGCCAAGCTTCCTCGGCGACAACCAGGCAAGCTCGGCCAAGAGCGGCCACGCCGGTTCAAGCCCCTGGAGCCGGTAGACAGTCTCGGCCATCCAGGCAAGCGTGATTGGAATACGTCGCCACGACCCGATCCGCTTTATGCTTTCGCGTGCCGCGGTCCACTCCGCTGCGCGCATCCATAGCGGCGCGGCATGCCATTCCGGCATCTCGCGGTGAAACGGCAATTGCGAGGCGGCTTGCGCAATGGCTCGCCACAGAGGTATGCACCAGGCCATGCCAGCCGCGTCGCCGAATGCGCGGCGGGCCGCCGGCACGCTCGGCGAACACCATGCCTCGCAGGTGTCACGTAGCGCCGTGTGACTAGTGATGGGCTCTTGGACAGGGTACTCAAGAACGCGTACCAGTATCTCGAGGGGCGGCATGAGCGCGTCGGCTGGATATTCGGCGGCCAGCCGACGCAGTGCTTCACGCCCCGCGACGGCATTGCGTCGCTCAAGCGCTGCAAGCACGTCATTGCGAAGCATGACATCGCGGCTATGTTCGAAGAGGTCGAGCTGAGTCGTCACGGCGTTCATATTGGTATGTCCGATTCCAGCCCTGTAGGGCGCTCGGAATTACCGGGAGGCAACAAGTCTGCGAGGAATGGTAGCTCGTGCGGCCAATACCGGCAATTGGCGACTTGCCCGCTTTAACTGACGTGCAACATAAGAGGGGTCGGTGGCCTCATACACATCAGGCGTACCTGTTTCTGCGAAGGGCACGTCTGAAGAGGGTTGGCTGTGGCGGCGCTGCGACGGGCCGAGCGGGGCGAAGCGGAGGGGAGCGCTGGCCAGCCAAGTGCTGGCAGGCCCTTCATATTGCATTGCGCTGCTTGGGGCCGCCAGTTGTCGCAAATGTGATAGCGCCGGAACCAAGTATGCGCCAACTTTGCCCGTACAATCCCGCATCTTCGTTGGCATGCAGGACGTTCTGATTCTCGCCGGCGGGGCTTATTGCTCGACGCGCTCCTTTTCCCTGGCTTCAAAGGTGAATGACGTAGTGGCCTGGCGCTCGACTGCCAGCCCTGCGCAAGAATACCCCGTCGCCTGCACCCTAGCCATTGTCGGGTCATAAACGCAATCGGCTCCCCGAGCCCGTAATCTGCGCTATATCACCTCGCGGCCCCTCGCATTCACGCCTTACTGCAACATGGCCCAATGATAGGCATACGCGCGACGCCGGCGACTGACACGCTTGAGCGCGGCGCCGATAACGCGCTGGTCCAGGACTGGCTTGGCCATGCGCCGACGGAAACCGCACGGATGTACGACCAATGGGCGCTGCCCCCCGGAAGCTCTTGCGTTGGACACACCCAGCCCCCCCGAGCTTAGACATAATGCCAGGTATGTCTCCCTTGTCGCTGCCGGGCTATGGCTTCTTCCTGGCCTCGATACCGCACCATCCGTTGGTCGACGCGTTTTCGGCGTGGATGGTGTCGGTATTGGCCTCGGCGTCAGGCCGTGTCCCCACCTCGCGGATCGAGATGACGGTGCGGCCGCCGCAGTTGCGTAGCAGGTCGCGCAACTCATTAATGACCGGAAACACCTCATGGTTCCAGTCGGCGCCCTGCTTGTCGTGAGCTTGTTGCTCGCGCTCGACGATCCAGCGGTCCTCCTTGAAGATGCGTTCTGTGAACCAGACCAGCAGCGGCCATGCCAGGTCCAGCGCAAACGGAATACCGGGCTTGCGGACGGAAAGCAGGCCAAACGTCCGGTTGGTGCGCTGCGCCGTATCCAGCGGCACGTAGACGATCCACAGGTCCATCACTAACGTGCCGTCGCCCGAGCGGATCTGCAGGGTCTGGTACGGATAGCCGGTGCGCACCGTCATCACGTCCTTGTCGTCCTGGTCGCCGTTCTTCTTGCTGGCGCCAAACACCAGCGCCTCACCCACAGGCTGCTTGCCTTCCATGCGCGCGAACGTGTAGTCCACTTCCACCCAGTCATCGCCGCGACGGCGGCCCAGCGAGCGCGCGCGCATCTGGCCCATCTGCCGCCGGTGCAGGAACTGGTGGTTCATGTCCATCAGGTTCTCGTGCATGAACGAATAGTGGCACTTGACCTCGCGCCCAAAACGGCGCGTCTTGTACGCCTTGTCCGCCACGGATGGCATGGCGGGCAGCGGCCGCTCTTTGGCAAGCGCCACATCGCCGGGAAAGACAAAGATCAGGCCATGCACCTCGCGGCAGGGATAGGCACGCACGCCGTTGGGCAGGCGCTCGCGCCCGAGATATGGCACATCGACGCAGTGGCCAGTGCAGTCATAGGTCCAGCCGTGATAGCCACAGCGGATGGACTCGCCTGCCACCACGCCTGCGTGCAGCGGCACTTGTCGGTGTGCGCAACGGTCTTCCAGCGCGAATATCGTACCGGACTCGGTACGCACCAGCACGATCGGATCGCCGGCAAAGTGCACTCCTAAAGCTTTTCCCCGCTTGACCTCGCGCGACCAGGCCAGCGGATACCAGTGATCGGGATGAATGGGCACACGGCGCAGGTCGCGCACGGGCGCGCTGGCGGGCGAATCGATGGCACAGCTATCCAGCAAAGGCACTGCATGCATGCGTGACGCCTCCTTGCATAACGAGAGCTTCGACCGTTCTCACAAGCGGACGGATAAGCGAACGGGGATCTGGCGCAGTCTACGCGAGGTCCGGCGAACTCACCGAAATCCCGCTTTTACTATGGTGCGCTTGATATTGGGGAAGGATGAAGGTCATGGCCACTTTCGGCCATTCGAGCCTGCATCCTAAAGGGGCTGGTATGGGCGACAACGCGATGGGGTATTGACGCGGCGAACGTCCCCCGTCCCATGAGCGATCGTTCGGGCCGGGTAAAGTGAGGGTTGAGATAGGCCCTTCTCGGAAGTTCTGCACTGACTTGGTGAATGTCGGATTCGCCTGCTTGGCTTGCTCGCGGACTGTGAAGCCCGTTTGGTGGACGCCAGGAGGCGGCTGCCGCAAGCGACCGGTGCATCGCCACTACCGCAGCGGTATAGGAAAACGTGAAGGCGTCCTATCGCGACAACTATGCGAGACCGGCGGAGATCAAGCGCAAATACGGCCCGGCCAACCTGTTCCGCGTGAATCAGCTGCAACTGCTGTGTGTACTTCAACGCCTTTGCATAGTCTCGCCGGTCCTCACTCAGTTGACCGAGGCGCGCAAGCGCCGCGATGCACTGTTCGCGTAACCTTTCGCGCGCGGGCTTGAACTGCTGACAGAATAGTTGCGCGTTCTTGTGCAGTTGTGCACAATTTGCGCATGATACGCACGATGGTCAGCATTCAAGAGGCTGCGGAG
>NZ_JWMA01000150.1 GCF_000812465.1 Cupriavidus sp. IDO | reverse complement strand
GGAACATAGTCCCCAATTCCTACCACGTCATAGTGCCGAAATAGCTGGTTAGCCAGCGAGTACTGAAAGTGCTTGCGTTGTTCTCGCACTTTGATCTCTGTCATGGAGGAGGGGAGACCTACACAAGCCCGACCAGCCCGCCCTGCGCAACGCCTACTTCCAGGTCAACATCGATTCGCTCGCCAAGCGCTGGTAAGTCGTCCCCTTGGGGAAGGAAGTCTTTCCAAGCCTGGCTTGACGAGATTGCAGAGAAGCGGATAGATTTACGCAATCATGAGCCGCCGCCCCGCCTCCCTCTTTCTTGATCTCACTGCGAACCAACCGCAGTGGGGCGCGCGCGCCAAATCCAAAAAACAGTCGCTCATCTGACCGGAGCGTGCTGTTCCGTCAGTTGAGCGACGGAACAGCATCAGTGTAGAAGACGGCTTGCCAATCCCTCCCTGACTGTCTTGAGCGCATCTTGCTCTGTCGCTTGCCTGTGCGGTTTCCGAATCGGTCGATCCGGAGCATGCAATGCAAGAAGTGAAGTATCTCTATCGTGGTATCTGGCTACCCCTGGTTACCCCTTTTCGCAACAATGAGGTGGATCACGTCGCGCTGCGGCGGCTAGTAGCCCATTACCGCTGCAGCGGCCTGGCGGGATTGGTGGTGTGCGGCAGCACCGGCGAAGCCGCCGCGCTCGATGAGGCGGAACAGTTGGCCGTTCTGGATACCGTGCTGGCCGAGGCCGGGGAGTTGCCGGTCATGATGGGCCTGGCGGGAAACAATCTCCGGCATGTGCTGAGCCGTCTGGACAGGATTGGCGAACGTCCGCTGGCGGGGGTTTTAGCGCCTGCACCGTACTACATAAGACCGTCGCAGGAAGGATTGAAGGCATACTTTCGCGAGCTGGCCGATAGATCTCGGGCACCGCTGGTGCTGTATGACATCCCCTATCGAACCGGTGTGACGCTGAGCGCCGAAATGCTGCTGTCGTTGGCGAACCACGGCAATATTCGAGGTATCAAGGACTGCGGCGGTAACGCTGAAACCACGCAGGCGTTAATCGCCGATGGCCGCCTGGCCGTCCTTGCGGGAGAGGACCACCAACTGCTTACCACGCTCTGCATGGGCGGCCAGGGTGCAATCATTGCGTCGGCGCACATCCGGCCTGACCTCTTCTCGGCGTTGTGGCGCGCAGTGGCTGACCAGCGCCTGAGCGTCGCCCGCCACCTTTTTCATGTCCTGACGCCGCTGATTCGGCTCATGTTTGCGGAACCTAACCCAGGTCCGGTCAAGACATTACTGGCCAGGCATGGCTGGTTGTCCGATGAACTGCGTTTGCCAATGACATCGGCTTCAACCGCGCTCGCCGAGCAATTGGCGATGACGTGTGAAGCCTTGGCCTCGGTACAGGCAAATGCGTTGTAATTGCGCAGGCTAGAGGTAGGCGTACGGTCAGAGCCGTATGCCTATCAACCAATTCAATCTGACATAGGTGGCTCGTTGATTTTGTCGAAGGCGCTCAACGAGGAACGGTCGCGCCTCATAGGTTCAAGCAGGGCGCATTGGTACTTTGCCTCATGGCCTCTTGCTTTCAGCACGCTGAGACCCTCCAAAGAACGCGGCGAGCAAGTCCGAGTTCCGCATCCCGAGGCCGGCCGTAACTGGTCCGCCATCGCCTACGGAGCTGGCGGGAGGCTCGGTACAGGGAACTCGGCGGCAAGAACGACTCGCCGGCTGAATCGCTGATTCCAGAGTCGTCTCAACGTGGCCTTACATCCATGGCACGACACTTTTCCGATGCACCCGGATTTTGCTTAATTCTGGGTTGTCACTTGACAACCTATGGTTGCTTATCTAGCCTCGGAGATATGAATGGTCCGTGCCAAACACCCTAAGAAGGAAGTTGAAGACGCGCTAAGGTACGCGGAGTCGCAAGGCTGGCGCATTGATAAGGCGAAGGGAAACAGACATGCGTGGGGGCGCATCTACTGCCAGCCCGACGAAAAGGGATGCCGCGGCGGCGAGTTCTGTGTTTTCAGCATCTATAGCACGCCGAAGAGTCCGTTCAACCACGCTGACCGATAAGGCGGATCGTGGACAACTGCTCGTATCGGTACGAGGAAGCAACGCCGCTTAGGCTGCATAAGAGGACCTCGCTATGGAATACTCATTCACCCTCAGATACCAACTGTCGCCGGACGACAACGATCCCGACACGCTGGTCGAACGGCTCTACGAAGCCGGATGTGACGACGCGATCGTAGGAACTGGCGTGGTCGGCCGGATCGCGCTCGCCTTTGACCGCGAAGCCGAATCCGCCAACGCTGCCATCGTGAGCGCCCTTGCCGATGCCCGGCGCGCCATGCCGTCAGCCACGCTGATCGAAGCGGCGCCCGACCTGGTGGGACTCACCGATATCGCCGATGCCGTTGGCATGTCCCGCCAGAACATGCGCAAGCTGATGATCGGCTATCCGGAGTCTTTCCCGGCACCGGTGCATGAAGGCAGCAGCACCCTGTGGCACTTGCGGGATGTTCTCGTGTGGCTGGATCAGCGTGATTACCGGATTGACCCGGTCCTTGTCGAAGTCGCGGCCACGGCCATGCAAGTCAATCTTGCCAGGTGTGCCAGACAGGTGACTCCTGCGATGGCGCGCGAGTTGCGGGCACTGGTGGCGTAACGGCACCATCGCTGGCAACAACTCAAAATCCCGCCCAATGCGCATCCCTGTCCAGCGCGGCCTCGGCCGCTTCGCCAGACTGCCCCATGTAATAGAGGTGCACGCCGATCGCCAGTGAATCATTGCGGATCTCGTGCAGCGCCCTCCAGGCCTGGGCGGGAGCCTTGAACACCAGGTAGTGAGCTTCCTTCCTCACCATCTCCGCGACCTCATGCAGACCACGCAGGTGCAGCGCGTTGACGAGCGCGTCGAGGCTGTGATGCGTGCGGGCGTCGGTGCGCGGGTAGAGCATATGGAGCACGGCGACGCGTTGCGGAGCGATCGTTGCCGTGTACGCCTCGACGATGTCATGGTGATGGATAGCCGTGACGACGTTCTCCGTCGTCGCCTGTTGGGTCGGTAGCATGGACCGCATGATGTTTATTTCCTTGGCATAGGCGATATCGCATGGAGGTCCGGGTCATTTCCAACTTCGAAATGACCCGGGCAGCGCGTCACGCGAGGGCGCCATCAAGATAGGGATCGACGCTGCGCGCCGGCTCCGCCGAGACGCCCGTCCGGTCCAGGCCGGCCATGGAGCGGGCGCCGTCGTAGAACGGATCAACCTTGCGTGCACCGTCGTTATATGGGTTGCGCGGCTCCTGTACCGAGCGCGCACCTTCGGTGTACGGGTCACGTGCATCGCTGACGGAACGGGCACCGTCCGTGAACGGGTCGCGTGCGCCGACGTGAGACAGCCCGGCGGCCTGTGCGCCGGCGGCGGCGGCAACCAGGGCGATGGCGAAGACAAAACGCTTGGCGATGTTGGTGGAGGTCATGATCGATTTCCTTTAGCAGTTGGGTTGAGTGCAGGTCCGGCGGAGGCTGCTGGTTGCTGCTTGCCGCGGGGCCATGGAAAGCATTAAAGGCGTTCGATGTATCGCGCCTGTAGCAGGGGTGGGTCGACTTTGTCGGAACGCGTATCGATGCCGCAGCGTGATACAGAGCGGTACAAACACCCCATCCGGGAATGCGCTTGCGTGATGGATTCTGCACGGACGCGTACACATGCTTTGCGGCGCTTGCCATGCGAAGACGCTGGCTTGCCGCGGCTGTCATATAACAACACCATCCAGGTGCTGGATTTATCCCGGGTGCGAGAGCATGGCCGGGAGGCAAGCCTTTCGCGGTAACGGGCTCCGGTATGCCGGACCTGGAGTGTGAAAAGTCGGGCGGCGATGACGGTCAGGGATGACGGTTCCGCTCGCCGCGTATTTGTGAGTCTTGTTCTAACCACCCGGAGCCAATGATGCCAACGTTTTCCACTCTGATGATCGGGCAGGACCCCGATGCCCCGCGTGTCGCACGTCTGCTGCTGAACCGGCCCGAGCGGCTGAATGCCATCAACGATGAGACCCCGGGCGAGATTCGCGCCGCCGTCGAATGGGCGCAAGCCAACGACGAAGTCCACGTGATCATCGTGGAAGGCGCCGGCAAGGGCTTCTGTGGCGGCTACGACCTGGCGCTGTTCGCCGAAACGTCGGGGGAACATCCGGCCAAGCAAGAGGCTTACCCCTGGGACCCGATGGTCGACTATGCCTACATGAAACAATGCACGGACGATTTCATGAGCCTGTGGCGCTGCACCAAGCCGACGATCGCCAAGGTCCACGGGCATGCTGTCGCCGGAGGCAGCGATATCGCGCTGAGCTGTGACCTGCTGGTGATGGCCGAGGACGCCCGCATCGGCTACATGCCCACGCGCGTCTGGGGTTGCCCGACCACAGCCATGTGGACCTATCGTCTCGGGCCGACGCGCGCCAAGCAGATGATGTTCACGGGCGACACGATTGACGGAAAAACCGCTGCTGCCTGGGGGCTGGCCAACGAGGCGGTCCCGGCAGATGAACTCGACGCTGCCGTGCTCAGGCTGGCCAATCGCATCGCCGGCGTGCCCCGTGGGCATCTGGCCATGCACAAGCTCGTCGTGAACCAGTTCATGCAGGCCGCCGGGCTGGAGCAGGCCCAGACGCTGGCAACCGTATTCGACGGCATTACCCGGCACAATCCCGAGGGGCTGTGGTTCCGGCGCTATGCCCAGGCGGAAGGCTTCAAGGCTGCCGTGCAATGGCGCGACAGCGGCAAGCCGATTCCTGAGGGCGATGAAGCGCGCGAGCAGATACGACAGCTCGAGAGAAAGCTAGGGCACGGCGGCGGGCGCTAGCCAGCGCAGATGGCCGACACGCCAGGGAAATGCGGGATGTCCGCGCTTGCTGACGCCGCTTGATATGTGGAGAATAGGGCGACCGCATGCCAAGGCGCCCGTAACGGTTCCGTCTCTCCCCAATCGGTCGCTCGCCCCTCGCAACAATGCCTGCTTAAGCGCCCGACCATCGTGACGTTTCCGCCGCCCGTGCGCAGCAGCCGGCTGCACTTCGACCTGACCACCGTTCAGCTTTTTATCGCGGTGGCCGATTTCGGCAGCATCACCCGCGGCGCGGGGCGCGTGCACCTGGCACCGGCGGCCGCATCGCGGCGCATCCTCGAACTGGAAGCCCAACTCGGCGTAGCCTTGTTCGAACGTCTCCCCCACGGCATGGCCCTGACCGAAGCCGGCCGCGCATTGCTGGCCCACGCCCGTGGCATCACCCACACCGTCCAGCGCATGCAGGACGACGCCGCCTCCTTCATCGGCGGCGACCTGGGCGTGGTGCGCGTGGCCGCCCCAAAGTCCGCGGTCATCCAGTTCCTGCCCTTCGACATCCAGCGCTGCGCCACGGCCTGTCCCGGCGTGCGCATCGACCTGCAGGAGATGAACAGCCTGGAAGTCCAGCAGTCGCTGCGTCGCGGCACCGTGGATATCGGCATTTACGAAGGCAGCCTGGGCGTAGTCGAGCTGCCGACCGAGCCCTATCGGGATGACCGGCTGGTGCTGGTGGTGGCACGCGGTCATGCGCTGGCCCGGCGCCGCAAGGTCGCGCCGGAAGACGTGCTGGACTGCGACCTGATCGTGCTCGGCGAGAGTTCGGCGATCTCGACCGTGCTGGAGCGGCAGGCGGAGGAGGCCGGCCGCGTGCTGCGCATGCGCATGCGCGTGAGCGGCTTCGACAGCATTGCCGCGCTGGTGGCGCAGAACCTCGGTGGCGGGGTGATGCCGGAGGCGATTGCGCGCGAGGTGGCGGGCGGGAGCCGCTTCGTACGGCTGCCCATCGCCGCACCCTGGGCGCAACGGCAGTTTGTGCTGTGCCATCGGCCCCATGGGACACTGTCCTCGGCCGCGCTCGGCGTGCTGGCGGTGCTTGCGCAAAACGCGAAACCAGAATCCCCCAAATAGCGATAGCCGGCGGCGCACGCATTGCGGATGATGGGCTCCATAACGATGACGACGGAGACACGCAATGCACCGCAGGCAATTCATTCTCGCGGCTGCGGCCGGATTGGCGGTGCCCGGCCTCGTGCGCGCTGCCGACATAGCCGGGCCGGTGCGCATCGTGGTGGGCTTCGCGCCGGGCGGCGGTACCGATGTGCTGGCGCGCGTGATCGGGCAGAAGCTCGGGGTGATGTGGAACACCAGCGTGCTGGTGGAGAACAAGCCCGGTGCCACCGGCGCGATCGCCGCCGCCTACGTGGCCAAGCAGCCGCCAGACGGCACCACGTTGCTGATGGCGCATGTCAACAGCCACGCGATTGCCCCGGCGCTGCTGGACGTCAAGTACGACCCGCGCACCGACTTCACGCCGATTTCGATGGTGGGTGTCACGCCGAACATGCTGACCTGCCGTCCCGAGCAGAAGGTGCGCACCGTCAAGGAGATCGTGGCGCTGTGCCGGCAGCGCCCGGGGCGCGTGTCCTTCGGTTCGTCGGGCATCGGCTCGGCGCAGCACCTGGCGCTGGAGATGTTCCGGCTGCAGGCCAAAATCGACGTGGTGCACGTGCCTTACAAGGGATCGGGCCCGCTGATCGCTGACCTGCTCGGCGGCCAGATCGACTATGCGTTCGACACGATGACCGCCGCCACCCCTTTCATCCAGCAAGGCAAGGTGATCGCGATCGCGCAGACCCGCCTGCGGCGCGCGGCGAGCCACCCCAATGTGCCGACGCTGGCGGAGTCTGGCTTCCCCGGCCTGGACGCGGCGTCGTGGTACGGCCTGGTGGGCCCGAAGAACATGCCGCCGGCGCTGGTGCAGCACATGAACGAAGACGTCAATCGCGTGCTGGTCATGCCCGACGTCGCCGAACGGCTCAGGAGCTTCGGCGCCGAGGATTCCGGCGGCTCCAACCAGCAGTTCGGCGCCTTTATCGCCTCCGAGTCGAGCAAGTGGGCCAAGGTCGTGAAGGACGCCGGCGTGAAGGCTGAAAGCTGAAGGCCGGGAGCCGTCGCGCCCGAGCACGCCAGCCCATCCATTTTTCCAGGAAGTACCCCATGACAGATTCCAGCGATTCCCGCGCACAGGCGCCTGCATCCACCTTGCCGCTTTCCGGCGTGCGCGTGCTCGACGTCAGCCAGGTCATGGCCGGGCCCTACGCTTGCATGCTGCTGGCCGACCTCGGCGCCGACGTGATCAAGATCGAGCCGCCCGAGGGCGGCGACCAGACGCGCGGCTCCATGGGCTTCAAGATGAAGGGCCCGGACAGCATGGGCTTTCTCAATATGAACCGCAACAAGCGCAGCGTCACCCTGGATCTCAAGACCGAGTCCGGCCGGCAGGTGCTCTATCGCCTGGCGGAAACGGCCGACATCCTGGTGGAGAACTACCGCCCCGGTGTAATGAAGCGCCTGGGGATCGACTATGAGACGCTCGCCAGGATCAATCCGAAGCTGGTCTACTGCAGCATCTCGGGCTTTGGCCAGAGCGGACCGTGGGCGGGGCGGCCCGGATTTGACCTGATGGCGCAGGCCATGTCGGGCGTGATGAGCGTCACCGGCTATCCGGGCGGCGCACCGGTGAAGTCGGGCGTGCCGGTGGCCGATATCGGCTGCGCGCTGTTCGCGACCTACGGCATGCTGGCGGCCTACATCGGTGCGAAGGACACGGGGAAGGGGCAGTACGTCGATGCGTCGCTGTTCGATTCCGCGCTGGCGTTCTCGGTGTGGGACACCTGCGAGTACTGGGGCACGGGCCGCGAGCCCGAGCCGCTGGGCACGGCCAACCGCATGAGCGCGCCCTACCAGGCGATGAAGGCCGCCGACGGCTACTTCGTCATGGGGGCCACCAACCAGAAGCTGTGGCAGCTGCTTTGCCAGACGCTCGACCGGCCCGACCTGCTCGAAGACGAGCGCTTTGCCACCGTGGCGCTGCGACTGGCCAACCGGCACGAACTGATCGCCGCGCTGGAGCAGAGCTTCGCCGAGCACGGCAGCGACTACTGGATCGAGCGCCTGCTCGAAGCCGGCATCCCGGCCGGGCCGATCCTTACCTACCCGCAGGCCTTCGACAGCGAGCACGGCCGGCATCGGCAGATGCGCATCGAGATCGATCATCCGATCGAGGGCAAGGTGCCCAATATCGGCTTCGCGGTGAAGATGGGCGGCACGCCGCAGCAGGTACGGCGTCCGCCGCCGCTGCTTGGCCAGCACACCGGGGAAATCCTGGCCGAGCTCGGGCTCTCGAAAGACGAACAGCAGTCGCTGGCGGTCGCCGGCGCATTCGGCGCATGAACGCCGCGCTGCCGTCAGAAGGCGGTCCGGGCAGCGACGGAGAAGTCAGGCTCACGGTGCAGGGGCGGATCGCGACGCTGACGCTCGACCGTCCGGCCGCGCGCAATGCGATGACCTGGGCCATGTACGCGCAGCTCGCCACGCATTGCCGCACGCTCGCTGCGGAAGGCAACGCGGGCGCGCGCGTGGTGGTGCTGCGCGGCGCAGGCGGCGAGGCCTTTGTCGCGGGCACCGACATCGCGCAGTTCCAACAATTCTCGAATGGGGACGACGGGGTTGCCTACGAAGCGCGCATCGACGAGGGCATTCAACTAATCGAGCAACTGCCGATGCCCGCCGTGGCGGTCATCGAAGGCTGGGCAGTGGGCGGCGGCCTGGCCATCGCTACCGCCTGCGACTTTCGGGTGGCCACCCCCAACGCCCGCTTCGGCGTGCCGATCGCGCGCACGCTGGGCAACACGCTGTCGGCGTTGAACCTCGCCAGGCTGCGCGCGGCCTGGGGCTTGCAGCCGCTGCGCCGCATGCTGCTGCTGGCCCAGATCCTGGATGCCGACGCCGCGCTGGCATGTGGTTTCCTGGAGGGCGTTTATGCTGCCGAGGCGCTGGAGGGCGAAGTCGCTTCGCTATGCGACCGGCTTGCCGCGTTGGCGCCTGTTACGCAGACGGTCGTCAAGGAGGCGTTGCGGCGGCAAACCGTGGAAGCGGTGGCCGATACGGATGACCTGGTGCGGTTGTGCTACGGCAGCAGCGATTTTCGCGAAGGAGTGGATGCGTTCGTGAGCCGGCGGCCGCCGGTATGGAAGGGGAGTTGAATGTCGGGAAGCGGGATCACGCCTCAGCTTTCCCAGTCCGCACCGCATCGCCCGCAGGTGCTCCCCGTGCTGCCTCCTGCCAAGTGGCAGGCGGCGAGACCACGGAAGCGTAGTCCCGCAAGATCACCGGGAAATCAACGTCCTTGGAGCTGTATCGCTTGATCGGAATACCGGCGGAGGCAAGGACTTCATTCTTTTACCTGTCGCGCTTCTGGGCCCCCGCGTCCCGGTGCGAAGCGCCGTACAGCTCGATGACTTAAAGCGGCCGCATCGCCACCTGGCTTGCCATATCCGCCTTCCGGTTCAATGAAAATTCGGCATCAGCGCTTCCGCCGGCGGCCACCAATTCCCCCTCTCCGGAGGGGGATCACGCAGGCAAGCGGGCGATCGCTCCGGGCATGTCCTCCCCTGTTTGGAGGATTCCATTCAGGCAGGATTTGCCGATACTTCACCGGAGCCACTCCGGGCCGCCTGGCCTGGAATCGGAACAAGGGGGGAACCATGGCGATGCTCTTGCGATTGGCCGCAGGCTTGCTTCTGATGTCTCAGGTTGGTGCAAGCAGCGCACAGGACCAGGCGCGCATCGCGCGTGGCAAATACCTAATGGAGGGGGTGGTGGCTTGCGGCAATTGCCATGTTGCCCGGGCGGAGAATGGGGCGCCGGTCTTTTCCAGGGGCTTGTCAGGTGGCATGGTCTTCGATGAGCCGCCGTTCAAAGCCTACGCGCCCAACATCACCCCAGATCCTGAAACAGGGATCGGAAAATGGACCGATGCACAGCTCGGCAAGGCGATCCGGGAAGGCATCCGGCCGGACGGGAGCATCATCGGTCCGCCGATGCCGATCGAGTTCTACCGGCGCATGTCTGACGCGGACCTGGCAGCGATCATCGCTTATCTGAGGGTGCAGCCGCCCGTGAAGAACGCCGTCAGGAAGTCCGAGTACCGCATCCCGTTACCGCCAGACTACGGTCCGGCCGTGAAAGACGTTCGCGCGCCTTCTCCCAGGGAGACGATCAAGTATGGCCAGTACCTCGCCGATATCGGCCATTGCATGGAGTGTCACACGCCGCGGGATGAAAAGGGCATGCTGGTGCTCACGCGCCTGGGCGCTGGCGGCCAGGTGTTCAAAGGACCCTGGGGCGAAAGTGTGGCACGCAATCTGACCCCGCATGAGAGCGGGCTCAAGGGCTGGAGCAAGGAAGAGATCGCCCAGGCAATCCGAGGCACAGGCAGGAACGGCTTTCATTACAAGCCGCCCATGGCGTTTGATTGGTACAAGAACGTCAGTGGCGCCGACATGAACGCGCTGGTGGCCTACCTCGGCTCGCTGAAGCCGCAGCCGTTCGGCGGCAAGGAGTAACCGGCCCGGCGGCGTCGCCTGCAGAACCGGGCGAAGGCCCGGCACGAGTGGCGGCTACGGCCTCGGGGACGGTAGTGCGCTCGGTGGGCGATGCGACGCTTCGATACTTCCGCTGTCGCCTACCGTTCCGTCAGACTTGCTCATTCCTGCTCAAACAGGAACAAAGCTGACTTTCTGCTTCACTAAGGCCGGTTTCGCCATCGTCTTGCGACGATGGCCAGCGCCTTCCTCT
>NZ_JWMA01000018.1 GCF_000812465.1 Cupriavidus sp. IDO | reverse complement strand
CACGGCGCCGCAAAGTTAACATTGCGGCTCACGGTTTACAACTGCTTCTGCGGCTAACAACGAAAAATGCCGTTCAGCGCTTAACTGAACGGCATTACACCCGAGGGTGCCTTTTTCGTTGGTGCCACGCAAGCCGTCAGGCCTGCGCGCCGAAGTTGGGGTCGTTGCGATCGCTGGAGTCGCCGGACTTCTTGTCGCCCTTGACCAGGTCCTCGCGCTTCACGCCCAGCCACATCGCCAGCGCCGCCGCCACGAACACCGACGAGTAGATACCGAACAGGATACCGACCGTCAGCGCCAGGGCGAAGTAGTGCAGCGTCGGGCCGCCGAAGAAGAACATCGACAGCACCATCATCTGGGTCGAGCCGTGGGTGATGATGGTCCGCGAGATGGTGCTGGTGATCGCGTTGTCGATGATCTCGTGCGTGGTCATCTTGCGGTACTTGCGGAAGTTCTCGCGCACCCGGTCGAAGATCACCACCGATTCGTTCACCGAGTAGCCCAGCACCGCCAGCACCGCCGCCAGCACCGACAGCGAGAATTCCCACTGGAAGAAGGCAAAGAAGCCCAGGATGATCACCACGTCGTGCAGGTTGGCGATGATACCCGCCACCGCGAACTTCCATTCGAAGCGGAACGACAGGTAGATCACGATGCCGACCACCACGCACAGCAGTGCCAGCAGGCCGTCGGTGGCCAGTTCCTTGCCCACCTGCGGGCCGACGAACTCCACGCGCTGGAGCTTGACCTCAGGCGTGGCGGCCTGCAGCGCGCCCATGACCTGCTCGCTCTGCTGGGCCGAGGTGACGGGCTTGCCGTCCGGGCCCTTCTGCAGCGGCAGGCGGATCATCACGTCGCGCGAGGTGCCGAAGTTCTGCACCTGCACGTCGGTGTAGCCGAGCTTGCCCACCTGGCCGCGGATCTTTTCCAGATCGGCCGCCTGCTGGTAGTTGACCTCCATCACCGTGCCGCCGGTGAACTCGATCGACAGGTGCAGGCCCTTGTGCCAGAGGAAGAACACAGCGGCGGCAAACGTCAGGAAGGAGATCACGTTGAAGACCAACGCGTGCTTCATGAACGGAATGTCGCGCCGGATGCGGAAGAATTCCATGTTGAATCCTGTTTCGTACTGCTGATTGTTCTGCTAATCGTTCTGCTGATCGGCTGCCGCGGCCCGGGCTTCGTGCGGCGGCAGCCTCGTGCCTTACTTGGCGACCGGCGTGTCGGTGGCGTTGCCCGGCTTCCAGATCTGGCCGATGGCGACGCTCTGCAGCTTCTTTTTGCGGCCGTACCAGAGGTTGACCAGGCCGCGGTTGAAGAATACCGCCGAGAACATCGAGGTCAGGATGCCCAGGCAGTGCACCACGGCAAAGCCGCGCACCGGGCCCGAACCGAAGGCCAGCAGTGCCAGGCCGGCGATCAGCGTGGTCACGTTCGAGTCGAGGATGGTCGCCCAGGCGCGGTCGAAGCCGACCGCGATGGCCATCTGCGGCGAGGCGCCGCCGCGCAGTTCCTCGCGGATTCGCTCGTTGATCAGCACGTTGGCGTCGATGGCCATGCCCAGCACCAGCGCGATAGCGGCGATGCCCGGCAGCGTCAGCGTGGCCTGCAGCATCGACAGCACCGCGATCAGCAGCAGCAGGTTGATGCCCAGCGCAGCCACCGAGAACATGCCGAACAGCATGTAGTACAGCATCATGAAGACGGCGATCGCGCCAAAGCCGTAGGCGACCGAATCAAAGCCCTTCTGGATGTTGTCGGCGCCCAGCGACGGGCCGATGGTGCGTTCTTCGATGATCTCCATCGGCGCGGCCAGCGAGCCGGCGCGCAGCAGCAGTGCCAGGTCGTTGGCGGCTTCGGTGGAGTAGGAGCCGGTGATCTGGAAGCTGGAGCCCAGTTCGGACTGGATCGTCGCCACCGTCAGCACTTCGCCCTTGCCCTTTTCGAACAGCACGATGCCCATCGGCTTGCCGATGTTCTCGCGCGAGACGTCGCGCAGCACGCGGCCACCCTGGGCGTCGAGCTTGATGTTGACTGACGGGCGCTGGTTCTGGTCGAAGCCGGCCGATGCGCTTTCAATGCGGTCGCCGGTGAAGATCACCTGCTTCTTCAGCACGACCGGGGCACCATTGCCCTGCGTGAAGAGTTCGCTGCCGAACGGGATCGGGTCGCCCGGACGCGGGTTGCGCGGGGCGTCGGGATCGGCCAGGCGGGCTTCCAGCGTGGCGGTGCGGCCGATGATGTCCTTGGCCTTGGCGGTGTCCTGCACGCCGGGCAGTTGCACCACGATGCGGTCAGAGCCTTGCTGCTGGATCACCGGCTCGGCCACGCCAAGCTCGTTCACGCGGTTGTGCAGGGTGGTGATGTTCTGCTTGACGGCGGCGTCCTGCACGGCCTTGCGGGCGGCGTCGGTGAAGGTGCCGACCACGTTGGTGCCGTCCATGGCGAACGACAGTTCGCGCAGGTTGTCGGCCAGCACGGCACGCGCGCGGCCGGCCTCGTCGGCGTTGTTGAAGCGGACCGTCAGCTTGTCGCCGTCGCGGTCGATGCCGCCGTGGCGGATGCTCTTGTCGCGCAGCAGCGTGCGGGCATCGCCCGAGAGGCTGTCGAGCTTCTTGTCGACGGCGCCCTTCATGTCCACCTGCAGCAGGAAGTGCACGCCGCCGCGCAGGTCCAGGCCCAGGTACATGGGCAGGGCGTGCAGCGCGGTCAGCCAGCGCGGCGAACCGGACAGCAGGTTCAGCGCGACGACATAGGTGGGATCGTTCGCGTCAGGGTTGAGCGAGCGCGAGAGGACGTCCTTGGCCTTGAGCTGCTCGTCGGTGGTGCGGAAACGCGCCTTGACCGAGCCGGACTGGCCGGCGAGATCGAAGAAGATGCCGTCCGGCTGCAGCTGGTTCTGCGCCAGGATTTCTTCGACATGCTTCTGCATGCTCAGGTCGACCTTGACGGTAGCCTTGCCCGACGATACCTGTACGGCAGGCGCCTCGCCGAAGAAGTTCGGCAAGGTATAGGTGATGCCGATGGCCAGGGCCACCAGGATCACGAGGTATTTCCAAAGCGGATAACGATTCATCTCTGGCCAGTCATTCTTCGGTTGGCGGGGCCGGCGGAGGCGTCAGCGGCACATCGGCGCGGCCGAACCGGTTGGCAAACAGCCGCCTGGCAGCCACAGAAAGGAACCGGATGCGGTCCTCGGGCTGGATCAGGCGGCTGCCAGGGCATGCGCAAAGGGGCATGCCGGAAAAGACAAAGGGCGGTGTCGCGCGGCGATCAGAGCGACTTCAGCGAGCCCTTCGGCAGGACCGTCGTCACGGCGTTCTTCTGCACGGTGATCTCGGTGCCTTCGGCGATTTCCAGGCTGACGTACTGGTCGGTCACCTTGGTCACCTTGCCGAGAATGCCGCCGGCCGTCACGACTTCGTCGTTCTTGGCGAGGGCTTCCAGCATGGCCTTGCTTTCTTTCTGGCGCTTCATCTGCGGGCGGATCATGATGAACCACAGCACCGCAAACATCAGGATGATGGGCAGAAAGCTCATCAGGCCGCCCGCCGCGCCGCCGGCACCGGCAGTCTGGGCAAATGCGTTAGAAATCAGCACGTCGCTTCTCCGTCACAAAAGTCAGTCAATTAATCGATCATTCTACCATCCGCACTTTGCCTGATCTGGCATTCTAGGGCGGAATCCGGGTTTGTTCGGGTGCTTTCCGGCCGACTCCCGGCAGATGCCGGAAGCCGCATGCGGCAGACCCGCGTATTCGACCGGGCAGGGCCGGAAAGTTCGCGATACCCGGGAATTACTGCGTGCCACGCGCCCGGTCGGCTGCGAACTGGCGGCGGAAGGCATCGAAGCGGTGGTGCTCGATGGCCTCGCGCACTTCGCGCATCAGCTGCAGGTAGTAGTGGAGATTGTGGATCGTGTTCAGCCGCGCGCCCAGGATTTCGCCCACGCGGTGCAGGTGGTGCAGGTAAGCGCGGGAGAAGTTGCGGCAGGTATAGCAGGCGCAGCTCTCGTCCAGCGGGCGCGGGTCGTTGCGGTGGGCCGCGTTCTTGATCTTGACGTCGCCAAAGCGCGTGAACAGCCAGCCGTTGCGGGCATTGCGGGTCGGCATGACGCAGTCGAACATGTCCACCCCGGCCGCCACGCCGGCCACCAGGTCTTCCGGCGTGCCCACGCCCATCAGGTAGTGCGGCTTGTCGGCTGGCAGGCGCGGCGCCACATGCTCCAGCACCCGCATCATGTCTTCCTTGGGCTCGCCCACCGACAGGCCGCCGATGGCAAAGCCGTGGAAACCCAGCTCGGACAGGCCGGCCAGCGACTCATCGCGCAGGTCTTCGAACATGCCGCCCTGGACAATGCCGAACAGCGCGTTCGGGTTGGCCAGCCGCTCGAACTCGTCGCGCGAGCGCTTGGCCCAGCGCAGGCTCATGCGCATCGACCTGGCGGCTTCTTCGTGCGTGGCGGGGCGGCCGTCGATCTCGTAGGGCGTGCATTCGTCGAACTGCATGACGATGTCCGAGTTCAGCGTGCGCTGGATCTGCATCGAGATCTCGGGCGACAGGAAGAGCTTGTCGCCATTGATCGGCGACGCGAACGTGACGCCATCTTCAGTGATCTTGCGCAGATCACCGAGCGAAAACACCTGGAAGCCGCCGGAATCGGTCAGGATCGGCTTGTCCCAGCCGACAAAGCGGTGCAGGCCGTCGTGGGCGTTCACCACCTCCAGCCCGGGGCGCAGCCACAGGTGGAAGGTGTTGCCCAGGATGATCTGCGCGCCGATCTCGTTCAGTTCGAGCGGCGACATGGCCTTGACCGAGCCATAGGTGCCCACCGGCATGAAGATGGGCGTCTCGACCACGCCGTGGTTCAGGGTGATGCGGCCGCGGCGGGCGTTGCCGTCGGTGGTGATGAGTTCGAAATTGAGCATGGCGGGTTCGGTTCAGGCCTCGGGGCTGGCGGCGGGCTGGCGGGTCAGCAGCATGGCGTCGCCGTAGCTGAAGAAACGGTAGCGTGCCTCGACCGCGTGGCGGTAGGCGGCGCGGATGGCTTCCACGCCGGCCAGCGCCGACACCAGCATCAGCAGGGTCGACTTGGGCAGGTGGAAGTTGGTGATCAGGGCATCGACCAGGCGGAACTGGTAGCCCGGCGTGATGAAGATATCGGTGTCGCCGCTGCCGGCGGCAAGCGTGCCGTCCGGCCGCGCGGCCGATTCGAGCGCGCGCAGCGAGGTGGTGCCGACGGCGATCACGCGGCCGCCGCGGGCATGGGTGTCATTGACGGCCTGCGCCAGCCCCGGGGAAATGGCATACCACTCCGAGTGCATCTTGTGCTCGGCCAGGTTCTCGGTGCGCACGGGCTGGAAGGTGCCGGCGCCCACATGCAGCGTCAGGAAGGCGCGGCGCACGCCGGCGGCGTCGAGCCGGGCGAACAGCGCGTCGTCGAAATGCAGGCCGGCGGTCGGCGCCGCCACCGCGCCCGGGTTGCGGGCATAGACAGTCTGGTAGCGGGTTTCGTCGTACGCGTCGGGATCGTGCGTGATATAGGGCGGCAGCGGCAGTCGGCCGTACTGCTCGATCAGGTCCAGCGCGGGCGCGGGGAAGCGCAGCGTGAAGAACTGGTCGACGCGCGGGCCCACGGTGACTTCGAAGGCATCTTCGGCCAGGCGCAGCTTGCTGCCCTCGGGCGGCGTCTTGGAGGCGCGCACCTGGGCCAGCACGGTATGGCTGTCCAGCACGCGCTCGACCAGCACTTCGATCTTGCCGCCGCTGGCCTTCTGGCCGAAAAAGCGGGCCTTGATCACGCGGGTGTCGTTGAAGACCAGCAGGTCGTCGGGGCGCAGGTAGTCGATGATGTCGCTGAAAGCGCGGTCGACCAGCCGGATCGCGTCGGCCTGCTCGCCGGGCGCCAGCCGTTCGACCACCAGCAGCCGGCTGGCGCTGCGGTCGGGCAGGGCGCTTTGTGCGATCAGTTCGGGCGGCAGGGGAAAGTCGAAATCGGACAGCGTCAACATGATGGAAACAGCAGGCACCGGCATGGCGCCGCGCTTGGCGGCAGCCGGGATAGGTACAATCGGCGAATCCGATATTGTAAGGCTTGGGCGCCAGGCGCCGCCCGGGTGCGCGTGATACCGCGTATTTCTCTCACCTCTCACTAGCCCGTTTCTACCGCCGAATTGCCGCCGATGCCCGGAACCGTTCCCGACCCGACCCTGGATCCTGCCGAAGCCCCGGACACCGCAACGCCCGCCAGAGCGAAGACGGCGCCCGGCAGCGGCAAGCCATCGTCCGCGGCGGCACGGCTGGCCAAGATGGGCCTGCGGCGCAGCGTCGACCTGGTGCTGCACCTGCCGATGCGCTATGAGGACGAGACCTCGCTGATGCCGGTTGCCGAGGCGATCCGCCGCGCCGGCCTCGGCCAGCCCGCGCAGGTCGAGGGCGAAGTGGTTTCCAATGAAGTCACCTTCCGGCCGCGGCGCCAGCTCGTGGTCAAAATCGCCGATGACACCGGCGAACTGACGCTTCGTTTCCTCAATTTCTACGGCAGCCAGACCAGGCAGATGGCGGAAGGCGTGCGCCTGCGCGTGCGTGGCGAGGTGCGCGGCGGATTTTTTGGCGCCGAGATGGTCCATCCGACCGTGCGGCCGGTGGCGCCCGGCGAGGCATTGCCGGACCGGCTCACGCCCGTCTATCCAGCCACGGCAGGCATTTCGCAGGCTTATCTGCGCAAGGCCATTGGCGGCGCGCTGTCGCGCACGCCGATGCCGGAGACGCTGCCCCGGCCCGTGCTGGACGGCCCGCTGGCACGGCTGAAGCTGCGTCCGCTATCCGATTGCCTGCGCCTGTTGCACACGCCGCCTCCGCAAGAGAGCGAAGCGGCGCTGGCCGACCGCTCGCACCCGGCCTGGCAGCGCATCAAGCTCGATGAACTGCTGGCCCAGCAGATTTCGCTGCGGCGCGCCCATGCGGCGCGCCGCGAGAAGAATGCGCCCACCATGCCGCGGCGCGAGGGCGGCCTGCTGACCAGCTTCCTGGCCGTGCTGCCGTTCCGGCTCACCGGCGCGCAGCAGCGCGTGGTGGAAGAGATTGCCGCCGACATGACGGCGCCGCATCCGATGCACCGGCTGCTGCAGGGCGACGTCGGCAGCGGCAAGACCATCGTCGCGGCGCTGGCGGCCTGCCAGGCGATCGATGCCGGCTACCAGGCCGCGCTGATGGCGCCCACCGAAATCCTCGCCGAGCAGCACTTCCGCAAGCTGTCCGCGTGGCTCGAACCGCTTGGTGTGCCGGTGGTCTGGCTGGCCGGCAGCCTGAAGGCGCGCGAGAAGCGAGAGGCCGTCGCGCGCGTGGAGTCCGGCGAGGCGAAGCTGGTGATCGGCACGCATGCGCTGATCCAGGACACGGTGCGCTTCGCGCGGCTGGGTTTGTCAGTGGTCGACGAACAGCATCGCTTCGGCGTGGCACAGCGGCTGGCATTGCGCGGCAAGGCCGGCGCCGCCGCCGGTCCCGAGCCCGCATCCGACACCGTTCCGCACCAGCTGATGATGTCGGCCACGCCAATCCCGCGCACGCTCGCCATGACGTACTACGCGGATCTCGACGTCTCGGTGATCGATGAACTGCCGCCGGGCCGCACGCCCATCGTCACGCGGCTGGTCAACGACGCGCGGCGCGACGAGGTGATCGAGCGCGTGCACCATGCCGCTGCCGAGGGCCGGCAGGTCTACTGGGTCTGCCCGCTGATCGAGGAAAGCGAGGCCCTGCAGTTGCAGACTGCGGTCGAGACCTACGAGACGCTGGTCGCCGCGTTGCCGGACCTGCGAGTCGGGCTAGTGCACGGGCGCCTGCCGCCGGCGGAAAAAGCCGCCGTCATGGACGATTTCAGCGCCAACCGCCTGCAGGTCCTGGTCGCGACGACCGTGATCGAGGTTGGCGTGGATGTTCCCAATGCATCGCTGATGGTGATCGAGCATGCCGAGCGTTTCGGCCTGGCGCAGCTTCACCAGTTGCGCGGCCGGGTAGGGCGCGGTAGCGCGGAATCGGTGTGCCTGCTGATGTACCAGGCGCCGCTTTCGCCCACCGCGCGCGAGCGGCTTGCCACCATGCGCGAGACTACCGACGGCTTCGAAATCGCCCGGCGCGACCTGGAAATCCGCGGTCCCGGCGAGTTCCTCGGCGCGCGGCAGTCCGGCGAGGCCATGCTCCGCTTTGCCGACCTGCAGACGGATGCCTGGCTGGTCGAATACGCGCAGGCTGCGGCGGAAATGATGCTGGAGCGCTTCCCGGATGCGGTCGAAACGCATCTTTCGCGCTGGCTGGGCGGCCGCGAACACTACTTGAAAGCATGATCCTGCCACGCATCGCGCACATGTCACGCATCTGTTGCCGTGCATTACGCATGGCTCTGACAGAAAGCGGCAATCGAAGGTAAAATCTATCGCCAACCGCAAATTGATAAGTCATGACGCTCACAGAACTCAAGTACATCGTCGCCGTGGCGCGAGAGCGCCATTTCGGCCGGGCCGCCGAGGCCTGCTTCGTGTCGCAGCCGACCCTGTCCGTTGCCATCAAGAAGCTGGAAGACGAACTCAACGTGCAGATCTTCGAGCGCGGCACCTCCGAGGTGTCGGTGACTTCCATTGGCGAACAGATCGTGGCGCAGGCCCAGCGCGTGCTGGAGCAGACCATGGCGATCCGCGAAATCGCCAAGCAGGGCAAGGATCCGCTGGCCGGCCCGCTGCGCGTGGGCGTGATCTATACGATCGGGCCGTATCTGCTGCCGTCGCTGGTCAAGCAGATGATCGAGACCGTGCCGCAGATGCCGCTGATGCTGCAGGAGAACTACACCGTCAAGCTGATCGAACTGCTCAAGCAGGGCGAGATCGATTGTGCGGTCATGGCGGAACCCTTCCCGGATTCCGGCCTGACGGTGCGGCCGCTCTATGACGAACCCTTCGTTGTGGCCGTTCCGCGCGGCCACCAGCTGGCGCAGGCGCAGCATGTCGATCCGGACGAGCTGAAGCGGCAAACCATGCTGCTGCTGGGCAGCGGCCATTGCTTCCGCGACCACGTGCTGGGCGTGTGCCCGGAACTGTCGCGTTTCTCGCAGGCGGCGGACGGCATCCAGAAAACTTTTGAAGGCTCGTCGCTGGAGACGATCCGTCATATGGTGGCCAGCGGCGTCGGCATTACCGTGCTGCCCCGGACCTCGGTGCCCGACATGAAGGCCAGGGGCGACATGCTGTCCTATGTGCCGTTTACCGATCCGGTGCCGGATCGCCGTGTGGTGCTGGCCTGGCGCAAGAGCTTTACCCGCCTGCCGGCCATGGAGGCGCTGGCGAACGCGGTGGCCGCCTGCGATCTGCCCGGCATACGCAAGCTCGACGCCAAGGAACTGGCCGAAGCCGCCTGAAGTCCCCCGAGGCGGCCTGCGCCGGCCGCCTCCTCTATTCTTCCCCTCCGTGCCGGCGACCACCCGGCTGCCCTCCTCCTGCCCTCAGCGCTTCACAGAGCTGCGCCATGATCCGGCCGCAAAAGCAAATAGATTTGACCTAATTCATAGGTTTAAATAATTAAATTCTGTTTTTGATAGTGCCTTGGTAGGCTTCTTCCATCGATGCGGATTGCGTCGGTTCAGCAAGGAGTCGATCATGAGCAGCCACCGCCCGCAGCCCAGCAGCCACAATTTCAGAACGTCGATCCGCTTCGCCACGCTGCGCGGCCTGCTTGATTGTCTCGCTTGTTACGCGGGCGCAAACTGACGCGGCCGTCCGTTCCCCGTGCCACCCACAAAGAGGAAATGATGAGCAAGAAGGACACTCTCACCACCGCCGCCGGCGCTCCGGTCGCCGACAACCAGAATTCGCAGACGGCCGGTCCTCGCGGCCCGATGCTCCTCCAGGATGTGTGGTTCCTAGAGAAGCTTGCCCACTTCGACCGCGAAGTCATTCCCGAGCGCCGCGTGCATGCCAAGGGTTCGGGCGCATATGGGACCCTCAAGGTCACGCACGACATCACGAAGTACACCAAGGCTTCCGTCTTTGCCCAGGTCGGCAAGGAAACGCCGCTGTTCATCCGCTTCTCGACCGTGGCCGGCGAGCGTGGCGCGGCCGATGCCGAACGCGATGTGCGCGGCTTCTCGATCAAGTTCTACACCGACGAGGGCAACTGGGACGTGGTCGGCAACAACACGCCGGTATTTTTCGTGCGCGACCCGTTGAAGTTCCCCGACTTCATCCACACCCAGAAGCGCAACCCGCGCACCAACCTGCGCGACCCGATCGCGGTGTGGGATTTCTGGTCTCGCCACCCGGAATCGCTGCACCAGGTCACCATCCTCATGAGCGATCGCGGCCTGCCGCAGAACTATCGCCAGATTCATGGCTTCGGCTCGCACACGTACTCGTTCATCAACGCCAGCAACGAGCGTTTCTGGGTCAAATTTCACTTCAAGTCGCGCCAGGGCATTGCCAACTGGACCAACGAGGAAGCCGCCAAGGTGGTCGCCACCGACCGTGAAAGCGCCCAGCGCGACCTGTACGAGAACATCGAGAAGGGCAATTTCCCGAGCTGGAACCTGCGCGTGCAGATCATGCCGGAGGCCGATGCGGCCAGGTACCACCTCAATCCGTTCGACCTGACCAAGGTCTGGCCGCACAAGGACTATCCGCTGATCGACGTGGGCGTGGTGGAACTGAACCGCAACCCCGAGAACTACTTTGCCGAAGTCGAGCAGGCGGCGATGAATCCGGCCAACGTGGTGCCGGGCATCGGTTTCTCTCCCGACAAGATGCTGCAAGGGCGGTTGTTCTCGTACGGCGATACGCAGCGCTACCGCCTGGGCATCAACCACAACCAGATCCCGGTGAACGCGCCGAAATGCCCGTTCCACAACACGTTCCACCGCGACGGTGCGATGCGCGTGGACGGCAACCAGGGCGGCAAGCTCAATTACGAGCCGAACCGCGAGAGCGCCTACGCGGCCAGCGAACGGGCCGGTGAGCCGCCGCTGGCGCTGGACGGCGCCGCCGATCGCTGGGACCACCGCGTGGACACGGACTACTACAGCCAGCCCGGCGCGCTGTTCCGCCTGTTCGACGAAGGCCAGCGCCAGCGCCTGTTCGCGAACATCGCGGCAGCGATGCAGGGCGTGCCGGAAGAGATCGTGCGCGTGCAGCTCGAGCACTTCACCAAGGCTGACCCGGCCTATGGCGAAGGCGTGAAGCGCGCGCTGAACCTGAAGTAAGACGATGAAGGCCGGCGGCCCTTGCCGGGGCTGCCGGCCGGCGGAGAGCGAAAATGGCGATGATCCGTTTGTTTGTGAGCGAATGGCGCCAGCTGTGGCACGACGGTCATGACGATCCCGCCCGCAGCGATGCCGCGCGGCTGCGGCACAAGATGTGGCGCAAGGAAATCGGCGTTGCCGTCATTGCGATCGGCGCCGCCGTGATGTTCGTCGAGGTAGCCAAGGGTTTTAAACTGTAGCCAGATTCTACGATCAAACCTACTCATTTTCACCCGCAACGCGGCGTAACGGAGTCAGGTGCAGTTGTTTTCGATCGGTGAGTTGGCGCAGATGCTGGGTGTGGCAGTGATTACGTTACGCCGTTGGCACAAGGCAGGCAAGTTGGTGCCGGCGTGCCGTACCATCGGTGGGCACCGTCGTTACGACGCCATGAAGGTGCGTGAGGTGATGGGCATGACGACGCCAGCGGCGGGCAAAACGATTGCCTACGCCCGCGTCTCCTCGCACGACCAGAAGGAACAGTTGCAAAGCCAGGCGATGCGGCTACGGCGACATTGCGAGGCCCAGAAATGGGACGGCGTCGAAGTCATCACCGATCTAGGTTCAGGCCTCAACTACAAGAAGAAAGGTCTACTGAAGCTGCTGACCGAGATCCTTCATCACCGTGTACGGCGCCTCGTGCGGGTGACCAAGGACCGTCTGCTGCGCTTTGGCTCGGAGTTGCTGTTCCGCATCTGCGCGATATACGGCGTCGAGGTCGTGATTCTGGATGCGGACGAAGATATCCCGAAAGAGCAACAACTCACGAAGACCTCGTTGAGATCCTCACCGTGTTCTCGTCAAGGTTATACGGCTCACGCAGTCGTAAAAACTTGCGCGCACTTGCGTCATAGGCATAATTGCGGTCACCTTTACCCCATTGCTCACTTCGTGCAACTCACTACCCAGACCCGGCCGACCATCACGCCTGAGGCAGCCCTCGTGCTGGCCAGGCTCGTCGGTCATTACGGGATGCAGTTGCGCAAGCTGTATGCGGTGGTGGCCGCCAAGGGCGGCAAGGTGAAGGATCACAAGACTGAGTTCTGCAAGGCCCACGGCATCACCGCTCGATACTTCAACGGTCTTGCGAACGATCTGCAAGGCTCCATCGACAGCGTGCGCGAGTTGCTCAAGCAGAACGTCAAGGACAGAAATGCTGCGCTCAAAAAGCTGAAGAAGCGAGTCGCAGGTTTTGACAAGAAGTTCGCGGATCTCGACGCGAAGCGGATTGCCGTTACCACAAAGGTTTTCCGACGTTGGACAGCGCAGCAGCGCAAGTTGCAACTGAAGGTCAAGCGCCTGGAGCACAAGATCGCGGAACTTCAGCGGCGCCTAAAAGCCAATGTCCCGGGCATCTGCTTTGGTTCTCGAAAGCTTTTCCAGAAGCAGTTTAATCTAGCGGAGAGCGGCTACAGGAATCGCGCCGAGTGGCTGGCCGACTGGCGCGCGGCGCGGGATCACCAATGCTTCTTCCTCGGCTCCGGCGACGAGACTGGCGGCAATCAATCTTGCACGCTCTCGGTGGGCGAGGATGGACTGCTCGCGCTTCGGATTAGACTGCCCGATGCGGTGATTGCTGCGGGCAAAGAAAAGTCTGAATGCGATGGTAGTCCCGTGGAGAAGCCCACGGGCAAGGACAAGTATCTGGTGCTTGGCGGCCTTTCCTTCCCGTACGATGAGCCCGCGCTGCGCTGGGCCCTGCGTGAGGGCAAGCCGCTTTCGTGGCTGATCCACAAGGACCACAAGGGCTATCGGCTGATAGTGTCGTTCGCCCGCCCGGCCGCGCCCATCTCCACGCTCAGCGCCAAGTTTGGTGCGATCGGGATTGACTTCAATGCGGACCATCTGGCTGTCACGGAGACCGACCCCGGCGGCAACATGATCCGGTCTTGGCGGGTCGAGCTGCCGCTGGAGGACAAGAGCACGGGCCAGCGCGCGGCCCTCCTGTCGGATGCCCTGGAGGGCGTGGTCGAGCATGCACTGCAAGCGGGAAAGCCCATTGCGGCCGAAGACCTCGACTTCACCGACAAGAAAAAGGACATGTCGGCGATGAGCCCGGCGCAAGCGCGGGCGCTGTCAGGCCTGTCCTACGCAAAGTATCAACAGTTGCTCGCGTCGAAGTGCCACCGACGCGGGGTGGAGTTGATCAAGGTGAATCCGGCCTATACCTCGCTGGCCGGGCAGATCAAATACGCGAAGCCACGCGGGCTAAGCGTGCATAAAGCGGCTGCGGGCGTAATTGCCCGGCGGTCGCAGGGCTACAAGGAGTGCATTCCAAGGCTGAAATCGACACCGGTTTCGGTCAAGGGCGTGACCGTCCTCTTCCAGCTACCTGCAAGGAATCGCGCGGAAGGCGGCGGCACATCCTGGGATGAGCTCCACGTGGCTCTGGGTAAGTTCCGGCGCGCAATCGTTGCCGCACAGAAGAAAACGTCTGTAGCGCGAAAGGTCGGAACGTCCCGCGGCAAAATGCCGCGAGGGCCAAGCGGGGGCACCGTGACCCCTGCGGGAAACAAGTCTAGCCGCTCACCGGATCGCGGTGAGCAGATTTGTTCTTGGTGAAGTTAGCGGTAGTGCAATAATGTGGGAGTTGCGCCGCCCGGCCAGACCGTGTGGCAGTCCTCGTGGCTTTACCAGAATGGAGCGTACCTACCATGGCAAAGAAGAATGAGATGAGCGTGAATATCGGGATCTCCGACAAGGATCGCAAGAAGATCGCCGAAGGCCTATCCAAGCTGCTGGCGGACACCTACACCCTCTACCTCAAGACCCACAACTTCCACTGGAACGTGACGGGTCCCATGTTCAACACGCTGCATCTGATGTTCGAGACGCAGTACAACGAGCTGGCGCTGGCCGTCGATTCAATCGCCGAGCGCATCCGTGCGCTGGGCTACCCGGCACCCGGCACGTACAAGGAGTACGCACGCCTGTCGTCGATCGCGGAAGAAGACGGCGTGCCCGAGGCCACAGAAATGATTCGCAAGCTGGTGGAAGGCCAGGAAGCCGTGGTTCGCACCGCGCGCTCGATCTTCCCGCTGGTTGACGCAGCCGCTGACGAGCCTTCGGCCGACCTGCTGACCCAGCGCATGCAGACGCACGAAAAGACCGCGTGGATGCTGCGCTCGATGCTGGCCTGACGGCCAGAGAGCCTGATACGGCTGCCGTGGCTGCCGGTCCTGCGCGTCGCAGCTGGCCGGGCTGCGGCGCGTTTTCGTTGAGCCGTCCTGGTTTCCTGCATCGTGCTTTCCCTCTCGCCCCTCCCGCCTGCGTCCATGCTTGAACGCCTCTCCCTTTACGCGCGCCTCGTGCGCATCGACAAGCCGATCGGCACGCTGCTGCTGCTGTGGCCTACGCTGTGGGCGCTGTGGATGGCGGCGGGCGGCCTGCCGGACTGGAAGGTGTTCGTGATCTTCTTTGCCGGCACCCTCCTGATGCGCTCGGCCGGCTGCGCGGTCAACGACTGGGCGGACCGCGACTTCGACAAGCACGTGAAGCGCACCAAGGAGCGGCCGCTGACTGCCGGCAAGATTGCCGCATGGGAAGCGCTGGCAGTGGCGGCGGTGCTGGCGCTGATCGCCTTCGCGCTGATCCTGCCGCTCAACGCGCTGACCAAATGGCTGGCGGTCGTGGCAGCGGTGGTAGCTGGCACCTACCCCTTCTTCAAGCGATTCTTTGCAATTCCGCAGGCCTACCTCGGCATTGCGTTCGGCTTCGGCGTTCCGATGGCGTTTGCCGCCGTGCAGGACCAGGTGCCGCTGGTGGCGTGGCTGATGCTGGCGGCGAACGTGTTCTGGGCGGTTGCGTACGACACGGCCTATGCGATGGTTGACCGCGACGACGACCTGCTGATCGGCATCAAGACCTCGGCCATCACCTTCGGCCGCTTCGACGTCGCCGCCATCATGCTCTGCTACGCGGCCTTCCTGGGCCTGATGGCGTGGGCGGGGGTGCTGCTGGGGCTGGGCTGGCCGTACTGGCTGGGGCTGGTAGCGGCCGCGGGATGTGCGGGCTACCACTACACCCTGATCCGCGACCGCGATCGCATGCAGTGCTTTGCCGCGTTCCGGCATAACAACTGGCTGGGTGCCTGCGTGTTTGCGGGGACTGCCATAGCGTACGCTATCCGCTGATTGGTTGACCTACCGCCGGTTTGCTCCCCTCTCCCGCTTGCGGGAGAGGGGCCGGGGGAGAGGGCAGAGGCCTCTCGAAGCGTGGTGCCTTGCCAAACCACCCCCTCTCCCCAGCCCTCTCCCACTGAGGGGAGAGTGGGAAACAATTGGCGTATGGCTGCCCTCAGTCCTTGCCGAACTCCGCCCCCATTTCCTTGCCGCGCGCCGCCGCGGCATGCATGGCACGCACAAACGCGTCGCCGATCCCCGCACCTTCCATCGACGTCAGCGCCGCATAGGTCGTGCCACCCTTCGAAGTCACGCGCTCGCGCAGCGTGGCCACGGGTTCGGGCGACTGACCCGCCAGGGTAGCGGCGCCAAGGAAGGTCTCAACCGCCAGCTGGCGCCCTTGTTCGGCGCTCAGGCCGAGTTCGGTCGCGGCGCGTTCCATCGCTTCGATAAAATAGAAGACATAGGCCGGGCCACTGCCGGAAATGGCGGTGACAGCGTCGATCTGGTCATCGCCATCCACCCACAGGCACTTTCCCACGGCTTCGGCCACGGCCGTCGCGATGGCGCGGTCTTCCGCCGACAGTGCTGCCGGCGAGGTCAGCCCGGTCATGCCCATGCCGGCGAGCGCCGGCGTGTTCGGCATCGCGCGCACCAGACGGGTGCGTCCGCCCAGCCAGCGCTGCATGTCCTGCAGCCGGATGCCGGCCGCCACGCTGATGACCAGGTTGCCCTTGCCCGTGGCGGGCAGGTGCGGGAGCAGTTGCGCAGCCGCCTCGCGGAACTGCTGCGGCTTGATCGCCAGCACCAGCACGTCGCTGGCGCCGAACGCTGCGTCGGCGGCGCCGCTGGCGTGTACGCCCAGGTCGCGTGCCAGCCGCTGCTGCGCTTCGGGGAAGGGGTCGACGACGCGGATCGAGCCGGCGGGCACGCCGCGCGCGATCAGGCCGCCGATCAGGGCAGTGGCCATATTGCCGCCGCCAAGGAAGCCGAAAGTCAGGGTATCGAGCATATCCGTCTCTGGAGGTAGTCTCTGAAAGGGGGGGCGGACGCCGTCAGGCGCGTGCGCCGAAGATGGCCGTGCCGATCCGCACGATGGTGGCGCCTTCCGCAATGGCGGCCTCCATGTCGGCCGTCATGCCCATCGACAGGGTATCCACGTCGAGGCCGGCTTCGCGCAGTGCCGCCAGCAGTTCGCGCATGGCGGCAAACGGGCGCCGCTGCGCCGCCGGGGCGCTGGCGGGTTCGGGAATCGCCATCAGCCCGCGCAGCCGCAGGCCGGGCAGGCCCGCCACCGCGCGCGCCAGTTCCAGCGCCTGCGCGGGCGGCACGCCGCTCTTGCTGGCCTCGCCGCTGATATTGACCTGGATGCAGACCTGCAGCGGTGCCATGCCGGCCGGGCGCTGAGCCGACAGCCGTTCGGCGATCTTGAAGCGGTCGAGGGCGTGCACCCAGTCGAAATGCTCCGCCACGAGCCGGGTCTTGTTGCTTTGCAGCGGTCCGATGAAGTGCCACTCGAGCTGGCTGCGCAGGTCGGCCAGCGCGACGATCTTGTCCACGCCTTCCTGCACGTAGTTCTCGCCAAAAGCGCGTTGTCCGGCGTCGAATGCGGTCCGCACCACGGTGGGCGGAACGGTCTTGGCAACGGCCAGCAGGGCCACGTCCAGGGGCTGTCTTCCGGCCTGTTGTGCGGCCGCCGCGATGCTCCGGTGAACGGCTTGCAAGTTGGCGGCGATTACAGACATAATCCGGCGGACATACAGAAGAAGTACGAAAAGTACTAACAATTATCAGGGTGGGGTCATTATAGATGGACATCGCACAGCTATTGTCTTTCGCCGTCAAGAACAAGGCGTCCGATCTTCATCTATCGTCGGACATGCCGCCGATGGTGCGTATTCACGGCGACATGCGCCGTATCAATATCGCGCCGATGGGGCACAAGGATGTCCACGCCATGGTGTACGACATCATGAGCGACTCCCAGCGCAAGACCTACGAAGAACGGCTCGAAATCGATTTCTCGTTCGAGATCTCGGGGCTGTCGCGTTTCCGAGTCAACGCCTATAACACGCAGCGCGGCGCCGCCGCGGTATTCCGTACGATTCCGTCCAAGGTGCTGACGCTGGAAGACCTGCGCGCACCGGCGGTGTTCGGCGATCTGTGCATGAAGCCGCGCGGCCTCGTGCTGGTGACCGGCCCGACTGGTTCCGGCAAGTCCACCACGCTGGCGGCGATGGTCGACCATCGCAATGAAAACGACATGGGTCACATCCTGACGGTGGAAGACCCGATCGAATTTGTCCACAACTCCAAGAAGAGCCTGATCAACCAGCGCGAACTGGGGCCGCACACGCATTCGTTTGCCAACGCGCTGCGCTCCGCGCTGCGTGAAGACCCGGACGTGATCCTGGTGGGCGAACTGCGCGACCTGGAAACCATCCGCCTGGCGCTGACCGCGGCGGAAACCGGCCACCTGGTCTTCGGCACGCTGCACACCAGTTCCGCGGCTAAGACCATCGACCGTGTGGTCGACGTGTTTCCGCCCGAAGAGAAGGACATGGTGCGCACCATGTTGTCCGAATCGCTCGAGGCGGTCATCTCGCAGACGCTGCTCAAGACCCGCGACGGCAACGGCCGTACCGCGGCGCACGAGATCATGATCGCCACGCCGGCCATCCGCCACCTGATTCGCGAAAACAAGATCGCACAGATGTACTCGATGATGCAGACCAGCAGCGGACTGGGCATGCAGACGCTGGACCAGTGCCTGTCGGACCTGATCAAGCGCAGCATGATCAGCTACAACGACGCGCGCGCGATCGCCAAAAATCCGGACGCGTTCATGGGCTGAGGCTCGCGCCAACGCCGCCAAGCCTTCTGGCCGCTGCCACCGCGCAGCGGCCGCATTCCTGCAGGACACCGCCATGCTCGATCGCGATTCCGCCGCCAAGTACATCAACGACCTGCTGGAGCTCATGGTGAGCAACCGCGGCTCGGACCTGTTCATCACCTCGGACTTTCCGCCCGCCATCAAGGTCGACGGCAAGATCACGCCGGTTTCGCAGCAGCCGCTCAACCCGACCCAGGCACTCGGCCTGGTGCGCTCGATCATGAACGAGCGGCAGGCGAGCGAATTCGACGTCAGCCGCGAATGCAACTTTGCGATCACTGCGCCCAAGGCCGGGCGCTTCCGCGTCTCGGCCTTCATCCAGCAGGGCAAGGCAGGGATGGTGGTGCGGACCATCAACACGCAGATCCCGTCGGTGGCCGATCTTGATCTGCCGGAATCGCTGCACGAGATCGTGATGTCCAAGCGCGGCCTGGTGATCGTGACCGGCGCGACGGGCTCGGGCAAGTCGACCTCGCTGGCCGCGATGCTGGATCATCGCAATGCGCACTCGTACGGCCACATCATCACCATCGAGGACCCGATCGAATATGTGCATGCCCACCAGAACTGCATCGTTACGCAGCGCGAGGTCGGCATCGATACCGAGTCCTGGCACATCGCGCTGAAGAACACGCTGCGTCAGGCGCCGGACGTAATCCTGATCGGCGAAATCCGTGACCGCGAAACGATGGAATACGCGATGCAGTACGCGGAAACCGGCCACCTGTGCCTGGCCACGCTGCACGCCAACAATGCCAACCAGGCCATCGACCGCATCGTCAACTTCTTCCCCGAGGAGAAGCGCCAGCAGTTGCTGATCGACCTGTCGCTCAACCTGAAGGCGATGATCTCGCAGCGCCTGCTGCCGCGCGCCGGTCGCAAGGGCCGCGTGCCGGCGGTGGAAATCATGATCGGCACGCCGCTGGTGGCAGACCTCATCTTCAGGGGCGAGATCCACGAGCTCAAGGAGGTGATCAAGAAGTCGCGCGAGCAGGGCATGATCTCGTTCGACCAGGCACTGTTCGATCTCTACGAGGCCGGCAAGATCACCTATGAGGACGCGCTGCGCAATGCCGATTCGCTCAATGACCTGCGGCTGATGATCAAGCTGCACAGCGCCAGCTCCAAGGACACCGATCTTGGTGCCGGCACCGAGCATCTCAATGTCATCTGACGTCGTGCGCGCCCGGCCCCGCGGCGGTATGCTTCATTCACACAGAGGAGTCCGCCATGAGTAACGTCTATCAGTTCGAAGCCAGTTCCCTTGCCGGCCAGCCGGTGCCGCTGTCGAAATTCCAGGGCAAGGTGCTGCTCATCGTCAACACCGCCAGCGAGTGCGGATTCACGCCGCAGTACGCGGGCTTGCAGAAGCTGCAGGATGAATATTCCGGGAAGGGGATGGAGGTGCTGGGCTTTCCGTGCAACCAGTTCGGCAAGCAGGAGCCGGGCGATGCGCAGCAGATCGGCCAGTTCTGCGAGTCGCGCTTTTCCGTGACGTTCCCGATGTTCGCCAAGATCGACGTGAACGGTCCGGAAGCGCACCCGCTCTACCAGTGGCTGACCAGCGAGAAGCGCGGCGTGCTCGGCACGCAGGCGATCAAATGGAATTTCACAAAATTCCTGCTGCGCCGTGACGGCACCATCTACAAGCGCTACGCGCCGATGACCAAGCCGGAAGAGATCCGCGGCGATATCGAGACGCTGCTGGCTGACCCTTCGGCCTAACCCGCACCACTGGCCCGCACTGCGCGCAGGAAGCCATTGAGCGAGCGGTCCGGCGTTTCGTGGAAGTGGTCGTCCAGCATCCGGATCGCGCGGCACCGGTCCAGCCGGAAGCTGCGGTAGTCGGTGCGGGTCGTGCACCACGCCGCCAGCAGCCACGCGTTGCCCCAGAAGAAGAGCCCCAGCGGCTGCACCACGCGCTCGGTCACGCGCTGCTGCGCGTCGCAGTAGTCGAGCAATAGCAGCTGCTGCGCGTTCAGTGCGCCGTGCACGACGTCGAAAGCCTCGCGCACCTGCGCCTGGTTGACATACTCGGGCGCGAACACGCGGCTCTGCTGCGCCGCCAGGCGGCGCGGCGGCGGCAGCGCGGCCATCAGCTTTTCCAGCGCGGGATCGGCAGCGGCTGCCAGGTTGCCGCCGCCCCAGGCCTTCAGCAGGCGCAGGCCGGCCACCAGGGCTTCAACTTCCAGTGCGGTGAACATCAGCGGCGGGACATCGAAATCGGCACGCAGCCGGTAGCCGATGCCGGCCTCGCCTTCGACCGGCACGCCTGACAGCGAGAGCGCCTGGATGTCACGGTAGACCGTGCGTTCCGACACGCCGAGCCGCTGCGCCAGCAGCGCCGCCGTGGTCAGGCGGCGCCCGCGCAGGACCTGGACGATCTGGAAGAGGCGGTCGGCGCGGCGGCTCACAGGCGTTCCGGTCAGCCGGCGATCGGCTCGTGCAGCCCGATGCGGTTGCCTTCGCTGTCGGTGATATGCGCGATGCGGCCGATGTCGCCCGGCAACTGCAGCGGGCCGAACACGGTCTTGCCGCCGGCCTGGGTGGCGCGCGCCAGCAGGGCATCGAGCGCCGGCGCGTGCAGGTACGGCACCGGCCCGTAGTAGTTGCTGGGGCGATAGCCCTCGCCGGCCACCAGCGCGCCACCCGGGTCCGGATGCGGAAAGACGGCCATGTCGATCTGGCTCATGGTCTCGCGCTTGAGTTGGGTCTGGAATACCTGCTCGTAAAAGTGCACGGCACGGTTCATGTCGACGACGGGAATTTCGAGCCAGTTGATCAGGCGGTTGCTCATGATGGACTCCTCGGTCACAGGGATGGGAGATCGCATCATGAGCGGGGGCTGCTGACAGCGTACTGTCAGGAGGCTGTCAGTGTGGCATCCAGGCGGCCAGCACGGGCACCATGATGGCCGTCAGCACGCCATTCAGGCCCATGCCCAGCGCGGCGAACGCGCCAGCCTCCTGGTTCACCTGGAACGCGCGCGCGGTGCCGATGCCGTGCGCGGCCACACCGGTGGCAAAGCCGCGCACGCTGTAGTCGCGAATGCGCAGCAGGTTCAGCACGCTGGTCGCGCTGATGGCGCCGATGATGCCGGTGGCCATCACCAGCACGGCCGTGAGCGAGGGCAGCCCGCCGATCTTCTCCGCCACGCCCATCGCGATCGGGATGGTGACCGACTTTGGCGCGAGCGAGCGCACCGTTTCCGGCGACGCGCCCAGCAGGTACGCGATGCCGACCGCCGACACCACCGCCACCACCGAGCCCGCTACCAGCCCGATCAGCAGCGGCAGCACATGCGTGCGCAGCTTGGGCAGTTGCAGGTAGAGCGGCACGGCCAGCGCCACCGTGGCGGGGCCGAGCAGGAAGTGCACGAACTGCGCGCCGTCGAAGTAGGTCTTATACGGCGTGCCGGTGACGGTCAGCACCGTGACCAGCAAAGCCACCGCGATCATCACCGGATTGGCCAGCGGCGAGAAACGCGAGCGCTCGTAGATTCGGAACGCGAAGACGTACGCCAGCAGCGTTGCCGTCAGCCCCACCAGCGGGCTGGCGGCCAGATAGACCCAGATCTCGTTGAGGCGGGGCGTCATCATGCCTGGTCTCCCTTGATGGCCGTGTCGGCAGGCTGCGCCGAGGGCTCGGACGGCTTGCGCATCAGCATTCGCGTGACCACGGCGGTGGTGGCGATCGCCAGCCAGGTGGAGATCACCAGCGAGATCAGGATCGGCATCCACTCGCCTTCGATGCGGTTGGCGTGGACCATGATGCCGACGCCGGCCGGCACGAACAGCAGCGAAAGATGCTTGAGCAGTTCGGTGGTGGTGCCCTGGATGATGGGCAGCAGGCGGTCGTCAAAGACGAGCCAGCCGAACAGCAGGATCATGCCCAGCACGGGGCCGGGCACGGGCAGGTGCAGCGCGTAGCTGATCACCTCGCCGACGGATTGGAAAACCAGGAGGATGGCAAAAGTCTGGAGCATGGGGCGTTCTTTGTCTGGATATCATGCGCAGCCGTGCGGAGGCACGCCGAGCCGCCCCATGCTACGCGCTTCAGCCGAGCATGCGGTCCACCAGCTCGATCCAGTGCATCACCGGCGTTTCGGTGCCGCTCTGCAGATGGGTGATGCAGCCGATATTGGCCGACACGATGGCTTCGGGCTGCGTGGCCTGCAGGTTGGCGAGCTTGTCGTCGCGCAGGCGGTAGGCCAGTTCCGGCTGCAGCACCGAATACGTGCCCGCCGAGCCGCAGCACAGGTGGCTGTCAGCGCAGAGTTTGACCTCCACGCCGAGGCCGGTCAAGAGCGCTTCCACTTTGCCGCGGATCTGCTGGCCGTGCTGCAGCGTGCAGGGCGGGTGCCAGGCCACGCGCCGGTTGTCGCGCGGCACCGCCCCGGCCTGTGCGTGCAGGTCGCCGGCAAAGTCGGGCAGGATCTCCGACAGGTCGCGCGTGAGCGCCGACACGCGGCGCGCACGTTCGGCGTACTTCGGATCGTCGCGCAACAAATGGCCGTAGTCCTTCACCAGCGCGCCGCAACCGGATGCCGTCATCACGATGGCTTCCGCGCCGGCTTCGATATGCGGCCACCATGCATCGATATTGCGGCGCATATTGTCGAGACCGCCGTGGTGGTCGCCGGTGTGAAAGCGGATGGCGCCGCAGCAGCCGGCCTCGCGCGCCACGATGAGTTGGACGCCGACGCGGTCGAACACACGCGCGGTTGCGGCATTGATGTTGGGCGACATCGATGGCTGCACGCAACCGTCGAGCAACAACATCTTGCGCGCGTGTACATTGCGCGGCCACGTGCCGGGCTCGGACGTATGGTTCAGTGCCGGCACCTTGTTGCGCAATGTTCCGGGCAACATCGGCCGTACCATCTGCCCGAACTTCAGCGCCGGGCCGAACAGGGCAGGCCGCGTCAGCCCTTCGCGCAGCACCCAGCGCGCGATGCGCTCGCGCGCCGGGCGGCGGATGCCCTCGGCTTCCAGGCGGTCGTCCACGATCTGGCGGCCGATATCCACCAGGCGGCCGTATCGCACGCCCGACGGGCAGGTCGATTCGCAGTTGCGGCAGGTCAGGCAGCGGTCCAGGTGCAGCCGCGTGCTTTCGGTGATCGCATTGCCTTCCAGCACCTGCTTCATCAGGTAGATGCGCCCGCGCGGGCCATCCAGTTCATCACCGATCAGCTGGTAAGTGGGGCAGGTGGCGGTACAGAAGCCGCAATGCACGCACTTGCCGACGATGGACTTGGCTTCCTCGCCTTCGGGGGTGTTGCGCAGAAAATCGGCCAGGGTCGTTTGCATGATGTGGGGTGGGGTTGCCTGGGCGTTGAACGGATGCTGAACCTGGTCTAGAGGCCGGGATACATGCGCCGCGGGTTGAAGATGCCCGCCGGGTCGAACGACGCCTTCAGCCGGGTATGGATCGCAGCCAGCGGCGACGACAGCGGCGTGAACACGCCCACAGACTTGTCGCCGTTGCGGAACAGCGTGGCGTGGCCGCCGGCAGCCTGCGCCACGGCGCGTACCGTGCCGGCGTCGGTGCTGTCGTCAGGCAGCCACCAGCGCTGGCCGCCGCCCCATTCGATCAGCTGGGCGCCGGGCAGGTCGAGCGGCGCGGCCGTGGGCGGCATGGCAAGACGCCACAGCGCGCGGCCACCGAGCGCGGGCGCAAAGAAGGGATGCGCCTGCTCGCGCAGCGATTGCCACAGCGCAATCGCTTCCGCTTGATCGAACGGCTCGCCGCCGAGCTTTTCACGCGCGGCACGCACCGCGGCGGCTGCACCGGAGAGCCGCACATGCAGCACGCCGTCATGCCACGCGGAGGCCGCGATCGGTAGCGGCTGGCCGCCCCACTGGTTGAGGCGGTCGATGGCTTCCGCCTGCGTCATGGCAAAGCGCAGCGTGGCGTCGTCGAAGGGCGCGGGCAGCACCTTCAGCGATACCTCCAGGATCAGGCCCAGCGTGCCGAGCGAACCCGCCAGCAGACGCGACACGTCATAACCGGCCACGTTCTTCATCACCTGGCCGCCGAAGTTCATCACCTCGCCGCGGCCGTCCATCAGCTGCGCGCCCAGGACGAAGTCACGCAGCGCGCCGACCGACTGCCGGCGCGGCCCCGACAGGCCCGCTGCCACGGCTCCGCCGATGGTGGCGGCGCTGGCCTGTCCAGGCGCGGCGAAGTGCGGCGGCTCGAAGGCCAGGATCTGGCGCTTTTCCGCCAGCGTGGCTTCGATCTCCGCCAGCGGCGTGCCGCAGCGCGCCGTGATGACCAGCTCGGCCGGATCGTATTCGACGATGCCGCGATAGGCACGGGTGTCCAGCACCTGGCCCTCCAGGGCCTGGCCATAGAAGTCCTTGCTGCCGCCACCGCGCAGGCGCAGTGCTGTGTGGGTATCCGTGGCATGCCGGACGGCATCGCTGAAGGAGTCGAGGATGGCTTGCATGTGGGTCCGGGTATGGGTTCTCGTTGGTCGCTCAGGCGTCTTTCCGGCTGCTGCCGGCCGCGCCGCCCGGCACCTCCGGACGATCGTTCTGGTATGCCGGCAGATGGCTGCCGCAGTGCTTGCAGTACTGCGCGTCGGGTTCGTGGCCCTCGGTCAGGCAATGCGTGCAGGTGCGCGTGGTCAACGGCCGCTTCATGATACTGGCCGCCAGCTCGGCGCCGACGATGCCGGTAGGGAAGGCAATGATGCCGTAGCCCAGCAGGATGGTCAGTGAAGTGATGAACTGCCCCAGGGGCGTCTTGGGCACCATGTCGCCGAAGCCCGTGGTGGTAAGCGTAACGACCGCCCAGTACATGCTGACGGGGATGCTAGTAAAGCCGTGCTGCGGGCCTTCCACCACGTACATCACCGTGCCGAGGATCACGGTGATGATGAACACCGTGCCCAGGAACACGAAGATCTTGCGGCGGCTGTTGGCCAGCGCGCGATAGAGGATCTCGGCTTCCTCGAAGTACACCGTGAGCTTGAGGATCCGGAACACGCGCAGCAGCCGCAGCAGCCGGACGTCGATCAGGAACGCCAGCTCGGGCAGGAAGAAGGCGAGCCACGTCGGCATGATCGAGATGAAGTCGATCACGCCGTAGAAGCTGAACACGTAGCGCCATGGCCGCCGCACCACCAGGATGCGCATCGCATACTCGGCGGTGAAGAACAGTGTGAACATCCATTCCAGCACCGTGAACAGCGTGCCGAGCCGGTCGTGCACCGCGGGCAGGCTGTCCAGCATCACCACCAGCACGCTCGCCACGATGGCGATCAGCAGCGCAACGTCGAACAGCCTGCCGTCGCGCGTGTCGGCTTCGAAGATGATGGTGTACCAGCGCTGGCGCCAGCCCGATTCCGGGCGGCCCAGGCGCTGGCGGGTGAATTCGGTCTGCTGCTTCTGGCTGCGGTGCGGCATCTGCAATGGGCGCCGGCTTCAGAAGCGCGGCAGGTCGGGATGAGGGAGCAGGCCCTTCTTCACGTGCATCTTGCCGTACTCGGCGCAGCGCGCGAGGGTGGGAATGGCCTTGTCCGGGTTAAGCAGGCGCGCCGGGTCGAAGGCCGCCTTCACGCTGAAGAACATGTCGCGTTCCGAAGGCGAGAACTGCACGCACATCGAATTGAGCTTCTCCACGCCCACGCCATGCTCGCCGGTGACGGTGCCGCCCAGTTCCACGCAGGCTTCCAGGATGTCGGCGCCGAACAGCTCGGCGCGGTGCCATTCGTCCTGGTCCGCGCCATCGAACAGGATCAGCGGGTGCATATTGCCGTCGCCGGCATGGAACACGTTGATGCAGCGCAGGGCGTACTTGCGCTCCATTTCCTCGATGCGCTTGAGCAGCGTGCCGATGTGCTTGCGCGGGATGGTGCCGTCCATGCAGTAATAGTCCGGCGAGATGCGGCCGGCGGCGGGGAAGGCGTTCTTGCGCCCGCTCCAGAAGCGCAGCCGCTCGGCTTCGTTCTGCGACACCACGATGCGCGTGCAGCCGGACGCCGTCAGCACCGCGCTCATGCGTTCGATTTCCTCCGCCACCTCTTCCGGGGTGCCGTCGGACTCGCACAGCAGGATGGCGGCGGCATCCAGGTCGTAGCCGGCGTGCACGAATTCCTCCACCGCGGCCGTGGCCGGCTTGTCCATCATCTCCAGCCCAGCCGGGATGATGCCGGCGGCGATCACGTCCGCCACCGCGTTGCCGCCTTTCTCGACATCGTCGAAGCAGGCCATGATCACCTGCGCCAGCTGCGGCTTGGGAATCAGCTTGACGGTGACCTCGGTCACAACCGCCAGCATGCCCTCGGAACCGATCAGCACGGCCAGCAGGTCCAGGCCCGGGGCGTCGGGCGCTTCGGAGCCGAACACGACGACTTCGCCTTCCATCGTCACGGCACGCACGCGCAGCACGTTGTGCACGGTCAGGCCGTATTTCAGGCAGTGCACGCCGCCGGAATTCTCGCTGACATTGCCGCCGATGGTGCAGGCGATCTGCGAAGAGGGGTCCGGTGCGTAGTAGAGGTTGTATGGTGCGGCGGCATCGGAGATCGCCAGGTTGCGCACGCCCGGCTGGACCACCGCGGTGCGCGAGCGCGGATCCACGCTCAGGATGCGCTTGAACTTGGCCAGCGACAGCACCAGTCCTTCGGCGATCGGCATCGCGCCGCCGGACAGGCTGGTGCCGGCGCCGCGCGGCACGACCGGGACGCCCAGCTTGTGGCACAGGCGCAGGATTGCGCAGACCTGTTCCTCGGTGTCCGGCAGCGCCACGGCCATCGGCACTTGCCGGTAGGCGGCCAGGCCGTCGCATTCGTAGGGAACGGTGTCCTCGGGTTTCCACAGCAGAGCTGCGTCCGGCAGGATCTGCGCCAGTCCGGCGAGCAGCGCGCTGCGGCGGCCGTCGGCAATGCCGGCGCTGTCGCTGGCGATCTTCGGGGCATCGTGCGGGGCATTCATGGCAACTCCTGAGGTGGCCCTGGCGGCGTTGTGCCGTGCGGCCGGGCGGGACGGGTGACTATAGCGCAGGCATGTCGCCGCCAGCGCTCCCGCGTACGTGAATTCGGCATGCCAGGCCGATCAAAAATCCTCATCATGACGAGAGTAGCACCGCCTGCCGGTGCCGGTAATGCCGCCCTCAGCTTGCCGGGGCGTCGGCGGCGGCAGGTAGCCGGCACACCATGTCGAGCTTGTCGTAAAAGTGCGGTGCCACGTACAGCGCGTCGGGCTCCAGCCCGAAGCGGACAAAGCCGAGGGACTCATACAGGCGGATCGCGCCGGGGTTCGCGGCGTTGACGCATAGCGTTACCTGGCGCACGCCCGGCATGGTGGCGGCCAGCTTCATCGCGCGTTCCATCATCTGCCGGCCAAGCTTGCGGTCGCGGTATCCGGGCGCCACGTACATGCCATAGATGAAGGCCTTGTGCCGATGCTTTGCCTTCTCCTCGCGCATCAACCCGACCACGCCAACCAGCGCCGCCCCATCGAACGCGCCGAAGACCGACTTGTCCGCGGTGGCCGCCAGCCTCGCGGCCACGGTTTCCGGCGGCAGGTCGCGTTCTTCTTCGAGGCTGGAAGCGAAGGCTTCCGGCGCTTCCAGCAGCCCGGCCAGGCGCAGGTCCTTGAAGGCGGCGGCATCGGCGGGAGTGAGCAGTCGGATCTGCATGGCGGATAGTGTGTGCAGGGCTACCAGTCCAGGCTCAGCAGCCAGTCAACGAAATAGCGCGCTTCCGGCTTGAGCGGTGCCTGTTCCCGTTCGACGATGTAATAGCCGTGCGGCGAGACCGACTCCACGTCAAGCAGGCGCACCATCTGGCCCAGCGACAGCCAGTGCCGGGCCATGCGCTGGCGCACCAGCGCCACGCCCTGGTTGGAGGCGATGGCTTCCAGCATCAGGCCGATATCATTGAACTGCGGCCCCGTCTGTGGCTCGGGCCAGTCCAGGCCGGCGGTCTCGAACCATGGCTTCCAGGGTTCGAGCGGGCTGCGCAGCAGGACCAGGTTGTGCAGATGCTCGGGCTTGGTGACGGCCCGGCCGTTAACGCGCTCGTAGTACTCGCGCCCGCAGGCAGGGAACACTGGCTCGACGAGGAGCTTGGTGGTCTTCAGGTCGGGATAGCGCCCCGTGCCGTAGCGGATCTCCACATCGGTGTCTTCGGCCTTCACGTCCAGGAACGGAATGGCCAGGTGCAGCTCAAGGTCGATATGCGGGTATAGCGTGCCGAACTCTGGCAGGCGCGGCACCAGGTGCTGGCGGCCGAAGGTTGGCGGGATCGCCACCCGCAGCCGCGTGCGCAGCTTGTTGTACTCGGGCCGCGCCAGTTCGTTGAGCGACTTGAGCGCATCCTGCACGTTGCGCAGGTAGCGCGTGCCGGCCGCGGTCAGGCGCAGAGCGGCGTTGGAGCGCACGAACAGGTCTTCGCCCCACAGCTCCTCGAGGTTCTTGATACGGTGCGAGACCGCGCTGGGCGTAACTGACAGCTCTTCGGCCGCGCGCGCAAAGCTGCCAAGGCGCGCGGCAGCTTCGAACGCGATCAGCAGGTGCAGCGGCGGAACGCGGTTGAACATGGAGGCCATCCCGAGCGCCGCTTACTGTGCGGGGCCGCGCGTGGCGCTGAAGATCTTGCCCGGGTTCAGGATGTGGTTGGGATCCAGCGCATCCTTGATGACGCGCATCAGGTCCAGCGCGTCCTCGCCATGCTCCTGCACCAGGAAGCCCATCTTGTGCAGGCCCACGCCGTGCTCGCCGGTGCAGGTGCCGCCCATGGCCAGCGCGCGCTCGACGATGCGACGGTTGATGACCTCCGCCTCGGCCATTTCCTCGGGCTTGTCCGGGTCGACCAGGATCGCCACGTGAAAGTTGCCGTCGCCGACATGGCCGACGATGGGGCAGGGCAGCGACGACGCGTTCAGGTCCTTCTCGGTCTCGGTGACGCAGTCGGCCAGGCGCGAGATCGGCACGCACACATCGGTGGTCACCGACTTGCAGCCCGGTTTGAGTTGCAGCATGGCGAAGTACGCGGTATGGCGCGCGTTCCACAGCCGGCTGCGGTCTTCCGGGCGCGTGGCCCATTCGAAGCCCTGGCCGCCGTGCTCGGCGGTGATCTGCTGCACGGTCTCGGCCTGCTCGCGCACGCCGGCCTCGGTGCCGTGGAATTCGAAGAACAGGTGCGGCGTTTCCGGCAACGTCAGGTTGTCGTGGCGGTTGATCGCGCGGATTGCCAGCGCGTCGACAAACTCCACGCGCGCAACGGGCACCCCGAGCTGGATGGTTTCGATCACCGCTTGCACGGCGCTGCCCATGCTGGGGAAGGCGCAGACTGCGGCGGAGATGGCTTCCGGCTGCGGATACAGGCGCACTGTCACCTCGGTGATGATGCCGAGCGTGCCTTCGCTGCCGACAAAAAGACGGGTGAGGTCATAGCCGGCCGAAGACTTGCGGGCATGGGTGCCGGTGCGGATGATGCGGCCGTCGGCCGTCACCACGGTCAGCGCCAGCACGTTCTCGCGCATGGTGCCGTAGCGCACCGCGTTGGTCCCCGACGCGCGCGTGGCGCACATGCCGCCCAGCGAGGCATCCGCGCCGGGATCGATCGGGAAGAACAGGCCGGTGTCCTTGATCTCCTGGTTGAGCTGCTTGCGCAACACGCCGGTCTGGACCGTCACGGTCAGGTCCTCGGGCTGCACCGACAGGACCTTGTTCATCTGCGACAGGTCGAGGCTGATGCCGCCGGCCACGGCGAGCAGGTGGCCTTCGAGCGACGAGCCGGCGCCGTAGGGAATCAGCGGCACGCCATGCTGGTTGCACAGCCTCGCTACCTCGGCGACTTCCTCGGTGCTGTGCGCGAATACCACGCCATCGGGCAGTTCCGGCGGGAACGGAGACTCGTCGCGGCCATGGTGCTCGCACACGCCTGCCGAGGTGGTGAACCGATCGCCGAAGCGGGCTTCAAGGGCTTCGCGCACGGCAGGCGGAAGCGGGCGGCGTGCCAGCGCGGCGTGGGGCGTGGGGTGGTTCATGCGGGTCTCCGTCGGGTCGGCCTGGCGGCGTGGAGCCCTCCGCGAGTGAGCGGCGGGTGCCGGCGGGCGGGAGCGCGACCCGGTTGTCAGTTTGACGAATGCAGCCATTTTACGCCGCGCGGCGCCTGATGCACCCCCGTGAGCGGCGATACCCGCCTTCGGCACGGGCCGGCAGCGTACCGGCGGGCGGCAAAGCGCGCCATAATTCGCCATTTCCATGGCCCCGCACTTCGGCGGCAGCGCCATGGCCACATTGTTTCTTCGGAGGAGACCGGCATGGGCCACCGCCTGTCCAAGATTGCCACCCGCACCGGCGACGCCGGCACCACCGGCCTCGGCGACGGCAGCCGCACCGGCAAGGACAGCCTGCGCATTGCCGCCATCGGCGACGTGGACGAGCTGAACTGCCACGTCGGCGTGCTGCTGACCGAATCGCTGCCCGAGGACGTGCGCGCCGCGCTGCTGCACGTCCAGCACGACCTGTTCGATCTGGGTGGCGAATTGTCCATCCCGGGCTACACCCTGCTCAAGGCAGAGCAGGTGGCCCAGCTCGACACCTGGCTGGCCGGCTACAACGCCAACCTGCCCCGGCTGGCCGAATTCATCCTCCCCGGCGGCAGCCGCGCCGCCGCGCAGGCTCACATCTGCCGCACCGTCTGCCGGCGCGCCGAACGGGCGCTGGTGGCCCTTGGCGCCGCCGAAGCGCTCAACGAGGCGCCGCGCCAGTACCTGAACCGACTGTCCGACCTGATGTTCGTTTTGGCGCGGGTATTGAACCGTGCCGCGGGCGGCAGCGACGTGCTTTGGCAGCGCGAGCGGAAGTCCGCTGAAAAGTGATGAAAATCCGTCATTTGACGGGTTTCGACGTACGGGGGGAAGCTAGCGGCTCAAGGCCAGCGTCCGGCTGCCGTTGTCCGAAAGGATTAGCCGAGAAAATTACTCGGAATTGCCGCTTCCGCCCTTGAAAAGCCCTCGGACGGCCACATTTCGCCATCAGGTTGAATTGCAGCCGCGCGGATAGCGAGGCTCAAGAGGAGAGAATAATGGGTAAGATCATCGGTATCGACCTCGGTACCACCAATAGCTGCGTCTCGATCCTGGAGGGCAACACCCCCAAGGTCATCGAAAATTCCGAAGGCGCCCGCACCACCCCGTCGATCATCGCCTACATGGAAGACGGCGAGATCCTGGTCGGGGCACCCGCCAAGCGCCAGGCCGTCACGAACCCGCGCAACACCCTGTACGCGGTGAAGCGCCTGATCGGCCGCAAGTTCGAAGAGAAGGAAGTCCAGAAGGACATCGGCCTGATGCCGTACTCCATCGTCAAGGCCGACAACGGCGACGCATGGGTGTCGGTGCGCGACCAGAAGCTGGCGCCGCCGCAGGTTTCCGCCGAAGTGCTGCGCAAGATGAAGAAGACGGCCGAGGACTATCTCGGCGAGCCGGTGACCGAAGCCGTGATCACCGTGCCGGCGTACTTCAACGACTCGCAGCGCCAGGCCACCAAGGATGCCGGCCGCATCGCCGGCCTGGACGTCAAGCGCATCATCAACGAGCCGACCGCGGCCGCGCTGGCGTTCGGCATGGACAAGAACGAGAAGGGCGACCGCAAGATCGCCGTGTATGACCTCGGCGGCGGTACCTTCGATATCTCGATCATCGAGATCGCGGACGTGGACGGCGAGAAGCAATTCGAAGTGCTGTCGACCAACGGCGATACGTTCCTGGGCGGCGAAGACTTCGACCAGCGCATCATCGACTACATCATCAGCGAGTTCAAGAAGGACCAGGGCGTCGACCTGTCCAAGGACGTGCTCGCGCTGCAGCGCCTGAAGGAAGCCGCTGAAAAGGCCAAGATCGAGCTGTCGAGCTCGCAGCAGACCGAGATCAACCTGCCGTACATCACGGCCGATGCCTCGGGTCCGAAGCACCTGAACCTGAAGATGACCCGTGCCAAGCTCGAATCCCTGGTGGAAGAGCTGATCACGCGCACCATCGAACCGTGCCGCATCGCCATCAAGGATGCGGGCGTCAAGGTGAGCGACATCGACGACGTGATCCTGGTCGGCGGCATGACCCGCATGCCCAAGGTGCAGGAACAGGTCAAGGAGTTCTTCGGCAAGGAAGCGCGCAAGGACGTGAACCCGGACGAAGCCGTGGCCGTGGGTGCCGCGATCCAGGGCTCGGTCCTGTCGGGCGACCGTACCGACGTGCTGCTGCTGGACGTGACGCCGCTGTCGCTGGGTATTGAAACCCTGGGCGGCGTGATGACCAAGATGATCACCAAGAACACCACCATCCCGACCAAGCATGCGCAGGTGTTCTCGACGGCTGACGACAACCAGCCGGCAGTGACCATCAAGGTGTACCAGGGCGAGCGCGAGATGGCGACCGGCAACAAGCTGCTGGGCGAGTTCAACCTCGAAGGCATTGCGCCGGCACCGCGCGGCATGCCGCAGATCGAAGTCTCGTTCGACATCGACGCCAACGGCATCCTGCACGTGGGCGCCAAGGACAAGGCCACCGGCAAGGAAAACCGGATCACCATCAAGGCGAACTCGGGCCTGTCGGAAGATGAGATCCAGCGCATGGTGAAGGACGCCGAGGCCAACGCCGAGGAAGACAAGAAGGCCCGCGAGCTGGCCGATGCCCGCAACCAGGCCGACGCGCTGATCCACTCGACCAAGAAGGCGCTGACCGAATACGGCGACAAGCTGGAAGGCGGCGAGAAGGAAAAGATCGAAGCTGCGATCAAGGAACTGGAAGACGCCGCGCGCGGCGGCGACAAGGCCGAGATCGACGCCAAGGTCAACGCGCTGTCCGAAGTCAGCCAGAAGCTGGGCGAGAAGGTCTACGCCGACATGCAGGCCAAGTCCGGCGAAGCCGGCGCGGCCGGTGCGGCCGGTGCGGCCGGTGCGGCCGGTGGCCAGCAGCAGGCCCAGCCGCAGGACGACAACGTTGTGGACGCCGAATTCAAGGAAGTCAACGACAAGAAGTAATCGGGCCGGCGGAGAGTGATCTCCGCCTCCCCGACGCCGGGCGACGGACATCGGACCAGGTGGGTAACCACGGTCGGATGCCTCGCTCGGCTTTTTTGCTATTCGCCAGGCCTGCGCCGGACGCGCATGCCAGGCCAATCAGGTAAGAGCCACCATGGCAAAACGTGACTACTACGAAGTGCTCGGGGTAGGCAAGAACGCGAGCGACGACGAGATCAAGAAGGCTTATCGCAAGCTCGCGATGAAGTACCACCCGGACCGCAATCCGGACAACAAGGAATCCGAGGAAAAATTCAAGGAGGTCAAAGAGGCCTACGAGATGCTTTCCGATTCGGAGAAGAAGGCGGCATACGACCAGTATGGCCATGCCGGCGTGGATCCGAACATGGCTGGCGGCTTCGGCGGCGGCCAGGGTTACGGCGGCTTTGCCGAGGCGTTCGGCGACATCTTCGGCGACATCTTCGGCCAGCAGGCCGGTGGCCGTCGCGGTGGCGGCGGCCCGCAGGCCTACCGTGGCGCCGACCTGCGCTACAGCATGGAGATCTCGCTGGAGCAGGCCGCGCACGGCCACGAGGCGCAGATCCGCGTGCCGCACTGGGACGAATGCGATCACTGCCACGGCAACGGCGCCGAGCCGGGCTCGAGCGTCGAGACCTGCCCGACCTGTAACGGCGTGGGCCAGGTGCGCGTGTCGCAGGGCTTCTTCACCATGCAGCAGACCTGCCCGAAGTGCCACGGCAGCGGCAAGTTCATTCCCAAGCCGTGCACCAAGTGCCACGGCCAGGGCAAGCTGAAGTCGCAGAAGACGCTGGAAGTGAAGATCCCGGCCGGCATCGACGAAGGCATGCGCATCCGCTCGTCCGGCAACGGCGAGCCTGGCATCAACGGCGGCCCCCCCGGTGACCTGTACGTGGAAGTCCACATCAAGCCGCATGCCGTGTTCGAGCGCGACGGCGACGACCTGCACTGCCAGATGCCGATCTCCTTCGCCACCGCGGCGCTGGGCGGCGACCTGGAAGTGCCCACGCTGGGCGGCAAGGCCAGCTTCCCCGTACCGGAAGGCACGCAGGCCGGCAAGACCTTCCGCCTGCGCGGCAAGGGCATCAAGGGTGTGCGTTCGGGCTATCCGGGCGACCTCTACGTGCATGTGAACGTGGAGACGCCCGTGAAGCTGACCGAGGCGCAGAAGGACATGCTGCGCCAGTTCGACCGCTCGGTGCACGAAGGCGGCTCGCGCCACAGCCCGCAGGAGCAGTCCTGGCTGGACAAGGTGAAGAGCTTCTTCAGCTGAATCGGTGTGTTGTCAGAGACCGGCCATGTGAAAGCGTGGCCGGTTTTTTGTTTTGTGGACAACGTTGCCCGGCCCCCACTGTGTGTTCCTCCCCTCTCCCGCTTGGGGGAGAGGGGCCGGGGGAGAGGCAGGCGCTGCCATCGCTACCAGCCCAGTCAATTACCTCACGCTCTTCCGCCGCGCGATAATGCGTCGTTGTCCCGCCGTTTCCTCCTCGCGCTCGCAGTTCTGTCTTTCCTGAAGATTTTCCCGTGGTAGCAAGCATCCAGCCTCCGCCCTCACCCCCGGCCCCTCTCCCGCAAGCGGGCGAGGGGAGCACACCGCCAGCCGGAGAAGAGGTCTTCGTCCTTCTCGATGACGCCACGGCACCGGCGGGGCAAGCCGCGTCGCGCCTCTATACCGGCTTCGCACGCGAAGACGTCTTCGCGGTCGGCAGCGATGTCGCGCAGATCGATGCCATGCTCGCTGACGGCTGGCGCCGAGGCTGGCACGCTACGCTATTTGCCCCGTACGAATTCGGCGGCCCGCTGGTGGGCGCGCCCGTCCACACGGGAACCGGCTTGCCGTTCCACGACGGCGCGTTGCGGCTGCTGTGGTTCCGTCAGCTGCGGCGCATGGATACGCAGGGCGTGGCTGCATGGCTGGCGGAACAGGCCGAGGCCCAATCCCCGGCGGGAATGATGAACGTAGCCTCCGACACCTCGCGCGAGGCATTCGACGAAGGCATTGCCCGTATCCATCAGTGGATCGAGGCCGGCGACACATACCAGGTCAACTTCACGCAGCGCCTGCGGTTCTCCGCCTTCGGCGATCCCATGGCTTTGTTCGCCGCGCTGCGTGCCGCCCAACCCGTGCCGTTCGCGGCGCTGGCCTGCCTGCCCGGTGACGGATGGGTGCTGTCGCTTTCGCCCGAGCTGTTCGTGAGCCATGATGGCCACGGCCATCTGCTGACGCGCCCGATGAAGGGCACCGCGCCACGCTCCGGCGATCCCGCGCGCGATGCCGAAGCCGCGGCGGCGCTGGCGGCCGATGCCAAGAATCGCGCCGAGAACGTGATGATCGTCGACCTGCTGCGCAATGACCTCGGACGCGTCGCGCAGCCCGGGAGCGTGGCGGTGCCGGAGCGCTTTTCGGTGCAGCCCTTCGGCGCGGTGCTGCAGATGACTTCCACCGTGACAGCCACGGCGAGGGCGGGCACGGCGTTCTCCGAACTGCTTGCAGCGTTGTTCCCATGCGGCTCGATCACCGGCGCGCCCAAGCGTCGCACCATGCAGATCATTGCCGAGCTGGAAGCGGCGCCGCGCGGACTCTACACGGGGGCGATCGGCTGGCTGGATGCACCGGTTGCCGCCGACAGCGGAATCGGTCCCTTTGCTCTGTCTGTCGCGATCCGCACGCTGGTGCTTGCCGCGCCGGCTGCGGACGGCCTGCGCGCGGGCGAGATGGGCGTGGGCGGCGGCATCGTGCATGACAGCGTGGCGGCCGAAGAATTTGCCGAATGCGGCTGGAAGGCCCGCTTCCTGACGCGCCACGATCCCGGTTTCACGCTGTTCGAAACCATGCGCGCGGAAGACGGCAGATGCCTCCGGCCGGAACGGCATCTGTCCCGGCTGGCGGCATCGGCCGCGGCCTTCGGCTTTGCGTTTGATCTTGCGGCGGCAAGGGCCGCGGTGCAGGCCGAGGCGGTGCGCCTTGGCGCGGGCACGTGGCGCCTGCGCATGAGCGTGAACAAGGCGGGAGCACTGACCTTCGCCAGCGGAGCACTGGCGCCGCTCGGCGCATCACCTGTCATGGTCGACCTGGCCGCGGAGCCGCTTGCGGACGCCGATCCGATGCGCCGCCACAAGACCAGCGCACGCGCGGTCTTCGATGCCGGCTGGCAGGCCGCCGAGCGCGATGGCTGCTTCGACCGCCTCTTCTTCAACACGCGCGGCGAGCTGCTCGAAGGCGGGCGCAGCTCCGTCTTCGTCAAGGTGGATGGCCGCTGGCTGACGCCGCCGCTCTCGGCCGACATCCTGCCGGGCGTGATGCGTGCGGTGATGCTGGAAGAGGGCGATGCGTTGTTCGACACGCCTGCGTCGGAGGCAGTCATCACCCGCGCCATGCTGGCGCGGGCGGAATCGATCGTGGTGGCCAATGCCCTGCGCGACGCGATGCCAGCGAAACTGAAGCTGTCCGTTGACTAGCGGTGATGCGTATCGAGGTGGCCGTCGCCCAGCTTCCAGCGCACCACGCCGGGCAGGTTGATCAGGTCGCGGTCATGGCAGATCATCACCACGGTCCGGCCTTCGTCGGCGAGTTCGCGCACCAGCGCAATGACCTGCTCGCGCGCGTGGCCGTCGAGGCTCGAGGTGGGTTCGTCCAGCAGCAACAGTTCCGGCTCCAGCACCTTGGCGCGCGCCAGCGCCACGCGCTGGACTTCGCCGCCTGACAGGCGCTCCGGCGCGGTGTCCTGCACGTGCGAGATGCCGGCCCAGCCGAGCGCCTCGCCAACCCGGCGCGCAACTTCATGACGCGGAAGGCCCCGCGCACGCAGCCCGTAGGCGATATTCTCGCGTACCGAGGTGCGGAACAGATACGGATGCTGGTGCAGGTAGGCGATGCGCTGGCGCAGTTCTAGCGGGAACGGGTCCAGCGGTGCACTGCGAGATGAGCCGTGTGTGTCGGTCCAGTGTGCCGTGGCGCCGGGCGCCGGCTCCAGCCCGGCCACCATGCGCAGCAAGGTGGATTTGCCCGCGCCGTTGACGCCGGTCAGCACGATGGCCGTCGCGCGCGGAAATGCGAGCTCTGTGATATCGAACAGGCGGCGCGCGCCGATGGTGCGTGCCAGTCCGCGTACGGTCAGAACCGGAGACGATGCGGCGTTCATCGGCGGAATCCTCCGGCGCCTTGCAGCCAGGACAGTCCGATGTTGACCAGCAGCGCCAGCGCCACCAGCACGATGCCCAGCGCAATGCCCTGTGCGAATTCACCCTTGCTGGTTTCGAGGGCGATGGCGGTGGTGATGGTGCGGGTCGAGCCTTCGATATTGCCGCCGATCATCAGCGCCGAGCCCACTTCGGCAATGACCCGGCCGAAGCCCGCCACCACCGCTGCCATCAGCCCGAAACGCAGTTCGCGGATCACCGTGACGAAGGTGCGCCAGTGGCCTGCGCCCAGCACCCAGGCGGTTTCGCGCAAGCGTGCATCAGCGCCCTGCAGCGTGGACAGCGAAAACGCCAGCACTACCGGGAAGCCGATTACGGCCTGTCCGAGCACCATGCCCGAAGGCGTGAACAGCAGTCCGAAGCTGCCCAGCGGCCCCTGTCGCGTCAGCAACAGGTAGAGGATCAGCCCGACCAGCACGGTCGGGAAGGAGAGGAAGGCCTGCGCCACCACCACCACGGCGCGCCGGCCCGGGAACCGGTGCGTGGCGATCAGCCAGGCCGCGCCGACCGCCGGCGCCGTCGCAATCGCCAGTCCCAGCACCGCCACCATCAGCGAAGTCCATACGATGAACCACAGCGCGGCGTCGCCGCTGGCGAGCAGGCGGAAGGCTTCGGCGGTGGCGGTTCCGATCTCCACCGGCGGTCAGGCCGAGAAGGTGTGCTCGGCGGCCGGGAAGCTGCGGTCCTTCACCGCGGCGACGTACGCGCGTACGGCGCCCTCGATCGAGGTCTGGCCTTCCATGAAGTTGCGCACGAACTTGGCCTTGCGGCCGGGATAGACGTTGAGCATGTCCTGCAGCACCAGCACCTGGCCGGAGCAGTCCACGCCAGCGCCGATGCCGATGGTGGGGACCGTCAGCAGTTGCGTGATCTCGCCGGCCAGCGTTGCCGGCACGGCTTCCATCAGCACCACCTGCGCGCCGGCGGCCTGCAGCGCGAGCGCGTCGCGCTTGAGCTGCGCCGCGCTTTCGCCGGTCTTGCCCTGCACCTTGAAGCCGCCCAGCGCGTGGACCGACTGCGGCGTGAGGCCAATGTGCGCGCATACCGGAATGCTGCGCTCGACCAGGAACTTGACGATGGGCGCGAGCCAGTCGCCGCCTTCGAGCTTGACCATCTGCGCGCCGGCCTTCATCAGCGTAACGGCGCTGGTAAAGGCGGTTTCCGGCGTGGGGTAGGTGCCGAACGGCAGGTCCGCCATCACCAGCGCGGTCTGGTTGCCGCGGGCCACGCATTCGGTGTGATAGGCCATCTGTTCCAGCGTGACCGGCAGCGTGGTCTGCTGGCCCTGCATCACATTGCCGAGCGAGTCGCCGACCAGGATCACTTCCACGCCGCAATAGTCGAGCAGCGCGGCGAAGCTGGAGTCGTAGGCGGTCAGCATCACGATCTTTTCGTCGGCGGCGCGCATGGCCTGCAGCCTGGGGATCGTGACGGTCTTGCGGGAGGGATCGAGGAGGTAGCTCATGGCGGTGCCCGTCTATGACGGCTGTTGGCGGCGCCGGGAGCGGCCGGTGCGGACCCGGGGCGCGTCGCGCACGCGGATGCCGGGCCGGGAGGCCCCCTGCGCGGCAACAACTGCTGTCGTTATTGTGTATGTCTGCCAGGCGGGGCCTGTCAGGGCGCAGCGAGATTGAGAAAGGCCTTGCGGCCGCGCATGTTTTCGATGCGCGACAGTAGTGTACGGAAATCGCCGTCGTTGTCCACCGGATTGAAGTGGGCGGTGTCCACGATCAGCACGGGTGCTTCGTCGTAGCGGTGGAACAGCTCACCGTAGGCATCGGTCAGCCGTTGCAGGTAGTTTTCGTCGATGCCGGCCTCGGCCGGGTCGCCGCGCCGGGCGATGCGCTCGCGCAGCAGGGAAGGCGTGGCCTGCAGCATGATCACCAGGTCCGTGCGCTGCGGCGGCAGCTTCAGCCTGGCGGCGATGGCGTCATAAATGGCCAGTTCGTCCTCGGGCAGCGTCAGCGCGGCGTAGAGACGGTCCTTCGCAAAGAGGAAATTGCTCACCATGCGCTGGCCGGCCAGCAGGGCGTTCTGCCACTGCTGCAGCTGGTCGGCGCGCTGGTTGAGGCAATGGAGCTGCATCGGCAGCGCGTAGCGCGCCGGCTCGCGATAGAAACGTTCCAGGAACGGATTGTTGCGTGCGCCGTCAGGCAGTTCTGCCGTGTGCAGCGTATGAGCCAGCCGCTGGGCCAGCGCGGTCTTGCCGGACCCGACGGGGCCTTCAACCACGATGCGGCGCAGGTGTTCGAGCATGGCGATCGGGCGGTTCAGCGGCGGTGCAGCGAGCGCGCGCCTGTGGTGTTCAGCCGGCAGCGCCAGCGTCGCCGGCGGACGACAGGCGCAGGCATTTGCAGGTGGAGATCTTCTCGATCCGCTGGTCCTCCACGCCCGGCAGATGGTCGGCGGCGCGGCCGAAGCCGGGGATCACCAGTTCCGGATCGAGCTCGAGCAGCGGCACCAGCGTGAAGGCACGTGCCGTCACGCGCGGGTGCGGCACGGTCAGATTGTCTGCGGTGTGCTGTTCGTTGCCGAATACCAGCAGGTCGAGGTCCAGCGTGCGCGGCGCGTTGCGAAAGGGACGCTCCCGGCCGAACTGGTCTTCGATGTGGTGGCAGATGCGCAGCAGCTGCGCGGCGGTGAACGAGGTCTGCACCTTGACCACCGCGTTGTAATAGTCGTCGCCGGTGGCATCGACAGGCGCCGTACGGTACATCGAGGAGCGCGCCAGCACCGTGATGCCGACCTGCTGGGCCAGGCACACGATCGCGTCCTTGAGCGCCTGGCTGGCATCGCCCAGGTTGGCGCCGATGCCGATAAAGGCAAGTGTCATTTACGAATCCTCCGGCTGGCCGCGGCCGGGATTTGCATCCTGTCCAGCGTCCGTGTCGCTCCGGGAGGACACTTTATCCGATTTCCGCGGACTGCGCCGGCGGCGCTTCTTGCGCGCCGGTGCCTCGCCATCGGCCGCCGGGCCGCGCGCGGCGCGCAGCGAATCGATCAGGTCTTCGCGCTGGTCCGGCGCCGCATCCTGGAACGCCTGCCACCATTCGGCCAGCTCCGCCGGCAGCTCGCCCGACTGGCAGCGCAGATGCAGGAAGTCGAAGCCGGCGCGGAAACGCGGCGACTCCAGCAGGCGGAACGGCATGCGGCCCACGCGCTTCTCGAAACGCGGCTGCATGCCCCAGATATCGCGCATGTCCGTGACAAAGCGGCGCTGGATCGCCAGCTGGCCGGTCTGCCGTTCCAGCACCATATCCATGGCCGTATTGAGCGCGGCGATGGCGTGCTCGCCTTCCTCGCGCAGCTTGCTCCAGCGCTGCAGGACGTGGTGCCACAGCAGCGCGGCAAACAGGAAGCCGGGCGATACCGGCTTGCCGGCCTGGACGCGGCGATCGGTGTTGTCCAGCGCCAGCTGCACGAAGCGCTCGCCCATCGGCTGCTCGAGCGCCACGTCCAGCAGCGGCAGCAGGCCCTTGTGCAGGCCGGCCTTGCGCAGTTCCTGCAGCGATGCCCAGGCGTGGCCCGACATCAGCAGCTTGAGCATTTCGTCGAACAGGCGCGCGCTCGGCACGTTGTGGATCAGCGACGCGAGCCCGGCGATCGGCTGGCGCGTGGCCTCGTCGATGTCGAAGCCGGTCTTGGCCGCGAAGCGCACCACGCGCAGCATGCGCACCGGGTCCTCGCGGTAGCGCGTGACCGGGTCGCCGATCATGCGCAGCGTGCGGGCGCGGATGTCTTCCATGCCGTGATGGTAGTCATGCACGGTCTGCGCGGCCGGATCGTAGTACATCGCATTGATGGTGAAGTCGCGGCGTTCCGCGTCCTCGGCCTGCGAGCCCCACACATTGTCGCGCAGCACGCGGCCCGAGGCGTCGATCGCGTGCGTCTTCGTATCCAGCTCGGCACGCTTCATGCGGCGGCCTTCCGGCAGCGTTTCGCTGGCAATGGCATCCACCAGCGCGCGGAAGGTCGAGACTTCGATGATTTCCTGTTCGCGCCCGCCGTAGAACGTCACGTGCACGATCTGGAAACGCCGCCCGATGATGCGCGAACGGCGGAACAGCGCCTGCACCTGGTCCGGGGTGGCGTTGGTGGCGACGTCGAAATCCTTGGGCTTGATGCCCAGCAGCAGGTCGCGAACGGCGCCGCCCACGATAAAGGCCTGGTAGCCGGCCTGTTGCAGTGTGGAAGTGACCTTTACGGCATTGCGCGAAAGCAGCGTCGGATCGATGCGATGTTCGTCGACGGTAACGATGCGCGGCGTATGGGCGCGGCCGATACGCCGCTGCTTCGGGCCGGGTTTGCCCAGCAGCCGGTTGATGAGTTTTTTTATCACGTCAGAACAGATCCATGATGCGCCAGCCGGCCGCGGCGGCGTGATGGCGCAGGCGATCGTCCGGGTTGGTGGCGATCGGCTCGCTGACTTTTTCCAGCAGGGGCAGGTCGTTGGCCGAATCGCTGTAGAAGGTGGTGGTCTCGAAGTTTTCCCACTGCGCGCCCTGGCTCTTGAGCCATGCGTCGACGCGGGTGATCTTGCCCTCGCGGAAGCTTGGCATGCCATCGACTTCGCCGGTGAACTGGCTTTCCGGCTTGCCGTCGACGGTGGCGGGCTCGGTGGCGATCAGGTGCTTGATGCCGAAGGCCGCCGCGATCGGCGCGGTGACGAAGCTGTTGGTGGCGGTGACCACGGCGCACAGGTCGCCGGCCTCCAGGTGCTTGCAGACCAGTGCGCGGGCCTGCGGGGTGATGACCGGGTCGATCACCTCATGCATGAAGCGGGCGCGCATCTCGTCCAGGCGGTCGCGCGGATTGGCGGCCAGCGGTGCCAGCGCGAAGCGCAGGAAGGCCTGGATATCCAAGGTGCCGGCCTTGTAGTGGCCGTAGAACTCGTCGTTCTTGCGGCGGTAGATTTCCTCGTCGACAACGCCCAGGCGGACCAGGAAGCGCCCCCATTCGTGGTCGCTGTCGGTCGGGATCAGGGTGTGGTCGAGATCAAAGAGTGCCAGATTCATGGGCGGCGATTTTACCTTAAGGGGAGTTGGCCGGTCGGTGACGTGGGCGCCATGTGCCCGGCCGTGGCGGTTTCACGGGATCAGTCCCGGAATTCCGCGAACATTTCGCGCAGCAGCGGCAGGGTCACCGGCCGTTTGCGTTCCAGCGAGTAGGTGTCGAGTGCGTCAAGCAGGGCCATCAGGCTCGGCATGTCGCGGTAGTGGCGGGTCACCAGCCAGTGCGCGATCTCGGGCGAAAGCTGCAGCCCGCGTTCGCGCGCCGCCTGCAGCACGGCCGCCATCTTGTCTTCGTCGGACAGCGGGGCGACCTGGTACACCAGGCCCCATCCTAGGCGGGTGCGCAGGTCCTCGCGCACGGGCATCGCGCGCGGCGCCATGCCGCCGGCCACGACCAACGCCGTGCGCACGTGGGCCCGGACCTCGTTATACAGCGAGAACACCGCGATCTGGCGGGCCTCGTCGAGCAATTCGACGTCGTCCACCGTGTAGAGCTGGCAGGACGGGTCGAACAGGAAATCGGACAGCGGGTGGTGCGGGCTCAGGTAGCGGCAGTTGATGCCGGTCTGCGGGGTCGCTTCGCATACTGCGTGCAGCAGGTGGGTACGGCCGCAGCCCACTTCGCCCCAGAGGTAGACCAGCCGGTCGGTGGCGCGCTCCTGCGCCACGGCGGCGGGTAGGTCGCGCAGGCGCTGCACCGGCTCGCGGTTCGACGCGACGACGAAGTTCTCGAAGGTCGAAGGCGGTGGGCTGCCAAGCTCGAGCGATAGTTGCTTGGGACGCGGGGACATGACGGTTGGCTAACTTGCGGGGTGGCTTTTCGGTCGCTTGCGCCTGGCTCGGGGCGCAGACAACCGGTTATTTTCGCTTATTTTCGGTAGAGGTCGCTGGCCAGGTAAACGCGACGCAACTGCCTGGCGCCGACCAGCAGCACCGCGCAGGTGGGTAGCGCCAGCAGCACGCCGAAGAACCCAAACAGCTGGCCAAAGGCAAGCAGGGCAAATATCACCACCAGCGGGTGCAGCCCGATCCGCTCGCCCACGAGCCGTGGGGTCAGGTAGAAGCTTTCGACGAACTGGCCGATGCCATACACCACCGCCACCGCCGCCAGTCCGTACCAGCTGCCGAACTGCAGCAGCGCCGCGACAATCGCCATGGCCAGGCCGACCCCGAAGCCAATATACGGGATAAATACCGCCAGGCCGGTAAAAACACCCACCGGCACCCCGATATCGAAGCCTGCGATGGTCAGGCCGATCGAATAGATCGCGGCCAGAATCACCATCACCAGGATCTGGCCGCGCAGGTATTGCGACAGCAGCGCATCGGTCTCGTTGCTCAGTTCCCGCACTTTTGGCACCCAGCGCCGCGGCACCACGCCCTCGATCCGGCGCATCACCATATGCCAGTCCATCATCAGGTAGAACATGACGATGGGGACGATGAACACGATGCCTGCCACCGTGATCAGCGCGGTGCCGGACACCTTGACGTAGTTCAGCAGCACCGCCAGCAGGTCTTCCGGGCTGGCGGAAAAGCGGTCCGACAGCATGTTGCGTAGGCCGGGGAAGTCAAAGCGCACGCGTACGCCGAACTCGGCCAGGCGCGGCGCCACCACCGAATTGAGCTTTTTCAGCAGGACCGGCAACTGTTCGCGGACCTGGGGAATCTCCCGTTGCAGCACGGCGATAAACAGCAGTACCAGCATGACGCAGATCACCGTCAGCAGCAGGATCATCAGCGTCACGCCGATGGCGCGCGGCACGCGGCGGCGCTCCATCCAGTCCACGCCCGGATTGAGGATGTAGGCGAAGATGAAGGCGAACAGGAAGGGGGTGAGTACCGGCGCCAGCGCGACGATGGCGGCGAAGAGTGCGATCGCTACGACGATCCAGAGCAGGACGCGTTTGGTCTCTTGGGTCAGCAGCGGGGCGTTCATCAATGGGCGGCTATGGCGGCGCTGGCGGGTTTCTGGCGCGGAACTGGCGCAAATCTGGCCGGAAACTGGAAGCCGGGTGCCTCTATCCGTTAAAATTGCGATTCTACTGGACTCGCGCCCGCCCTCCGCACCTGACAGGCTCGCCCGAGCGCCGGATTCCTCACTTTACTTCCTCAAAGACAAGCAGGTTCTCATGAGCGCATCCCCGACCGCCGGCCAGGCAGGCCTTTCCTACCGCGACGCCGGTGTTGACATCGATGCCGGCGACGCGCTGGTCGACCGCATCAAGCCGTTTGCCAAGCGCACCATGCGCGAAGGCGTGATGGCGGGCATCGGCGGGTTCGGTGCGCTGTTCGAACTGTCGAAGAAGTACCAGGAGCCCGTGCTGGTTTCGGGCACCGACGGCGTGGGCACCAAGCTCAAGCTGGCCTTCCAGCTCAACCGCCACGACACCGTCGGCCAGGACCTGGTCGCCATGAGCGTCAACGACATCCTGGTGCAGGGCGCCGAGCCGCTGTTCTTCCTCGACTACTTCGCCTGCGGCAAGCTCGATGTGGACACCGCCGCCACCGTGATCCAGGGCATCGCCCGCGGTTGCGAACTGGCCGGCTGCGCGCTGATCGGCGGCGAAACCGCTGAAATGCCGAGCATGTACCCGGACGGCGAATACGACCTGGCCGGCTTTGCGGTTGGCGCGGTCGAGAAGAAGAAGATCATCGACGGCAGCACCATCACCCCGGGCGACGTGGTGCTGGGCCTGGCCTCGTCGGGCGCGCATTCAAACGGCTACTCGCTGGTGCGCAAGATCATCGAGGTCGCCAGGCCGGACCTGAACGCCGACTTCCATGGCCAGCGCCTGCAGGACGCCATCATGGCGCCGACGCGCATCTACGTGAAGCCGCTGCTATCGCTGATCGAAACGCTGCCGGTCAAGGGCATGGCCCACATCACCGGCGGCGGCCTGACCGAGAACGTGCCGCGCGTGCTGGCGCAGAACGTGACCGCCGTGCTGCAGCGCGACGCCTGGACGCTGCCGCCGCTGTTCCAGTGGCTGCAGGCACAGGGCCGCGTGGCCGACGATGAAATGCACCGCGTGTTCAACTGCGGCATCGGCATGGTCGTCATCGTGGCTAAGGAAGACGCCGAACGTGCGGTTCGCCATCTGCAGGCTGCCGGCGAGGCGGTCTGGGAGATCGGCGAAATCCGCGAGCGCGCTGAAGGCCAGGCGCAGACCGTGGTGGTCTGAGCACGGCGAGCCGGCACCGGCCGGCTTCAAGCCAATAAGAAAGGCACATGCGATGGCATGTGCCTTTTTTGTTTGCCGTAAACCCCGCTTATTCCGGCGAGCCGAGCCGTGTCAACGCTTCGCCCGTGACCCGGCAGATGCGCCAGTCTGGCATGACATCGGCGCCCATCGCCTTGTAGAACTCGATCGAAGGCGTGTTCCAGTCAAGCACCGACCACTCGAAACGCCCGCAGCCGCGCTCGACCGCCAGCGCCGCAAGATGCCTGAGCAAGGCCTTGCCAAGGCCGTGACCGCGCCAGGCTGGATCGACGTACAGGTCTTCCAGGTACAGGCCGGGTTTGGCGAGGAAGGTCGAGAAGTTGTGGAAGAAGAGGGCAAAGCCGACGGGTTGCACGCCGGCATCGGTCGCGACTTCGACCAGCACGGCCTCGGCCAGCGGGCGCGGGCCGAACAGCGCCTGCTCGATCTTCTGCGGCGTGGCTTCGACCAGGTGGGTCAGTTTCTCGTACTCGGCCAGTGCAGAGATCAGGTTGAACAGCGCGGTGCTGTCGGCGGCCGTGGCGGCGCGCAGGGCGAAGGTGTGGGAAGACGAAGACATGGAACGTCGGCAGAGGAAAGGACGAACGCCGATTATCGTCTAATCGTCACAAACTGGCGATGGCCGAATCAGTGCGTCAAGTCAGCCAGTCTCGCGACCTGCGCGACGTAGTCCGGCGCCAGGCAATCCACCACGAGCCGCTCCGGCGTGCTGCGCAGCCAGGTCAGCTGGCGCTTGCAAAGCTGGCGCGTGGCGGCCAGCCCGCGTTCGCGCATGGTGTCGTAGCCGGTCTCGCCGTCCAGGTACTCCCACACCTGCCGGTATCCTACGCAGCGGATCGACGGCAGACCCGGATTCAGGTCGCCACGCGCGCGAAGCCGTTCGACCTCTTCGATGAAGCCGCCTTTGAGCATGGCGTCGTAGCGCGCTTCGATGCGTGCGTGCAGCACGGCGCGGTCCGACGGCTCCAGCGCGATCACGCGGTAACGCTGGTCGGCCGCGCCGGTGAAGGTGCGCTCGTCGGCCTGCCGCGCCAGCAGCGCGGACATGGGCTGCCCGGACAGGCGGTGGATCTCCAGCGCGCGCTGGATGCGCTGGGCATCGTTGGGCGCCAGCCGTGCGGCAGTGACCGGATCGACTTCCGCCAGCATCGCGTGCAGCGCCGGCCAGCCGCGCTCGGCCGCGAGCGCGTCGAGCTCCGCGCGCAGCGCCGGATCGGCCTGCGGCAGGTCGTTCAGGCCCTGCGTCAGCGCCTTGTAGTACAGCATGGTGCCGCCGACGATCAGAGGCACGTGGCCCCGTTGGCGAATCTCACCGATCAGCCGCTCGGCATCGGTGACGAATTGCGCGGCCGAGTAGCTGTCGGCGGGATCGATGATGTCGATCAGGTGGTGCGGCGCGGCGGCCAGCTCATCGGGCGTCGGCTTGGCGGTGCCGATATCCATCTCGCGATAGACCAGCGCGGAATCCAGGCTGATGATCTCGACAGGTGCCTGCTGCGCGAGCGCCAGCGCGGCCGCGGTCTTGCCGGAGGCGGTGGGGCCGAGCAGGCAGACGACGGGAGCGGGCTGGGTTGTGGCGGACATCGGCAATGCGGGGACGCAGGTACTGGAGAATCGTGAGGCGGGGGCGGAAGCTTACTGCCCGCGCAGGAACAACCGGTCAAGCTCCGCCACCGACAGTTGCACCCAGGTCGGCCGGCCGTGGTTGCACTGGTCGGCACGCTCGGTCTGTTCCATCTGGCGCAGCAGCGCGTTCATCTCTTCCAGCGTGAGCTTGCGGTTGGCGCGCACCGCGCTATGGCAGGCGAGCGTGGCCAGCAGTTCGTTGCGGCGCTCGGCCAGCACGCGCGAGCCTCCGTAGGCGTGCAGGTCGCGCAGCACGTCGCGGGCCAGCGCCTCGGCATCGGCCTGCTGCAGCAGTGCCGGCACGGCGCGCACCGCCAGCGTGGTGGGCGACACCGGGGCGATGTCGAAGCCCAGCAGCGTCAGCGTTTCCTGGTGTTCTTCGGTGGCGCCGACCTCGACCGGGCTGGCGGGCAGCGTGACAGGAATCAGCAGCGGCTGCACGGCGAGGTCGCGGGCATCGAGTCCGGCCTTGATCTGTTCGTACAGGATGCGTTCGTGCGCGGCATGCATGTCCACCAGCACCAGTCCGCGGGCGTTCTGCGCGAGCACGTAGATGCCGTGCAACTGGGCGATGGCATAGCCAAGCGGATGTTCGTCGGTCTGGTGGTCCTGCCCGGCATTGCCATTCGCTATTGCGGCGCCGGCCGGCAGGCGGTCGAGCAGCCCGGGGGGATCCTCGGCGCGGGCGGCCTGGGCATCGGCGAGCCATGCGGGCGGCTGGGACGACGGCATGTAGGGCCGCGACATCGCCGGGCTGGTGGCTTCGCGCACCATGCCCAGGTACGCCTGGCGGGGCTGGGCGATGCCAAGCTCGGTCTGCCGCGCGGCCGAATAGTTGATCCACTGGCCGCCGGCGCCCTGGCCGGGGCGCGGGGACGGCGCGTAGCCGCCATTTCCCATCACCGGCATGGCCGCTGCGGCGCGCGCCTCCGCGTCGGTATGCAGGCTATCGCCGTTCTCGCCCGCCTGGCGGGCCAGGCAGCGCTGGACCGCGTGATAGACGAACTGGTGCACCGCGCGCGATTCGCGGAAGCGCACTTCGATCTTGGACGGGTGGACGTTCACGTCGACCATCTCGGGCGGCAAGTCCAGGCACAGCACGTATGACGGGAAGCGGTCGCCGTGCAGCACGTCCTGGTAGGCGCTGCGGACGGCGTGCGTGAGCAGCTTGTCGCGCACGAAGCGGCCGTTGACGAAGAAATACTGCTGGTCGGGCCGCCCGCGCGAGGCCGTCGGCAGGCCGGCAAAGCCATAGAGGTGGAGCGTGTCGGCCGCTTCGTCCAGCGGCAGGCGCGCGCGCGCGAAATCGCTGCCTAGCACCTGCGCGGTACGGGTGGCGACGTCGCCGGCGTTCCAGTGCTCCAGCGGCTTGCCGTTGTGATGGACCGAAATGGCCACGTCCGGCCGCGCCAGTGCGGCCCGCCGCACCATCTCCAGGCAATGTCCCAGTTCGGTCTGTTCCGATTTGAGGAACTTTCTGCGCGCTGGCGTGTTGAAGTAGAGATGCTGTACGTCGACGGTTGTGCCGACGCCGCCCGAGGCGGGCTGCAAGGTGCCGGTATCGGCGCTGACCTGGGTGGCATGCGGGTCGGCTGCGGTCCGGCTGGTCAGGCTCAGTTGCGAGACCGAGGCAATCGAGGCCAGCGCCTCGCCGCGAAAGCCGAGCGTCAGGACCGCTTCCAGTTCATCGAGCGATGCAATCTTGCTGGTGGCATGCCGCATCAGGGCAACCGGCAGTTCGCCGGCAGGAATGCCGCAGCCGTTGTCGGTGATGACGATGCGGCGCACGCCGCCTTCTTCCAGCCGGACGCCGAGCTGGCTGGCGCCGGCGTCAAGTGCGTTCTCGAGCAGTTCCTTGACCACTGACGCCGGGCGCTCCACCACTTCGCCGGCGGCGATCTGGCTGATGAGCTGGTCGGGCAGCGGCCGGATCGGGCGAGGCGGCTGGGCGGTGCGGGAGGCGGAAACTGGCATGCGGCGATTATACGTGCGCGGGCCGGTTTCTCAGGGGACACCCCGTCGGGTGACCAATGCGTCGGGCGGCTCTTGTATGATGCTGCGTTAGGCTTATTACCAATACCTGAAACGGGGAACGACTTGGATCTCGCTTTGCAGTTCATCGACATGCTGCTGCACGTCGACAAATACCTGGGTACCGTCATTCAGCAGTATGGCGCCTGGGTCTACGCCCTCCTGTCTGCGATCGTGTTTGCCGAGACCGGGCTGGTCGTGGTGCCGTTCCTGCCGGGCGATTCCCTGCTGTTTATCGCCGGGGCGTTCTGCGCCACTGGCGCCATGAACGAATGGGTGCTGATCGGGTTGCTGCTGGTGGCGGCGATCGGTGGCAACACCGTGAACTACATGATCGGCAGCTGGATCGGGCCAAAGGTGTTCGATCACCAGTGGCGCTTCCTCGACCAGAATGCGCTGCGTCGCACGCACGATTTCTACGAGCGGCATGGCGGCAAGACGCTGATCATGGCGCGCTTCGTCCCCATCGTGCGTACCTTTGCGCCGTTCGTGGCCGGCGTATCGCAGATGACGTTCGCGCGCTTCCAGTTCTTCAACGTGATCGGGGCCGTGGGCTGGGTTGCCGGCCTGGTGTTCGCCGGCTATTTCTTCGGCAACCTGCCTTTCATCAAGCAGTACCTGAACCTGATCGTGCTGGCCGGCATCGGCGCGGCCGTGGTGCCGCTGGTGCTGGGCGGCCTGTGGAAGCTGGTGCGGGGCAACAAGCGCCCCTCGCAAGCAGAGCGATAGGACTCAGACATTGCCGCGGCCTTAGTTAAGGCTGCGGCTCATCATCCGCAGCGCCGGCATGCGGTCGCGAATCTGGGTGATGTCGGCCGCATCGGGCCGCGCCTGGACATAAGCTTCCAGATCGGCCAGCGCCGGGCGGAAACACTCCAGGTTGGCATACGCCAGTCCGCGGTCGCGGACTTCCTCGATCGATCCCGGCAGCAGGATGACCAGCCGGTTCTGCACCGCCAGCAACCGCTGCCAGCGCGATTCCTGCAGATAGATCGCCTTCAGGTTGCGCAGCATGCGCGCAACGATCTCCCGATGGCTCGCCGCCTGCAGGAACAGCCCCAGCGGCACCTGGTTGGGGTCGGCAATGCCTTCGCGCTCCAGGTGCGGATCGAGCATCTCCTGCAACTGCTCCTTCGAAAGCGTTTCGCCGGTGAGCGGGTCCAGCACCACTTCGCCGGCCGGAATCGACATGCGCACCAGGAAATGGTTGGGGAAGGACACGCCCTTGAGCGGCAGTCCGATCTGCTGGCCCAGTTCCATGTACAGGACCGCCAGTGAAATCGGGATGCCGCGCCGCTGCTTCAGCACGACGTTGAGGTAGGAGTTGTCAGGATCGTAGTAGTCGTTCGCGTTCGGGCCGAAGCCCAGGTCGCGGTAGAAGAAATGATTCAGCAGACGCAGCCGCTGGATGGCGGGGGTGCCTTCGGCAATCCTGCGCTTCAGGCGAAGTGCCAGCACGTCCAGCGCCGCCAACTCCCCTTGTATGTCCAGATCCGGGTAGGCGTCCTGCGCGACCGACAGCGCGGTTTCGGTCAGCGGGATGCCGTTTTCGTCTGCCACGAGGCTGGCGAAGTAATCCAGGACTTTCGTGGTTGTCATCGCGGGTTCCTGATGCGGCCGGCTGATTTCACTGCACCTTAGCCGGCCCGGCGCTTGAAGGCTGAAAATCTCAGGCCCATGAGCCACAGTGTACCGAAGTAGACAACCGCCGCAAGTACCAGGCAGGAAGCCAGCAGCGCGATGCGCAGCAGCGGTGTGGCGCCCAGGCCGATCCAGTCATAGTTGCGCGCAAACCAGAGCAGCATGCCGGCGAGCAGCAGTACAGAGGTGGTCAGTTGCGCCAGGAACAGCCACCAGCCAGGCCCCGGCTTGTACAAGCCGCGCCGGCGCAGGCCGAAGAACAGGAGCAGGGCGTTGATCGAGGCGCCGACGCTGATCGACAGCGCCAGCCCCGCGTGGCCGAGGTAGGGCACGAACAGGTAGTTGCACAGCTGCGTGATGACCAGCACCAGCAGCGCGATCTTGACCGGCGTGCGGATGTCCTGCCGCGCATAAAACCCGGGCGCGAGGATCTTGATGACGATCAGGCCGAGCAGGCCGGTGCCGTACGACACCAGCGCCTGGCGCGTCATCTCCACCGCGTGGGCATTGAACTTCCCGTAGTTGAACAGCACGGCGGTCAGCGGTGCGCCGAACACGAACAGGCCGACCGCGCACGGCACGGCCAGCAGGAAGGTCAGGCGCAGGCCCCAGTCGAGCAGTCCGGAGTACTCCCCGCGGTCACCTTGCGCGCTGGCCTTCGACAGGCTTGGCAGCAGGATCGTGCCCAGTGCAACGCCGAGCAGGGCGGTTGGGAACTCCATCAACCGGTCGGCATAGGTCAGGTACGACACGCTGCCGGCAGCCAGGTGCGAGGCGATATTGGTGTTGATGATCAGGCTGATCTGTGCCACCGAGACCGCGAGCAGTGCCGGGCCCATCTGGCGCAGCACGCGCCGCACGCCCTGATCCGCCCACGCTGCGCGCATATTGAAGCGTATGCGCGGCATTACGCCCAGGCGCTTCAGCGCCGGGACCTGGATCACCAGCTGCAGGATGCCGCCGACCAGCACGCCCCACGCCTGCGCATAGATGGGCTGCTGCATGTGCGGGCCGACGAACAGGGCGGCGAAGATCAGGCACAGATTGAGCAGCACCGGCGTGAAGGCGGGCACCGCAAATTTGCGCCAGGTGTTCAGGATGCCCGAGGCCAGCGCCACCAGCGAGATCAGCCCGATGTACGGGAACATCACCCGGGTCATGAACACGGCGGCGATGTAGGTCTCGCTCTGCCCGCGAAAGCCCGTTGCCACGGCGGTCATCACGAGCGGCGCGCCGATCACGCCCAGCAGGGAGACCGCCATCAGCGCCCACGTCATGACGGTGGCGACGGAATCGATCAGTTGCCGGGTCTCGGCTTCGCCGCGCTTGCCGTGGTATTCACCCAGGATCGGGACGAACGCCTGGGAGAACGCGCCTTCGCCAAAGATCCTTCGCAGCAGGTTGGGGATGCGGAAGGCCACGTTGAAGGCGTCGGTCATGTCCGAGGCGCCGAACGCGCGAGCGATCAGGATCTCGCGCACAAGCCCGGTGATGCGCGAGAGCATCGTCAGGCTGCTTATGGTGGCAAGCGCTTTGAGCAGGTTCAAGATGGGTCGGGAATCGGGTGAATCGGGCGGGGAAGTGACGCAGGCACCCCTGGGTGCGGCGCCGGGACGCTGTTCAGACGCCATCCGGGCGGCAAAGTTGCCGGGGCGCCACGCCGTCCCGGCCGATGTGGCGCATATTATACGGACCGGCCGGCGCGGAAGCCCTCGCCAGAATCTGGGCTGCCGGCAGCCTTGCGCCGCGTGCGTTGCTGTGTGTATAATTGCCGATTCACAAGGACAGTTGCGTTCCGGATTCGTGTGTCAGTGCATCCCGGGTCGCTTGATATGACTTAATTGTTGTGTCCCCCGCGGCACGCATCTGAATTCAAGGTACTTATTTAAATGGCAAATTCCGCACAAGCCCGCAAGCGCGCTCGCCAAGCCGTTGCCCAGAACGCTCACAACTCCAGCCTGCGCTCGCGTCTGCGTACCGCCGTCAAGGCTGTCCGCAAGGCGATCGACGCCGGCGACAAGGCCGCTGCTGCCGAGATCTTCAAGAACTCGCAAGCCGTGATCGACAGCATCGCTGACAAGAAGATCGTGCACAAGAACAAGGCTGCACGTCACAAGTCGCGCCTGTCGGCCGCTATCAAGTCGATGGCTGCCTGATAGTTGCCTGGGCCGCTTCGGCGGCCCTCCGGTGGATGCCTCAGGTATCCGCCCACAAAAAAAGCTCGTCGTCAGACGAGCTTTTTTGTTTTCCGGCTCCGGTCGCCAGTGCCGCTTATTCCAGCGAACAGGCCTCGACCAGCTGCAGGTTGTTGTCGCGCGCGAAGTTCAGCACGAAATCCAGCGCCTTTGGTTCGATCTCGCGCAGGCGCACATCCACCACCACGCATTTCACGTTGCCGGCGAAGATCGGGCGGACGTAGGGAGAGTAGGTCAGGCGGGGGTCGCCGCTATCGCCCTCGGGGCGGAATTGCGCCATCACGCCGCACAGTCGTTCAGCCCAGTCGCTCGGGCGGAAGGTCTTGCCTTCCTTGGTAATGCCTTGAATGAAATATTCGCGAACGTTGGGGGTCATGAGACTGGACACTGCGGGTGAGGCTGGAGACTCGACGGTAAACCCGCGAAACGCGCGCCCGTTTGACGCGGCCGGAGAGCGTTTGGTTCGCTCCTTTTTCCAGCCGGGATGGCGGGGCGTCGGTGTCTGCGGGGGCACTTTTGATGCCGGCGGCGGGCGGCGGCAAGGGTATGCCGGGCCCCGCGTGAATCAGCGAGTATTATATCTTATATAAGAGTTGCGCATAGGGCCGGGGGGCGGCGAATTCCTGTCAGAAACCTGTCAATGCGCGCCGGGGCGGGTTGGCCCGGGCTCGCCAAAGCAGGAATAATCCCTTATGATTCTTGCAGTTAAATGGCGCAAGCGACGCGAAAGGCGGCTCCGCGACACGCTCCGGCATGAATTCCTCGTGACGGCGTGTCCCCACCGAGCCGCCTTCTTTGTTTTATGAGCTCAACCCCGATCAAGCATTACCTCCAGTTCAGCGATCTCACTCCCGACGAGTACGAGTACCTGCTGGATCGCGCACGGATCCTGAAGGCCAAGTTCAAGAACTACGAGACATGGCATCCGCTGCACGACCGCACGCTGGCCATGATCTTCGAGAAGAATTCAACGCGCACGCGCCTGTCGTTCGAGGCCGGCATCCACCAGCTGGGCGGCCACGCGGTGTTCCTGAACACCCGTGACTCGCAGCTGGGCCGCGGCGAGCCGATCGAAGATGCCGCACAGGTCATTTCGCGGATGGTGGACATCATCATGATCCGCACCTTTGGCCAGGACATCATCGAGCGTTTTGCCGCCCACTCGCGCGTGCCGGTCATCAACGGCCTGACCAACGAATACCATCCGTGCCAGGTGCTGGCCGACATCTTCACCTACATCGAGCAGCGCGGCAGCATCCGCGGCAAGACGGTGGCGTGGATCGGCGACGCCAACAACATGGCGTACACCTGGATCCAGGCCGCCGAGCGTCTCGGCTTCACCTTCCATTTTTCGGCGCCACCGGGGTACCAGCTTGATTCGGCCATGGTGCCGGCGTCGGCGGCGGGCCTCGTCAAGGTCTTCGACGATCCGCTGGCGGCCTGCCAGGGCGCGAGCCTGGTCACCACCGATGTCTGGACCAGCATGGGCTTCGAGGCCGAGAATGATGCCCGCAAGCGCGCCTTCCAGAACTGGATGGTGACGACGGCGATGATGGACCGTGCCGAACCCGACGCCCTGTTCATGCATTGCCTGCCGGCGCACCGCGGCGAGGAAGTCGAGGCCGCGGTCATCGACGGCCCGAAGAGCGTGGTGTGGGAAGAAGCGGAAAACCGCCTACACGTGCAGAAGGCGCTGATGGAATACCTGCTCTGCGGCCGCTACTGAGCGTCGCGGGCCAGCAAGAGAACACCTGAGGGGCCGGCATGGCCCCTCTTTTTACGTCTTTCGTACAGACACCCAAGGAGATGGAAGTGAGCCAATTCGACAACGTATCAGTCGTCAAGAAAGCCAATCTGTATTTCGATGGCAAGTGCGTGAGCCACACCGTGCTGTTTGCCGACGGCACCCGCAAGACGCTGGGCGTGATTTTCCCGGCCAGCCTGACCTTCAATACCGGCGCGCCCGAGATCATGGAAATCAACGCCGGCGTCTGCCGCGTCAAGCTCGCGGGTTCGGATACGTGGGAAACCTATGGCGCTGGCCAGCAGTTCAGCGTGCCGGGCAACAGCAGCTTCGATATCGAAGTGCAGGAAACCCTCGACTACGTCTGCCATTTCGGCTGATCGGCGAGGGCCGGGGCGTTAGAGCACGACTGGTTCGGGCTCGATCCGCACGCCAAAGCGCGCTTCCACCGTATCCGCGATGCGGTGGGCCAGCGCCAGCAGCGCGGCTCCCGTGCCGCCGCCATGGTGGACCAGTACCAGTGCCTGCTTGCCGTAGACACCCACCGGGCCGTCGCTGACGCCCTTGAATCCGCACCGGTCGATCAGCCATCCGGCGGCCAGCTTGAAGCTGCCGTCGGGTTGCGGGTAGCTGACGAGGTCGGGATTCGACTGCAGCAGTGCCGCGCGTTGCCCGGCGCTGACCAGCGGATTCTTGAAGAAGCTCCCGGCGTTGCCGACCTGCGCCGGATCGGGCAGCTTGCGAGAGCGGATCGCGATGACCGCTTCCCGGATCGCCGCGGCGTCGGGCGCGGGATTGGCTTCCAACTCGCGCGCGAGTTCGCCGTAGGCCAGCACAGGTTGCCACTGGCGCGGCAGGCGCAGCGTCACCGCCGTGATGATGTAGCGGCCATACCCGGCCTGCTTGAACAGGCTGTCGCGATAGCCGAACTCGCACTGCTGCAAGTCCAGGGAGACGAACGTCCCGGTCTGGCGGTCATAGGCGCGCAGCCCGGCGAAGCGCTCGCGCAGTTCCACGCCATAGGCGCCGATGTTCTGGATCGGCGCCGCGCCGGCCGTGCCGGGAATCAGCGCAAGGTTCTCCAGGCCTGGCAGGCCATCGGCGATGGTGCGCCCGACCAGGTCGTTCCAGTTCTCGCCGGCGCCGGCCGTCACCCGCCACGCTTGGTCATCGCTTTCGATCTGGTAGCCGGGAATCTCCATCAGCAGCACCAGCGCCTCGAGATCGCCAGTCAGGACCACGTTGCTGCCGCCGCCAAGCACCACCAGCGGCAGGCCGTGGCCACGCGGGTCTGCAAGGGCTGCCAGCAGGTCAGCTTCGCTGCGCACATGCACGGCAAAGCGCGCGCGGACGTCGAATCCGAATGTATTGTGGCGACGCAGGGGATAGAATTCGTGGAAATCTGCCATGCAAGAGAAAGGTGACGCGGCCGCCGCTGCTGGTGAGCCAGCGACCCGGAACTGCGAAGTAGGCTGGATTATACGGAAGTGCCGGCGCGGCCCGCGAAGGGCGCCCGGGCTCCGGGCATATGGATCAAAAGGAGAATGCAATGCCGTCGTTTGACGTGGTGTGCGAAGCGAACATGGTCGAGGTGAAGAATGCGGTCGAACAGGCCAACAAGGAAATCTCGACGCGCTTCGATTTCAAGGGCTCCGACGCCCGGGTCGAGCATAAGGAAAATGAGCTGACCGCCTTTGCCGACGACGATTTCAAGCTGGGCCAGGTCAAGGACGTCCTGATCAGCAAGATGGCCAAGCGCAACGTTGACGTGCGCTTCCTGGACTACGGCAAGACCGACAAGATCAGCGGCGACAAGGTCAAGCAGGTCATCACCATCAAGAAGGGCGTGACCGGCGACCTGGCCAAGAAGATCGTGCGCATGATCAAGGACAGCAAGATCAAGGTGCAGGCCAGCATCCAGGGCGACGCCGTGCGTGTCTCCGGCACCAAGCGCGACGACCTGCAGAGCGTGATCGCACTGTTGCGCAAGGACGTTTCCGAAGCGCCGCTGGACTTCAACAACTTCCGCGACTGAGTCGCGCGCGCCGGTATCCCGCCGGCGCCACAGTTGGCCGCGGCGCTCAGCGCGCCTGCGGCAACCCGCCGATCTTCGCGCCGGACTTGATGCCCTTCTGCGCGAACCATCCCTTGTTCATTTCCAGCGCGTAGCGGATTGCCGCCTTCGGGCAATGGTTGTCTTCGGTCTGGGGCGCCATGTCTTCGATATTGACGATGGTGCCATCGTCGGCCAGGAAGGCAATCGACAGCGGCAGGTCGGTGTTCTTCATCCAGAAGCAGTGCCCGGCCTTCTGCTCGAAGACGAACAGCATCCCGGCGTTGGCAGGCATTGCCTTGCGGTACATCAGCCCTTGCTCGCGTGCCGCGGGCGTGGCGGCGACTTCCGCATTGATCGCAAACATCCCCGCGGTCAGCGGGACCACGGGCAGGGCTGCCTGCGCATTGGCCACGCCAGCGGTCATGGCGGCCAGGAGGGTGCAGTGTGACAGCAGGGTCTTGAACACGGATGGCATGGCGAACGAAGGTTGGATTCGGCGGCAGGCGCAAGCATAGCGCACGATCCCGTCGCATTGGCGACTCGGACCAATGGTTCTCAGCCCGGGCCGGGCAACAAAAAAGGCAGGCTGCGTTGGCAACCTGCCTTGTCGTGCCTGCTGCCCGTCCTCCGGGCGGCAGGACGCGCCGACGGCTTACTGCGCAGCCGGGGCCGAAGCAGCCGGAGCCGAGGCGGCCTTCTTGGCGTGCTTCTTGTGGCTCTTCTTCTTGGTGGTGGTGGTGCTCTTCGGGGCTTCCTTGGCAGCAGGTGCTGCTTCAGCGGCAGCAGGAGCCGAAGCCTGGGCGAAAGCGCCGGTGGCGAACAGGCCAACAACCAGGGCAGCGATCAGTTTTTTCATGGCAATTACCTCGAAGTTTGAATGCAGTCGGAAGAGATGACCCGCAATTTGACGTGTCCCCGACAAAAACGAGGGGCCATGTGCTGTCGTTGACGCGCCAATTGTTAGATTTTGTAACAGCGACGTCGCGTCGTGGGCTTCACCTGTCTGGCCGAGGGAACAATGCGTCGGTCCGGGCGAAGCGCTGCCAGCCCGACATCTTCGGGCGCAATCTCGCACGACTGGCCTGGCTCAAGCCGCAGCGCGCGCAGATCGAGGCCGCCAATGCCGACGCGCACCAGCCGCAGCGTGGGGAAGCCAACCGCTGCCGTCATGCGGCGAACCTGGCGGTTCTTGCCTTCGCGGATCTTCAGTTCCAGCCAGCTGGTCGGGATCGCGGCCCGGAATCGCACCGGCGGATTGCGCGGCCACAGCCAGGCGGGTTCTTCGATGGGGCTTACCGTCGCCGGCATCGTCACGAAATCGCCAAGATCGACGCCCTGGCGCAGCCGGGCGAGCGCCGCTGCATCCGGAATACCCTCGACTTGCGCGAGATAGGTCTTGAGCAGCTTGTGCCGCGGATCGGCAATCCGGGCCTGCAGTGGGCCGTCATCGGTCAGCAGCAGCAGGCCTTCGCTGTCCGCGTCGAGCCGGCCGGCGGGGTAGACGCCGGGCGTTGCCACGCAATCCGCCAGCGTGGGCCGCGACGGATGGGGCGAGAACTGGCTCATGGTGCCAAACGGCTTGTTCAGGGCGATCAGGGTCATGGGGCCGAAGTATGCCGCAGCGGACGCCAGCCGGTCCGAGTCCGGGCCGTTCCGCATGGCAGATCATGAAAATTTGCTGCATAATACAAAATTAGTCTTGTGTCTTATATAAGACCTTGGGTTGTGCGATGCAGCACAGCTGAGCGCCTGATGCTCGCTACAATGCCTTGCGCCATCCCCGATCTCGCCGTCGGTCACGAACCTGGCGGCCGTTATAAACCGTTCCGTACTGGAGACGTCATGTATCAACACATCAAGGTTCCGGCTGGCGAAAAAATCACGGTCAACAAGGATTTTTCGCTGAACGTTCCGGACAATCCGATCATTCCTTACATTGAAGGCGACGGCACGGGCTTCGATATCACCCCGGTAATGATCAAGGTCGTGGACGCGGCCGTGGCCAAGGCCTACGCCGGCAAGCGCAAGATCTCGTGGATGGAGATCTACGCCGGCGAGAAGTCGACCAAGGTGTACGGCCCGGACGTGTGGCTGCCGGATGAGACCCTGCAGGTCCTGAAAGACTATGTGGTTTCGATCAAGGGCCCCCTGACGACCCCGGTCGGCGGCGGCATCCGTTCGCTGAACGTGGCCCTGCGCCAGCAACTCGACCTCTACGTATGCCTGCGCCCCGTGGCGTACTTCAAGGGCGTGCCTTCGCCGGTGCGTGAGCCGGAGAAGATCGACATGGTGATCTTCCGCGAGAACTCGGAAGACATCTACGCCGGCATCGAATGGGAAGCCGAAAGCGATCAGGCCAGGAAGCTGATCGCCTTCCTGCAAAACGAAATGGGCGTGAAGAAGATCCGTTTCCCGGAAACCTCGGGCATCGGCGTCAAGCCTGTATCGAAGCAGGGCACCCAGCGCCTGGTCCGCAAGGCCATCCAGTACGCCATCGACAACGACAAGCCGTCGGTGACCCTGGTGCACAAGGGCAACATCATGAAGTTCACCGAAGGTGGCTTCCGTGACTGGGGCTACGAGCTGGCCCAGAAGGAATTCGGCGCCGAGCTGATTGATGGCGGTCCGTGGTGCAAGTTCAAGAATCCGAGGACCGGCAAGGAAATCGTGGTCAAGGACGCCATCGCCGACGCCTTCCTGCAGCAGATCCTGCTGCGTCCGGCCGAATACTCGGTGATCGCCACGCTGAACCTGAACGGCGACTATATCTCCGACGCGCTGGCGGCGCAGGTAGGCGGCATCGGTATCGCCCCGGGCGCCAACCTGTCGGATTCCGTTGCCATGTTCGAGGCGACCCACGGCACCGCGCCGAAGTATGCCGGCAAGGACTATGTGAACCCGGGTTCGGAAATCCTGTCGGCGGAAATGATGCTGCGCCACATGGGCTGGACGGAAGCCGCCGACCTGATCATTTCGTCGATGGAAAAGTCGATCCTGTCGAAGAAGGTCACGTATGACTTCGCCCGCCTGCTGGAAGGCGCGACCCAGGTCTCGTGCTCGGGCTTCGGCCAGGTCATGATCGACAATATGTAAGCACGGACATCCCGCGAAAGCGGGATCCTGCCTGGGAGAACCCCGGTTGCCGTCATAACGGCAACCGGGGTTTTTTCTTGCGCACGCCGGCGAGCTTGCCTAGAACGTCTGGGATTGCATCCCGGGAAGGAGTCAGGCATGGAAGATCCGTTTCGCCGGACCGCGCTGGGCGCGGCCATCTTTTACAAGGACCCGCTGGCCGCCCTGGACTGGCTCGAACGGGCATTCGGCTTTCGGCGGTCGATGGTCATTACGGATGATCAGGGCAATCTTGCCCATTCGGAAATGCGATTCGGGGACAGTTACCTGATGGTCGGCAGCGAGTGGGCCGACTATACCGCCAGCCCGGCTTCGATCGGGGGCAAGAACACCCAGTCGGTCCATGTGCACCTGCAGGACGGGCTCGATGCCCACTGCGAACGCGCTCGCGCCGCCGGGGCGGTGATCATGCGCGAGCCGGAGGATCAGTTCTATGGTGACCGGGTCTATGTCGCCAGCGACCTGGAGGGCCACGTCTGGACTTTCGGCCAGACCGTGCGCAAGGTCACACGGGAGGAAGCCGAGCGGGCCAGCGGGCTCAAGATCGACGGCTGGGCCTGAGCGGCACGGGTGCCTAGAAGCGGAGAGCCCGGCGCGAGGCCGGGCTTTCCGTCGGATGCGGTAGCGTGCAGCTGAGGCACGCGCAGGGCCGGCGGCGCTTGCCCTGAGAGCAGCGGCGCAGCAAGCCCTGGCGTGGATCCCGTTCCGGGGGAGTTCCCCCCGCATCCTTGGGGACCGCCCGGGGCTCTGTCGGCCCGGGTGCGGTCGCGGCGCGCTTAGGTGGCGTCCTGGATGTTGGTGGCTTGCTTGCCCTTGGGGCCCTGCACCACCTCGAACGAGACGCGTTGACCTTCCTTTAGCGTCTTGAAGCCCGACATCTGGATTGCCGAAAAGTGCGCAAACAGTTCTTCGTCGCCCTCGTCCGGCTTGATGAACCCGAACCCCTTGGCGTCATTGAACCATTTGACGATACCGCTTGCCATATACTCCCCCAACGAAATAGCAGATTTCAAGCGGGGAAGCCGCCGCCCGGCCGGATGACACGGGCTGCGGCGTCACGGCGGCCGCCTCGCTGAGGATGCGGCCGGCGATGACGCGCGGTTGGGTGTATCGCGTGGCGGGCAGTCAGGCTGCCGATTATTGCTGCTGACTACCCGCCACCGGGTCGTGGGCCTCCCTGCTCACGGATCACCCGGCACCGCCTTTTTGCTTGGCTCGCAGGCTGGCGCCGGGTGTGCAACCGATTCTTCTGGCAAACCAACATACTGTCAAGCTGGCGGATTCCCCACTCCCCGTAGGGTGTGGCGGGAATGGAACGGCGGTCGGTGGTACCTTGGCAAGGTATTGGAATGACCGTCATTGGGGCGTGCCGGCAAGCACCGGTCACGTGCATTGCAGTGCCTTTGGCGCTGCCTCGTCATCAGGAATCGCGCGACCCGGCCCTTGAATCCGGCGCCTTTTCCCCAAATTGCAGAGTTGCGAGTAAGGGTTAGAATAAAGCCATGGCTACACGGCTGGCGAATGTCCCACAACGCGAAGCAGGCACCATTCTGGAGCGGAAAGAGCAGGCGCTCAAACCGCCTGCCATGTTCAAGGTGGTGCTGCTTAATGACGACTACACTCCGATGGAGTTTGTAGTCATGATCCTGCAACAGTATTTCAGCAGGGACCGGGAAACGGCGACGCAGATCATGCTCACCGTGCACCGGGAAGGAAAGGGCGTCTGCGGTATTTACACCAGAGATATCGCGGCGACAAAAGTCGAGCTGGTGTCAACGCACGCGCGGCAGGCGGGGCACCCCTTGCAGTGCGTGATGGAGGAAGCATGATTGCGCAAGAATTGGAAGTGAGCCTGCACATGGCGTTTGTTGAGGCCAGGCAGGCACGCCACGAGTTCATTACCGTGGAGCACCTGCTGCTGGCATTGCTCGACAATCCCACGGCAGCTGAAGTCTTGCGCGCCTGCGCGGCCAATATTGAGGACCTGCGCACCAGCCTGAAGAACTTCATTGCGGATAACACGCCGGTCGTGCCGGGTACCGACGAAGTCGATACCCAGCCCACGCTGGGCTTCCAGCGCGTGATCCAGCGCGCGATCATGCACGTCCAGTCCACTTCCAACGGCAAGAAGGAAGTGACAGGTGCCAACGTGCTGGTCGCCATCTTCGGCGAGAAGGATTCGCACGCGGTCTACTACCTGCAGCAGCAGGGCGTGACGCGCCTGGACGTGGTCAACTTCATCAGCCACGGCATCCGCAAGGACCAGTCCGAGCCGGCCAAGCACGGCGACGCCGCCGGGGAAGGCGAGGGCGGTGACGGCAAGGAAAGCCCGCTCGAGCAATATACCCAGAACCTGAACGCGCTGGCCAAGGCCGGCAAGATCGATCCGCTGATCGGCCGCGAAAGCGAAGTCGAGCGCGTGGTCCAGGTCCTGTGCCGCCGGCGCAAGAACAACCCGCTGCTGGTGGGCGAGGCCGGCGTCGGCAAGACCGCGATCGCCGAAGGCCTGGCGTGGCGCATCACCAAGAACGAAGTGCCCGACATCCTGGAAAAGGCCGTCGTGTACTCGCTCGACATGGGCGCGCTGCTGGCCGGCACCAAGTACCGCGGCGATTTCGAGCAGCGCCTGAAGGGCGTGCTGAAGTCGCTCAAGGACAACCCCAACGCGATCCTGTTCATCGACGAAATCCACACGCTGATCGGCGCGGGCGCTGCATCGGGCGGGACGCTGGACGCCAGCAACCTGCTCAAGCCGGCGCTGTCGTCGGGCCAGCTCAAGTGCATCGGCGCAACTACCTTCACCGAATACCGCGGCATCTTCGAGAAGGACGCGGCGTTGTCGCGGCGCTTCCAGAAGATCGACGTGGTCGAGCCCTCGGTTGACCAGACCGTGCAGATCCTGCGCGGCCTGAAGTCCCGCTTCGAGGAGCACCACGGCGTCAAGTACGCAGCCTCGGCGCTGACCGCGGCGGCGGAACTGTCGGCACGCTTCATCACCGACCGTCACCTGCCCGACAAGGCGATCGACGTTATCGACGAAGCCGGAGCGGCCCAACGCATCCTGCCGAAGTCGAAGCAGAAGAAGACCATCGGCAAGGGCGAGATCGAGGACATCGTCTCGCGCATCGCGCGCATCCCGCCGCAGAGCGTCAACCAGGACGATCGCAGCAAGCTGCAGACGCTCGATCGCGACCTGAAGTCGGTGGTGTTCGGCCAGGATCCGGCCATCGAGGCACTGTCGTCGGCGATCAAGATGTCGCGCGCGGGCCTGGGCAAGACCGACAAGCCGATCGGCTCGTTCCTGTTCTCCGGCCCGACCGGCGTCGGCAAGACCGAAGTGGCCAAGCAGCTCGCCTTCATCATGGGTATCGAGCTGCTGCGCTTCGATATGTCGGAGTACATGGAGCGTCACGCCGTCAGCCGCCTGATCGGCGCGCCGCCGGGATACGTGGGCTTTGACCAGGGCGGCCTGCTGACCGAGGCCGTCACCAAGAAGCCGCACTGCGTGCTGCTGCTGGACGAAATCGAGAAAGCGCATCCGGATATCTTCAATATCCTGCTGCAGGTAATGGACCATGGTTCGCTGACCGACAACAACGGCCGGCGCGCCGACTTCCGCAACGTGATCATCATCATGACCACCAATGCGGGAGCGGAGACCATGAACCGCGCCTCCATCGGCTTCACCAGCTCGCGCGAGCAGGGCGACGAGATGGCCGACATCAAGCGCATGTTCACGCCGGAGTTCCGCAACCGGCTGGATGCCATGATCAGCTTCCGCTCGCTGGACGAGGAAATCATCCTGCGCGTGGTGGACAAGTTCCTGATGCAGCTGGAAGAGCAGCTGCACGAGAAGAAGGTCGAAGCTACTTTCACCGACAAGCTGCGAAAGTTCTTGGCACGCAAGGGTTTCGACCCGCTGATGGGCGCCCGGCCGATGCAGCGCCTGATCCAGGACATGATCCGCAAGGCGCTGGCCGACGAGCTGCTGTTCGGCAAGCTGGTGTCGGGTGGCAAGGTAGTGGTCGATCTCGACGATCAGGACCAGATCAAGCTCGACTTCTCCGAGGCCGACCCGGAACCGCCGGAGGCCCCGGAAAGCGAGCAGCGCGCCGAAGCCTGACCGGCGTCCGGGGCACGTTGCCTGCAGTTCGGGCGATCCTCGGGCAAAATACGGGGGGCGGCAGAGATGCCGCCCCTTCTTTTTTGTTCCGGCGGCCTCCTGGCCGCCCTTGTCCGAGTACCCGATGTCCCGTCCCGAACGCACGCGGCTGCGCCGCCTGCTGCTCAAATCCCTGCCGCTGGGCGCAATGCCCTTGCCCGTGATGCACGCGGTCGCCGCAACCGCGACTGCAGCCACTGCCGCTGCCGAGCCCGCTGCCAGCGGGCGACCGATCTCCATGGTGTTGCCGTTCCCGCCGGGCGGCAGCGTCGATATCGTCGCGCGGCAGCTGCAGCCTGGCCTGAAGACGACGCTGGGGCAGACTGTGGTGGTTGACAACAAGCCCGGCGCCGGCGGGCTGATCGCCACCAGCACCGTGGCGCGGGCCCGGCCGGACGGCAACACGCTGCTGATGGCATTCGACACGCATGCCATCAATCCCTTCGCGTACAAGCAACTGCCGTACGACACCTTCAAGGATTTCACGCCGATCACGCAGCTGGTGCGCTTCCCGCTGGTGATTGCCGCCAATCCGGCGCTGCCAGCCTCCAATGTGCGCGAGCTGGTGGCGCTGGCCAGGTCCAGGCCCGAGGGCGTGCGCTATGCTTCGTCAGGTATCGGCAGCCTCAATCAGCTCGCGGCCGAGGCACTGGCGACCGAGGCCGGCGTGCACATGCTGCATGTGCCGTACAAGGGCGGCGGCCCGGCCGTGCAGGCGGTGCTGTCGAACGAGGTCGATATCTTCTTCAGCAGCTACGCTGCCGTGCAGGCGCATGTGGCCGCGCGCACCATCAAGATCCTCGGTGTGACCGGCACCAGCCGCCTGCGCCAGTTGCCGCAGGTGCCCACCGTGGCAGAGCAGGGTATGCGTGGTTTCGAGGCGTATTCCTGGATCGGCGTATTCGGTCCGGCTGGCATGACGGCTGCGCAGGTGACGCGCCTCCACGACGCGCTGACCGAATCGCTGCGCCAGCCGCGCGTGGTAGACGCTCTGGCTGCGCAGGGCTTCGAGATTGTCGGCGGCACGCCTGCGGAGCTCGGCAGCCTGGTTCGCCATGAGCACGACAAATGGCAGGCGGTGGCGCGCAAGGCCAATATCCAGTTCGAATGACGATGGCAGGTTTGGGAGAGACCGAGGCGATGCCGATGGCAACCAAAGCGGAAATGTTCGACCACGCCGTAGTGGTCTGTCCCGATCTCGACGCGAGCGTTCAGGCCTGGCGCAAGCTTGGCTTCACGCTGACGCCACGCGGCTACCATACGCTTGGCTCGCAGAACCACTGCATCATGCTGCAGCGGGACTATCTGGAGCTGCTGCACGTCACCGCGCCCAGTCCCAGCCGGCAGTATTACTGGGATGCGCAGGCCGGTGGCGGCGGCTGTGCGGCCATGTCGTGCAAGAGCTCGGATGCCTTCGAGACCGCTGCGCGGCTGCGGGCGGGCGGCTGGCACACGTCCGAGCCGATCGAGTTCTCACGCCCGGTCAGCCTGGACGACGGCAGCCAACATGCGGCCACCTTCCGCGTGACCGCGCTCGACGATGCGCCGGGCGCCCGTTACTTCGTCTGCGAACATCGCACGCCCGAATTGCTGTGGCGGCCCGAATGGATGGCGCACGCGAATGGCGCGCAGGGAATCGCATCGATGTTCCTGGTCGTGGCGCCGGCGCTGGTGGAAGCCGCGGGACGCGCCTACGCCGAGCTGACTGGCGCCGAGCTGACCCAGCTCAGCGACCATGTCTGCAGCCTGTCGCTGGACGATGCCACGCTGGTCGTGAGCACGCCACAGGCGCTCGCCTCAGCCACCGGCGCCGCGCACGTGCAGCGTGAAGTGCCGGGTTACGCGGCCATCCGCCTGCGCACCACCTCGCTCGACGCCGCCCGGGCCGGTTGGCGCTCAGCCGGTGTGCCGGCCCAGGACCTGGGTCCGCACGAAACGCTGATCCCGGCCCATGCGGCCGGTGGCGTGGCGCTGCTGTTCGAACAGCAGGCCTGAAACGCAAACTGGCGCCGTATTCGGCGCCAGTCTCAATTCTCAGCAGGTTCCGGGAGCCGGGATCAGGCGCTGGCCTTGGCGTGATGCACGCCGGTCGAGCCAAAGCCACCCGCGCCGCGCGCGCTGCCTTCCGTGAATTCGTCCACCGTGGTGAACACCGGCCGCAGCACCGGCACGAACATCATCTGCGCGATGCGCTCGCCCGGCTGGATCACGATCGGCTCGGTGCCCGCCGCATTGCGGTTCCACACGCTGACCATGATCTGACCCTGGTAATCGGCATCGATCACGCCGATCGAGTTGCCCAGCACCAGGCCCTTCTTGTGGCCCAGCCCCGAGCGCGGCACGATCGTCGCGGCCATGTACGGATTGCCCATATGCACGGCGATGCCCGCCGGCACCAGCTGGGCAGCGGTGCCCGGCGCGATGGAAACGGGCGCGTCCACGCAGGCATGCAGGTCGATGGCGGCAGCCATGTCGCTCTGGTAGGCCGGCAGGCCCCATTCGTTCAGGCGTGCGTCCAGTACCTTGATTTCGACGGACGGGTTCAGTTCAGTGGTCATGGCAGGTCAGTTCGGCAAGTTCGTTGGCAGGGCGGATGATAGCCCGGCCGGGTTCAGTCTTCGGTCGAGAGCTCGAAGGCTTCGGCCAGCAATTCATAGGTGCGCAGCCGCGCGGCATACGTCGCGGTCACGCTCAGCACGACCAGCTCATCGGCGGCGAACTGTTCGCGCAAGGCCTGCATCCGCGCGGCCACGCGTTCCGGCGTGCCGCAGATCGTGCGGGGACGCTCGCGATCGATGATGAGGCGGTCGCGCTCCGTAGGTGTGTGTCCGGCCGCCTGTTCCAGCGACGGGATCGGCGCGTTTACGCCATAGGCCATCTGCAGGCGGCGCAGGTCCACGGCGCGCTCGAGCTCGGCCGCTTCGGCGTCGGTATCCGCGCAGATCACAAAAATGGCTGCCGCGCTGTATGGCTCGGCTTCATAGCCGGGCGCGAAGTCGGTGCGGTACTGCTGCGCCACCAGATGGCCGGCGTGCGCATTGATGAAATGCGCGAAGGCGAAGCGCAGGCCCAGCCGCGCCGCCAGCGCACCGCCGTAGTCGCTCGATCCGAGCACCCACAGTTCCGGCCGCGTATCCACGACAGGTTGCAGCAACACGCCTTCGGCGATGTGACCGGGCGGCACTTCGCCGCGCAGCAGGCAGGACAGGTCGCGGACCTGCTCCTCGAATTGCGCGCCGCGGTCGTACTGGCCCATCGCCACTGCCTGGGCAGTCCGCATGTCGCCACCCGGCGCGCGACCGACACCGAGGTCGATCCGGTTCGGGAACAGCCCCTCCAGCATGCGGAACTGCTCCGCCACCTTGAATGGGCTGTAGTAGGGCAGCATGACGCCGCCCGAGCCCAGGCGGATGCGTTTCGTCACGCTGCCGATGCGCGCCAGCATGACTTCCGGGGCCGGGTTGCAGACGCCGCGCAGGCCATGGTGCTCGGCGCACCAGTAGCGGGTATAGCCGAGCGAGTCGGCCATCTGCGCCAGGTCGACGGTGGCGGCCAGCGCATCGCGCGCGGTGTGGCCGGCAATGACCGGGCTCTGGTCCAGCACCGACAGGCGCATCCTTGGCTTGATAGCGGACATGGTTGGGGGCGAAATCAGGGGCGGGGCCGCGCGGGCAGGCGCTGGCCGATGGCGGCGACCAGCTGGCGCGCCAGCGACAGCTTGTCGGCGCGCGGCAGTCTCGTCATGCCGGCAGCGTCGAACAGCACGATCTCGTTGTCGTCCAGGCCGAAGGTGTGGTGGCCGATATTGCCAACCAGCAGCGGCACACCCTTGCGCTGGCGCTTCTGCTCGCCGTACTGTTCCAGGTTCTCGCTTTCGGCAGCGAAGCCGACGCAGTAGGGCGCATCGGCCCGGGCCGCGACGGTGGCCAGGATGTCGGGGTTCTGCACGAACTGCAGGGCCGGCGTATCGGTATCGTTGGCCTTCTTCAGCTTCTGCTGCGAAAACTCGGCCGGGCGCCAGTCGGCCACGGCTGCCACCGCGACGAAGACATCCACACCGCGCAGTTGGGCCAGCACGGCATCGTGCATCTGCTGCGCGCTGCGCACGTCGGTGCGCGCCACGCCGCGCGGCGTCGGCAGGCTGGTCGGGCCGGCTACCAGCAGCACGTCGGCGCCGGCTTCACGCGCGGCGCGTGCGATCGAGAAGCCCATCTTGCCGGACGACAGGTTGGTGATGCCGCGCACCGGGTCGATGGCCTCGAAGGTCGGGCCGGCGGTGATCAGCACGCGCTTGCCTGCCAGTGGCTTTGGCTGGAAGAAGGCGACGATGTCCTCGAGCAGCTCTTCCGGCTCCAGCATGCGGCCGTCGCCGACTTCGCCGCAGGCCTGGTCGCCGCTGCCGGGGCCCAGGATGGCGACGCCGTCCGCGCGCAGCCGGGCGACGTTGCGCTGGGTGGCGGGCGCCGCCCACATCTGGCGGTTCATCGCCGGCGCGACCAGCAGCGGGCAGTCGCGCGCGATGCACAGCGTGCTGAGCAGGTCGTCGCACAGGCCGTTGGCGAGCCGGGCCATGAAATCTGTCGAAGCCGGAGCGATGACGATGGCGTCGGCCTCGCGCGAGAGGTCGATGTGCGCCATGTTGTTGTCGATCCGGGCATCCCATTGCGACAGGAAGACCGGGCGGCCCGACAGCGCCTGCATGGTGACCGGCGTGATGAAATGCGTCGCCGCCTCGGTCATCGCCACCTGCACGGTGGCGCCGGCCTTGGTCAGCAGGCGGACCAGTTCGGCCGACTTGTAGCAGGCGATGCCGCCGGTCAGGCCGAGAACGATGTGCTTGCCGCGCAAATCCATGGGAAGGCTCGTCAAAGGGTGAGAATCGGCATGATACCGGCTGGGCGCCACCTGCACAGGTCTGGCAGCGCTCAGTGGCGCCGCACCCGCCGCAGCTCGTCCACGATCAGCAGCACCGCGCCGACCGTGATCGCGCAGTCGGCCACGTTGAAGGCCGGCCAGTGGTAGTTGCGCAGGTAGAAATCCAGAAAGTCGACCACATGGCCATAGACCACGCGATCCACCACATTGCCGACCGCGCCGCCCAGGATCAGCGACACCGCAAAGCAGAACAGGCGTTGCCCGGTGTGACGGTACAGCAGCCACACGATAAAGGCCCCGACCGCCACGCCAAGCGCCGTGAAGAACCAGCGCTGCCAGCCGCCGGCGTCAGCCAGGAAGCTGAACGCCGCTCCCTTGTTGTAGACCAGCACCAGGTTGAAGAAGCTGGTCACCGGGCGCGATTCACCATAGGTGAAGGTGCGCACGATGACGATCTTGAAGAACTGGTCGAGCACCACCACCAGCAGCGCAAAGGCCATCCACAACAGCGGCGTGGTGCCGCTGGAGGCCTTGTTGTTGCGGCGGGCGGGGCGCGCGGAACGGGTCGTGGTCGATGCCATCAGGCATGGCTCCTGTGTTCACCGGCGCCGAACAGGTTGCTGTCGCAGCGGCCGCAGAGGGTGGGATGGGCCGGATCGTGGCCGACATCGGCGCGATAGTGCCAGCAACGTTCGCATTTGGCGTGCTGCGAGGCTGCCACCGTCACCAGCAGATCGCCGGCTTCGGGCGCGGGCGCGACCTTGGCGGCCGACGTCAGCAGCACGAAGCGCAGGTCGTCGCCCAGGCTCCGCAGGGCTTCGAGCACCGGGCCGCCGGCCTGGATGGTGACCTCGGCCTGCAGCGACGAGCCGATCTCGCCTTCCACACGCACGGCTTCCAGTTGCTTGGTGACTTCGGCGCGCACTTCGCGCAGCGTGTGCCACTTCTGCAGCAGGTCGTCGGCGCCATCCACGTCGGGCACCGCGTAGTAGGTGCTGGTGAAGATGGTGTCGGTATGGCTGGTGCCGTGAGCGAACACCTGCCAGGCTTCCTCGGCAGTGAACGACAGGAACGGCGCCATCCAGTGCAGCATCGCCTGGGTGATGTGGTACAGCGCGTTCTGCGCCGCGCGGCGGGCCTTTGAGTCCGCGGCAGTGGTGTAGAGGCGGTCCTTCAGCACATCCAGGTAGAAGCCGCCCAGGTCTTCCGAGCAGAACGTCTGCAGCTTGGCGACCACCGGGTGGAACTCGTACGACTCGTAGTGCGACAGCACTTCCTTCTGCAGCTGCGCGGTGAGCGCAACGGCGTAGCGGTCGATCTCCAGCCATTCCGAAGCCGGCAGCGCATGCTTCGCGTGGTCGTAGTCGGACAGGTTCGACAGCAGGAAGCGCAGCGTATTGCGGATGCGGCGATAGCTTTCCACCACGCGCTTGAGGATCTCGTCGGAGATCGACAGCTCGCCCGAATAGTCGGTCGACGCCACCCAGAGGCGGATGATCTCGGCGCCCATCTTGTTGGAGATGTCCTGCGGCGACACGGTATTGCCGACCGACTTGGACATCTTGCGGCCCTCGCCGTCGACGGTAAAGCCGTGCGTCAGCAGCGCCTTGTAGGGCGGCTTGCCATATAGCATCGACGCGGTCAGCAGCGACGAATGGAACCAGCCGCGGTGCTGGTCCGAGCCTTCCAGGTACAGGTCAGCCTGGCGGCCATCAGGCGTATCGGCGGACGGGTCATACAGGTCGTCACGGTGCGAGCCGCGGATCACGGTCCAGTGGGTGGTGCCCGAGTCGAACCACACGTCGAGCGTGTCGCGGTTCTTCTCGTACTGGCTGGCTTCGTCGCCAAGCAGTTCCTTCGGGTCCAGCGTCTGCCACGCCTCGATGCCGTGCTGTTCGACGCGCCTGGCCACTTCCTCGAGCAGCTCCGGCGTGCGCGGATGCAGCGCGCCGGTTTCCTTGTGGACGAAGAAGGCCATCGGCACGCCCCACTGGCGCTGGCGCGACAGCGTCCAGTCCGGGCGGTTGGCGATCATGTTGTGCAGGCGCTGCTTGCCCCAGGCCGGGTAGAACTCGGTGGCATCGATGCCGGCCAGCGCCGTTTCGCGCAACGAAGGGCCATTGTCTGCCGGGTCCACATCCATGCCCGCGAACCACTGCGAGGTGGCACGGTAGATGATCGGCGTCTTGTGGCGCCAGCAGTGCATGTAGCTGTGGGTGTATTTGTGCGAATTGAACAGGTTGCCCGAGGCCTCCAGCGTTTCGACGATCTTCGGGTTGGCATCCCAGATCGACAGGCCGCCGAACAGCGGCAGCGTGCCGGCGTACACGCCGTTGCCCATCACCGGGCTGATGATGTCGTGGTCGCTCATGCCGTGCGCCTTGCACGACTGGAAGTCTTCCACGCCGTAGGCGGGCGCCGAGTGCACGATGCCCGAGCCGGTGTCGGTGGTGACATAGTCGCCAAGGTAGACCGGCGACAGGCGGTCATAGCCGGCGTCCATCCTTGCCAGCGGGTGATGGAAGCGGATTTCAGACAGCGCCGCACCGGTGGTGGTGGCAACGACCTCGCCTTCCAGCTCGTAGACCTTCAGTTGTTCCTCGACGCGCTCGGTCGCCAGGATCAGGAAGCCACGCGGCGTATCGACCAGCGCGTACTCCACTTCCGGGTGCACGTTGAGGGCCTGGTTGCTGGGGATCGTCCACGGGGTGGTGGTCCAGATCACGATCCAGCCGGGTTTGGCGTTCAGCTGCTCGAGCGGCACCTTGAAGGCGTGGGCCAGCTTGTCGGTCTCGGCGAACGGGAAGCCCACGTCGATCGACAGGTCGGTCTTGTCCTTGTATTCGACTTCCGCTTCGGCCAGTGCCGAGCCGCAGTCAAAGCACCAGTTCACCGGCTTCAGGCCGCGGAACACGTAGCCCTTCTCCATGATCTTGCCGAGGGCGCGCAACTCGTCGGCCTCGTTGCTGTAGTTCATGGTCAGGTAGGGGTGGTCCCAGTCGCCGAGCACGCCGAGGCGCTCGAAGTCCACCATCTGGCGCTTGATCTGCTCGGTGGCGTACGCGCGCGCCTTGGCCTGGACTTCCTGCACCGGCAGCCCCTTGCCGAACTGCTTTTCGATCTGGATCTCGATCGGCATGCCGTGGCAGTCCCAGCCCGGCACGTAGACGGCGTCCAGCCCGGTCAGGCCGCGCGCCTTGACGATCATGTCCTTCAGGACCTTGTTGACGGCGTGGCCGATGTGGATGTCGCCATTGGCGTACGGGGGGCCGTCATGCAGGATGAACTTCTTCGCACCCTTGCGAGCCGCGCGGATCTTCTTGTAGAGCTGTTTTTCCTGCCACTGCTTGACCCACTGCGGCTCGCGCTTGGGCAGGTCGCCACGCATCGGGAAGGGCGTGTCGAGCAGGTTGACCGGGTATTTGCTTTTCTCGGGCTTGGCGCGTTTGTCGTTTGACATGTGGATTCTCGGGGCAATTCGGTTGGTGCGCGGCAGGCCCGTGGGGCGAGCGCGCGCGAAAAGGTGGGGCGGGGCGCGAACCGGGGCCCGCGGCAGCGGGCGCCGGCCGCTAGCTAATTCGGTCGGTCGCGGAGGTGGCGAAATCCCGCTTGCCACTGCCTTCCGAGGTGCCCTCGGGCGCGTCCGGCGCGGTCAGGCCAAAGAAGCCGCGCGCTTCGGCGCTGTCCTTTGCGATGGCTGCCGTCAGGGCGTCCAGGCTGTCGAAGCGCGCTTCGTCGCGCAGCTTCTTCATGAATTCCACCCGGATCAGCTTGCCGTACAGGTTCTCGTTGAAATCGAACAGATGCACTTCGAGCAGCACCCGGCCGGCGTCCTCGATGGTCGGACGCACGCCGATGCTGGCCACGCCGGGCAGCGGGTGGTCGGCAATGCCGTGCACCTGGACCACGAAGATGCCGCTCACCGCCGGGCGCTTGTGCGAGATGCGCAGGTTCAGCGTCGGAAAACCGAGGTCGCGGCCGAGCTTGCGGCCGTGGATCACGTGGCCGCTGATCGCGTAGCCATGGCCGAGCAGGCGGCGGGCGTGCTCCAGGTCGCCATCGGCCAGCGCCTGCCGTACGGCTGAGCTGGAAATGCGGATGCCGCCTTCCGAGACCGAGCCCATTTGCTCGACATCGAAGCCGAAGCGCTTGCCGGCGTCCTGCAGGTAGGCAAAATCGCCGGCGCGCCTGGCGCCAAAGCGGAAATCATCACCCACCAGGACCCAGCGCGCGTGCAGGCCGTGCCACAACACGTTCTCGACAAATTCCTGCGGCGACTGCCCGGCAAAGTGGGCGTTGAAGTGCTCCACCACCACGCGGTCGACGCCGTTGCGGCGCAGGCTTTCGAGCTTGTCACGCAGCAGGGCGATGCGGGTGGGGGCCTTGTCCGGCGTGAAAAATTCGCGCGGGTGCGGCTCGAACGTCATCACGCACAGCGGCAGCCCGCGTGCGTCGGCCGCCGCGCGCGCGCGCGCGAGCAGCGACTGGTGGCCGCGATGCACACCGTCGAAATTGCCGATGGTGAGCGCGCAGGGCGCCCGGCTCTCGGCGTTGGGCAGGCCGCGGAAGACTTTCACGGGGACGGCGAAAAACGTTTCGGGTAAAGCGAGCATTATAAGGCGAATGGGTCCGCTTGCCCTTTCCGGTGTCGCCTCGGGTGTGCCGCGTTGGTGTTTTTGTGCCGCAGCCGGCCCCCGGCATGGCGCAGCGCGGCAAAAGGCGGCATGATATGCGGCAACCAGAAGACTGGCGCGCAAAGCACATGCGGCGCGCGGCGCGACCCCGGGATCGGATCGCACCCCGCCATGCCTGTACGTTAGCGGCCGCCGCCCACGCCAGCCACCTTGAACGCGCTGCCAAACCGATACCTGTCGCGGTTCCTGTCGCGACTACTGCCGCCCCCAAGCGCCGAGCTCGATACCGAGACCCGGGCCAAACTGCTGGCGATCGTCCACAAGGCTTCGCCGTCAGGCATCATCGCGCCCATCCTGCTTCCCCTGCTGACGGCCGTGGCATTCTGGGGCCAGGCCAATCACGCCGCGCTGCTGGGCTGGTGTGCCGTCATGCAGGTGCTCACCGCAGGGGGCACGTGGTTCTACCTCGGCTACCAGCGCGACAGCGCTACCATGAGCCGCTCGGCGCACACGCGCAAGTGGTGGAACAACATGCGCGCCGTGGCCTTCCTGACCGGGCTGACGTGGGGAAGCTCCGCGCTGCTGCATTTGTATACAGACTCGGTGCTGTTTTCCAGTGTGCTGTACCTGCTGACGCTGGGCGTGCTCGCCGGCGGCGCCATGTCGCAGTCGCCGGTGCCGTCGAACCTCGTCTATGCCGGCGTGCCAATCCTGGTGCCGAATATCCTGCTGGCCGAGTTTGCCTTCCCGGGCCACGGCGGCTATGTGCAGGTACTGCTGGTGATCTACGCGCTGATGCTGTCGCGCCACGCCCTCAACCTGCAGCGCACGCTGGTGCGCGCCATCCAGCTGGAAGGCGACAGCCGGCGCCTGGCCAGGCAGTTCCAGGACGAGAAGGAGCGGGCGCTTCATGCGAGCGAGGAGAAATCCCGCTTCCTGGCTGCCGCCAGCCACGATTTGCGCCAGCCGGTGCACGCCCTGGTCATGCTGGTGGAGGCACTGCGTGCGCGTAACCAGTCGAGCGCGCTCCATCCGCTGGTGGAGCAGGTGGCTGCCGGGACGCAGACCATCGACCTGCTGTTCCGCTCGCTGCTGGACCTGTCCAAGCTCGAAGGCCGCAAGGTCCTGCCGACGCTGGAGCCGTGCGAACTGGGCGCGCTGATCCGCGATGTGATGAGCCAGTTTGCCGCCGACGCGAGGGAGAGCGGCCTGACATTGACCCCGCGCGTGCCCGATGAGCTCTACGCCATGGCCGAGCCGGTGCTGCTGCGCAGGGCGTTGTTCAACCTGGTGCAGAACGCGCTGCGTTACACCCAGCGCGGCGGCGTGCTGGTGACCGCGCGCCAGCGCCGCAAGCATGTCCGGCTAGAAGTTTGGGATACCGGCGCCGGTGTCACGCCCGAACACCTGCCGGAAATCTTCTCCCCTTACTACCAGGTCCACAACCCGCAGCGCGACCCGTCGCAAGGCCTCGGGCTGGGCCTGGCGATCTTCAAGGAATGCGTGCGCCTGATGCGCGGCACTTATGGTGTGCGCTCGGTGCCCGGCAAGGGCTCGGTATTCTGGTTTGCGCTGGGACCGGTGCCGGCCGAGACCGTGGCCAACGTGCGCGAGATGCGTGCATTGGCGCAGGCGGAGGAGGCGAAGCCCGACCGGTTGCGGGGCACCGTGCTGGTGGTCGACGACGACAGCCAGATCCGCAAGGCGTGGATTGCGCTGATGGAGGCCTGGGGCATCCGCGTCGCGTGCGCCGCGCATGGCGCGGAGGCTGACGCGCTGTTTGCCAAGGGTTTGCGCCCGGACATTATCTTCTGCGACCTGCGTCTGCCAGGCAGCGAGAACGGCCTTGACCTGCTGGAGCGCTGGCAGAACACGCAGCCGCAGGCGCGCAGCGCGCTGCTGACCGGCGACCTGAAGTCCGCCGCGCTGGCGGCGGCGGAAGAAGCGGGGTATTTCGTCTTGCCCAAGCCGGTCGATCCGGCTTCCCTGCGGCTGTTGCTGCGGCGCTGGCTGCGCGCCGCCTGAACGGAGAGGCCCGCGGCGGCCGGCGCAACTACTGGCGCAGGCGGAAGCGTTCCATCCGCGACATCACCTGCATGCGGGTGCGCACGCCCAGCCGCTGCAGGATTGCCGACACGTGTTCCTTGACCGTGTTCTCGGTCAGTCCCAGTCGGCGCGCAATCACTTTGTTGGGCAAGCCCTCGAGCACCAGCGCAAGCACCGACCCCTGGCGCGGCGTAAGGCCGAGTTCCGCCGGCGTAACCGGAATGCCGTGCGCGGGGCCGAATGACTGGGCGCGGCCGTTCAGGGCTTCATCGGAAGGGAAGGAAGTGTCGCCGGCCAGTACCTTGCGCACGGCGGCGGTAAATGCGTTCGCATCCAGGTGCTTGCCGACAAAGCCGCAGGCCGACAGCGCGCGGGCGCGGCCGACGATTTCGGGCGTGGCCTCGGCAGACATGAAGATAAAGCGGGCGCCCGGAATAACGGTCTTGAACGCCTGCATGGCATCGAAGCCGGTACCGTCATTCAGCCAGATATCGAGCAGCACGATATCCGGGCGCAGCCCCTGCTGCAGGCTGCTCAGCGCTTCCTTGGCGCTACCTGCGGCGTGTACCGCAACGTCCGGCATCACTTCTGCAAGGAAGGCAGTGGTGCCTGACAAGGCCATAGGATGATCATCGACCACCAACAACGTCGGTGCAGCGTTCGACATGCGTATTCCCGTCTAATTTCCCGTTTCGTCCTTGTTGTCACCAGCATGCACTAGCATGGCGCGTGGACGTAGGGCCCACTCTAGCAGAGCGGGCGAGGCGTCACAATCCATCAGTCGGGGGTATCCGGCCCTATTGCCCATGTCAGCCCCATGTGTCGCGCAAGGTTCCTGTGAATTAAGCACCTAATGTATACGCATTCGCGAAGTTTAGTGCTTCACTTGGTAGAATTGCGCGATGAAAAAAATCGTAATCCTGATTTCCGGGCGTGGCACCAATATGGAAGCCATCGTCCGAGCCTGCGCTGCCGGAGGCTGGCCGGCGCGCGTGGCGGCAGTACTGTCTAACCGGCCAGAAGCCCCCGGCCTGCAATTTGCTGAAAGCCACGGCATTGCCACCGGCGTGGTGGATCATCGCCAGTATCCTGACCGCACCAGCTTTGACGCCGCGCTGGCCGCGGCCATCGATGCCCACGAGCCGGATCTGGTCGTGCTGGCGGGCTTCATGCGCATCCTGACTTCCGGTTTCGTCGACCGCTACGCGGGCCGGTTGCTGAATATCCATCCGTCGCTGCTGCCGTGCTTCCCGGGGCTGAATACTCACAAGCAGGCGCTGGAAGCTGGCGTCAAGCTGCATGGCGCGTCGGTGCATTTCGTTACGCCCGAGCTCGATCACGGCCCAATAGTGATCCAGGCGGCACTCGACGTGCTGCCGACCGATACCCCCGACACGCTGGCGGCGCGCTTGCTGGAATGCGAGCACGTCATTTATCCGCGTGCCGTGCAATGGTTCGTGGAAGACCGCCTGCATCTGCAGGACGGCGTTGTACAAGTCATCAACCCGGCCGAGCCGCAATTGCTCATGGCCATCTCCGCCGGCACGCCGGCGGCAGGAGTGTAGCCATGAGCCGCAACCAGACAGGCGCCCGACAGGAGCGCAGCGAAGGGCGACAGCCCGCCCACAAGAAGAGCGGCAGGGGCAAGTCCAGCCCGATCCGCAGGCCGGCCGACGGCTCGCCGGTGCGCACGCACGGCAGCCTGCATGCTTCCCATATCCAGCATATCGATCGCCTGCTCGGCAAGGTGATGCTGTTTGCACGCCCGGCAGATGCCGTGGTGAGCTATTACTTCCGCGAGAACAGCAAGCTCGGCCATCGCGAGCGCGGCATCATTGCCGAGGCGGTCTACGCGGTGTTGCGCCGACGCGTCGAGTTTGCCCAGTTCGCGGAAAGCGGCAGCGGTGCCACGTCGCGTCGCCTCGCTTTGCTTGGCCTGGCCTCGACGCTGGGCCGCGACGCCCTGACGCCCTTCCTGTATCCGGAAGAGGCGGAGTGGCTGGACCGGCTGACCACCATCGAGCGCTCGAGCCTGGCACCGCGCGTGCGGGCCAACCTGCCCGAGTGGCTGTTCGATGAACTGGCAAAGCGCCACGGTGAAGCATTCGCCGCCGCGCTTGGCGATGCCTGGCTGCGCCCGGCGCCGCTCGACCTCCGGGTCAATCTGGGCAAGACTTCGCGCGAGGCTGCGTTGGCCGAGCTGGAAGCTGCCGGCCTTGGCGCAGAGCCGACGCCGATGGCGCCCGCAGGCATCCGCATGGCCGGCAAGCCGGCACTGAACCAGCTGCCGATCTTCGTCAATGGCCTGGTCGAGGTGCAGGACGAAGGCAGCCAGTTGCTGTGTAACCTGGTCGCACCGAAGCGCGGCGAGATGGTGGTGGATTTCTGCGCCGGCGCCGGCGGCAAGACGCTGGCACTGGGCGCCGCGATGCGCTCGACCGGTCGCCTTTATGCATTCGACGTATCCGAGAAACGCCTGGCCAACCTGAAGCCCCGGCTGGCGCGCAGCGGCTTGTCCAACGTGCACCCGGTCCTGATCGATTCGGAGCGCGATGCCAAGATCAAGCGCCTCGCCGGCAAGGCCGATCGCGTGCTGGTCGACGCGCCCTGCAGCGGCCTGGGCACGCTGCGCCGCAATCCCGACCTGAAGTGGCGCCAGACGCCACAGTCGGTGCTGGAACTGACCGCCAAGCAGAGCGCAATCCTGGATTCGGCCGCGCGGCTGGTCAAGGGTGGCGGTCGCGTCGTCTATGCCACCTGCAGCGTGCTGGAGGCGGAGAATGAAGCGATCGTGCGCGATTTTCTCGCTTCGCATCCGAATTTCCGGCTGGTGCCGGTCAGCGAAGTGCTGGCCGAGCAGAAGATCGAAGTTCCCGCGTTGGCTGCGGATACCGGCATGTTCGCGCTGTATCCGCACCTCCACCAGACCGACGGCTTCTTTGCCGCGGTGCTCGAGCGCACCAGCTAAGACAGCCAAACCTGCGCCACCCGCCAGACTTCAGCATTCCCGGCTCACCAGCCGGGAATGCCGTCCGTACGCGCAAGCTATCCCTTGCGTAGCTGCGCGATCCGCATAGTTCGAGTTTTCAGATGAACGGCAATCCACTGTCCGATCTCAAGGCCTCCCATTCCATGTTCGGCAAGATGCTCGAAGACCTGATCCACGATGCGGGCGGTCCGGGCTTTATCTGGCAGCTTGCCGTGCTCGGTGGCTGCCTGCTGGTGGCCTGGCCTCTGGCACGCTTTGTCGTGAAGCGCCTCGAGGCCCGCTACGCGGCTTCCAGCTTCTCGATGCGCTTCGCGGCGGTCAGCCTGGAGCGGGCCATGTTCCCGCTGTTCGGCTGGCTGCTGGTGATGGTGGCCCGCTACAGCCTGGAACCGGTGATCGCTGTCAGCGTGCTGCGGCTGGCGCTGGTACCGTTATTCGGCATTACCTTCCTGAACTTCGCCTTCTACATCCTGCGTCGGGTGCTGTCTGGCAGCGGTCAGTTGCACGGCATGCTGCTGCTGGTGGAAAAAGTCCTCACTACCCTGACGTGGGTGGCCATGGCTCTCTATGTGCTGGGCCTGCTGTGGGACGTGGTCGGCTGGATGGAGGCCGTGCGCTTCTCGATCGGCGGCAAGCAGAAGATCAACCTGGCCGATACGCTGATGGCGGTGGTGTGGATCCTGCTGACCGTGCTGGTCGCGATGTGGTTCGGATCCTGGCTGGAAGAGCGGCTGATGCGCTCGACCAACCTCGACGGCAATCTCAAGGTTGTGCTGACGCGGATCGCCAAGGCGCTGCTGCTGCTCGTTTCGTTGCTGCTGAGCCTGTCGCTGGTCGGCATCGACCTGACGGTGCTGTCTGTGTTCGGCGGCGCGCTCGGCGTGGGCCTGGGTCTGGGTCTGCAGAAGATTGCCAGCAACTATATTTCCGGGTTCATCATCCTGCTCGACCGCTCGGTAAAGCTGGGCGACCAGATCACGGTCGACAAGTACACCGGCATCGTCTCGCAGATCCGCACCCGCTACACGGTGGTGCGCAACGGGGATGGCGAGACGCTGGTGCCGAACGAGCAATTGGTCGCCCAGTCGGTGCAGAACCATTCCTTCTCCAATACCAACGTTCGCGTCGCCACGCGGGTACAGGCTGACTACTCGGCCGACCCGGAAACCGTGATCGCGCTACTGGCGAACTGTGTGCGCGATATTCCACGTGTGCTGAAGGAGCCGGAGCCTGCCGCGTTCCTCGTATTGTTCGCCGACAGCGGCATCGAGTACGAAGTTGCCGTCTACATCGCCGATCCGCAGAACGGAAAGCTTGGGGTTCAATCGGCGATGAACCGTGCAATCTGGCGGACGTTGCGTGAAAACAGCATCTCGATTCCCTATCCGCAGCGTGAAGTCCGCGTTCTGGGCGAGATTCCCTTGTCAAATGCGGAATCGGCGCCACATCTGGAGCAGGGCAGAACGGTGGAATCGGCATAAGCGTCCAGCGGGGCGACGCATGCGGCACCCCCTGGAACGAAAGGCCTTGTGCCCCGTCAAACTCGGGAAAAAGCGGATGCCTGCTGCTTGTCGAATCCGGTAGAATACTGGGTTGTCGCGGGTTGTATGCATCCCGCTCCCACATCAGACAGCCGCCAGATTGCAGCGGCTCGTACCTTGTCCCGCCAGCTCCGGCCGGCGCCAGACTCGCGTGCCGGGAGCCCCGACCAGATTCGGGTCCCGTGGCAGGCGCCAAAGATATTAGCAATCACCTGATTTGCAGTCTTTTTTCTGCGCGCCTTTGTGGATTTGTGCGCCGCGCTTTCGCGCCGCACGGGAAAGACCCTGTTTAACCGACGGAGAACAGTTTGTTCGACACTATTCTTGACTGGGCCGCCAACGGCCTTGCCAACTGGTCCTGGTGGGAGATCGTGATCTACACCCTGGTGATGACGCACATCACCATCTCGGGCGTCACGATTTTCCTGCACCGCTGCATGGCGCACCGGTCGCTGGACCTGCACCCGATTGCCCAGCATTTCTTCCGCTTCTGGCTCTGGCTGACCACCGGCATGGTGACCCGCGAGTGGACCGCCATCCACCGCAAGCATCACGCCAAATGCGAAACGGAAGACGATCCGCACAGCCCGCAGACCCGCGGCATCCGCAAGGTGTTGCTGGAAGGCGCCGAGCTATATCGCGAAGAAGCCAAGAACAAGGAAACCGTCGCCAAGTTCGGCCACGGCTGCCCGAATGACTGGATCGAGCGCAACGTGTACTCGCGCTTCGGCTGGCAGGGCGTTGGCCTGATGCTGATCATCGACCTGGCGCTGTTCGGCGTGATCGGCATGACCGTGTGGGCCGTGCAGATGCTGTGGATTCCGATCCACGCAGCCGGCATCATCAATGGCCTTGGCCACTGGTGGGGCTATCGCAACTACGATTGCGAAGACGCTTCGACCAATGTCTCGCCGTGGGGCCTGATCATCGGCGGCGAAGAGCTGCACAACAATCACCACACCTACCCGACGTCGGCCAAGTTCTCGATCAAGTGGTACGAATTCGATGTGGGCTGGGGCTATATCCGCGCGATGCAGGCAGTTGGCCTGGCCAAGGTCAAGAAGACGCCGCCCAAGGCTCGCCTGGTCGAGGCTCGTCCGGTCGATCACAACACGCTGGAAGCGATCATCGCCAACCGCTATGACGTGATGGCCCGCTACGCCAAGGCAGTGAAGGGCGCGTTCCGCCAGGAGCTGGAAAAGCTCAAGGAAGGCCGCGTTGCCGAGTACCGCAGCTTCAAGCCCGCCAGCAAGTGGTTCCACCGCGAAGAGACCAAGCTGGCCGCGCCGCAGCGCGAACAGCTGGCCAGCATCGTCGAGCAGAACAAGGCGCTGGAGACTTTCGTGGAAATGCGTCGCGAACTGGCTGCGATCTGGGGCCGTTCGAACCTGACGCGCGAACAGCTGCTGCAGCAGCTGCAGGCCTGGTGCCACCGCGCCGAGGCCAGCGGCATCCAGGCGCTGCAAGATTTTTCGCTGCGCCTGCGCCGCTACGCCTGATACAATCGGGCCCGCGCCCGAATGGCTTCATAAGGCCCCGCCCATGGCGGGGCTTTTGTTTTAGTTAAACTCCCCAATGTTCTGGCTGGCCGCATGGTTCCACATGGCGGAGGTCAAGAGGAGTACCGGAGATGACCCCACAATCGATCAAGACCGTCGAGTTCGAGAAACCGAACCTGGCGGATGCCGAAAACGCCACTGGAGGCAGCTGCGTGGCCCATGCCTGGGCCAAGGTGCCGCCGGTGCTTTCGCCTGACGAGCGCCAGGCGCTCAAGGCTCGCATCAGGCGCCTACTGAAGGAGCGCAACGCGGTCCTGGTGGCGCACTATTACGTCGATGCCGACCTGCAGGACCTGGCCGAGGAAACCGGCGGATGCGTCTCGGATTCGCTCGAAATGGCGCGCTTTGGCCGCGATCATGAAGCCAGGACGCTGGTGGTTGCCGGCGTGCGCTTCATGGGCGAGACCGCCAAGATCCTGAGCCCCGAAAAGACGGTGCTGATGCCGGACCTCGACGCGACCTGCTCGCTGGATCTCGGTTGCCCGGCCGACGAGTTCGCTGCATTCTGCGATGCCCATCCTGATCGCACGGTGGTGGTGTATGCCAACACCAGCGCGGCGGTGAAAGCACGGGCCGACTGGATGGTGACGTCAAGCATCGGCCTGAAGATCGTCGAGCACCTGCACGCGCAGGGCAAGAAGATCCTGTGGGCGCCGGACAAGCATCTGGGCGGCTATATCCAGAAGCAGACCGGCGCAGACATGCTGCTGTGGCAGGGCTCCTGCCTGGTCCACGACGAGTTCAAGGGCATCGAACTGGATCTGCTGCGTCGGGAATTTCCGAACGCCAGGATCCTGGTGCACCCGGAGTCGCCGGCCAACGTGGTGGCGCAGGCCGACGTGGTCGGATCGACTTCGCAGCTGATCGCAGCCGCCCAGCAGCTCGACGCCAAGGAATTCATCGTGGCGACCGACAACGGCATCCTGCACAAGATGCGGATGGCCGCACCCGGCAAGCACTTCATCGAAGCGCCGACGGCCGGCAACAGTGCCACCTGCAAGAGCTGCGCGCACTGCCCGTGGATGGCGATGAATGCGCTGACCAATCTGGCGGAAGTCCTGGAGACGGGCCGCAACGAGATCCATGTGGATCCGGTGATCGGGCGGCAGGCCGTGACCTGCATCGACCGCATGCTGGATTTCGCCGCCCAGCAGAAGGCCAATGTGCGCCCCGCCGCTGACCTGGCGAAGGAGCAGGCGCTGTTCCAGGGGATCGGCCCGGCATGAGCGTGAATCCCGTTTTCGACAGCTATGGCCCGGCCCTGAAGGCTGCGCTGGAATCCAACGTCAAGGCTGCGATCGCCGAGGACGTTGGCAGCGGTGATTTGACCGGCCTGCTGGTGCCGGCCGGCAAGCGCGCCCAGGCGCGCGTCATGGTGCGCGAGGAATCCGTACTGTGCGGCCAGCCGTGGTTCGAGGCCTGCATGCGCGCAGTCGACCAGCAGCTCGACGTGCGCTGGCTTCAGCAGGAAGGCGCCCGCATGGAGAAGGACTCGGTGGTCTGCGAGATCTCCGGCCCGGCGCGGGCATTGCTGACGGCCGAGCGGCCTTCTCTCAATTTCCTGCAGCTGCTTTCCGGCGTGGCCACGGCCACGCGCCGCTATGCCGACCTGATCGCCGGCACCCGCGCGCGCGTGCTCGATACCCGCAAGACGCTGCCCGGCCTTCGTCTGGCGCAGAAATATGCGGTCAAGATGGGCGGCGGCGAGAACCAGCGCCTGGCACTGTACGACGGCATCCTGATCAAAGAGAACCATATCGCGGCGGCCGGCAGCATCACGGCGGCCATGCGCGCGGCGCAGGCTCTCGGTTCGGACGCACCTGTGCAGATCGAGGTGGAATCGCTGGCGGAGCTGGAAGAAGCCCTGGCTGCGGGTGCGAAATCCATCCTGATCGACAACTTCACCGTGCCAATGATGCATGACGCGGTGAAGATCAATCAGGGAAGGGCGCTGCTGGAAGTGTCTGGCGGGGTGAGCTTCGACACCATCCGTACGTATGCCGAGACCGGCGTGGACCGTATCTCGGTCGGGGCGCTGACCAAGGACGTGCGCGCCACCGACTATTCGCTGCGGATCACGGGCTAGTCCGCGGGCGAGTCCTGACTGCCAGGATCAGACGGGGTGGGGCGAAAGCCGCCACCCCGTTTTGTTTTGTGGCCAGACGGGTTATTTCCGGCGAATGGCGGCCGGCTGGATCACCGTGGGCAGCGCCTTGGGCAGCGAGTCCGGGTAGTCGCGGCTGAAATGCAGGCCCCGGCTTTCCTGGCGCGAATACGCGCTGTCGACGATCAGCGACGCAACCTCGACCAGATTACGCAGCTCGAGCAGGTCGCGCGTGACGCGGAAGTTGGCGTAGTACTCGGTGATTTCCTCGCGCAGCAGCCCGATGCGGTGCTGCGCGCGCTCCAGCCGCTTGCTGGTGCGCACGATGCCGACGTAATTCCACATCATGCGGCGCAGCTCATCCCAGTTGTGCGAGACCACGACTTCCTCGTCGGCATCCGCCACCCGGCTTTCGTCCCAAGCGGGCAGCGTGATGTCGGGCACGCCGGCCTTGTCTTGCGCAGCGATGTCTTCAGCGGCGGCCCGGCCGATCACCATGCATTCCAGCAGCGAGTTCGAAGCCAGGCGGTTGGCACCATGCAGCCCGGTGCAGGCCGTTTCGCCGACCGCGTAGAGATTGCCGAGGTCGGTGCGGCCCGAGGTGTCGGTCACCACGCCGCCGCAGGTGTAGTGCGCGGCCGGCACGACCGGAATCGGCTGGCGCGTGATGTCGATGCCGAGTTCCAGGCAGCGGGCGTGGATGGTAGGGAAGTGTTCCTTCAGGAAGGCTTCAGGCTGGTGCGTGATGTCAAGATAGACGCAATCCAGGCCGCGCTTCTTCATTTCGAAGTCGATCGCGCGTGCGACCACGTCACGCGGCGCCAGTTCGGCGCGCACATCATGCTCCGGCATGAAGCGGGTGCCATCGGGCAGCTTCAGCAGGCCGCCTTCGCCGCGCACCGCTTCGGAGATCAGGAAGGACTTGGCGTACGGGTGGTACAGGCAGGTCGGGTGGAACTGGATGAACTCCATGTTCGAAACGCGGCAGCCTGCCCGCCACGCCATCGCAATGCCGTCGCCGGTCGCGGTGTCCGGGTTGGTGGTGTAGAGATAGACCTTGCCGGCGCCGCCGGCAGCCAGCACGGTGTGGGTGGCCGTGATGGTGCGCACCTCGCCGGTGCTGTCGTCGAGCACATACAAGCCATAGCAGCGGTTGCCCGGCAGCCCGAGCTTGGCGGACGTGATCAGGTCGATCGCAAACTGGTCTTCGAGGATCGTGATGTTCGGGTGATTGCGCGCCTGCTCGGAAAGTGTGCTGACCACCGCATGGCCGGTGGCATCGGCGGCATGGATGATGCGGCGGCGGCTGTGGCCGCCTTCACGCGTCAGGTGGAAGCCGAGCTCGGCCTGCTCGTCCTTGGTGAAGGGCACCCCGCGGTCGATCAGCCACTGGATGGCTTCGCGGCCGTGCTCGACGATGAAGCGCGTTGCACCTTCATCGCACAGGCCGGCGCCCGCAACCAGGGTGTCCTGCGTGTGTTCATCGTGGCTGTCGCCGGAATCCAGCACGGCGGCGATGCCGCCCTGGGCCCAGTCGCTGGCGCCCTGTGTCATGGAGCGCTTGCTGAGGATGACAACCCGGTGGGTGTCGGCCAGTTGCAGCGCGACCGTAAGGCCGGCCAGCCCGCTGCCGACGATGGCGACGTCGAAGTTCATGGTGCAGATAGCGCGGGGGCGCGCATGGCGTGGGGTAAAACGGCAAAGTCTACACCTGAGCGCCGGGGTCCGCATCTACATGGACAGGCTCCTGGGCGCCTATCGCACCGCGGTGACGGGTGGGCGCAGCGCTGTCAGGCCGGGATCACTCCGGTGCCACTGCGGCATGAGGCCGGAAAACAAAAAGCCCCGCGTAGGGCGGGGCTTTTCTGTCGGATACCTTGATCAATTACTTGATCTTGGTTTCCTTGTAAGCGACGTGCTTGCGGGCGACGGGATCGAACTTCATGATCTCCATCTTTTCCGGCATGGTGCGCTTGTTCTTGGTGGTCGTGTAGAAATGACCCGTACCTGCGGTCGATTCCAGCTTGATCTTGTCGCGTCCGCCTTTGCTAGCCATGATGTACTCCTAATTAGACTTCGCCGCGTGCACGCAGGTCGGCGAGCACGGAGTCGATGCCTTTCTTATCGATCAGGCGCAGGCCGGCGTTCGAGACGCGCAGGCTCACCCAGCGGTTTTCGGATTCAACGAAGAAACGACGATTCTGCAGGTTGGGCAGAAAACGGCGCTTGGTCTTGTTGTTTGCGTGGGAAACGTTGTTGCCGACCATCGGCGCTTTCCCGGTCACTTGACAGACGCGTGCCATGAAGCACTCCTAACTCTTCTATTCGTGGACAATGTTCGCAACAGATCAACAAAAGGCGCGCGGGCCCGGACTGCAGCGGTTGAGACTTCAGCAAAACGGGCATTATAGACCGGAAACCATCGGCGAATCAATGCCTTCTGTGCTTTTGCCTTCCTGTTGTTGCTGCCGTGCAGCCGGCATCACAGCGCTGGCCGGAGTTGCTGATGCTCCGCGAACGAGTGGATGGACGTGTCGGCAACGATGAAATGATCGAGCAGCCGCACATCGATCAGTTCCAGCGCGCGCCAGCAATTGTGTCATCTGCAGGTCGCTCGGGCGTGGCGTGGCCACGCCCGAAGGGTGGCTATGCGCCACGATGACCGACGCCGCATTATAGACCAGGGCCTGGCGGGCCACTTCGCGCGGATGGACGCTGGTGTGGGTCAGCGTACCCCGGAACAGCTCTTCGCTGGCGATCAGCCGGTTGCGCGCGTCGAGGAACAGGCACAGGAACACCTCGTGATGCAGCGGCGACAGCGTCAGGCGCAGGTAGCTGCGCACCGCCCCCGGCGAATCGAATCCCTGCGGCAGCCGCAACGACTCCGCCAGCGCCCGCCGCGCCAGTTCGGGGATGGTTAGGATCTGCGCGTACTTGGCAGCACCCATCCCCCGATCGCCAGGAGGGCCGGCGCATCGGCGGCAAACAGCCGGGTCAGCGAGCCGAAACGGGCCATCAGCTCGCGCGCAAGGTCCACGGCATTCTTTCCGGCGGCGGCCACGCGCAGGAACACGGCCAGCAATTCGGCGTCTGACAGGGCGGCGGCGCCACACTCGAGCAGTTTCTCGCGGGGCCGCTCGCAGGGCGGCCAGTCGGTGATGGTCATGGTTCGGGATTCCGGGGTGGCAGCGTCGGCTCGCCAGGCGTATTCGGGCATGGCCGGGCAGGGCGCTGGATGGTCCAGTCGAATACAATATGGGTTGTTCCCCGGTTGATCACCCATGAATTTGCAAACTTTTGCGTCGGAATCCGACGGCGGCACGGCTGGCCGCAAGACAGTCCAGGCAGACTCCTTCCTGACGCTTCACTACAGCATCTCCCTCGAAAACGGCACCGAAGTCGTCAGCACGTTCGAGGAAAAGCCTGCCACGCTGCTGCTGGGCCAGGACCAGTTCGCGCCTACACTGGAGCAGGCACTGCTCGGCATGCCCGAGGGTGAGCGCATGACGTATCGGCTGGCGCCGGAGCAGGCCTTCGGTCCGCGCAATCCCGAACTGCTGCAGTGGGTGTCGCTCGCGACGCTGCGCGAGAACAGCTCGTTCGAGGAAGATTACAGCCCGGGCGACCTGGTCGAATTCAATGCGCCGGGCGGCGGCAAGTATGCCGGCGTCCTCAAGGAGATCGGCGAGACCGCAGCGCTGTTCGACTTCAACCATCCGCTGGCCGGGCAGACCATCCTGTTCGACGTGCAGCTGATCGGTATTCTCTGATTGCGCGCCTTTGCCCTGACATTGCAGCATGCCTGACCTGACCACCGCACCCGACGCCGAGATCCTGATGGCGCAGCCGCGCGGCTTCTGCGCCGGCGTCGACCGCGCCATCGAGATCGTCGAACGTGCGCTCGCGCGCTTTGGCGCCCCTATCTACGTTCGCCACGAGATTGTTCACAACGCCTACGTCGTCGCCGACCTGCGCCGCAAGGGCGCGGTGTTCGTGCATGGACTGGACGAGGTACCGGCCGGCGCCACCGTCATCTTCAGCGCCCACGGTGTCTCCAGGGAGGTGCGCGCCGATGCTGCCTCGCGTGGCCTGAACGTGTTTGACGCAACCTGCCCGCTGGTGACCAAGGTGCATGTCGAAGTCGGCAAGATGCGCGCCGAGGGCTGCGAAATCGTGATGATCGGCCACCGCGGTCACCCCGAAGTCGAGGGCACCATGGGCCAGGCCGAGGGTGGCATGCTGCTGGTGGAATCCGTGGCGGACGTGGCTCGCCTGGAAGTTTCCGATCCCACGCAGCTGGCCTACGTGACACAGACGACGTTGTCGGTCGATGAAACACTTGAGATCGTGGCCGCGTTGAAGGCGCGATTCCCGCTGATCCGCGAGCCGAAGAAGCAGGACATCTGCTACGCGACGCAGAACCGGCAGGATGCCGTCAAGTTCATGGCGCCCAAGGTCGAAGTGGTGATCGTGGTGGGCAGCCCGAACAGCTCGAACTCGAACCGCCTGCGCGAGCTGGCGGCGCGGCTCGGCGTGCCGGCCTACATGGTCGACGCACCGGAACAGGTGCGCCCGGAGTGGGTTGCCGGCAAGCGCCGCATCGGCCTGACGGCCGGCGCCTCGGCGCCGGAAGAGCTGGCGCAAGCCATTGTAGAGCGCCTGCGCGCGCTGGGTGCCAGCCACGTTCGCGCCCTCGAAGGCATCGAGGAAAACATGGCCTTCCCGCTCCCGCGGGGTCTGCAGGCCGCCAGCGCCACCGCCTGACTTTCCTCTCCGTGGCGCCCCGTCCGGCGGCGCCCGCTTCCACGCTTTATCCCCTGTCCCTGCGCCGGCGAGCAGCTGTCGCCGTTGTGCGCTATATGACACTCGCTGCCTGGGAATAATCTCAGAAGTCTGCCCAATTAGTACCACCATAATGCACGCCGATGGTGCGCCCAATAACGTGCCTGTCCATGCAACAAGACAAATAGGGGTAATCCCCCGGACTGGGGTTTTCCCTATTATGGTGCGGCGCTACATTCTGCACATTAGAGATCGGTGCATAAGTATTGAAATGAAACACCTAATTAATAGACAGCGATTATGGGTGACGCCGGCAGAGCTTATTCTGGCGCAGAGGAGGCTCAGGCACGATTCTTGTAAGCATAGGAGACTGCCCTGCTGTATGGGCGGGAATTGCCCCAATCCGTGCATTGGGGAAATTCCCTAGCTCATTTGACGGGTAAATCGTTAAAGATGTTGCGTCGCATATTGCATCTGCAAAGAAAGGGGATACAATGCGCGCGTTTCAAATTGAAACTAAACAAAGGCGGTCCAGGGAAACGCCCGGGAGGCGTTGCAAATCCCTGTTTTTGTGAATCCTAGGAGATCACTCATGCAAATCACGTTTGCCAAGATTCTGCCGATCGCGGCCGCAGTGGCGCTGGTTGCAGCTTGCGGCAAGAAGGAAGAGAAGCCGGCCGAGTCGGCATCGGCACCCGCGGCTGCCACCGCCCCTGCAGGCGGCGGCGAAGTCGTCGTCAAGATCGGTCACGTGGCACCGCTCACCGGCGGCATTGCGCACCTTGGCAAGGACAACGAAAACGGCGCCCGCCTGGCCGTGGAAGAAGTCAACAAGACCGGCCTGGAAATCGGTGGCAAGAAGATCAAGCTGGAGCTGGTCGGCGAAGACGACGCCGCCGATCCGAAGACGGGTACCGCCGTGGCGCAGAAGCTGGTCGATTCCAAGGTGGTTGCGGTGGTCGGCCACCTGAACTCGGGCACCTCTATCCCGGCCTCGAAGATCTACAGCGATGCCGGCATCGTCCAGATCTCGCCGTCCGCGACCAACCCGGACTACACCAAGCAAGGCTTCAAGACCACGTACCGCGTGGTGGCCACCGATGCCCAGCAGGGCCCGGCACTGGCCAACTACGCGGCCAAGACCCTGCACGCTAAGAGCGTGGCCATCGTCGACGATGCCACCGCATACGGCAAGGGCCTGGCCGACGAGTTCGAGAAGACTTCCAAGGCAGCCGGCGTGAATGTGGTCGCGCGTGAAGCCACCAACGACAAGGCGACTGACTTCAAGGCCATTCTGACCAAGATCAAGGGCAAGAAGCCTGACGTCATCATGTACGGCGGCATGGACGCCACCGGCGGCCCGTTCGCCAAGCAGGCCAAGGAACTTGGCATTCCCGCCAAGATCGTAGGCGGCGACGGCGTCTGTACGGACAAGGTGGCCGAGCTGGCCGGCGACGCCGTGTCGAACATCATCTGCTCGGAGGCTGGCCTGGCGCTGTCGAAGATGGAGAAGGGCGCCGACTTCGAGAAGAAGTATCAGGCTCGCTTCAATGCCCCGGTGCAGATTTACGCCCCGTTCACGTATGACGCGGTGATGGTCATCGTCGACGCCATGAAGCGCGCTAACTCGACCGAGCCGGCCGCTATCCTGGCCGAGATGCCCAAGACCAACTACAAGGGACTGATCGGCAACATTGCCTTCGACGAGAAGGGCGACATGAAGGAAGGCACCATCACCCTGTACGAGTACAAGGACAAGAAGAAGTCCGTGCTTGACATCGTGAAGATGTAATCCGGGCTTACCCGCCCTTATGTATGGACGGCACCGTGAGTACCTTGCGGTGCCGTTATTTTTAGCCTAGCCATATGTAATAGCGCCCTTACCATGGGCGGAACGCGGCAGGCCGCTTACCAGCAACCACCTCACCCACCACCCATAAACACCAACGCCCACCCTGGCATCTACACCATGCCGAGCGGTCGGGGCAGAAGCAGGAGTTTTCATGGATATCCTTATCCAGCAGATCGTGAACGGCCTGGTGATTGGCAGCATCTATGCGCTGATCGCACTGGGCTACACCATGGTCTACGGTATTCTCGGCATCATCAACTTCGCCCATGGCGACGTACTGATGATCGGCGCGCTGACCGCCCTGTCAGCCATCCTTGGTCTGCAGAAAATTGCCCCGGGGCTGCCCGAATGGCTGACGCTGGTCATCGCCACGCTGGTCGCCATGCCCGTCTGCGCCATGCTTTCGTTCACGATTGAGCGGGCCGCCTACCGACCGCTGCGCAATGCGCCGCGGCTGGCCCCGCTGATTACCGCGATCGGCGTTTCCATCATCCTGCAGACAGTGGGGATGATGATCTGGTCGCGCAATCCGCTGACCTTCCCGCAACTGCTGCCTTCCGCACCGATCGATATCGGCACGACCGGCGCCACCATCACCGGCAAGGAGATCGTGATCATCGCCATGGCAGTGCTGGTGATGGGCGGCCTGCTGCTGCTGGTCAACCGCACCAAACTCGGCCGCGCAATGCGCGCCACCGCCGAGAACCAGAAGGTGGCCGGCCTGATGGGCGTCAACCCGAATTTCGTGATCTCCGCCACCTTCATGATCGGCGGCGCGATGGCCGCGCTGGCTGGCGTGATGATGGCTACCAACTACGGCAACGCCCACTTCTACATGGGTTTCATCCCGGGGCTGAAGGCGTTTACCGCCGCAGTGCTTGGCGGCATCGGCAATCTGGCCGGCGCCATGATCGGCGGCATGCTGCTTGGCCTGATCGAAGCACTGGGCGCCGGCTACATCGGCGACCTTACCGGCGGCATCTTTGGCTCCAACTACCAGGATGTGTTTGCCTTCATCGTGCTGATCACGGTTCTGGTGTTCCGTCCGTCCGGCCTGATGGGCGAACGTGTTGCCGAGCGCGCCTGAGGAGAGAGAATCCATGAATACCCCGATTCCATCCACGGCGGCGGTTGCAGCACCGTCCAGAGTACCGGCCAAGACCCTGGCCGCGCTGCTGTCCTTCCTGGTGGTCGCCATGTGCGCGCCGTTCATCGTGCAGACGCTGGGCGGCAATTACTGGGTGCGCGTGCTCGACTTTGCAATGCTGTACATCATGCTGGCGCTTGGCCTGAACATCGTGGTGGGCTTTGCCGGCCTGCTCGACCTGGGCTATATCGCGTTCTACGCGGTGGGCGCCTATCTGATGGCCTTGCTGGGCTCGCCCCATCTGGCCAACCAGTTCGAGGCGATCCACGCCCTGTTCCCGCACGGGTTGCACCTGAGCATGTGGTTTGTGCTGCCAATCGCGTTGCTGGTGGCAGCCACGTTCGGCGTGCTGCTTGGCGCACCGACGCTCAAGTTGCGCGGCGACTACCTGGCCATCGTGACGCTGGGCTTCGGCGAGATCATCCGTATCTTCATGAACAACCTTGACCGTCCGGTGAACATCACCAACGGCCCGAAGGGCGTCACCGCGATCGACCCGGTCCATATCTTCGGCTTCGACTTTTCCAAGACTCACGAGATCTTTGGGCTCAAGTTCACGCCGGTGTTCATGTACTACTACCTGCTGGTCGCGCTGGTGATCGTCATCGTGTTCGTCTGCCTGCGCCTGCAGAACTCGCGTATCGGCCGCGCCTTTGTGGCGATTCGCGAAGATGAGATCGCCGCCAAGGCGATGGGCATCAACACCCGCAACATCAAGCTGCTGGCCTTCGCCATGGGCGCCTCCTTTGGTGGCTCCTCTGGTGCCGTGTTCGGCGCTTTTCAGGGTTTCGTCTCGCCCGAATCGTTCACGCTGTGGGAGTCCATCTACGTGCTGGCGATCGTGGTGCTGGGTGGCATTGGCCATATCCCGGGCGTGATCCTGGGCGGCATCCTGCTGGTCGGCTTCCAGGAACTGCTACGCGCGGTGGCCGAACCGGTCCAGCACGCCATCTTCGGTCATGTAGTGATCGATGCCGAAGTGCTGCGCCAGCTGCTGTTCGGCCTGGCCATGGTGGTGGTGATGCTGTACCGCCCGGCCGGCTTGTGGCCGTCGCCGCGCAAGGAAGACCGGCCGGTGGCGCGCCGTGCTGCCGCCAGCGTGGGCCGTTTCTAATCAGGAGGACGAAAGATGAGCAATGACAACTTCCTCCTGTCGGTACAGGGGGTCAACAAGCGCTTCGGCGGGTTGCAGGCCTTGTCGGAAGTAGGCCTGCAGATCAAGCCGGGCGAGATCTATGGCCTGATCGGGCCGAATGGCGCCGGCAAGACCACCTTCTTCAATGTGATCACGGGCCTGTACACACCGGACTCTGGCGAGTTCGTGCTGGACAGTAAGCCGTACCAGCCCACCGCGGTGCATGAAGTGGCCAAGGCCGGCATCGCCCGCACCTTCCAGAACATCCGCCTGTTCGGCGACATGACCGCGCTGGAGAACGTGATGGTGGGGCGCCACGTGCGCACCAAGGCCAATCTGCTGGGCGCGGTGTTTCGCCCGCCCTCGGTGCGGCGCGAAGAAGAGGCCATCGAGGACATGGCGCACGACCTGCTCGACTATGTCGGCATCGGCAAGTACGCCAACTTCACCTCGCGCAATCTCTCCTATGGCCACCAGCGACGGCTCGAGATTGCCCGCGCGCTGGCTACCGAGCCCAAGCTGCTGGCGCTGGACGAGCCCGCGGCCGGCATGAACGCCACCGAGAAGGTCGAGCTGCGCGGTCTGCTCGACAAGATCCGCTCGGACGGCAAGACCATCCTGCTGATCGAGCACGACGTGAAGCTGGTGATGGGCCTTTGCAATCGCATGACCGTGCTCGACTACGGCAAAGTCATCGCGCAGGGCCTGCCGCATGATGTCCAGAACAACCCCGCGGTGATCGAGGCCTACCTCGGCACTACGGCCCACTGACGGGGGAGCTGCAGATGAAAGACACAGTATTGAAGATCTCGGGCCTGAAGGTCGCTTATGGTGGCATCCAGGCGGTCAAGGGCATCGACCTCGAAATCAAGGACGGCGAGCTGGTCACGCTGATCGGCGCCAACGGCGCGGGCAAGACCACCACTATGAAGGCCATCACCGGCCTGCAGGGCTGGGGCGGCGGCGATGTCGAGTACATGGGCAAGTCCATCAAGGGCGTACCCAGCTATGCGCTGCTAAAGCACGGCATGGCGATGGTGCCGGAAGGCCGCGGCGTGTTCGCCCGCATGACCATCACCGAAAATCTGCAGATGGGCGCCTACACGCGCAACGACGAAGCCGGCATCAAGGCTGACGTCGACCGCATGTTCGGCATCTTCCCGCGCCTGAAAGAGCGTGCCAACCAGCTGGCCGGCACCATGTCCGGCGGCGAGCAGCAGATGCTGGCGATGGCGCGCGCGTTGATGAGCCAGCCGAAACTGCTGTTGCTGGACGAGCCTTCGATGGGCCTCTCGCCGATCATGGTCGAGAAGATCTTCGAGGTCGTGCGCGACATCTCGGCGCAAGGCGTGACCGTGCTGCTGGTGGAGCAGAACGCGCGCCTGGCACTGCAGGCCGCGCATCGTGGCTACGTGATGGAGTCCGGCCTGATCACCATGAGTGGCGAGGCCAAGCAGATGCTGGACGATCCGAAGGTGCGGGCCGCCTACCTGGGCGAGTAAGCTCCAAAGCCATTCGAACTAGCCTAAGCAATGTGTTCTCCCTCTCCCCTCAGGGGGAGAGGGTTGGGGAGAGGGGTGGTCTAGCAAGGAGTCACAGAGAGCGAGGCCAACTGTTTTTACCCATAGACCTCAGCCTTTGACGCTCCTGCCCTCTCCCCCGGCCCCTCTCCCGCAAGCGGGAGAGGGGAGCAAACCTGCAGCATGCAGTGTTTGCCAGCAGCCCTGAAGCCTCGCTCTCGCGAGGCTTTTTTCGTCAGGCCAGCTTCTTCAGCAGCGTGCGCAGCATGCCGGTCATCTGGTCGATCTCTTCGCGCGTCACGTTCAGTGCGGGCATGAAACGCAGCAGGTTGGGGCGCGGCGCGTTCAGCAGCAGACCGTGCGGGCCCATGTCGCGCGCTTCTTCCACCAGTTGCGGGCCGATGTCCTTGTCCAGCAGCAGCGCGCGCAGCAGACCTTCACCGCGCTCACCGCCCAGGCCGAATTCGGACGACAGCGCCAGCAGCTGCTCGCGCAGGTAAGCGCCCTTGGCCTTCACGTCGTCCAGGAAGCCGGGTGCCGTCAGCTGCTCGATCACCGAGCTGCCGACTGCCGTCATCAGCGGGTTGCCGTTGTAGGTGCCGCCCTGGTCGCCGGCCTCGAAGCTGGCGACTTCCGCCTTGCACAGCAAGGCCGACAGCGGCACGCCGCCGCCGATGCCCTTGCCCAGCGTCATGATGTCCGGCTCCACGCCCGACAGCTCGTAGGCGAACAGCGTGCCGCAGCGGCCGCAACCGGACTGCACTTCATCCACGATAAACAGCAGCTTGTGCTTGTCGGCCAGCGCGCGCAGGCCTTGCATGAATTCGCGCGTGGCGGGAATCACGCCGCCTTCGCCCTGCACCGGCTCCAGCATGATGCCGACAGTCTTGTCGGTGATCAGCTTTTCCACCGAGGCCAGGTCGTTCAGCTCGGCCTTGGGGAAGCCCGGCACCTGCGGCGCGAAGATGGTGTCCCAGCCGGCCTTGCCCGATGCGCTCATGGTGGCGAGCGTGCGGCCATGGAAGCTGTGGTCCATGGTGATGATCTCGTAGGCGCCGTTCTTGTGCTTGCGGCCCCATTTGCGCGCCAGCTTGATCGCGCCTTCGTTGGCCTCGGCGCCGCTGTTGGCGAAGAAGACCTTGTCGAAGCAGCTGTTGTCGGTCAGCTGCCCGGCCAGCTTGAGCATCGGCTCGTTGTAGAAGGCCGGGCTCGGGTTGATCAGCTTGTGCGACTGCGCGGTCAGCGCGTCGATCATGCCCTGGTTGGAGTGGCCCAGGCTGTTGACTGCCCAGCCCTGCACGAAGTCCAGGTATCGCTTGCCGTTGTGATCCGTCAGCCAGGAGCCCTTGCCCTCGGTGAAGACGAGTTCGGGCCGGTTGGTGATGTACATCAGGGATTGGACGGGATACTCAGCAAATGCCATGGCGGACTCCAGGGGTCGGCTTTAAACGATGGACGGACGGGCGCAAAACCGGAACAAAAAACAAAAAGCCACGGGGGTTGCCCGTGGCTTGTTGACCTGAACAGACGCTGTCGACGGTCAGCCGCGCGGCACCCTGGTGGGGAGCGACGTACGGAAGCTGCGTCGGATCAAGGTCGTGTTCATGCGGGCAAATATAAGGCGCATGGGCCCGGGTGTCAAAACGAATTTTGGCGGACCCGGGCATTGTTGTGCGGACGGAACGGCTGGGAAGCGAGGCGGCCCGGTCAGGCCGCCGGTGCCGAACCGGCCGGGTGCATGTCCGCTTCGGACGTGAACGAATCGGCGAAGAATGCGTCCTCGTGCAGCTTGCACTGCTTCGTGAAGTCACTGCGGGCGGCGTTGATCATCACCGGCGCGCCGCAGGCGTAGACCTCGTGGCCCGACAGGTCCGGATAGTCGGCCATCACGGCCTGGTGGACGAAGCCGGTGCGGCCTTGCCAGTTGTCTTCCGGCAGCGCATCGGACACGACCGGCACGTACTTGAAGTTGGGCAGGTCGCGCGCCCACTGCTCGCACAGCGCGTGCATGTACAGGTCGTGCGGACGGCGGCCGCCCCAGTACAGCGTCATCGGGCGCTGGATGCCGGTATAGGCGGCATGTTCGACGATGGCCTTGATCGGCGCGAAACCGGTTCCGGAGGCCAGCAGGACGATCGGCGCCTCGGACTCTTCGCGCAGGAAGAAGCTGCCGAGCGGGCCTTCGAAGCGCAGGATGTCGCGCTCCTTCATCGCCGCCACGCCTTCCTTGGCGCCGAACACGTAGTCGGTGAACGCGCCGCCAGGCATATGGCGGATGTGCAGCTCAATCGGGCCTTCCTCATGCGGGGCCGTCGCGATCGAGTAGCTGCGGCGCTTGCCGTCGCGCAGCAGGAATTCCACGTACTGGCCGGCCAGGTATTGCATGCGCTCGGTGGCCGGCAGCTGCAGGCGGACCGAGATCACGTCGTCGGCCAGCCGCTCCATGGTGGCTACGCGGCAGGGCACCTTCTTGATGGGGATGTCACCGGCGCCATGCACCTCGCGGCATTCGATGGTGATATCGGTGCCGGCGTTGGCGCAGCAGAACAGGGCGCGGCCTTCGGCTTTTTCCTGCGCGGTCAGGGCCGCAGGAGCGTGATCGCCCTGTACGATGGTGCCTTCCAGCACGCGGCCCTTGCACGAGCCGCAGGCGCCGTTCTTGCAGCCGTACGGCAGGCCGATGCTGTGACGCAGCGCTGCGCCGAGAATGGTTTCATCGGCGGCCACTTCGAACTTGTGGCCGCTGGGCATGACGGTTACTTGATAAGCCATAATTAGTCTATGAGCCAAATTCTGTCGCCGCTTCAGGCATCACGCCGCCCGGGCCCTGCTGCTCGGCTGGGCCGCCCGCGCCTGCTGATCGTGGGTTGCGGGGATGTGGGGACGCGGTGCCTGCGAATCCTGTCGGCGCGCATGCGTATTTTTGCCGTGACCTCGCAGCCTGCACGGCGCGCGGCATTGCGCGAGGCCGGCGCGGTGCCGCTGGTCGCCGACCTCGACCGGCCTGCCACGCTGGCGCGCCTGCGAGGCCTGGCTGACCGGGTGCTGGACCTGGCGCCTCCTCCCGCGAAGGGCGAGGACGATCCGCGCACGCGTGCCTTGCTCGCCGCACTGCGCCGCGCGGCCTGGCGCCGCGCCAGGTCACAGGCGGGCAAGCCCGTCATTCTACCTGAGCGGAACAGGCCCCGCGCTGCGTTTGTCTATGCCAGCACCTCGGGCGTCTATGGCGACCGCGGCGGTGCCCGCGTGGCGGAATTTGCCGCCGTGCGGCCGCAGACCGGCCGGGCGCGGCGGCGTGTGGCGGCAGAGCGCGCGGTACGCGAGTTCGGGCGCCACGGGGGCTGGCGTGCCAGCATCGTGCGCATTCCGGGCATCTACGCCGAGGACCGCCTGCCGCTGGCGCGGCTCACCAAACGCACGCCGGCACTGGCGCCGCAGGACGACGTCTACACCAGCCATATCCACGCCGACGACCTCGCCCGCACCATGATCGCGGCACTGTTCCGTGGCCGGCCCCAGCGCGTTGTCCACGCCAGCGACGACACCGAGCTGCGCATGGCCGACTATTTCGATCTGGTTGCCGACCGCCGCGGCCTGCCGCGCCCGCCGCGCATCTCCCGCCACCAGGCCCGCGAAGTGCTGGAGCCGACGCTCCTGAGCTTTATGAGCGAATCGCGCCGGCTCGACAACCAGCGGCTCAAGCGCGAACTGCGCCTGCGGCTGCGCTATCCCACCGTCTCCTCCTTCTTCGACGCCTGAACGGCTGCACCCGTGCCGCGGCAATGCCCGGCACGGTCCTTGCGCCCGGAGATCGCCGTCAGAACCTGTCTATACAGGAAAGCGGGAGATTGCACCGATGGTGCACTATCGGCGCCTTCCCGGTGCAGGCATATAAATGTGAGCCACCGAAAAAGCGCATTATCATTGCGCTAAGCGGCGATTCATCCTCATCTTTTGCCTAGTGCAACTACTGCATTGACTTGTATATACAGGCTTGTTAAATTGCCCCGGAACCGAGCGGCGCCACACGCATGGCGCGGCCACGACCGACACACCAAAGGAGCCGACAGATGAGGATTCACAGCCGTATTGCTGGTCAGACCGCAGTGCGTGCGGCCCGCGCGTCACTGGCCGCAGTCGCCATTGCCGCCGCCGCAACCGGGACCGCCCATGCCCAGAACACGCCCGTGACGCTTGGCATGAGCGGCTGGACCGGGTTTGCGCCGCTCACGCTGGCCGACAAGGCAGGGATCTTCAAGAAGCATGGCGTCGACGTCGACATCAAGATGATTCCTCAGAAGGACCGCCACCTCGCGCTGGCCTCCGGCGCGATCCAGTGCGCGGCTACGACGGTCGAGACGCACGTGGCCTGGAACGCCAACGGCGTGCCCATCACCCAGATCGTGCAGCTCGACAAGTCCTATGGCGCCGACGGCCTGGCCGTGCGCGCGGACGTCAAGAGCTTTGCCGACCTCAAGGGCAAGACCATCGGCGTCGATGCGCCGGGCACCGCGCCTTACTTCGGCCTGGCCTGGATGCTCAAGAAGAACGGCATGACTCTGAAGGACGTCAAGACCACCACGTTGTCGCCGCAGGCCGCCGCGCAGGCGTTCGTTGCCGGCCAGAACGACGGCGCCATGACCTACGAGCCGTACCTGTCGACGGTCCGCCAGAATCCGGACAAGGGCAAGATCCTCGCCACCACGCTCGACTACCCGATGGTGACCGACACGCTGGGCTGCGCACCCAAGTGGCTGAAGGACAATCCGAAGGCCGCCCAGGCGCTGGTCGACAGCTACTTCGAAGCGCTGGAGATGATTCGCAAGGAACCGGAGAAGGCCAACGACATCATGGGCGCGGCCGTCAAGCAGACCGGCGAGCAGTTCGCCAGGTCGTCCGCCTACCTGCGCTGGCAGGACCGCGAGGCCAACCGCAAGTTCTTTTCCGGCGAACTCGCCAGCTTCAGCAAGGAAGCGGCGGGCGTGCTGCTGGACATCGGCGTAATCCGCCAGGTGCCCGACGTGACGGCGCTGTATGACGCGCGTTTCCTGAAGTAAGCGAGAGGCATCGTCATGACACAAGCCCGACTTGGTTCATCAGCTCCGGCCACCGTAGTGGCGGCAGCCGGCCCGAGCGCCGCGCCCGTGCGCCGGCGCCATCCGTGGCTGGCGCCGCTGGTGCCGGTGTCGCCGAATCTGCGCTGGATGCTCGGCCTGTCCTTCTTTGTGCTGTTCTTCGGGATCTGGGCCGTGGTGACGCTGGGCGGCTTTGTGCCGCGCACGTTCCTGGCCGATCCGATGACGATGGCCAAAGAGGGCGTGATCCTGTTCACGCAGTACAACTTCATCGGCGATATCGGCATGACGGTCTGGCGCGTGGTCGGCGGCTTCGTGCTGGCCGCGGTCCTCGCCGTGCCGCTGGGCATCTTCATGGGCGCGTACAAGGCGGCCGAAGCATTCTTCGAGCCCTTCGTGTCGTTCTGCCGCTACCTGCCGGCGTCGGCCTTCATCCCGCTGCTGATCCTGTGGGCGGGCATCGGCGAAACGCAGAAGCTGCTGGTGATCTTTATCGGCTCGTTCTTCCAGATCGTGCTGATGGTGGCGGTGGCCGTCGGCGGCGCGCGCAAGGACCTGGTGGAGGCCGCCTACACGCTCGGCGCAAACAGCGCCGGCATCGTGCGCCGCGTGCTGATTCCCGGCGCGGCGCCCGAGATTGCCGAGATCCTGCGGCTGGTGCTGGGCTGGGCCTGGACCTACGTGATCGTGGCCGAGCTGATCGGCTCGTCGTCGGGCATCGGCCACATGATCACCGACAGCCAGGCGCTGCTCAATACCGGGCAGATCATCTTCGGCATCATCGTGATCGGCTGCATCGGCCTGGTCTCCGACCTTGTCTTCAAGCGCGCCAACCAGCGCCTGTTCCCGTGGAGTTCGATCCAATGAGCGCACTGTCCATCCAGCAGGTCTCGCGCACCTTCGCCAACCCGCGCGGCGGCCAGACGCTGGCGCTGCAGCCGGTCGATTTCGAGGTCCGCGACAACGACTTTGTGACCATCCTCGGGCCCTCGGGCTGCGGCAAGTCCACGCTGCTGCGCATCGTGGCCGGCCTGGACACGCCCTCCAGCGGCCGCGTGCTGCTCGACGGCCAGCCGGTGTCCGCCCCCGGCGCCGACCGCGGCATGGTGTTCCAGTCGTACACGCTGTTCCCGTGGCTGACGATCGAGCAGAACGTGCGCTTCGGCCTGCGCGAGCGCGGCATGAGTGCGGCCGAGCAGAAGGAGCGCAGCGACTTCTTCATGCAGCGCGTCGGCCTGCGCGGCTTCGAGCATCACTACCCGAAGCAGCTCTCAGGCGGCATGCAGCAGCGCACGGCGATCGCACGCGCCCTGGCCAACGACCCCAAGATCCTGCTGCTCGACGAGCCCTTCGGCGCGCTCGACAACCAGACCCGCGTGCTGATGCAGGAATTGTTGCTCGGCATCTGGGAAGCCTCGCGCAAGACGGTATTATTCGTGACCCATGATATCGACGAGGCCATCTTCATGGCCAACCGGGTGGCGGTGTTTTCCGCCAGGCCGGGTCGGATCAAGAGCGAGATTGCGGTGGAATTCCCGCATCCGCGCCATTACACGATCAAAACCTCTCCCGAGTTTTCCGCGCTCAAGGCGCGCCTGACGGAGGAGATCCGCGCCGAGGCCATGGCCTCGGCCGAGCACTGAAACGCCATGAACCACGCCGTCGGCACCGCATCTTCCGCTTCCGCCTCTCCCACCGCGCTCTACCAGCAGGTGAAGGAGTACATCGCCCGCCAGATCCAGAGCGGTGCGTGGCAGCCGGGCGACCGGGTGCCGTCGGAGCAGGAGCTGGTCAGCCGCTTCGGCGTCTCGCGCATGACCGTCAACCGGGCGCTGCGCGAGCTGTCCGAGCAGGGCCGGGTGGTGCGCGTGGCCGGCGTGGGCACCTTCGTTGCCGAGCACAAGCCTCAGTCGACGCTGCTGAGCGTGGTCAACCTGCAGGACGAGATCCGCATGCGCGGGCATGACTACGCGTGCGACGTGATCCTGGTCGAGCGCGTTTCGGCATCGATCGAAGTGGCCGCCGCGCTGGAGCTGCGCACCGGCGAATCGGTCTTCCACTCGGTCTGCGTGCATCGCGAAGACGGCGTGCCGGTGCAACTGGAAGACCGCTACGTCAATCCGCGCGTGGCGCCGGACTTCATCAGCCAGGACTTCAGCCTGGTCAAGCCCGGCGAGTACCTGCTGCGCAACGTACCTTACGACCAGGTCGAGCACGTGGTCGATGCCATTTCGGCCACGCCGGAGCAGGCTGTCCAGCTGGAGATGCCGCCGACGCAGCCGTGCCTGATGCTGACGCGCCGCACCTGGACCGGCGGCGTGCCCGTGACCTTCGTGCGATGCCTGCATCCGGGCAACCGCTACCGCCTCGGCAGCCGCTTCCGCGCCGACGGCAATCCCGCTTTCGGCTGATTCCCCGACGGATCAGCCCGATGGTTCAATTTTTACCCTAAGCTGTATAGACAGGAACATACAAATGACTGCGAGCGAACAAGCAAGCCAACACGACCAAGCCTCCCGCCCGCTGCTGACCCTGCAGCCGGGCCATGTCACCCTGGCCGACCTGCGCCGCATCTACCGTGGCGAAGTGCGCCTGGAGATGGCCGACTCGGCCTGGGCCGGCGTGCGCGCCGCGCAGGCCACCGTGCAGGACATCATCGATGCCGACGCCGTGGTCTACGGCATCAACACCGGCTTCGGCAAGCTGGCGCAGACTCGCATCCCGCACGACAAGCTGGCGCAGCTCCAGCGCAACCTGGTGCTGTCGCACAGCGTGGGCACCGGCCCGGACCTGGCGGCCGATACCGTGCGCCTGATCCTGGCCACCAAGGCGGTGAGCCTCGCGCGCGGCCATTCGGGCGTGCGTCCGGAACTGATCCAGGCGCTGCTGGCGCTGGCCAACCACGGTGTCACGCCGTGCATCCCCGCCAAGGGTTCGGTCGGCGCCTCGGGCGACCTCGCGCCGCTGGCACACATGTCGTGCACGCTGATCGGGGTGGGCGACGTCCTGATCGATGGCAAGCGCCTGCCGGCCGCCGAAGGCCTGGCCCATGCCGGCCTGAAGGCGTTCGAACTGGGCCCGAAGGAAGGCCTGGCGCTGCTCAACGGCACGCAGGTATCGACCGCGCTGGCGCTGGCCGGCCTGTTCGGCGCCGAAGACGCCTTCGCCGCCGGGCTGGTGGCGGGCGCGCTGTCGCTCGAAGCGATCAAGGGTTCGGTCAAGCCGTTCGACGCCCGCATTCACGAAGCGCGCGGCCAGGCCGGCCAGATCGCCGTAGCCAGCGCCGTGCGCGCGATGCTGGACGGCAGCGAGATCGTCGACTCGCACAAGACCTGCGGCCGCGTGCAGGATCCGTACTCGATCCGCTGCCAGCCCCAGGTGATGGGCGCATGCCTGGACAACCTGCAGCACGCCGCGCGCATCCTGCAGATCGAAGCCAATGCCGCCTCGGACAACCCGCTGGTCTTCTCCGAGCAGGGCGACGTGGTGTCCGGCGGCAACTTCCACGCCGAGCCGGTAGCCTTTGCCGCCGACATCATCGCGCTGGCGATCGCCGAGATCGGCGCCATTTCCGAGCGCCGCCTTGCGCTGCTGCTCGATACCGGCCTGTCGGGCCTGCCACCGTTCCTGGTGCGTGAAGGGGGCTTGAACTCGGGCTTCATGATCGCGCAGGTCACCGCCGCCGCGCTCGCGTCCGAAAACAAGTCGCTGGCGCATCCGTCCAGCGTCGACAGCCTGCCGACCTCGGCCAACCAGGAAGACCACGTGTCGATGGCCACCTATGGCGCGCGCCGCCTGGGCGATATGGCTGCCAACACCGCGGTGGTGGTGGGCATCGAAGCCATGGCTGCTGCGCAAGGCATCGAATTCCATCGGCCGCTGAAGTCGTCGCCGCTGGTGGAGCAGGAACTGGCGCGCATCCGTGCGCGTGTGGCCTTTGTCGAAGAGGATCGCTACCTGGCGCCGGATATTGAAGCGATGAAGCAATGGGTGGTGCAGGGCGATGCGGGCGCGGGCTGGCCCGACGCCGTGCGCGCCATCCTGCCGACCAACCTGTCGGAACGCACGCAATAAACCGAAGCGCCGGCGCGTCCGGCGCGATGACCCAGACACAGCAAGCCAAGACACGCAGCAGGAGATCCAGACATGAACGCCAGCGAAACCCAATTCATCCAGCGCGGCCAGCGCGAAATCCGCGCCCCGCGCGGCAGCCAGCTGCATTGCAAGAACTGGCTGATCGAAGCCGCCTACCGCATGATCCAGAACAACCTCGACCCGGACGTGGCCGAGCGCCCGCAGGATCTGGTCGTGTACGGCGGCATCGGCAAGGCCGCGCGCAACTGGGAGTGCTTCGATGCGATCCTCGACAGCCTGCGCCGCCTGGGTGAAGACGAATCGCTGCTGGTGCAATCGGGCAAGCCGGTCGGCGTGTTCCGCACGCATGCCGACGCGCCGCGCGTGCTGATCGCCAACTCGAACCTGGTGCCGCACTGGGCCAACTGGGACAAGTTCAACGAACTCGACCGCGCCGGCCTGATGATGTACGGCCAGATGACGGCGGGCTCGTGGATCTACATCGGCACCCAGGGCATCGTGCAGGGCACCTACGAGACCTTTGTCGAAGCCGGCCGCCAGCACTACAACGGCGACTTGTCGGGCAAGTGGATCCTGACCGCGGGTCTCGGCGGCATGGGCGGCGCGCAGCCGCTGGCGGGCGTGCTGGCCGGTGCCTGCGTGCTGGCGATCGAGTGCCAGGAATCGCGCATCGACTTCCGCCTGCGCACGCGCTACGTCGACAAGAAGGCCACCACGCTCGATGAGGCGCTGGCGATGATCGCCGAGGCCACGCAGAAGAAGGAAGCCATTTCGGTGGGCCTGCTCGGCAACGCCGCCGAGATCCTGCCGGAACTCGTGAAGCGCGCGCAGGCCGGCGGCATGCGCCCGGACATCGTCACCGACCAGACTTCGGCGCACGACCTGGTCAACGGCTATCTCCCGGCGGGCTGGACCGTCGGGCAATGGGAAGCCGCGCGTACGAATGATCCCAAGTCGGTGGAAGCCGCCGCGCGTCCGTCCATCGTGAAGCACGTGCAGGCCATGCTCGACTTCCAGAAGATGGGCGTGCCGACGGTCGACTATGGCAACAACATTCGCCAGGTCGCGTTCGACGAGGGCGTGAAGAACGCGTTCGATTTCCCGGGGTTCGTGCCGGCCTATATCCGTCCGCTGTTCTGCCGCGGCAAGGGCCCGTTCCGCTGGGTGGCGCTGTCGGGCGATCCCGAGGATATCTACAAGACCGATGCCAAGATGAAGGAGCTGTTCCCCGAGGACAAGCACCTGCACCGCTGGCTCGACATGGCGCACGACCGCATCGCCTTCCAGGGCCTGCCGGCACGCATCTGCTGGGTGGGGCTGGACGAGCGCCACCGCGCCGGCCTGGCCTTCAACGAGATGGTGAAGTCGGGTGAGCTGAAGGCCCCGGTCGTGATCGGCCGCGACCACCTCGACTGCGGCTCGGTGGCTTCGCCCAACCGCGAGACCGAAGCGATGCGCGACGGCTCGGACGCTGTCTCCGACTGGCCGCTGCTCAACGCGCTGCTGAACACGGCAGGTGGTGCAACATGGGTCAGCCTGCACCATGGCGGCGGCGTGGGCATGGGCTTCTCGCAACACTCCGGCGTAGTGATTGTGTGCGATGGCACCGACGCTGCCGCCAAGCGCATCGAACGCGTACTGTGGAACGATCCGGCCACCGGCGTGATGCGCCACGCGGATGCGGGCTACGACATCGCCATCGAATGCGCGCACGAGAAGGGCCTGAACCTGCCGATGGTGAAGGGCGCATGAGCATGACGCTGCCAAGGCGATTCGCGCTGGCCGATATCGCGCCCACGCGCTGGAAGAACGGCGGCGGCAACACGCGCGAGATCGCGCTGTGGCCACCGGGCGCCGGCATGGACGATTTCGTGTGGCGCCTGAGCGTGGCCGATATCGAAACGGATGGACCGTTCTCGGCGTTTCCCGGCATCGATCGCCAGATCGTGCTGCTGGAGGGCGGCGGCGTGATGTTGCGCGCAGACGATGGCAGTTTCAGCCATCGCCTCGAACACATCGGCGAGCCGTTTGCATTCTCGGGCGAGGCCAGCCTGCAGGCCACGCTGATCCACGGGACCACGCGCGACTTCAACGCGATGACGCGTCGCGGCCGTTGCCGCGCCCGTGTCGATGCCTTCCGGCAGGGGTTTTCCATCAACACCGTTGGCGATACGGTGTGCCTGTTTGCCGTGGCTGGCGAATGGCACGAGCAGGACAAACAGCAGGCGGGTATCTCGCTGCGTGCGGGCGAAGGCGCGCTGTATGCTGCCGGAGCGACCGCAGGCTGGCACGCCTTCGCACCAGCCGGTGACGACGCGCTGTGCCTGTGCATCACCCTCGAAACGGAGCCTGATCAATGACGCTGTCATCCGCAATCAGCGCGGACGGTATCTGGCACAACTGCCACCTCCTGCCCGACGCAGATCCCGCGCAGGCGATTCGCGATGCCGCGCTCGTGGTTGAACACGGACGTATCGCCTGGCTTGGCGCTGCCGCCGAGCTGCCTGACGCATTCCGCGGCCTGCCGCGCCATGACGCCAACGGCGCATGGATCACGCCGGGTCTGGTCGACTGCCATACACATCTGGTCTACGGTGGCCAGCGTGCCGACGAGTTCGCCATGCGGCTGGCCGGCGCCGGGTACGAAGAGATCGCGCGCGCCGGCGGCGGCATTGTCTCGACCGTGCGCGCCACCCGCGCCGCGGATGAAGACACCCTGTTCGCGCAGGCCGCCGCACGGCTGATGCCCTTGCTGGCCGAAGGCGTCACTGCCATCGAGATCAAGTCGGGCTATGGGCTCAGTCTCGAAGCCGAGCGCAAGCAACTGCGCGTGGCGCGGCGCCTGGGCGAGCAGTTCGGCGTCTGCGTCCACACGACCTTCCTCGGCGCGCATGCCTTGCCGCCTGAATATGCCGGCCGTGCCGACGACTACATCGATCTGGTCTGCAACACCATGCTGCCCGCGCTGGCCGAGGAAGGGCTGGTCGATGCCGTGGATGCCTTCTGCGAATCGATCGGCTTTTCGCTTGCGCAGACCGAACGCGTGTTCGATGCCGCGGCTCGCCACGGGCTGCGCGTCAAGCTGCATGCCGAGCAGCTCAGCAACCTCGGCGGCGCCGCGCTGGCGGCTCGGCATCAGGCCCTCTCCGCCGATCACCTCGAGCATCTCGACGAGGCCGGCGTCGCCGCCATGGCGGAAGCGGGCACGGTAGCGGTGCTGCTGCCTGGCGCCTATTATTTCCTGCGAGATACGCATTTGCCGCCCATTGCGCTGCTGCGCCAGTACGGCGTGCCGATGGCGATCTCGACCGATCACAATCCGGGTACCTCGCCGGTCACTTCGCTGCTGCTGATGATGAACATGGCCTGCACCCTGTTCCGCCTGACCGTACCGGAAGCGCTGGCCGGCGTGACCGTGCACGCCGCGCGTGCACTGGGCGCGTCCGAGCGGCACGGGCGGATTGCCGTGGGACGGGTAGCGGAGTTTGCGCTGTGGCGAGTCGATTCGCCCGCCGAGCTGGCTTACTGGTTCGGCCGCAACCCGGTTGCCACGGTCGTGCGGCAGGGGCGCGTGTATCACGCCGGCTTGGCGCAGGGAGGCATATCGGCATGAGCGCCACGCAACTCTTTGCTCCATACGCGCTGCTGCCAACCGGCTGGGCGCGCGACGTGCTGCTGGCATGGGACGAACACGGACGCATGACCACCGTGCAGGCCGGTGCAGCGGAAACGCCTGACGTACCGCGTGCCGCCGGCCCCGTGCTGGCAGGCATGCCGAACCTCCATTCGCACGCTTTCCAGCGCGGTTTTGCCGGGCTCACCGAGTACCGCAGCAGCCCGCAAGGCGACGATCCTGCAGGCGCCGATTCATTCTGGAGCTGGCGCACGCTGATGTACCGCTTTGCGCAACGGCTGTCACCCGACACGCTGGAGGCCATTGCCACGCAGCTCTACATCGAGATGCTGCGTGCCGGCTACACCAGTGTGTGCGAATTCCACTACGTGCATCACGATGTCGGCGGCAAGTCCTATGCCGATGCGGCGGAGATGTCGCTGCGCCTGCTGCGCGCGGCGCAGCGCACCGGCATCGGCATGACGCTGCTGCCGGTGCTTTACCAGACCGCGGGCTTTGGTGCCAAGCCGCCGCTGGCCGAGCAGCGCCGCTTCCTGCATGACACCGATGCCATGCTCGCCCTGCTGGAGCGGCTGATGCCTGCGTGCGCGCAGTCGGGCGCGCGGCTCGGACTCGCGCCGCACTCGCTGCGCGCGGTGCCAGAAAAGAGCCTCACCCATGCACTGGCCGGCTTGCAGGCGCTCGATGCGCAGGCCCCCATCCATATCCACATTGCCGAGCAACAGCGTGAGGTCGACGACTGTATCGCATGGTCCGGCACGCGTCCGGTCGAGTGGCTGCTCAACCATGCCGACGTCGATGCGCGCTGGTGCCTGGTGCATGCCACGCATATGGACTGGGATGAACGCCGGCGCCTGGCGCACAGCGGCGCGGTGGCCGGCATCTGCCCGACTACCGAGGCCAACCTGGGCGACGGTGTGTTCGAGGCCGCGCCGTACATGGCGCAGCATGGCGCATGGGGCATCGGCTCCGACAGCCATGCCAGCGTCAGCGTGGCCGAGGAATTGCGGTTGTTCGAATATGGCCAGCGTCTGGGCCTGCAGCGGCGCAACGTGCTCGCGTCGGACACGCATGCGCAGGTGGCTGACCGCCTGTATCTCGAAGCCGTGTCCGGCGGCGCCCGCGCCGCGGGGCGCGCGGTCTCCGGACTGGCGCCCGGGCAACAGGCCGACTTCGTGGTGCTCGACGGCAGCCATCCCACGCTGGCAGGCCTGAACGGGCCGCAAGCGCTGGCCACGCACGTGTTCGCCTGCCACGGACATGAGACACTAGCGGAAGTCCGCACCGCAGGCCGCCGCCGCGTGCAGCATGGCGCGCATCCGCTCCAGGCGGAAGCCGGCAAGCTGTTCGCCGCAGCGCGCGCAAGCCTGCTGACCGACTGAATCCGGCGCGTGGCCAGCCACGCGCCTTCGCCTCGCTCCCTGAACATGTCCTTCTCTACCGATACCCCCGCTTTTACCCTGCATCGCGGCAGCCGCCCGCTGCTGGTATCGATGCCGCATGTCGGCACGCATTTGCCCGCCACGGTCTCGCAGCGGCTGACCGCCGAGGCCCGCACCGTGCCTGACACCGACTGGCACCTGGAACGCCTCTACGATTTCGCCCGCGAACTCGGCGCCTCGGTGCTCGTCGCCACGCATTCGCGCTATGTGGTGGACCTGAACCGCCCGCCCGACAACGCCAACCTGTATCCGGGCCAGGACACCACCGGACTGTGCCCGGTCGATACGTTCGACAAGACGCCGCTCTATGCAGACGGCAACGGACCGGACGATGCGGAAATTGCCGCGCGCCGCGACGCAATCTGGCGTCCGTACCACAACGCGCTGGCCGAGGAGCTCGCCCGCCTGCGCGCAGCACACGGCACCATCGCGCTGTGGGACGCGCATTCGATCCGTTCGGTGCTGCCGCGCTTCTTCGACGGCAAGCTGCCCGATTTCAACCTGGGCACCGCCAATGGCGCGAGCTGCGATGCGGCGCTGGCGGAGCAGCTGCTCGACATCGCGAGCGCCGTGCCGGGCCATACCGCGGTGCTGAATGGCCGCTTCAAGGGCGGCTATATCACGCGCCAGTACGGGCAGCCGGAACAGGGCGTGCACGCGGTGCAGCTGGAGCTGGCGCAGTCCGCCTATATGAGCGAGACGTATCCCTTTGCCTACGACGAAGCACTGGCTTCAGGCTTGCAGCCGTCCCTGCGGGCGATGCTGGCCACGCTGCTGGAGTTCGTCGAAGGGAAGGGCTGAGGTCAGGGTCTGCGCGGATTGCGGGGGGCAGGGCACATCGGCGCGAAGGGCCGATGTGGTATTCGAGAAGCGCGTAGATGGGGCAGCGCGGCATAGGCCGGCAGCCCGCGGCTCAGGGTTGTTTGGACAGGCGGTCCTCGATATGTCTTGCGCGCTGCAGCGAGCCCGGGTGTGAGCTCAGCATGCTCGACTGGCCGCCATCCAGCGTGGAGAGCTTGCGGAATGCCGAGGCCAGCGCCTGGCGGTTGGCGCCGTTCCTGGTCAGCAGGTCGAAAGAGTAATCGTCCGCGGCGCTTTCCTGCCGTTGCGAGAACTGCGCGTTGACGAACTGCTCGCCCAGATCGGCCAGTTGCGAGGATGACAGCGCCGCGAGCGTCGCATTGCCGGTCGCGCCGAGCAGCCCGCGCGCAGCGGTCGTCGAATAGGCCACCTGCATCGCGGCCTTGGTGTGGCCCAGCGCCACGTGGCCAATCTCGTGCCCCACCACGCCGCGGACTTCATCGTCGCTCATCAGGTCCATCAGTCCGCTGTAGACGCGCACGCAGCCGTTGGCCATGGCCCAGGCGTTGACGTCCTTGGTCATGTAGACCTTGGCGTCCAGCGGCAACCCGGTATTGCCCAGGCCGCTCATGACCGTGGCAAGCCGTTTCGTGTAGGTGCTGTCGGCGGTGGCCAGGATGTTTTTCTTGTCCATCTCAGCGCAAGACTGGTCCGACAGCGTCTTTACGTTGGCATCTGACAGCGTCGCCGCCGAAAACAGGCTGCCGCCGGCCTGCGTCAGGCTGTCCATGTTGGCGCCAGCGCAACCGGCCAGCAGGGCGGAACAGGCGAGGGCGGAAAAGGTGAGTCGCTTCATGGTCGGCTCCGGAGGGGAGGTTGGCAATCCCATAGGATAGGAAACCCGCAGGGGTGATCGCCAGTGGATTTCGTCCGACATGGTGCCGTTCCGGCGGGGTGACTAAGAGCGCACGGACGTGACGTGGCAGTCCAGGCCTGGTGGCCTGCGCGCGATCCGCCGGGCCGGTGCTTGCCGGCGGCGGTGGGCAATCTGGAACGGGGAAATTAAGCTGGTGCCCGGGGTCGGACTCGAACCGACACGCCTTGCGGCGGGGGATTTTGAGTCCCCTGCGTCTACCTGTTTCACCACCCGGGCAGGGTGTCTGGCGCCGGAACCGGCGCCGTGCTGAGCCGCGAATTATGCCGGATTTCCCTTGTGCAGACAACAGCCCGGCAGGTCAGCGCCCGCGCCGGGCGTTCGTGGAGCGGCTGCGGTCGTAGTACTCGGGCGGCTTGCGCGCGACCCAGCGGACGAAGTCGGCGATGGCAGGGTGGCGGCGCAGGGCATTCCAGTCGTGGAAGGTCGAGGCCAGCTCGGACTCGGTGAAAACGGAATGGATCTTCTGGTGGCAGATGCGATGCATCGGCACGACATCGCGGCCGCCGAGGCTGCGCGGCACGGGATGATGCAGGTCGGTGCTCGGCCCGGCGACCAGTTCGCGGCCGCACAGCGGGCACCGTGCGGCGGCCGATGTTGCCGGCGAGGGCGGGCCAAGCTGGCCGGACTGCCCGGCTCTCAGGCTGCGTTTTACGACCATGACGGTTTCATCAGACTGGAATAGCGTAGGCGCGGGTAGCGGGCCAGGCTACAGAACCCATTTCACAATGAAGAAGGGGACCCTTCTTCATTGTGAAATGGGTTCTTATCCGGTTAGGATGGCCGGATTGCCATGCAGTGCCGTCCCGATCCCTCCCACCGACCCGGAGCGCCATGTCAGCCCAATCTTCCCTGGCCAGCCTTGCAGAATTGCCTTCGCAGGATCCGGCCTTCTACGAGCGAGAATATAACAACCGGGCGCGCGTGCCCGACAACGCCGAGCATATGGCGCGCTGGGCGGCATTGTCGGCGCAGGTGCGCGCTCGCGGCAGCGTGCTTGAGGGGTTGAGCTACGCGGAGCCGGGCTCGCCCCTGGCGGCGGACGAGGAACTGGATTACTTTCCCGCCAGCGGCCCGAATTCGCCCCTGCTGGTGTTCGTGCACGGCGGCTACTTCCGTGCGCTGGACAAGCGCGACCACAGCTTCGTCGCCAGCGAACTGCCCCGGCTCGGCGTTTCCGTGGCGCTGCTGAACTATTCGCTGTGCCCCGCCGTGACGGTCGAGACCATCGTGCGCCAGGTGCTGCAGGCCACGGCGTGGCTGTATCGCCAGTCGGACGTGCTTGGCCACGAGCGCTCGCGCATCTTTGCCGCGGGTCATTCCGTTGGCGGCCATCTCGCGGCGATGCTGATGGCGGCCCTGTGGCCGCAGGTGGGCGAGGACCTGCCGCACGACCTGGTGAAGGGCGGCCTGTCCGTCAGCGGGCTGTATGACCTGGAGCCGCTGCGGCGTGCCGAATTCCTGCAGCGCGACCTGAAGCTGTCCGAGACCGATGTGGCGCGCCTGTCGCCCGCCTTCATGCAGCCGGCGACGGCAGCGCCGCTGGTCACCGCGGTGGGCGAGCTCGAGGCGGCGGAATATCACCGCCAGAACGCGCTGATCCGTACGGCTTGGCCGGCCAACGCTGCCGAAGACGTGCCGCTGCCGGGGCGGCACCATTTCAACGTGATGGATGACCTGGCGAAGCCGGACAGCGCACTGCTGCGCGCCGTGCTGAGGCTCGTCGGCGCCTGAGCTTCAGCTTTCCAGCACGCGCAGCAGGGACGAGGTGTCGTCCTTGCCCCAGCCGTGCTCCATCAGCGATTGCAGCTGGGCCGAGGTGGCCTGCATGGCGGGCAGCTTCAGGCCGATTTCCTCGGCGATATCGCGCGCCAGCCCGAAGTCCTTGTCGTGCAGCCGTGCCTCGATGCCGGCGGAAAAATCGCGCGCCACCATCTTCGGGCCCATCAGGTCCAGCATGCGGCTGCCTGCCATGCCGGTGGAAATCGCCTGGAACACCCGGCCGGTGTCGACCTGCTGTGCGGCGGCAAAGCGCATCGCTTCGGCGATGCCTTCGATATTGACCACCTGTGCGATCTGGTTGCACAGCTTGGCCACCTGGCCGGCGCCGTTGTCGCCGATATGTGTGATTGTCTTGCCCAGCAATGCCAGCAGCGGGCGCACGCGCTCCAGCATCTCGGCCTTGCCGCCGACCATGATGGTCAGGCTGGCGGCTTCGGCCCCGGCGGTGCCGCCCGAGACCGGGCAGTCCAGCGCCTCGATGCCGCGCGCGGCCAGCGCCGTGGCGATTTCGCGCGTGACGATGGGCGAGATGGTGCTGTGGTCGACGCATATAGTGCCCGGCGCGGCGCCGTGAATCACGCCCTGGTCGCCCAGCAGCACCTGGCGCACATCGTCTGACGAGGTCACGTTGGTGAACACCACGCTGGCGCCCTGCGCCGCTTCGGCGGGCGTGAAAAACGGTTCGGCCCCCAGCGCGCGGGCGGCCTCGGCGGCTTCGGGGCGGCGCACATAGGCGCGCACGGTGTGGCCGGCGGCCAGCAGGTGGCGGACCATCGGCGTACCCATGGCGCCCAGGCCGATGAAGGCGACGGTGACGGGGGTTTGGGGGGAGGTCATGCGGTGCTTCCTTTCAACGGGTTCAGGCTGATTCTGGCTACTTGTCGCCCGCATAGGCGAACTTGCCGTTGCGAATAACCCCCATCACGCGCGAACGCTGGTCGAAGCCCTGATGGTCCTTCGCATTCATGTTCATCACGCCATTGGGGATCGTGAGGTTGGTAGTGGTTTCGAGCGCGTCGCGCATGGCCGCGCGGAATTCGCGCGTGCCCGGCTGGGCGCCGGTCTTCAGCGCGCGGCGGGCGGCATCGTCCAGCAGCTGCCAGGCGCCCCAGGCGTCGCCGGCGAACTGGGTCACGCTGTCGGCGCCGTACTTCGCTTCATAGCGGGTGACGAATTCCATCGCCACCTTCCTGACCGGATGGCTGTCCGGCAACTGGCGCGCGACCACGACCGGGCCGGTGGGGAACAGCGTGCCTTCGACATCCTTGCCGCCCACGCGCAGGAAGTCCCAGGTGGCGATGCCGTGGGTCTGGTAGACCTTGCCCTTGTAGCCGCGCTCGCCCAGCGTCTTCTGCGGCAGCACCGACGGGGTGCCGGCGCCGGCGACGAGGATCGCGTCAGGATTGGCGGCCATCAGCTTGAGCACCTGCCCGGTCACTGAGGTGTCGTTGCGCGAGAAGCGTTCGTTGGCCACGACCTTCAGCTTGCGCACCTCGGCCAGCTTCGAGAATTCGCGCCACCAGCTCTCGCCATAGGCGTCATTGAAGCCGATGAAGCCGACCGTCTTCACGCCGTGGTTGCTCATGTACTCGGTCAGCACCGTCGCCATATGCGAATCGTTCTGCGGCATCTTGAAGGCCCAGCGGCGCCTGGCGTCGGTCTGCGGCTCGATGATCGCGGCCGAGGCGGCAAGCGCCACCATCGGCGTTTCGCCTTCGGCCACGGCATCCAGCGAGGCGATGGCGGTCGGCGTGATGTTGGGGCCGACGATCACGTCGACCTTCTCTTCGGAAATCAGCTTGCGCACGTTGCGCACCGCGGCGGCGGGGTCGGAGCCGTCGTCCAGCAGCACGTAGTGCGCCTTCTGGCCGCCGAGCGTCTCGGGCCACATCAGGATGGTGTTCTTGGAGGGAATGCCGATCGACGCCGCCGGCCCGGTGGTGGACACGTCAACGCCGACACGGATGTCGGCGAGGGCGGCGGTGCTGGTGCAGAGCAGGGCGGTGCTTAGCAACAGGCGGCGCAGGGGTTGTTTCGGCATTGTCGACTCCTCCGTTTTTATATGTGACGGGAAGGATAGCCGAACTCGCGCCGGGCGGGAGGGCATGCAGCCGCCCTCGCGCCCGGAGGACCGGTCAGCGCGCGCCGAGCCGCCAGAGCGTCGTCACTTCGGCGGAGCGGGCCGCGTGCAGCGGATCCTCGATGTCCGTGGCGCGCGGATGGCGCGCGCGGATGTCGGAGCGGCCCAGCACTTTCAGCCCGGCCGCCTCGATCCAGCCCATGAGCTGCTCGCGCGGGCGCAGGCCGAGATGCTCGGCCAGGTCGGACAGCAGCAGCCAGCCTTCGCCGCCGGGCTCCAGATGCGCCGCCAGGCCTTCCAGGAAGCCGCGCAGCATGATGCTGTCGGGATCGTAGACGGCACGCTCGACCGGCGAGCTCGGCCGGGCCGGCACCCAGGGAGGGTTGCAGACCACCAGCGGGGCGCGGCCGGCGGGGAACAGGTCGGCGTCGATGATCTCCACCTGCGCGGCGTAGCCGAGCCGGTCGATGTTCTCGCGGGCGCTGGCCAGGGCTCGCGGGTCCTGGTCGGTAGCCACCACGCGCTTCACGCCGCGTTTGGCCAGCAGAGCGGCCAGCACGCCGGTGCCGGTGCCGATATCGAAGGCCAGGGCCTTCGACGGCAGCGGCTCGGCCGCGACCAGGTCGACGTACTCGCCGCGCACCGGCGAGAACACGCCGTACCACGGGTGGATGCGGTCTTCCAGCGCGGGGATCTCCACGCCTTTCTTGCGCCATTCATAGGCGCCGATCATGCCGAGCAGCTCGCGCATCGACGCCACATAAGGCTCGCTGGCGGCGCCGTAGACCTGCTCGCAGGCCTCGCGGACATCCGGCGCGCGGCGCAGCGGCACGCTGTGATCGGCTCCGAACGGCAGCAGGAGCATGCCCAGCGTGCGCGCGCGTTGCGACTGGGCCAGGCGGTGCAGGTGGAAGGCCTCGGTCGGGGAGGCCGGTGCCTCGGCCTTGGCCTTCTTGCCGGGGCGCGTTGCCTTCTTCGGCTTGCGCTCGGTGCGGCGGGCCATGGCCTGCAGCAGCTGGCGCGCGTTCTGGAAGTCGCCGCGCCAGAGCAGGGCGGTGCCTTCACAGGCCAGCCGGTAGGCGGTGTCGGCGGTGGTGGTGTCGTCGGCAATCACCACGCGCCGCGGCGGCGGCAGGCCGGCCTCGGAGCGCCACAGGGCGCTGTGCTCGACGCCGTCTTCGGTCCAGTGGATTTGCGGTAGGTCGCTCACGGGCGCAGCTCCGGCTGGCGCGAAAGGGATGGGGAAAAGTGCATGTTTCGGGTCCTGCTATATAGAAGGGGGCTCTGACACCGCTCGGGGCGGCTTCAGAGTTCGTAAGCTTCGTGCTCGCCGGACATCGCCTGTTCCACCAGCTTGCGGTTCAGGGTCGGCGAAAACAGCTCGATAAATGTGTAGACAAAGCTGCGCAGGTAGGCGCCCTGCTTGACGGCCAGGTGTGTCACGTTGGTGCCGAACAGGTGGCCGGCCGGAATGCCGCGCAGCGTGCGGTCGCGCTCGGCATCGAACGCCACGCCCGCGACGATGCCGACGCCCATGCCGATCTCGACGTAGGTCTTGATCACATCGGCGTCGATGGCCTCCAGGATGATGTCGGGCTTCAGGTGGCGCAGCTCGAATGCCTTGTCGATCTTCGGCCGGCCGGCAAAGTTCGGATCGTAAGTGATCAGCGGGTAATCCATCAGGTCTTCCAGTGCCAGGTGCTTCTTCTCCAGCAGTGGATGATCGGGTGGCGTAATCACCACGTGCTGCCACTGGTGGCCCGGCAGCGAGACCAGGTTCTTGTCGTCGGAGATGCCTTCCGTGGCAATGCCGATGTCGGCCTGGTCGTGCAGGATCATGTCGGCGATCTGTGCCGGATTGCCCTGCTGGATCGATAGCCGCACCTTCGGGTAGCGCTTGGTGAACTCGCCGATCACGCGCGGCAGGGCGTAGCGCGCCTGCGTGTGGGTGGTGGCGATGGTGAAGTTGCCCTGGTCCTGGGCGGCGTAATCCTTGCCCACGCGTTTCAGGCTTTCCACTTCCTGCAGGATCTTCTCCACCGATGCCAGGATCCGCCGGCCCGGTTCGGTCAGGCTGCGTATGCGTTTGCCATGGCGGGTGAAGATATCGACACCCAGCTCTTCCTCCAGCTCGATAATGGCCTTGGATACGCCGGGTTGTGACGTGTAAAGCGCTTTGGCGGCCTCGGTCAGATTGTAATTCTGCCGTACCGCTTCGCGCACAAAGCGAAACTGGTGCAGGTTCATATAACTAGGGTCGTATAAACAAACAACTTCTTATTAGTTTGAGGTATGAGGCCAGTTTATTACGATTCTCGAACTTTGTTAATTAATGCCCGGCCCTCCGTGCGTCCTTCCGCAGCAACCACTGGTGAAGCGGAACCGGCAGGCCAGGCTCAATCGAGTCCCCCCAAATGTCCCTTGCCTATACCGTATCCGGTTTGCTGGTAGGCGTCCTCGTCGGTCTGACCGGTGTGGGCGGGGGCTCGCTCATGACGCCACTGCTGACGCTGCTGTTCGGCTTCTCGCCGGCCACGGCGGTGGGTACTGACCTGGCCTTCGCGGCCATCACCAAGGGTTTCGGCACGATTGCCCACCGCGCGCACGGCCATGTGCAGTGGCAGGTGGTGCGCCGCCTGTGCATCGGCAGCCTGCCGGCGGCCGTGGCCGCCATTCTGGTGCTCAAGAGCGCCGGTGAGCTCAATGCCCAATGGCTGCATGCGATTCGCCTGACCATCGGCGTGTCGGTGTTGCTGACCGTGCTGTCGCTGCTGTTTCGCAAGCAGATGCTGGCGTGGCTGTCGCGCAATCCTCGCTTCCAGCTCGAAGGCCGTCCGCAGGCGGTTGCCACCGTCGTGGTGGGCGCCGTGCTGGGCGTGCTGGTGACGGTATCGTCGATCGGCGCCGGCGCGGTTGGCGCCACACTGATCCTGCTGCTGTACCCCCATATGAAGCCGGCCGAAGTGGCCGGCACCGACATTGCCTACGCCGTCCCGCTGACGGCGATTGCCGGGCTGGGCCACGTGTGGCTCGGCACGGTCGACTGGAATTTGCTGCTGGCGCTGCTGGTGGGCTCGATCCCCGGCATCTGGCTGGGCGCGCAACTGTCGCGGGCACTGCCCGAACGGCTGGTGCGTGCCGCGCTGGCGACCACGCTGACGCTGGTCGCCATCAAGCTCGTTTCCTGAATTCAACGAATACTGAACGGACCCCGCCATGTATCAGTACGACCAATATGACCAGCGCATCGTCGCCGAGCGCGTCGCCCAGTTCCGTGACCAGGTGCGCCGCCGCGTATCCGGCGAGCTGACCGAGGAAGAGTTCCTGCCGCTGCGCCTGCAGAACGGCCTGTACATGCAGCGCCACGCCTACATGCTGCGCGTGGCGATTCCGTACGGCCTGCTGTCGTCGAACCAGCTGCGCAAGCTGGGCCACATCGCGCGCGAGTACGACCGCGGCTACGGCCACTTCTCCACCCGCCAGAACATCCAGTACAACTGGATGGACCTCGAGCGCGTGCCCGACGTGCTGGCCGAGCTGGCCAGCGTCGAGATGCACGCCATCCAGACTTCGGGCAACTGCGTGCGCAATATCACCACCGACCACTTCGCCGGCGTCGCGCCGGACGAGTCGGTGGACCCGCGCGTGCTGGCCGAACTGCTGCGCCAGTGGAGCACCTTCCAGCCGGAATTCGCCTTCCTGCCGCGCAAGTTCAAGATCGCCATCTCCGCTTCGGCCGACGACCGCGCCGTGGTGCAGATGCACGACATCGGCATCTACGCCTACAAGAACGCCGAGGGCGAGACGCGCCTGCGCATCCTGGCCGGTGGCGGCCTGGGCCGCACGCCGATCCTGGGCTCGATCATCAAGGAAGACCTGCCGTGGCAGCACATGCTGTCGTACGTCGAGTCGGCCATCCGCGTGTACAACCGCTATGGCCGTCGCGACAACAAGTACAAGGCGCGTATCAAGATCCTGGTGAAGGCCATCGGCGCCGACAAGTTCGCGCAGGAAGTAGAAGAAGAGTGGCAGCACAGCAAGGACGGCCCGGCCACCCTGACGCAGGCCGAGTTCGACCGCGTGGCGCAGTACTTCGTGCCGCCCGCCTATGAGAAGCTGGCCGACACCGACGCCTCGTACGAGAACCATCTGCTGGAAGACAAGGCCTTCGCCCGCTGGGTGAGCCGCAATGTGCACGGCCACAAGGTGCCGGGCTACGCCGCGGTGACGCTGTCGACCAAGCCGGGCGTGGTCTCGCCGCCGGGAGACGCTACCGACGCGCAGATGGAAACCGTGGCTGACCTGGCCGACCGCTTCGGGTTTGGCGAACTGCGTGTGGCGCACGAGCAGAACCTGATCCTGCCGGACGTGAAGAAGCGGGACCTGTTCGAGTTGTGGCGCCTGGCCAAGAAGGCCGGCCTGGCCACCGCCAACATCGGCCTGCTGACCGACATCATCGCCTGCCCGGGCGGCGACTTCTGCTCGCTGGCCAATGCCAAGTCGATTCCTATCGCGCTGGCGATCCAGGAACGCTTCGACGACCTCGACTACGTCTACGACCTCGGCGAGATCTCGCTGAACATCTCGGGCTGCATCAACGCTTGCGGCCACCATCACGTGGGCAACATCGGCGTGCTGGGCGTGGACAAGGACGGCGAGGAGTGGTACCAGGTCACGCTGGGCGGCGCGCAAGGCAACAAGACCGCGCTGGGCAAGGTGATCGGCCCTTCGTTCAAGGCCGAGGAAATGCCCGAGGTGGTGACCCGCATCATCGACACCTTCGTTGCCAACCGCATCGAGGACGAACGTTTCATCGAAACCCTGGCCCGTATCGGCATCGCCCCGTTCAAGGAGCGCGTGTACGCCGACAAGCAGCCGCGCGAGCGCGCCGAAGCCTGAGGACCGGAGACTGAACATGGCAAAGATTATTCAATTGCAACGTGACGCCGCTGCGGTCACCCCGGTCATCGTCGATGACGCCTGGACCGTGCTGCGTGGCACCGAAGAACAGCCGCTGACCGATGAGCAGATCGCTGCCGCCGCGCAGGGCACGGATGCGGTGCTGTTTCCGCTGTCGGTGGTCAAGGCCAACGAAGCACTGCTGGCAGGCCGCGAGGCCGCTCGCACCGGCGTCTGGCTGGCGCCGGAAGACGAGCCGGGCGATGCCGCCGCGTACTTCGACCGCGTGGCGGTGGTGGCGGTGGACTTCCCGGTGTTCCGTGACGGCCGCGGTTTCTCTACCGCCTACCTGCTGCGCACCCGCTACAACTGGAACGGCCAGCTGCGCGCCATCGGCGACGTGCTGCGCGACCAGCTCAACTTCATGAAGCGCTGCGGCTTCGACGCCTTCGCGGTGCGCGCCGACAAGAACATCGAAGACGCGATCAAGGGCTTCACCGAATTCACCGTGGCCTACCAGGCATCGGTGGACGAACCGCTGCCGCTGTTCCGCCGCGCGCGGGCAGAGGTGGGTGCTGTGCAGTCGAAGGAAACGGCATGAGCACGGTTTTGAGCGATATCGCGGTGGTCGATGGCAGCGGTGCTGCGTCGTCGCTGCGTCCTCCGGCCTTGTGGGTCGCGCCGGAGTACACCGGCAGCATCGAAGCGCTGGAGCAGAAGGAACGCGCGCTGGGCGAGCGCCTTGCGGGAATCGCCGGCCGCTTCTTCCGCGCACGCTTTGCGTCGAGCCTGGCCGCTGAAGACATGGTCCTGACCGACGCCATCCTGCGCGGCACGGAAGGCGTGCGCGCCGGCATCCGCGTGTTCACGCTGAACACCGGCCGCCTGCACGCCGAGACGCTGGCGGTGCTCGATGAAGTGACCTCGCATTATGGCTACACCATCGAGCAGTTCACGCCGGACACCGAGGCCGTCGAGAATTACCTGAAGAAGCATGGCCTGAACGCCTTCTACGACAGCATCGACCTGCGCAAGGAATGCTGCGGCATCCGCAAGGTCGAGCCGCTGAACCGCGCGCTGTCGCACGCCGACGCCTGGCTCACCGGCCAGCGCCGCGAGCAGGCCGTTACGCGCGCCGAGCTGCCGTTCGAGGAGCTGGACGAAGCCCGCGGCATCCCCAAGTTCAATCCGCTCGCGGACTGGACGGAGGCCGAGGTGTGGGCTTACCTGAAGCGCCACAACGTACCGGTGAACGCGCTGCACGCCAAGGGCTACCCGAGCATTGGCTGCGAACCTTGTACGCGTGCCGTGCGCGCAGGCGAGGATGTGCGCGCAGGACGTTGGTGGTGGGAGAGCAAGGACTCGAAAGAGTGCGGGCTCCATGAACAGAACATCAAGCATTGATAGCGAGGCCTAACGACATGGGCATCATGAACGACATCGCAGAAGCCACCTCCGGCGTGGCCCACCTGTTGGAGGTCCAGAACGACCACCTCGACCGGCTCGAAGCCGAGTCGATCTACATCATCCGCGAAGTGGTGGCCGAGTGCCGCAACCCGGCGCTGCTGTTCTCCGGCGGCAAGGATTCGATCGTCATGCTGCACCTGGCGCTGAAGGCCTTCCGCCTGGGCGACCGCAAGATCGAGCTGCCGTTCCCGCTGGTGCACATCGACACCGGCCACAACTACCCGGAAGTCATCACCTTCCGTGACCAGCGCGTGGCCGATCTGGGCGCGCGCCTGGTGGTGGGCCACGTCGAGGATTCGATCAAGCGCGGCACCGTGCGCCTGCGCAAGGAAACCGATTCGCGCAACGCCGCGCAGGCCGTGACGCTGCTGGAAACCATCGAGGCGCACCAGTTCGACGCGCTGATGGGCGGCGCCCGCCGCGACGAAGAGAAGGCGCGCGCCAAGGAACGCATCTTCTCGTTCCGCGACGAGTTCGGCCAGTGGGACCCGAAGGCCCAGCGCCCCGAACTGTGGAGCCTGTACAACGCCCGCATGGCGCAGGGCGAGCAGATGCGCGTGTTCCCGATCTCGAACTGGACCGAGCTGGACGTGTGGCAATACATCGCCCGCGAGAACCTGGCGCTGCCGCCGATCTACTACGCGCACCAGCGCGAAGTGGTGCGCAAGAACGGCCTGCTGGTGCCGGTCACGCCGATCACGCCCAAGCAGGACGGCGACGTGAGCGAAGTGCTGTCGGTCCGTTTCCGCACTGTTGGCGACATCAGCTGCACCTGCCCGGTGGCCAGCACCGCGGCTTCGCCAGTGGAAATCATCGCCGAGACCGCCGTGACCGAGATCACCGAGCGCGGAGCGACCCGCATGGACGACCAGACGAGCGAAGCCTCGATGGAACGCCGGAAAAAAGAAGGCTACTTCTGATCCCGGACGCAGCAAAGGAATTCATCATGACTCACCAAGCAACACATCAGGGCCTGCTGCGCTTCATCACCGCCGGCTCCGTCGACGACGGCAAGAGCACGCTGATCGGCCGCCTGCTGTACGACAGCAAGGCCGTGCTGTCCGACCAGCTGACCGCGCTGGCCAACGCCAAGAACAAGCGCACCGCCGGCGAGCAGATCGACTTCTCGTTGCTGACAGACGGCCTGGAAGCCGAGCGCGAGCAGGGCATCACGATCGACGTGGCCTACCGCTACTTCTCGACCGCGCGCCGCAAGTTCATCATCGCGGACACGCCGGGCCACGAGCAGTACACCCGCAACATGGTCACCGGCGCCTCGACCGCGGACGCGGCCATCGTGCTGGTCGACGCCACCCGCGTCACCGTCACCGACGGCCGTGCCGAACTGCTGGCGCAGACCAAGCGCCATTCCGCGATCCTGAAGCTGCTGGAAATCCGCCACGTGATCGTCGCCATCAACAAGATGGACCTGGTCGACTACAGCGAAGAGCGCTTCAATGAGATCCGCGCCGCCTACACTGAGCTGGCCAGCCAGCTTGGCCTGAAGGATGTGCGTTACGTGCCGGTGTCGGCGCTGCGCGGCGACAATATCGTGCACGAGAGCGATGCCATGCCGTGGTTCCAGGGCGAGCCGCTGCTGCCGCTGCTGGAAGAGCTGCCGGTGGAAGAAGCCGCGCCCGAGGACGACGCTGCATTGCGTTTCCCGGTGCAACTGGTGATCCGCCAGGACGGCGCGCAGTCGGACGACTTCCGCGGCTATGCCGGCCGCCTGGAAGCCGGCACGGTGCGCGTGGGCCAGAAGCTGCGCGTGCTGCCGGCCAACCGCGAGGCTGTGGTGGCCGAAGTGCTGACGCCCAACGGCGCGGCCGAATCCGCCAATGTCGGCGACACGGTCACCGTGCGTCTGACGGAGGATGTCGATGTATCGCGTGGTGACATGTTCGTCGCCGCCGACGCCGCCACCGCGCCGGCCAAGCAGCTGCAGGCCGACCTGTGCTGGTTCGACGACGAATCGCTCAACCCGGCCCGCAAGTACGTCCTCAAGCACACCACGGCCAGCGTGTTCGCGCGCGTGTCGGCGGTGGACCGCGTGCTGGACGTGCATACGCTGTCGCACGAGACCGGCCGCCACGACATCCGCCTGAACGATATCGGCTCGGTGCAGATCTCGCTGCAGAAGCCGATCGTGTGCGACGCCTATGGCGATAACCCGGCGACGGGCGCCTTTGTGCTGATCGACGAAGCGACCAATCACACGGTGGCCGCGGGCATGATCCGTGCGTTCTCCTGATCGGTAACGACAGGCAAGGGGCAGGAGATGGACATTCAGGCGCGGAAGACTTACGGCAAGGTGACCCTGATCGGGGCAGGCCCCGGTGCGGCAGACCTCATTACGGTGCGTGGTGCACGGCTTTTGGGCGAGGCCCAAGTGGTCCTGCACGACGCACTGGTGTCGCCGGAGATGCTCGCCTGGTGTCCGCAGGCCGAACTGGTCGAGGTGGGCAAGCGCTGCGGCCAGCGCTCCACCGCCCAGCTCTTCATCAACCGCCAGATCGTCGACCTGGCGAGCAAGTACGACCGCGTCGTGCGGCTCAAGGGAGGCGACCCGATGCTGTTCGGCCGCGCCGACGAGGAACTGCAGGCACTCGAAGCCGCGGGGATCGAGTATGAGGTCGTGCCCGGCATCACTGCCGCGCTGGCTGCCGCCTCGGCCATCCGCAAGCCGCTGACCAAGCGCGGCGTCTCGCGCAGCGTTGCCTTCGCCACCCAGGCCAAGGCTGCCGACGGTGAGGGCTCTGCCGACATCGAGGCCGCGGTCAAGGCCGATACGCTGGTCTACTACATGGGCCGCGACCAGGCCGCATCCATCGCCGCGCAGCTGATTGCGCATGGCAAGCCGGCATCGACGCCGGCTTGGGTGGTGGAAGCTGCCACCACGCCGCAGCAGCGCAGCCGCGAGTTCACGTTGCGCGAGATGGCTGCCGGCGAAGCAGCTGAGTGGATCGATCCGATCCAGCCGAGCCTGCTGATGATCGGTGCGGCGCTGGCGGCGCGGGCCACAGAGGCGGGCGAGGATGCCGCGCCGGACACGATGACTGTCAGGGCCGCCTGAGACGCGCCATACGCGCTGTCAGCGGCACCATCCGGAGCCGGGCAATTGCCCGGCTTTTTCATTGCAGGAGGGGGGATGCCCGGCGTCAGGGTGCGTCGGGCGGCGTGGACACTAGCGACGCCACGCAATAGGCGGCAATCGCATCGAGGACGTTGTCCGACTCGCCGACCGCGGCGGCGCAGCGAATCCGCAGGGAAGGATATTGCTGCCGGCACTGGTCAACCAACGCCGGCAGGTCGCGGCGCAGATGGCCACCCTGGCCGAAGAACACCGGCACGACGGTGACGTCGGTCACGCCGGCGGCTGCCAGTTCAGGCAGGCAGGCCGGGAGGTCCGGCGTCATCAGTTCCAGGAACGCCAGCCGGACAGCGCCTTGCGGCCAGGCGACGGCCAGCTTCTGCTGCAGACGGTCGAACGGCTCGCGCCAGCGCGCGTCGCGCGCGCCGTGCGCGAACAGCACCAGGGCCTGGCGGGAGGGCGTTTCCATGAACGACATTTCAGTGACGGTCGACCCAGCGCAACGCCGTCAGCGCCACCAGCAAGTACAAGGTGCCGGGCACCAGCGCCGAGATGATCGGTGGCCAGGTATGCAGCAGGCCGACGTGCGAGAACAGCGTATTGGCCAGGTGGAACGACAGCCCCAGCATGATGCCGCCGAACACCTTGACGCCAACCGCGCCGGCACGTGCGTGCAGGTAGGCGAACGGCAGGGCCAGTGCCACCATCACGAACAGCGTCAGCGGGTAGACCACCTTCTTCCAGAAGGCGATCTCGTAGCGCTGCGTGTCCTGCTTGTTGTCGCGCAGATGGCGGATATAGCGGAACAGGTCCAGCGTGGACATCCGCTCCGGTGTGACCAGCAGCACGGACAGGATCTGCGGGGTCAGTTCGGAGTGCATGGTCACGGTCGGGAACTTGACCTGCTCGGCGCGGAATTCCGGTGCCAGGGCGTCGCGCTGGGCGGGCGGGCCTTGCGCGAGTTCAGTGAAGCGGGTCTCGTTGACGCCCTTCAGCTCCCAGGCCTGGCCGCCCTGGTATCGGCCTTCCTCGGCCACGCGGATGACGCGCAGCCGGTACTGGGGATCGAACTCATAGATGGTGATGCCGGTGATGGTCTGGTCCGCGCGCAGCCCAGCCACGTTGACGAAGCGGGTGATCTCGCCGCCGCCGGCGGCCGCGGTGTCCTTGTCGCGGTCCTTGACCCAGACGCCGGAGCGGAAGTCCGACGACACCGTCGCGCCAACCGCCTCGAGCTTGATCTTCTGCGCGAACTGCTCGGCGCGCGGTCCGATGAACTCGCCGAAGATAAAGGTCACGATGGCCAGCGGGATGGCGAGCTTGAACAGCGAGAACAGCGCCTGGCGCGTATTGAGCCCGGCAACGCGGAAGATGGTGAACTCCGACTGGCTGGCCAGCTGCGAGAACACATAGATCGCGCTGATCAGCACGGCAATCGGCAGCACCTCGTAGACCCGCGTGGGCGCCTGCAGGATGACGTGGAAGAACGCCACCAGCGAGGTGTACCTGCCGTTGACGCTCTCCAGCTCATTGAGCATGTCGAAGAACACGAACAACGACAGCACCGCGAAAAGGATGAAGACGAACACGCCATAGACCAGGCTGGCGAAGTAGCGTTCGTAGACGCGCAGGACCCTCATGCCTGACCTCCCGTGCCGGCCGTGCGGCGCAGGCCGAACACCGCGCGCCATCCGCCCAGGCTGCGGTTCTGCCGGTAGCGGAATAGCATCAGCGCCCCCAGGAACACCACGAGGTGGATCGGCCACCACGCGAGCCAGAACGGGATCGAGCCCGAGCGCACCCACGACTGCGACAGGTTGATCAGGTTGCTGTAGGTCAGGTAGATCAGCACGGCGAACACCAGCGGGGTGTAGCGGCCAAGGCGCGGGTTCACGTACGCGAGCGGAATGGCGATCATTACGAAGTTGAAGGCGAGAATCGGCAGCGACATGCGCCAGAGCAGCTCACCGAGGTTTTCCCGCGTGGGATTGCGCAGCAGGTCGATCGTATTGCGGCTCTTGGGTGGCATATCGGCTTCGGTCTCGGGCGGCTTGTTGTCCACCTTGACCGCATAGCGCGCGAATTCCACGATCCGGTAATCGATCTGGCCCGGTGTGCCGGCATAGCGGCGGCCGTTCTCCATCACCACCAGGCGGTCGCCGTTGGGCATGGTCTCGAACTGGCCCTGGTGGGCCAGCGCCACGCCGATCTTGTTGGCTTCGGCATTGGCGACGAACACGTTGCGCGCGTGCTTCATGTCGCTGTCGATGCCCTCGATGAACAGCACATAGTTGCCGTTGGAGGGCTCGATAAAGCGCCCGGCGGCAATCATCGACAGCACGCCGCGCTGCTCGAAGCGGTCGCGGAACAGGGCGCTCTGCTGGTTGGCCCACGGCCACGCGAACATGCCCAGCAGCAAGGCCAGCACGACGAACGGCGCGGCGAACTGCAGCACCGGCTTGACCAGGTCGCGCAACGAGATGCCGGCCGAGAACCAGACCACCATCTCGGAGTCCTTATACCAGCGCGTCAGCACGATCAGGGTGGAAATGAACAGCGTGGCCGAGAGCAGGATCGACAGGTAGCCGATGGTGGCCAGGCCGATCAGCATCAGCACGTCGTTGGGGCTGGCCTTGCCATTGGCGGCCAGTCCGAGAATGCGGATCACGAGCGACGTGAGCATGAAGGTCAGCATGACCAGGAACACCGCGCCGGCGGTGTAGGCGAGCTCGCGTCGCAGGGCTTGTTGAAAGATCATGCAGGTTCGGTTCCGGGCTGCCGGCCGGAGCGGGCGATGTGCCGTGCAAGAAGTGCCTGACAGAACAGCGGGCTGGCAGGACAGCGAGTTGTCAGCCTGGCGGATCAGCGGCGGCAGGTCGCGGGTAAAAATCGCGGATAATGGAGGCTTTCGTGTCTAACGAGCCCCTGAAGGAAGCGCGATGGAATTTAGCACAAAAGCCCTGGATTGGAGTAAAGCCGGCCAAAATGGTTTCCTGGCAACCAAGACCGACTGCCTGGTGGTGGGTCTGTTCGAAGGCCAGAATCTGGCCGGGGTGGCCAAGGCACTGGATGTGGCGACCAAGGGCTTGGTGGCGCGCCTGGTCAAGCAGGGCGACTTCGAGGGCAAGCGCGGGACGCACCTGATGCTGCACGAAGTGGCCGGCGTGGGCGCCGCGCGCGTACTGCTGGTGGGCCTGGGCAAGGAAGCCGAATTCAGTGACAAGGCATTTGCCGACGCGGTGCGCACGGCCGTGCGTGCCTTGTCGTCCACGCGCGCCACGTCGGCGCTGTGGTGCCTGGCACAGCAGGCGCCGCTGCAGCGAGATGTGAGCTGGAGCGTGATCACCACCATCACGCTGGTGCGCGATGCCGGCTACCGGCTGCTTGAGCGCCATCCCGGCCTCAAGCGCGCCAATGCGAACGGCAAGGGCAACGACAAGGCGTCGCTGCGCAAGGTGGTGCTGGCCGTGAACGCCGAAGACGCCAAGGTGGCGACGCAGGCCGCGGTGCGTGGCACCGCCATCGCCAACGGCATGGAACTGACCCGCGACCTGGGCAACCTGCCTTCCAATATCTGCACGCCGACCTACCTGGCCAATGCCGCGCGCGGCATTGCCAAGCGCCACAAGCTCAAGGCCGAGGTACTGGGCCGCAAGCAGATCGAAGCCCTGAACATGGGCGCCTTCCTTTCCGTGACCAAGGGCAGCGTAGAGCCGCCCCAGTTCATCATGCTGCGCTACGACGGCGCCGGCGCCAAGCAGGCGCCGGTGGTGCTGGTGGGCAAGGGCATCACCTTTGACACCGGCGGCATCTCGCTCAAGCCGGGCGAGGGCATGGACGAAATGAAGTACGACATGTGCGGCGCGGCTTCCGTGCTGGGCACCATACAGGCCGTGGCGGAAATGGGCCTCAAGCTCAACGTGATCGCCGTGGTGCCGACCTGCGAGAACATGCCGAGCGGCATCGCCAGCAAGCCGGGCGACGTGGTGACCAGCATGTCGGGCCAGACCATCGAAATCCTGAACACCGACGCCGAGGGCCGCCTGATCCTGTGCGACGCGCTCACCTATGTCGAGCGCTTCAAGCCGGCCGCCGTGATCGACGTTGCCACGCTGACCGGCGCCTGCATCATCGCGCTGGGCCACGTCAACAGCGGGCTTTACGCGCGCCCCGATACCCTGGCGGACGAGTTGCTGCAGGCCGGCCGCAAGGCCATGGACCCGGCCTGGCGCATGCCGCTGGACGACGAATACCAGGACCAGCTCAAGTCCAACTTCGCCGACATGGGAAATATCGGCGGCCGCCCGGCCGGCAGCGTGACCGCGGCCTGCTTCCTGTCGCGCTTCACCGAGAAGTACGACTGGGCCCACCTGGACATCGCCGGCACTGCCTGGAAGAGCGGGGCGGCCAAGGGCGCCACTGGCCGCCCGGTGCCGCTGCTGACGCAATTCCTGATGGACCGCGCGGCCTGAAGGCCGCGCAGGAAGACAGGCGACCATGACGCGTATCGATTTCCACAGCAACGTGCCCGACAAGCTCGGCTATGTCTGCCGGCTGGTCCGCAAGGCCTATGGCGCCGGCCAGAAGGTCGTGGTGCACGGATCCTCCGCGCAGCTGGCGGATCTCGACGCGCGCCTGTGGACCTTCTCGGCGCTGGATTTCCTGCCGCATTGCGGGCTGGAAAGCCCCAACGCGGCGGTCACGCCGATCCTGCTCGCCGCCACGCTCGAGAGCCTGCCTCACCACCAGCTGCTGATCAACCTGGACGCTGAAGCACCGGCCCAGTTCGCCAGCTTCGAACGGCTGATCGAAGTGGTGGGTGCGGGCGCCGAGGACCGGGAGGCGGGCCGCCAGCGCTACCGTTTCTACCGCGAACGCGGCTATCCGCTGACGCATCACGATCTTGGCCAGGCTCGGGGAGAATCCGCATGAGCGAACGCACCACCTCGCGGGTCATCCCGCGGCTCGGACCGAACGACAGCATTCCGTTGCTGACGGAGGTCGTGGAACTGCCCGACGCCAGCCATGAAGCTGACACCTCGCGGCCGGCCACGCCGCAGGGCGCCGTGATCGATACCTTCGACATGGCGGAATCGGGCGTCGTAACACATGTCGGCAATACGGACGAGCTCGACGACGGCGAACCCACCCTGCCTGTCACGTTGCCGGACCCGGACACAGCGGACAGCTACCTGCGCGAGCCTCCGGGCGAAGACGACCTGCGCGCGATGCGCACCGAACTGCTGACGCGCGTGATGATGCGCTTCCGCACCGAGTGGCCGCAGGTGGTCGAGGCCCACACCGAAGCCACGCTGCAGTCGCGCCTGGCACCGCTGACGGCGCAACTGGCCAATGAGCTGACGCAGGCGCTGGAAGCGCGGCTGGTGGAATGGCTGGATGCGACGCTGGAAGAGATCGAGCGCACGCCGGGCGGCGATTGAGCCGGGCGAGATCTTCGCCCCATCCCAAAACAAAAAAGCCTGCGATCACTCGCAGGCTTTTTCTATGGTGCCGACCCGGATCAGTCCGTCACAGCGCCCTTGCTGGCGGTCGAGGCCAGCTTCGAGAACTTGGCCAGCACGCCGCGCGTGTAGCGCGGCGCCGGCTGCTTCCAGCTGGCGCGGCGCCGGGCCAGCTCTTCATCCGGCACGTTCAGCTGCAGCACAAGCTTGTGCGCGTCGATGGTGATCGAGTCGCCTTCGTGCACCAGTGCAATGGTGCCGCCCACATACGCTTCCGGCGCCACGTGGCCGACCACCATGCCCCAGGTGCCGCCCGAGAAGCGGCCGTCGGTGATGAAACCGACCGACTCGCCCAGGCCCTTGCCGATGATGGCCGAGGTCGGAGCCAGCATTTCCGGCATGCCGGGGCCGCCCTTGGGGCCGAGGTAGCGCAGCACCAGCACGTCGCCGGCATTGATCTTGTCGGCCAGGATGGCATCCATGGCGCTTTGCTCGTCCTCGAACACGCGGGCCGGGCCGGTGATGACCGGGTTCTTCAGGCCGGTGATCTTGGCGACTGCGCCTTCTTCGGCCAGGTTGCCCTTCAGGATCGCCAGGTGGCCTTCCTTGTACAGCGCCTTCTCGATCGGCAGGATCACGTCCTGGTCGGCGCGCGGGGTGTCGGGCACGTTTTCCAGTTCTTCAGCCAGCGTGCGGCCGGTGATGGTCAGGCAGTCGCCGTGCAGCAGGCCGGCCTTCAGCAGGATCTTCATGACCTGCGGGATGCCGCCGGCGCGGTGCAGGTCGGTGGCCACGTACTGGCCCGACGGCTTCAGGTTGCAGATCACCGGCACCTTGCGGCGGATGCGCTCGAAGTCGTCGATGGTCCATTCCACTTCAGCGGCGTGGGCGATCGCCAGGTAGTGCAGCACGGCGTTGGTCGAGCCGCCGGTGGCCATGATCAGCGCCACGGCGTTCTCAATCGACTTGCGCGTGATGATGTCGCGCGGCTTGATGTCCTTCTTGATGGCTTCCACCAGCACGCGGGCAGATTCGGCGGCGCTGTCGACCTTCTCCTGGTCGGGGTTGGCCATGGTCGACGAGTACAGCAGCGACATGCCCAGCGCCTCGAACGACGAGCTCATGGTGTTGGCGGTGTACATGCCGCCGCACGAGCCGGTGGACGGGCACGCGTTCCTTTCCACGCCTTCGAAATCTTCCTCGCTCATACGGCCGGCGGTGAATTCGCCCACGGCTTCGAACGACGACACGATGGTCAGGTCCTTGCCTTTCCAGTTGCCCGGCTTGATGGTGCCGCCATAGACGTAGATGCCCGGCACGTTGGTGCGTGCCAGCGCGATCATGCCCCCCGGCATGTTCTTGTCGCAGCCGCCGATCACGACTACGCCGTCCATCCACTGGCCCTGGGCAGCGGTCTCGATGCAGTCGGCGATGACTTCGCGCGAGATCAGCGAGTACTTCATGCCCTCGGTGCCCATCGACATGCCGTCCGAGATGGTCGGGGTGCCGAACACCTGCGGGTTGGCGTCAGAGGCCTTGATGGCGTCGATGGCGGCATCGGCCAGGCGCTGCAGGCCGGCGTTGCAGGGGGTGATGGTCGAGTGGCCGTTGGCGATGCCCACCATCGGCTTGTCGAAGTCTTCCTTCTGGTAGCCGAGTGCGTAGTACATCGAACGGTTGGGGGAACGTGCCACGCCTTGCGTGATGTTCTGCGAGCGCTTGTTGAATGCCATGGTGGGGAATCTCCGGGGGATCTTCAGTGCCGCCCTGCGCGGGTCGCATGTGCAAACGGTGCACGGCGGCGATGTTGTGGCGGAAAGGATGACGCTTGCGTTTTGGTGTGTCAAATATATTATTTGACCTTTATTGAGTCGAAAAATATATCAGGAGCCGGTTTGGACCTGCGCCAGCTGCGTTACTTCGTCACAGTGGCGGAAGAGTTGCATTTCGGCCGCGCTGCACGCCGCCTGGCCATGACCCAGCCGCCGCTGTCGCAGCAGATCCAGGCGCTGGAAGAGGAAATCGGCGTGCAGCTGTTCGCCCGCACGCGCCGCTCGGTGGTGCTCACGCCCGCTGGCCAGCAGTGGCTGCCCGAAGTGCGCAGGGTGCTGGCGGACGCCGCCGCGCTGCCGGGCCTGGCGCAGCGGCTGGCACGCGGCGAGGTCGGCTCGCTGGCGCTGGCCTTCGTCAGCACGGCCGACTACGGCATCCTGCCCGACCTGCTGCGCCGCTTCCGCGCCCGCCACCCGGAGGTGCAGCTGCAGTTGCGCGAGGCCACCAGCGACATCCAGCTCGAAGCGCTGATCGAGGGCACCATCGACGCGGGCCTCGTGATCCGGCCGCAGCTGCCGGCCATGCCGCACGGCCTGTCCTACCTGCCGCTGGTCAGCGAGCCGCTGGTGCTGGCCGTGCCCGACGGGTGGCAGCCCGCAGCGGGAGGCCTGGCGAACGATGGCAAGGTGTCGCTGCGTGAGGCCGCGCACGAGCCGCTCATCATCTTCCCGCGCCGGAGTGCCCCGGCGTTTTATGACATCATTACGGGCTACTATGCGCGCGACGGCCTGTCGCCGGTGATTGCCCAGGAGGCCATCCAGATGCAGACCATCGTCAGCCTGGTGTCGGCCGGCATGGGCGTGGCGCTGGTGCCGGCCTCGCTGTGCAACCTTCGCCGTACCGGCGTGTCCTATCTCGCGCTGCGGGAGGCAGGCCCGCAGATCGAAACCGGTCTGGTGTGGCGCGAAGGGGCGGCCGGCGTGGCGCCGGTGCTGCGGTCCTTCATCGAAATCGCGAGCGGGCTGGCGGATGCTTGCGCGGCCATCCCGGTGACGCACGAGGCTGGTATAACAGCAGCCAGGCAATCGGGGCGGCAGATCTTGTCACCCTGACTGGCTGCCAACCCGGCCCCGTTCAACTTCCACTCATGCAAACATGCTGATTCATCCCCAGTTCGACCCGGTCGCCATCCATCTCGGCCCGCTTGCCATTCGCTGGTACGGCCTGATGTACCTGGCCGGGTTCATCATGTTCCTGTGGTTCGGGCGCCTGCGCATCCGCCAGCCGCACATCGCCGCGAAGGGCTGGGCGACGCGCGATCTCGACGACATGCTGTTCTTCGGCGTACTGGGCGTGATACTGGGCGGGCGGCTCGGCTACGTGCTGTTCTACAAGCCATCGTACTACCTGGCCCACCCGCTCGAGATCTTCAAGGTGTGGGAAGGCGGCATGGCCTTCCATGGCGGCTTCCTGGGCGTGATTGTCGCGATGTGGCTATTTGCGAAGCTGCGCAAGCGCCACTGGATGGAAGTCACCGATTTCATCGCGCCGATGATCCCGTGTGGCCTGGCGGCCGGCCGTATCGGCAATTTCATCAACGGCGAGTTGTGGGGCCGCCCGACCGACCTGCCCTGGGGCATGATCTTCCCGCAGGCGGGCGACAACATCCCGCGCCATCCTTCGCAGCTGTACCAGTTCGCCGGCGAGGGCGTCGCGCTCTTCATCATCCTGTGGCTGTTCGCGCGCAAGCCGCGGCCGATGGGCGCGGTGTCGGGCGTGTTCCTGATCGGCTACGGATGCTTCCGCTTTGCCGCCGAGTTTGCCCGCGAGCCGGACAACTTCCTGGGCCTGCTGGCGCTGAAGATGTCGATGGGCCAGTGGCTGAGCCTGCCAATGATCCTGGTCGGCGTGGCGATGGTGATCTGGGCCTACCGCCGCCAGCCTGGCGCCGGGGAGCCCCAGCCGGTCACGGATTCGGGCGCCTGAGGGACACTAGCGTCCCGCCGCCCGTAAGGCGTCGATCCGCTCGCGGGTATGCGGGTGGGTGGACAGGAAGTTGTCGCCTTCGTCGTCGTTTGCCTTGCCGGCCTGGTCTGCCGCGGCCGGTTTTCTTTCGTCGTTCTTTCCGGCCTTTCCTGCACCGCGGTTCTCCAGCGCCATCAGCACATCGGCCAGAGCCGATGGCGGCAGCCGGTTGCGCTGCATGACAGCGATGGCGTAGGCATCGGCCTCGCGCTCGTGGTTGCGCGAGTAGCGCAGTGTCAGGATGGCGGCCGGCACGCTCGCCAGCACCGTTGAGAAATCCCCGAACATGTAGGCGGCCAGCGCACCGACTGCCGAGGCCTGGATCACCTGCTGCAGCCCGTGGCGCCGCGCCACGTGGCCGGCTTCATGGGCAAGCACGCCCATCATGCCGGCGCCGGTGCCGGCGAGTCCCACCATCTCGTCAGTGACCACGATAGTGCCACCCGGTAGGGCGAGCGCGTTGGCGCCGATCCGGCCTCCCTGGCGGAACACGATCTGGTAGTCATGGCCGGGATCGGCCGGACGCGCCAGCGCCGCAAAGCCGGAACGGATGCGCTGCTGTTCGGCTGCAGGCAGCCGGGTCGGACCGACGATGCCGTTGTCCAGGCTGGCCAGCGTTGCCCTGCCGAGCTGCGCTTCCAGCGCCGGCGGCACCGCGCGTGCCATCACGGCCGCGCCCCACGGCAGCAGCACGTAATAGCCGAGCACCAGCAGCGCGACCAGCGCCAGCACCGCGAACCCGGCCATCCGCCAGCTGTTCTGTGCCTTCGCCACCCAGCCTTCGCGATGGCCCGTCGCGGACAGCATCCTGTCGAAGGCCGCGTGGTCCGCGATCTCACAAAATGCGCCATCGGCGAACGTGACCAGGCGCGGCGCGCGCCGCACGCGCTCCGACACCCGCAGGGAAGAGAGCGGAGCGCGCCGCAGCTCGGCGCCGGTGTCATCGCGCAGGACCGCCTGCTGGGCGTCCACGGCCAGCGTGGCGGGGTGCGCGCGCGAGGAACGGCCGTCGAAGTAGGTGACTGGAATCATGGTGCAGGCGCGTCAGTCGGCGGTGGCGGATGGCCGGTTCAGAGTGCGATGTCGATGTCGTACCAGTCTACTGCGGCATCGCCCAGCGCTCCGACCTGTTCGGCTTCGCCCGCGACGAAGGTGTCAAGCGGCGCGGCTGCCAGCATCGTCATGCTTTCGATGCGATAGCGGGTAGAGCGCACGCGCGCGAACGGCATGAACAGGCCGAGGGTCAGCGCAATGCCGAGCAAGTTGGTCACGAAGATCAGGAACAGGCGGCCCGCCTTCACCTCGCTGCGGAAGCTGTGCGGCGCCAGCGTGGTGTGGTTCCACACGACGTTCTGCAGTTTCGCCGTGAAGTACGGACCTACCGCCAGCATCGCCAGATAGATACCGAGCGTGGCGAAGATACCCGCCAGCACCGAAGCAGCCTTGCCCGATCCGCTACCGATCCCAAGCGCGATCCCTGCCACCGCCGCCAGCACCACCAGCAGCACCGTCAGGCCGAAGGCACGCAGGTAGACGCCATAGAAATCGCCCGCGCTGGCGCTGAAGGCGAACGGCGCGGTGCCGAAGCGCGTGTGGTTGTGCTGGTACTGCTTGAAGCGCTGATGCGCGAGCGGCGTCAGGGCGCCGAGCGTGATGGCCGCCAGCAGCGGCCACAGCACGAAGACCTTGTACGCGGGGCCGTCGGCGCCGGTAAAGGCAAAGCGCAGCCCGCGGTAGCTTGAGTTGGCCATGCGGAAGCGCAGCGAGCGCACCAGCAGGAAGGGGAACACCGCGGCCAGCACCAGCGCCATCACCAGTGCGAGGATCGGTGATACCTGGCTGCATAACTGGAACACCAGCGCCAGCCCGAACACGATGGCGCGCCCCTTGAGAATGGCAGCCGGCTTGCCGTGATAGTCGAAGGTGGCGTCGTCCAGGCGCGTATTGCGATAGAAATACTGGAGCGTGCGGACCTTGGCCCAGGCGGAGTAGATGCCGAACGTGACAATTGTTAGCAGTGCGTTGACGATCCAGATCCTGAAGTACTCCGAGCCTGAACCGGTAAATGCCAGGCGTAACGGCTTTGGCGTTGCGTAGGGCCCATCTGGCAGGGCAGGGATTGCGTCGCTGCCGCCGAATCCGGCCGGCGTTACATCCTCGTGGTTACCAAAATGCATCACGTGACCTCCCGTCCTTGCAAAAAGCGCCGCAGAGCGCCGTCTTGTTTCATGGATGCAACCGATTCGTACGGGCCATTTGCGCCCGAAGGATTACATTTTCACACTGCAAAATACACAATTCATCACAACTAGCACATTCGCCGCAATCGTAGCGAATTCCGAGCTTGGCAAGTGAGGGCAAACGCTCGTAACATGAGAGTAACATTCTGTTACATGAAACCGCGTCTGTAACAAGTTGTCCATGGCTGACATCAATAAAATCAAGGAGTTGTGGCTTCTGGCACGATAATCGCTATGAAGTCTGTTACAAGATGAGAGCGTGCCACGCCGAAGGCCGCTCCGGAAGCGCCGAGGGAGGACTAGCCGGAAAGGCAGGGGCGCTTACCCACAAAACGGCAGACGGGAAAATCTGCGCACCTGGACCAGGGCGCATTTCAGGGGGTGGCGCGGGGCCAGCGCCAGATAAATGTCAATGACCCACGCCAGGCAATTGCACTGCAAGCAATGGCCAGGCGATGAGAAAGTGTCCGCCAGCAGTACTTTCAGGCGCGGGCGGCTATCTGCCAGGGAGGGCAGGCAGCCGCCCGCCGCACCTCTCCGGCGTTCCTGCCGACACCATTCCAGTCATTCCGTCATCCGGCAAAAGGCATTCTGCTGCACGCATTCACTAAAATCGGGTTGCGTTGCACTATGAAAATGCCTTGCCAAGTTCTTTTGGTTATTCATAATTATGAATTACCAAGATGTGCTGACTTCGGCAGACACTGCGTAGTCCCACACAGCCTTATGCGGAGGCAGAATGCGCATCATCCAGCAAGCGCTGTACCTGGAAGTCGCCGATCGCTTGCGAGCCATGATCGACGCGCACGCACTGGCGCCAGGCGCATGGATCGACGAGAGCGCACTGGCGGCATCGCTGGGCATCTCGCGCACGCCGTTGCGCGAAGCGCTCAAGGTGCTGGCAGCGGAGGGCCTCGTGCGGCTGGAGCCGCGCCGCGGCTGCTTCGTCAACGAGCTGTCCGAACAGGATCTCGACGAAATATTTCCGCTAATGGCCTTGCTGGAAGGGCGCTGTGCCTTCGAGGCCGCGCGCAATGCCAGCGCGGCCGACCTGGACGCGCTTGAAGACCTGCATGCCGGGCTGGCCCGCTATGCACAAGCCGGCGAGATCGACGCGTACTACGAAACCAACTACCAGATCCACGAGGCGATCCAGCGGCTTGCCGGCAATCGCTGGCTTTCGGGGCTGATCAGCGACCTGCGCAAGGTCCTGCGTTTGTCGCGCCACAAGAGCCTGAAGCTGCCCGGGCGCATCGCGGAATCGTGCGCCGAGCACCTGTCGGTGTTTTCCGCGCTGAAGGCCCACGACCCGGAAGGCGCCGAGGCGCTGATGAAGACGCACCTGCTGCGCCAGCGTGCCGCGCTCAAGGCGCTCGATCGTGCCGAAGCGGCGTCGGATGCCACCACTGCCGTCAGTGCGCCGCCGCCGGAAACGCAGCCTGCGCGCGCTGCCACAGGCAAGCGCCTGCGGCTCGCCGGCAAGGACTGAGCGCCCTTATATCGCTTTGATAGTTTCGTCACGCACCCAAGGCAGGTATCCCATGAACTCCTTCGACACCGGCGACCAGAAGATCAGCGCCCCGTTGGGCGAGAGCGAACCGGCGGGCTCCAATTTCCTGTCGCGGCTTGGCCGCTGGTGGGGGCGCAAGGGCGATGGCGAGGCCGCGCCGGCGGCCGGCAAAGACGCCGAGCCGGCGCCGCTGCCGGCCCGCGTGGTGCGGCGCCAGCGCGAACAATTGCGCCTGTGCTTCGATGCGCGGTTGACGGACGGCGCCGCCAATGCCGCCGCGCAGGCGTGGCAGGCAGAGTACGAAGCGGCAGGCGAAGGCATGCGCCGCGGCATGCTGGCGGTGCTGGCCGAAGTGGCCAACAGCAGCAGCGCGGAAGACGGCGTGCCGGCAGACTCGGACAAGGGAGAGAAGGGCGACAAGCCCGTTAAATCCGCCCGCGCCAGTTCCGCGCTGACGCAGGCGTTGTCGAACGCCCGCATCCGCTTCTTCAAGCGCCTGGCGGCCCTGCACGGCAAGAGCGACCAGAGCGCATGCGGCCTGCATTTCCTGATCCAGCTGCGTGCCGACATGCTCCGCTGGCAACGCCGCATGCCAGGCCTGCGCGTGCTCGACGATGACCTCGAGGCGCTGTTTTCCAACTGGTTCGATGTCGGCCTGCTCGAGCTGCAGCCCATCACCTGGGACTCGCCGGCCTCGCTGCTCGAAAAGCTGATCCGCTACGAAGCCGTGCACGAGATCTCGTCATGGACCGACCTGCGCAACCGCCTCGATTCCGATCGCCGCTGCTACGCGTTCTTCCACCCGCGCATCCCGCGCGAGCCGCTGATCTTCGTCGAGGTCGCCTTCGTGCCGGAGATGGCAGCCAATGTCCAGGCATTGCTGGACGAGGCCGCACCACTGGAAGACCTGCGCCGCGTGAAGTGGGCGATCTTCTACTCGATCTCCAACACGCAGGCTGGCCTGCGCGGCGTCAGTTTCGGCAATTTCCTGCTCAAGCGCGTGATCGATGAAGTGCAGCGCGAATTCCCCAAGGTGAAGCAGTTCGCTACACTTTCGCCGATTCCGGGGTTTGCCGACTGGCTGCGCAAGCAGGACGGGGCGGCCGTGGCGCGCGTGCTGGGCGAGAAGCGCCTTGTGCGCTGGACTGACAAGCAAGGCCCGGCACCTGCGGACGGCGCCGCCTGGCTAGAGGCACTGCCGGCGGAGGCAAGCGATGCCATGGTGCGCGACACCGCGCTTACGCTGGCCGCGCACTACCTGGTGCGCGAGCGCAGCCAGTCGCTGCCGGCCGACCCGGTGGCGCGCTTCCACCTGGGCAACGGCGCCTGCGTCGAGCGCCTGAACTGGGGCGCCGACCTTTCGCGCAAGGGACGTGCGCAGGCGTGCGGCATGATGGTGAACTACCTTTACGTGCCGGAGGCGCTGGATGACAATCTAGCGCGCCTTGGCGAAGGCAACCCGCGCGTCAGCCGCGCCGTCGGGAAGCTGCTGTGACCGGGGTCGGGTCACGGAAAAGACACAACAGGACAACGCCGGGCGCATCGCTATTTTTGTCGGGATACCACCAGCAGTACTTCGATTGACTTTCCGTATCAAGAGAGAGAGGAGACAGTACATGAATCGTCGCCAGTTCAGCCTGGCAGCCTGCACTCGGGCTGCCGGCATTGCCGCAGGGGTCGTTGCGGGCATTGCGATGTATGCGCCGTCGGCATCGGCCGACACGTGGCCCTCCAAGCCGATCACGGTCATCGTGCCGTTCCCGGCCGGCGGTGGCACCGATGCCTTTGCCCGGCCGCTGACCGCCCAGCTTTCCAAGCAGATCGGCAAGCAGTTCGTCATCGACAACCGCGGCGGCGCCGGCGGCACTGTGGGCGCCAGCATGGCGGCCAAGGCCGCGCCCGACGGCTACACCGTCTTCATCGGTGGCGCGCACCACGCCATCGCGCCGTCGTTCTACAAGAAGCTGGACTACGACATCGAGAAGGATTTCATTCCCGTCACGGTGATCGCGCAGCCGCCTCAGGTGGTGGTGGTCAACCCCTCGCACGTGCAGGCCAATACGCTGCAGGAGCTGATCGCGTACGCCAGGAAGAATCCGGGCAAGCTGAACTACGGTTCGGCCGGCAACGGCTCCTCGCATCACCTGGCCGGCGAGCTGTTCAAGCTCCAGACCAAGACCTTCATCACCCATATCCCATACAAGGGCGCGGGACCGGCGCTGTCGGACCTGATCGCCGGCCAGATCGACCTCGATTTCGACGGGTTGGGTTCGTCGGCGCAACACATTCGAGCAGGCCGCATCAAGGCGCTGGCGGTGGCGTCGTCCAGGCGCTCGCCGGCTTTCCCCAACGTGCCGACTGCGGCCGAGGCGGGCGTGCCGAACTACGAGGTGTCGACCTGGTATGCGCTGTGGGTGCCGAAGGGCACGCCCAAGGAAATTGTGGACCGGCTCTATACCGAAACCGAGAAGGCCCTGAACACGCCGGAACTCAAGCAGATCTGGCTCAACAACGGCTCGGAAACGCCGTCGTTCACGCCTGACCAGTTCGCGCAGTTCCAGCACGCCGAGATCAAGCGCTGGGCGCAGGTGGTGCAACTGTCCGGCGCCAAGATCGACTGACCCCGGGCCCGGAAGCGAGCAGAGATGAATCTGATCCACGTACGCGCCGGATGTCCGGCAGGAGTTTCGCGATGAGCGGAGCCGTCTTAGTTGCTTCCGAGGGCGCGACGGCCACCGTCACGCTCTCGCACCCAGGCAAGCTCAATGCCATATCCGCGCAGATGTGGCAGGCGCTCGCCGATGGCTTTGCGCGGCTGTCCGCGGACACCTCGCTGCGCTGCGTGGTGGTGCGCGGCGCCGACGGCAACTTTGCCGCCGGCGCCGATATTGCCGAGTTTCCGCAGGTACGCGGCGACGAGGCAGCGGTGCGCCGCTACCACATGGAAATCATCGCGCCGGCACTGGCCGCGATTGCCGGATGCACGCACCCGACTGTCGCCATGATCGAAGGCGTATGCGTGGGCGGCGGACTGGAGATCGCCTGCCACTGCGACCTGCGCATTGCCGCCGACGACAGCCGCTTCGGCGTGCCGATCAACCGGCTCGGATTCCCGATGGCACCCGGCGAGCTGCAGGGATTGCTTGCGCTCGCCGGGCGTGCCGTCACACTTGAAATCCTGCTCGAAGGCCGCGTGTTCGATGCAGCCGAAGCGCGCGAAAAGGGCCTGCTGACGCGCGTGGTATCGGCGGTCGGGCTCGCGGAAGAAGTCGCTGCCACCGTGCGCCGCATTGCTGCCGGGGCTCCCACCGCAGCCCGCATCAACAAGGCCACTATCCGGCGGCTGTCGCCGCAGCCGGTGCCGCTGACGGCGGCCGAGCTTGACGCGCATTTCGCCTATGCCGGGGGCGAGGATCACGCCGAAGGCGTGTCGGCGTTCCTGGCGCGCCGCTCCCCTCAATTCAACGGGAATTAGCTTCCCTCACGCTTTCACCTTCCAGGCCGCTGCACGCAATTCGCAAGTCTTCATTTCCGATCTACACCATGAACGCCAACCTGTTCGCCCTGTTCGAATCCCGCTTCCCCGCCGACCGCACCGCCTGCTGCATCGAAACGCACGACGGCCTGTACTACAGCTGGGACGATCTCGACCGCGCCACCGCCAAGCTGGCCAACCTGCTCAAGTCGCTGCACCTGCCCGAAGGCTCGCGCGTAGCGGTCCAGGTCGAGAAGTCGCCCGAGGCGCTGTTCCTGTACCTCGCCACGCTGCGCGCCGGCTATGTCTACCTGCCACTGAACACGGCCTACCAGGAAGCCGAGATCGACTACTTCGTCGGCAATGCCGAGCCGGCGGTGGTCGTGTGCAGCAGCAAGAATTTCGGCTGGGTGTCGAAGGTGGCATTCCGGCACGGCACCGGCCATGTCTTCACGCTCGACGAAGACCGCAGCGGCTCGCTGCTGTCGCGCGCCGCGGCGCAGCCGGATACGTTTGAAACGGTGCAACGCGCCGAGGAAGACCTGACGGCCATCCTCTATACCTCGGGTACCACCGGGCGCAGCAAGGGGGCGATGCTCACGCACGGCAACCTGTCGTCGAATGCACAGACGCTGCACGAATACTGGGGCTGGCGCAGCGACGACGTGCTGCTGCACATGCTGCCGATCTTCCATGTGCACGGCCTGTTCGTGGCCTCGCACGGCGCGCTGCTGGCGGGCGCCAAGATGATCTGGACGCCCAGGCTCGATATGGCGCAGGTGCTGAAATTCCTGCCGCGCTCGACCGTGATGATGGGCGTGCCCACCTACTATGTGCGCATGCTGCAGGAACCGCGCTTCGACGACGATACCTGCCGCCGCATGCGGCTGTTCGTGTCGGGCTCGGCGCCGCTTCTGCTCGAAACCTTTGACGAATTCCGCACGCGCACGGGCCACACCATTCTCGAGCGCTACGGCATGAGCGAGACCGTGATGTTGGTATCGAATCCCTATGACACCGCGTTAGGCGATCGCATCGGCGGCACCGTCGGCATGCCGCTGCCGGGCGTGTCGGTGCGCGTGGTGGATGGCGAAGGCAAGGCCTGCGCCGCCGGCGAGATCGGCAATGTCGAGGTGAAAGGCCCGAACGTGTTCAAGAGCTACTGGCGCATGCCGGAAAAGACGCGCGAGGAATTCGCCGGTGACGGCTGGTTCAAGACCGGCGACGTGGGCCGCTTTGGCGGGGCCATCGTCAGCCAGTCAGGCGAACGCGCGGTGCCGGACGACTACCTGACCATTGTCGGCCGCAGCAAGGACCTGATTATCTCGGGCGGCTACAACGTGTACCCGAAGGAGATCGAGAGCTTTATCGACGAGATGCCCGGCGTGGTGGAGAGCGCGGTGATCGGCGTGCCGCATGTCGACTTCGGCGAGGCCGTGGTGGCCGTGGTGGTGCAGAAGCCCGGCGCCGAACTGGACGAGGCGGCGCTGATCGGCACGCTGAAGGGGCGCATCGCCAACTTCAAGGTGCCCAAGCGCGTGCACGTGGTGGAGGAACTGCCGCGCAACACCATGGGCAAGGTGCAGAAGAACGTGCTGCGGCAGCAGTTCGCCGGGCTCTGAGGGACTTGCAGACGCTGCCGGTGTGCTGCCTCTCCCGCTTGCGGGAGAGGCAGCACACCGGCGGGTGGTCAAGCGCCTTCCTTACTTCAGCATCTGCACAGACCCGTTCACCGACACGGTGACCTGGGTCTTGCCGCCCTCGACCGGCACCGGTGCGGCGGCGTCGGCCATCATGGCCTTGGCGGCGCCATACATGCGCGGCATCGGCGGCACCACGCCGCTTTCATTCAGGTTCACTTCGCGGATCGTGTAGCTGTTGTAGCCGAACAGCTTGGTGGTGGCCTGCGCCTTTTCGCGGAAGGACCCAACGGCCTGCTCGGCGAGCTTGCTTTCCGCTGCTTGGCGGGCCTCGCGCGACAGCGAGAAGGCGATGTTCTGCACCTGCATCTGGCTGGCCAGTTCGCCGGCGAGCTTCGAGACCGCGGCGAAGTCGCGCGATTGCAGGATGACCTCCGAGCGCCCGCGCCAGGTGCTGATGCGGCCATTGCGGTCAGTGGTGGGGTGGATGGTGAAGCCCCCCGATTCCGCCTGCACGCCCGGGGTGCGCTTGGCCTGCGTGATGACCGCCTGCGTGCGGGTCGACAGCGCGGACGAGATTGCCGCCGGCTCCGCGCCTTCCTGCTCTGCTGCCAGCGTCAGGTGCACGATATCGGTCGGGACTTCGGTAACGGCCTGCGCGGACAGCGACAATACTCCCGACGGCGGCTCAGCAGTGGGGCCGCCGGCCGCGGACGCAACGATGGCGGTGGTGCCGAGCAGGGTGGCCGCGAGCAGTTGTTTCATCTAGTTCTCCCGTTAGAAGTGATGGGTATGAGACGCAACAGCCTGTCAATCGTTCCCTGCGTGCGGCACGGCCATGCGGCTCAGAACGCGCGCCAGGCCTTCCACAGCATGTACGTTGCCAGGCAGAGTAGCAGCACGGCGAAGGCCTTCTTGAGCTGGCTCACGTCCATCCGGTGCGCGGTGCGCGCGCCGAGCGGCGCGGTCAGCACGCTCGCCATGGCGATCACGAACAGCGCGGGCAGATAGATATAGCCCAGCGACGCGGGCGGCAGTCCCGGCTGATGCCAGCCGCTCCAGATGTAGCCGAGCACACTGGCCACCGCGATCGGGAAACCCAGTGCCGCCGAGGTAGCCACGGCATTGTGGATCGGCACATTGCACCAGGTCATGAACGGCACCGAGACGAAAGCGCCACCGGCGCCCACCAGGCTCGACAGGAATCCGATCACCGAGCCCGCCCCGAGCATGCCGGGTGTGCCGGGCAGTTGCCGGGACGGCGCCGGACGCCGGTTGCGCAGCATCTGCAACGCAGAGAAGCCGACGAAGCAGGCAAACGCCAGCGACAACCAGCTCGTCTTGAGCGCAGCGAAGACCTTGCCGCCGCCGATCATGCCGCCGGCCAGGATGCCGGGCGCCAGCGCAAAGACGATTGGCCAGCGCACGGCGCCGCGTTTGTGATGGGCGAGCACCGACGAGAGCGAGGTGAACAGGATGGTCCCCATCGAGGTGGCAATCGCCATGTGCACGATGGCCTCGTCGGCGAAGCCCATGCTGGTGAACAGCAGCGTGAGGAAGGGCACCATCATCATGCCGCCGCCCACGCCGAGCAGGCCGGCGCAGAAACCGGTAAAAGCGCCGAGCGCGAGCAGGCCGGGGATCAGGGTGAGGTTCATCGGGTGACGCGTGTCGTTGTTATTGTTCGAGTCTGGCCGGCCCCCCCGTTCGGGCTACGGCCGGTGAAACAGGTCAGCCCATCAGCCGGGTGGTGATGAAGCGCCATTCGGCGGGCGTCACCGGCGTGATCGAGAGCCGGTTGCCGCGCCGGAGCACCACCATGTCGGCCAGTTCTTCATGCTCGCGCAGGGCTGCGAGCGGGATCAGCGCGCTTTTTCGATCGAAGCGCACATCGATCAGCATCCAGCGCGGCTCTTCGCGTTTGGAGGCGGCATCGTAATACGTGCTCTTCGGATCGAACTGGGTGGGGTCGGGATAGGGCGTCGAGCAGACCTCGGCCAGCCCCGCGATGCCCGGCTCGGGGCACGACGAGTGATAGAACAGTACGCCGTCGCCGATCTGCATGGTGTCGCGCATGAAGTTGCGCGCCTGGTAATTGCGCACGCCGGTCCACGGCAGTGTGCCTTCCCTGGCAAGGTCGTCGATGCTGGCTTCGTCGGGCTCCGATTTCATCAGCCAGTACTGGCGGGCGCGTTTCGGAGCGGGCGGGGTGGCGGCGCGGCTCATGGGCGTGGATGTGCGGATGAGTTGGCAAGGGGCGCTGCAAGGCTCGCGGCAGCACGGATGGCTGCGTGAGCGGGAAAAGCCAGGCAAGAAAAAAGGCGGTGGTTCAGAAAACCACCGCCTTTTGAGGGGTCCCCGCCTCGGCCGCTGGGTCGGCATCCTGAACCCAAGTGAGGTTCAGAGTGGCTGCGGAAGTCGCATTTTGGGTACATCACCCACTCAGGGAGTCCAAGCCAGGCCCGGACTATGAATGAAGCGACACGCTCGCCCATGCGACATGATCCCGCACCATGCAATGCATATCGGTTCAAGGAGTTTATGACCCTCACGAACCAGGCAGGGAAACTGTCAAACGTCTGACTCTCCAACACCCCTTGCGTGCCCCGTAAAAGCGAACCCGCGGGCGAGATGTCAGACGTTTGCCGTTTCGAACTAGGATGGGATGAGAACGGCGGCCAGGCGCGATAACCCGACCTTGATGCTGCACATCTGTGGTGCTTCGTGCAGTCTGGCTACACTATACACCGCGTCGAGTTGCATACCAAGTCCGTCAGCGCCCGTCGTTACATTTTGCGCAACAGCGCGGCATCCAGCGCACATCGCATGCCGGCGCCATTGCGCAAGCTCAACCCTGCGGCTGCGATGCCTGCGTGCCGGTGCCTACATGCGCGTACTGGCGCAGGGCCTCGTCGGCGCGCTCGTTGAGTTCGCGGATGCGCGCGCGGATGGCGTCGACCGGAATGGTCCCGTCAGCCTGCTGCTTGCGCTGCAGGGCGAGCAGGTCCGAGGCGATGCTGATCGCGGCCATCACGGCTACGCGTTCAACGCCCTTGGCCGCCACGCTGTTCTTCAGCTTGCTCATCTGGGTGTCGACCAGCGCCACCGCCTCGAGCAGCGCGGCCTCGTTGTCGGGCGCGATGGCGAAGCGGTAGGGCTGGCCGGCGATATGGACTTCGACTTGCTTGTTGCTCATGCGTGTTCTCCGGGGGCCTTGTCGGTGCCGGGGCCTTGCGCAGCGGCGCCTTCGCCCAGCAGGTCAAGCTGGCGCGCGTCGCTCGCGGTGGGCAGCTTGTCGAGAATGGACTGGATGCGCAACTGGGCTTCCTCGATCTTGACATTGAGCAACTCGCGATCGGCGGCCATGGCCTCGCGGTCGCTGCGCAACTGTGTGGCTTCGCCTTGCAGGCGCGCAATTTCCTCGCGCAGCCGCTGGTTTTCCGCCGCCAAGGTATCCGCATGATGGAGCACGCGTCCGATCTTGGCGGCCAGTTGTTCGAGTTCGTTGAGCATAGGGCCTGTCATGTTCAGGGGTGTCAGGTATCGGGATTCTAGCCGAAGCGCCGTCAGGCACAATGCGATGGAGGCGGTTCTGACCAGTCTTGCGCGCGGAAGTTGCACGCATCTGCGTCGAAAGTGCCGCTCCAGGGCGGTAAATGCGTACCCGGCCTCGCATTGACTCGGGTGGTGAAACTGCCTACACTCGCGCACGTTCCAGGTGCTCGCAATTCTGTTCACTACAGGGTTGCAGTTCAACGGGAAACAGGGAGCCGGGCGCCGACAGCAGGTCGCGCAGGCCAACCTGTGCTGCCCCCGCAACGGTAAGCGATCGCAGTGTGCACGTCCTTGCTCAATGAGGATTTGCCATCGCAGGGCCGGCCACACGCCACTGAATCCACGGTTCGGGAAGGCGGCCAGTCTGATGTCGCCAGCCCGGATACCGGCCTGAACGCGGGCTGCCGCCGTGCGCGGCACGCCTCATCGCCATATGGCCCGCGGGGGAACGGGCCCGGCCGTCCTCATCCATTCCAGCATCATGCGTTCATCGCTTTGCAGGTCGAACCGCCCGGCAGTGCCGACGGTGCGTCCTTCCGTGGCCGTCATTCTCGCGGCCGTTGCCTCCTCGAGCCTGTTTCCCGTCGTTGCCCGCGCACAGGCCGCCGGCGACAAGACCGCCACCCAGCTTGCGCCGGTGGTGGTGACCTCCACCCGTACCGCGCAGCCCATTACCGAGGCGCTGCCGCACACCACGGTGGTCACGCAGGAGGACATCGTCAACTCGCAGGCGGCCGACCTGCGCACGCTGCTGCGCAACCAGGCCGGCGTGGAGTTTTCCACCAACGGCGGCATGGGCACCAACACGTCGCTGTTCATGCGCGGCGCGAATTCGAACCAGACCCTGATCCTGATCGACGGCGTGCGCGTTTCGTCCGCCAGTACCGGCACGGCGCAACTGGCCAATATCCTGCCCGATCAGATCGACCATATCGAGGTCGTGCGCGGCAACGTGTCGGCGCTCTACGGCTCCGACGCCATCGGCGGCGTGGTGCAGATCTTCACCAAGAGCGGCGCCGGCCAGGCTCCCGCGGCGAATGCGCAGGTGGAATACGGCAGCAACAACACGCGCCAGGGCACGGTCGGCTACGGCGGGCAGGTCGGTGACACCTCGTTCAACCTGACCGGCTCGGCCTACAAGACCGACGGCTTCTCGTCCATCAATACCGCGCAGGCGCCGCGCGCCAACCCGAACGACAACCCATACGAGAACCAGAGCGTGTCCGGCCAGGTGAAGCACCGCTTCACGCCCGACTGGGACGCAGGCGTCGTGGGCTACTACTCGAAGAGCAAGCTGTCGTTCGACAGCGCCTTTGGCCGTCCCACCGACGACAACCGGATGAACAGCGAGCTGTACACGCTGTCCACCTTCGTCAACGGCAAGGTGCTGCCGGACTGGTCCACGCATTTCAAGCTGGCGCAGAGCGAAGACAACAGCGATAGCTTCCTCAACGGCACGAAGAACGGCACCTTCAACACGCGCAACCGGCAGTTCAACTGGCAGAACGAGTACGCGCTGGCGCCCTCGCATACACTGTTGTTCGGTACCGACTATCTGCAGCAGGCGCTTGACGCCAACAGCTTTGGTACCGTCTTCAGTCCGACCCGCAATGTGTTCTCCGTGTTCGGTGGCTATGACGGGCGATTCGGCAAGCATCAGTTGCAGCTCAACGCGCGCAATGATCATTACTCGGACTTCGGTAACCAGGGAAGCTTCTTCGCCGGTTATGGCTACAATCTGACCGACGCGCTCAAGCTGATTGCCAGCGTCAGCAACGCTTTCCGCGCACCGACCTTCAACGAGCTGTATTTCCCGGGTTTCGGCAATCCAAACCTGCAGCCTGAACGGGCCAAATCGGCCGAAGCTGGGCTGCAGTACAACACGCAAGGCACGGGGCTGCTGCGCCTGACAGCCTTCGAAACCCGTTACGACAACCTGATCGTCAACGCGACCCAGGCCAATGGCTTGCTGGCACCGCAGAACGTCAACAAGGCCAAGGTACAAGGTGTCGAGGCCTCGTGGCGCGCCACGCTGTGGGGCACCGATGTGGGCGCCAGCGTGACGTTCCAGAACCCGATCGACGAGCAGACCAATACGCAACTGCTGCGCCGCGCGCGCCGTCATGCCGCGTTGGACGTGGGCCGCAATTTCGGCAACTGGCGCTTCGGCGGCGAATGGCTGCTGTCGTCGTCGCGCCTGGACACGGGCTCGCGCACGCTGGGCGGATACGGTATCGTCAACCTCAACGCGCGCTACAACATCGACAAGCAATGGTTCGTCGCCGCCCGGGTAGAAAACCTCTTCGACAAGAACTACCAGCTGGCCTTCCCCTACAACACGCAGGGCCGGGCCGGCTTCATCACGCTGGGCTGGCGCCAGCGATGAGCGGGTGCGCGCGCCATGGCTGATTTCAGGCGCGCACTCGCGGTCTGGCTGGCGCTTGCCGCCGCGGCGCTGGCGGTGTTCCTGCTGTCGCTGGCGCTGGGAAGCGTGTCGATGAGCGCCGGCCAGCTGTGGCAGGCACTGACCGGCGCCGACACCGGCACCGCGGGCGCGATCGTGCGCGAGCTGCGCCTGCCGCGTGCGGCGGCGGCATTTGCGTGCGGCGGCCTGCTGGCGCTGTCGGGCGCGCAGATGCAGGTCTTGCTGCGCAATCCGCTCGCGGAACCGTATGTGCTGGGGGTTTCCGGCGGCGCTGCCACCGGCGCGCTCGGCGCCATGCTGATGATGCTGCCGCTGTGGGCCATCCAGGCTGGCGCGGCCGGCGGCGCGTTGTTATCGATGGTGCTGGTGGCCACGCTGGCGCGGCGCGACCTGCTCCATCCTCAGGTACAGGGTGGCCATCACGAAGCCGGCGCACGCCTGTTGCTGACCGGTGTGATCCTGGCCGCCGGCTGGGGCGCGCTGATCACGCTGATCCTCTCCGTCGCACCGGAATCGCGGCTGCGCGGCATGCTGTTCTGGCTGACCGGCGACCTGAGCGGAACAGCCTCCTACGGCGTGGCGCTGACGACGCTGGTGGCGGCGCTGTTGCTGACGATGCCGATGGCGCGTTCGCTCAACGTCATGCTGCTCGGCGAAACGGTGGCGCAGTCGCTTGGCGTGCGGGTAGGGCGGGTCAGGCTGGCCACGTTCGTGCTGGCATCGGTCTCGATCGCGGCTGCCATCACCACGGCGGGCTCGATCGGCTTTGTCGGGCTGGTGGTGCCGCACCTGGTGCGGCTGGCGTGGGGCAATGACCAGCGCCTGCTGCTGCCGGCTTCCGCACTGCTTGGGGGGGCGCTGCTGATGGCGGCCGACGTTATCGCCCGCACCGTGATCGCACCGGCGCAACTGCCGGTGGGTGTCATCACCGCGCTGCTCGGCGTGCCCACTTTCCTCTACCTGCTGTTGCGGAGGCCGCGATGAGCCACTGGTCCGAGCCGCTCGCCGCCTGTCCCGTGCTGACGCTGCGTGACGTGCGGTTGCGCACCGGCACACGCGTGCTGGCCGAGCGGCTGGCGCTGGAGATTGGCGCAGGCCAGTTGTGGTGCGTGGCTGGCCCCAATGGCGTCGGCAAGTCGACCCTGATGGGCGTGCTGGCCGGACTGCGGCACGCGGATGGCGGCAGCGTCGTCATCAACGGTGAACCGATGGGCCGGATGGCGCCGGGCGCGCTGGCCAGGCTGCGCGCCTACCTGCCGCAGGCGGTGCACGATACGTTCTCGATGTCGGTGCTCGACGCGGTGCGGGTCGGACGGCATCCGCATCTGTCCGGCTGGGGCTGGAGCGGTCGCGAGGACGACAGCGTGGTGCGTGCCGCCATCGAGGCGATGGACCTCGAAGCACTGGCCGCGCGCGACGTGCTGACGCTTTCCGGCGGCGAGCGCCAGCGCGCATCTCTGGCCGCGGTGCTGGCGCAGCAGGCGCCGTTGCTGCTGCTGGACGAGCCGGTCTCCCACCTGGACCTGCGCCACCAGATCATGGTGCTGGAAGCGGTGTCCGCGCTGGCACGGGCCGGCCGCCATGCCATCGTGGTGATCCTGCACGACCTGAACCTGGCGCGCCGCTACGCCACCCATGCGCTGCTGATGTCCGAGGACGGCAGCGCGCTGCACGGCCCTGCGCAGCAGGTGCTGACTCCCGAACAATGTTCGCGCGCACTGCGCACCCCGATCGTCAGCGTCAGCGACGGCGTGCATACCGCGCTGATTCCCGATGGCGTTCCCCGTCACGGACCAAAAGGCAAGCAACCATGAGCGATACCGACAACACCAATCCCACCGATGACGACGGCCGCGATGCCCGCCACAAGGCGCGCATGGTCCGCAAGAAGGACGTGATCGACGCCAAGATCGCGGCCGCGCAGACCGAGCGCGGCGTGATCGTGATCACCACCGGCAATGGCAAGGGCAAGTCCAGCTCGGGCTTCGGCATGGTGGTGCGTGCGCTCGGGCATGGCATGCATACGGGCGTCGTGCAGTTCATCAAGGGTGCATTTCCCAGCGGCGAGGAGATGTTCCTGCGCCGCTTTCCCGAAGTGTGCGACTTCCACGTGATGGGCGAGGGCTACACCTGGGAAACCCAGGACCGTGCGCGCGACGTGGCCAAGGCCGAGGCCGCATGGGAAATCGCGCGCGGCATGCTGCGCGATCCGGAGATTGGCCTCGTGCTGCTCGATGAGCTGAATATCGCGCTGAAACTGCACTATCTCGATGTGGATCAGGTCATTGCCGATCTGCTTGCCCGCCCGCCGATGCAGCACGTGGTCATCACGGGCCGCGGCGCGCCGCCGGCGTTGGTGGAGGCGGCCGACACGGTCACCGACATGACACCGGTCAAGCACGCTTTCCAGCAGGGCATCAAGGCCCAGCGCGGCGTGGAAATGTAGCAGTACACTGCGCAGCAATTCCCTCTTATAGCCCGTACCGTATCCACACCATGCAGTTTCCGGAAATCGCCCCCCTCGATGACGCGCTGCGTCCTGTCCTGCAGGCCGCCATCGATGACAAGACCAAGCCCCTCGGCGCGCTCGGCCGCCTTGAAACCCTTGCGCTGCAGCTCGGCCAGATCTGCGGCACGACCCGGCCCGAGCTCAAGCGCCCGACCGTGATCGTCTTTGCCGGCGACCACGGCGTGGCCGATGCCGGCGTCAGCGCCTACCCGGCGGAAGTGACCGCGCAGATGGTGCTCAATTTCCTGGGCGGCGGCGCGGCCATCAATGTGTTCTCGCGCCTGCACGGCATTGCGCTGGAAGTGGTGGATGCCGGCGTGCGCGCGCCGCTGCCGGCATCGCCCGGCCTGGTCAATTGCCGCATTGCCGACGGCACCCGCAATTTCGCCGAGACGCGCGCGATGACGGCGGAGCAACTCGCAGCTGCCATGACCGCCGGCATGGCCCGCGTGCTGCGCCACGCGCAGCAGGGCTGCAATGTGATCGGCTTTGGCGAGATGGGCATTGCCAATACCTCGTCGGCCGCATGCCTGATGAGCCGGCTCACCGGTCAGCCGCTGGCTGATTGCATCGGGCGCGGCACCGGGCTGGACGACGCCGGCCTCGCGCGCAAGCGTGAAGTGCTCGAGCGTGCGCTGGCCCTCCATGCCGATGCAGTAGAGCCGCTCGATGTGCTGGCGGCCTTCGGCGGCTTCGAGGTCGCGATGATGACCGGCGCCTTCCTTGCCGCCGCGGCAAGCCGCATGGTGATCCTGGTCGACGGCTTCATCGCGTCGGCGGCATTGCTGGTGGCGCAGCGGATCGACCCGAAGGTGCTGCAGTACTGCGTGTTCTCGCATTGCTCGCACGAGCGCGGCCATCGCGCCCTGCTCGATCACTTCAAGGCCGAGCCGCTGCTGGCGCTGGACCTGCGCCTGGGCGAGGGCACCGGCGCGGCACTGGCATGGCCGCTGGTGGCGTCGGCCGCGGCCTTCCTGAACGAGATGGCGACCTTCAGCGGTGCGGGCGTCAGCACGGCGTCCACTTAAGCCATGTCATCCGATCCGGCGCCGACTCCGCGGCCACCTGCCAGCATGGGCGATGAGCTCCGGTTCTTCCTGACCGCGCTTGGCTATTTCACGCGGGTACCGCTGCCGGCCGGGCTGGCGCGCTGGGTCGGCTTCGAGCCACGCTACCTGAACGCCGCGGCGCGGTACTTTCCGCTGGTTGGGCTGCTAGTGGGTGCCGTGGCGGTGCTGGCGACATGGGGCGCGATGCAGTGGTGGCCGCCAGGCGTGGCAGTGCTGCTGGGCATGGCCGTCACGCTGCTGCTGACCGGTGCGTTCCACGAGGATGGCCTTGCCGATTGCGTCGATGCCTTTGGCGGCGCGTGGCAGCGCGAGGACGTGCTGCGCATCATGCATGACTCGCGCACCGGCGCCTTCGGCGCCATCGCACTGGTGTTGGCGCTGCTGCTGAAATGGCAGCTGCTGGCAGCCATTGGTGCGCGCAGCGGCTTGTCCGAGTTGCTGCTGGTGCTGTTTGCGGCGCACGGCGCCAGCCGCGCGATGGCAGCGAGCTACCTGGCCACGCTCGAGTATGTGAGGCCGGAAGGCAAGGCCAAGCCCGTGGCGCAGCGGCTGGCTGGCAAGGGGCTGGTCTTCGCACTGCTCTGCGGCGTCCTGCCGTTGTGGCTGGTGTCGCCTGCGTTTGCCGCTGTGACGGTGGCGGCGCTGGTCGTGTTGCGCCTGCTGCTGGGCCGCTATTTCGTGCGGCGCATTGGCGGCTATACCGGCGACTGCCTGGGCATGGCCCAGCAGCTGGCCGAACTCCTCATCTACCTGGTGGCGGCGGCATGGACGTGGTCCTGATCCGCCACGCGCGTCCGGACGTGGCGCCGGGCATCTGCTATGGCAACCTGGACCTGTCGCTGGCGGTGCCGATGACGCCCGCGCCAACGGCCATCGTCGCAGCGTTGCCCGTGCCGCAACGCGTTGTCACCAGTCCGCTCCTGCGTGCCGGCGATACGGCCAAGGCGCTGATGCGCGCGTTGACGCTGGCCGAACCTGCCATTGAAGTGGAGCCCCGCCTGCGTGAACTGGATTTCGGTGACTGGGAAGGCAAGCCCTGGGATGTCATTCCGCGCGCCGAACTGGACGACTGGGCCGGCCATCTGCTCGAAGGCCGCCCGCACGGCGGCGAGAGCGCGGCACAGGCGATGGCGCGCGTGACCGCGTGGGCAGACACGCTCGGCGGCGCGCAGGATAGCTGCATCTGGGTGGTGGGCCACGCCGGGCCGATGCGCATGTTGGCGGCCCACTGGCTGCGCCTGCCGCTGGACCGCACGCTCGGCTGGGAGCTGGCGTTCGGCGCCAGCTGCCTGTTCCGGCTCGGCTATACGCAGCCGCAGCTGGCGTGGTGGAACCGCGGCGCGGCGTGATCAGCGGGCCGGGCGGCGCGAACGCGCGACGTCGAGATCCTTGCAGATCTGCTCCGCGCCTTGCACCACGCGCGGGCCGGCGCGATTGACGAGATCGCCGTCGATCACGAACAGGTTGCCGCGCGCCACGGCGGTGACCTGCTTCCAGCGTTCCCACATCGAAAAATCCGCAAGCGGCCGGTCTGACCGCGTGGCGCCCATGCCGGCGGTAAGCATCGCTTCGGGATTGCCTGCCACCACGGCTTCGACCGATACCGTCGGCACCAGCGGCGCTTCCGCGGCAAACAGGTTGCGGCCGCCGCACAGCGCCAGCAGGTCGCTGACCAGGTGCTGGCCGTTGAGCGTCATCAGCGGCTGCTGCCAGACCTGGTAGAACACTGTCACCGGCGCTCGCGCGGCATAGGTCTTGCGCAGTGTCTCGACCTGCTGGCGGAAGCTGTCAGCCGCGCGCCGGGCCACCGGTTCGGTGCCGAGCAGTGTGCCCAGTTTCTCGAGGTTCTCGGGGATCGATTCCAGCCGGCGCGGCTCGCTGTAGAACAGCGGCATGCCGAGCGCCTTCAGCCGGTCAGTCTGCTTCTGCGCATTGCCGTGCCGCCAGACCACGATCAGGTCGGGCTTGAGCGCGGCGATGCGTTCGAGATCGAGCGCCTTGTTGTCGCCCACGCGCGGGATGTCGCGGGCCTGCGGCGGGTAGTCGCTGTAGCTGACGGTGCCGACGATGCGATCGCCGCCGCCGGCGGCATAGATCAGCTCGGTGACATGCGGCGCCAGCGAGACCACGCGGCGCGCGGGCTGGGCGAGCGTGACGGTCTGCCCGGCATCGTCGACGACGGAAATGGCCGCGTTTGCGCTGGCTGACAGCAGCAGGGCGGTGATGAGGGTCGCGCGGGCGACGGAGAGAGCAGCGGGCATCAGTATTGTTTTCGGTTCTCAGGCCGGCACGCTGGCCAGCGCATCGTCAAGCCGCTGCCATGCCTGCGGCAGGTCGGGTGGCAGGCCAAGGCGCAGGCTCGGCGGGCAGTCGGCGGCGGCATCGAACAGGCGTGTCCAGATGCCGTGCCCGGCCAGCGCTTCGTGCAGTCGCGCTGCCTCGGGATGCGGCACCCAGCAAAAAAGCGGCTGCATGACCGGCGCCAGGCCGTGTCGTGCCAGCAGCGCGGCAAGGCGTTCGCCGGCTGCGGCAAGCTGGTTCCGGGTGGCAGCCTGCCAGCCGGGATCGGCCAGCGCAAGGCGGGCCACTTCGCGCGCGGGGCCGGATACGGTCCAGTGACCGAGCCGCTCGCGCAGGGCAGCGAGCAGTGGTGCGGCGCCCAGCACGAAGCCGCAGCGTATCCCCGCCAGTCCATAGAACTTGCCGATCGAGCGCAGCACCAACAGCCCGGTTTCGCCCGAACGGGAACACAGCGAATGCCGGGGCGTGCAGTCCATGAACGCTTCATCGAGCAGCAGTGTGCCGCCGCGCGCGGCCAGTGCGGCGTGCCAGTCGGCGAGCGTTCCGGCCGGCAGCAGGCGGCCGGTCGGATTGTTCGGGTTGACCACCACGAGATGGTCCAGGCCGCGCCGGTCGGGCAACCCGGCCTGCATGAAATCCGATTCGGCCAGCAACACGACCTCATGCCCGGCAGCGGCAAATGCAGGCGCGTACTCGCTGTATCCCAGCGCGGCGATGCCCACGCGTCCCGGCCTGAGCAATGGCGGCAATGCGCGGATGGCCGCCTGCGAGCCTGCCACCGGCAGTGCATGCGGCGCACCGTAGGCCAGCGCCGCGGCTTCGGACAGGCCATCGTCGTCTTCGGGCAGGCGCTGCCATGCCTGTGCGGGCAACTGCGGCACCGGATAGCCGGTGGGGTTGATGCCCGTCGAAAGGTCGAGCCAGTCGGCGGCGGGGCGCCCGTAGCGGCGTACTGCCGCGCGCAGGTCGCCGCCATGGCGGATGGGTGCCGTCGGTGAAATCACGTTGCAGAGAGGGGCGGAATGATGGTCAGGGCCAGCGCGCTGGCGACGGCAAGCGCCAGCCACAGCCACAGCGTGCGCCGGACCAGTCGCAGGCAGGCCATGATGCGGGCGGCATCGGGCGCGACGCCGGCGCCCAGCGGCGGGCGGAATTCGATCTCGCCGTGATAGCAGGCGGGGCCGCCCAGCGCGACGCCCACCGCGCCTGCGCCCGCGGCCATCACCGGGCCCGCGTTCGGGCTCGACCAGGCCGGCGCCTGCGTGCGCCAGCAGCGCAGTGCCTGCGTGGTAGCGCCGAGCAGCGCGTAGGAGAGCGCGGTAAGCCGGGCAGGCGCGAGATTGAGCAGGTCATCGAGTCGTGCCGCCGCCCAGCCGAAATCACGCAGCCGGTGCGTGCGGTAGCCCCACATCGCATCGAGCGTGTTCGCGAGCCGGAACGCAATGACCGCGGGCGCACCGCCGACCAGGAACCAGAACAGCGCGCCGAAGATCGCATCGTTGCCGTTTTCCAGCGCCGATTCACAGGCGGCACGGGCCAGGGCCTCGGCGTCGGCATCGGCGGTATCGCGAGAGACAATACGCGCGGTGAGTGTGCGGGCCGCACCCAGGTCGCCGCGTGCGAGCGCCTCGGCAATCGGGGCGATGTGCTGGTGCAGGCTGCGTGCGCCCAGCGCGGCATAGAGCGCCAGCGCATGCAGCACGAGTCCGAGCGCGGCGTGCCAGTGGCTGGCCGCTGCGACGAGCCACCATGCCAGCGCGGCAGGCACCAGCACCATCAGCGACCAGGCCAGCAGCCCGCTGAGTCGCCGGACGATTGCGGTAGAGGGATTCGCATGAAAGCGGTTCAGTCGCCGTTCAAGCGCTGCGGCGAGCCGGCCGAAGCCGACCAGCGGATGCCAGCGCCGGGGCTCGCCGAGCCATTGGTCCAGCAATACGCCGGCCAGCGCGGCCGCCACGCAGGCCGGCCAGGACAGCATCAGCATGCGGGATCGGCGCCCTTTACCGCGACCGGGATGCCGGCCACGAGCAGCCGCACGCGGTCGGCTGCCGCAGCGAGCTTCTGGTTCAGGCGGCCCAGCTCGTCCACATAGAAGCGGGTGATGGCGCCCATCGGCACCACCCCGAAACCGATCTCGTTCGACACCAGGATGACGTGGCCGGGAAGCGTGGGTAGCGCGGTCAGCAGCGACTCGATTTCCTCGGTGAACGCATCGGGCGGCGTGATCACGCCATGCTCTGGATAGCTGCGGCCGTCGGGGAAGATCAGGTTGTTCATCCACAACGTCATGCAATCCACCAGGATGCAGCCGTCGTGGCGCGCATGGGCATAGAGGGCATCGGCCAGCCGTACCGGCTCTTCCACCAGGTGCCAGTCCGCCGGGCGCCGCGCGCGGTGCAGGGCGATGCGCACCGCAAGTTCCTCGTCGGTGTGCTCGGGATCCTGGCGCGCGGTGGCGATGTAGGTGACGGGGCCGCCGGTAATGGTGGCGTGGTCGGTCGCCAGCTGCTCGGCATAGTGACTCTTGCCGGAGCGGGCCCCGCCCAGCACCAGCGTGAGCTGGCGGGCGCCATGGCCGTTGCCGGCGGCACGCGGCTCGGTGGCGGCGGTCGGTGCGGTATCGGGTGCGATGGCCGGTGTTTCCATCCGCGTATTGTAGCGGTCGCATCCGGTGGTCGCACGGCCGGGTGCGATAATCCGCGGATGCAATTTCAACCTGTTTCGGCGAATTCGCCGTGGATTCCGGGTGCCCTGCACGGCACGCTGATGGTGCAGGGCACGACCTCCGACGCCGGCAAGAGCACGGTGGTGGCCGGCCTGTGCCGGGTGCTGGCGCGCGCCGGCACGCGCGTGGCCCCGTTCAAGCCGCAGAACATGGCGCTCAACAGTGCGGTGACGGCGGACGGCGGCGAAATCGGCCGGGCACAGGCCTTGCAGGCGCTGGCCGCAGGGCTGGCCCCGCATACCGACATGAACCCGGTCCTGCTCAAGCCGAGCAGCGATACCGGCGCGCAGGTGATCATCCATGGCAAGGCGCGGCTGGACCTGGATGCGCGCGCCTATCACGCCTACAAGCCCGAGGCGATGAAGGCCGTGCTGGCCTCGCACGAGCGGCTGGCGCAGGCGTACGACGTGGTACTGGTGGAAGGGGCGGGCAGTCCTGCCGAAATCAACCTGCGCGACCGCGATATCGCCAACATGGGCTTTGCCGAACGGGTCGACTGCCCGGTCGTGCTGGTGGCCGACATTGACCGCGGCGGCGTGTTCGCCCATCTGGTCGGCACGCTGGATTGCTTGTCCGAAAGCGAACGCGCGCGCGTCACCGGCTTCATCATCAACCGCTTCCGTGGCGACATCGGCCTGCTGGAGCCGGGGCTGGACTGGCTGGAACAGCGGACCGGCAAGCCCGTGTTTGGGGTGTTGCCCTACCTGCACGGCCTGCACCTCGATGCGGAGGATGCCATCATCGGCGCGCAGGTCGGCAAGCGCGGCGAGCCCGGGCAGCTGCTGCGGGTGATCGTGCCGGTGGTGCCCCGGATCGCCAACCATACGGACTTCGACGCACTGCGCGCGCATCCGCAGGTGGACCTGCGCTTCATCGGTCCGGGTATGCCGGTGCCGCCGGCGGATCTGGTGATCCTGCCCGGCAGCAAGAGCGTGCGCAGCGACCTGGACTTCCTGCGCGCCAACGGTTGGGAGCCGGCGCTACGGCGGCATCTGCGCTATGGCGGCAAGCTGATCGGCATCTGCGGCGGCATGCAGATGCTGGGGCGCCGTGTCCACGATCCGGACGGGCGCGAAGGGCCCGCCGGCAGCAGCGACGGCCTGGGACTGCTCGACTACGAAACCACGCTGGCGGCGGACAAGCAGCTCCGGCAGGTCACCGGCCAACTGGCCGATGCCAATGCGCGGGTTCGCGGCTACGAGATCCACCTTGGCGTAACCACCGGCGCCGGGCTGGCACGCCCCGCGCTGTGGCTGGACAGCGGCGACGGAAAGGTGCGGCCGGACGGCGCGCGGTCAGACGACGACCAGGTGCTGGCCACTTACGTGCACGGCGTGTTTGACGAGCCGGCGGCCTGCCAGGCCCTGCTGCGCTGGGCCGGCCTGGAGGCCGCGGAGGCCGTGGACCTGGCGGCGCTGCGCGAGGCGTCGATCGGGCGGCTGGCCGACAGCATGGCAGCGCATCTGGACCTGGACGCCATGCTCGCGCCGCTGCGGCGCTGACGCCGGCCCGCTACGGCTGGCGCGGCACAAGGCGCGTGCGCAGCGCGCCCACGTCGGGCCAGGTCACGCGTCGGATGCTGACCTGGCCTTCGGCCCCCGGGAACTCGTCTTCAAAGCTTTCCGACTCGGTGCCGCCCAGGCGGCGGTAGAACTCTCGCGCCTGTGCATTGCCCTCCAGTACGTAGAGGAACAGCGGTCGATCCGGCCAGCCGGTGGCGACGCGCTGCGCACAGTGGGCCAGCAACAGCTTGCCGAGCCCGTGGCCATGGAATGCCGGCAGCACGTGCAGGTTGTCGAGGTAGATGCCATGGGCGGGCTCGGCCTGAGGCGCGAGGCAGGCAAAGCCTGCGGGCTGGCCGCCAACCCTCGCCAGCGTTACCTCCAGTGGTCCGTCGGCGCCGTCGAGCATGCGCGCCCGCCAGGCGGCGCGGCGCTCGTCTGGCGCTTCCCGGGACAGGTAAGCGTCGGGCAGCAGTCCGGCATAGGTCTGGCGCCAGCTTTCCGTGTGCATGGCGGCCAGTAGGTCGGCATCGGCGGCCGTTGCGGGAATGAGCTCGACGTCAGGGGAGGGCATATGGCGTGTCCGGGGCAGCGCTGGAGCAGGGCAGCCGACATTGTCGCGGATGGCGCGGTCGCGTGCGAGCTTCAGGATTCGCATGTGAGGGCCGCGCGGCGCGCACAGCCTGATAGAATTGCGAATCTTTCGCATTTGCGTTTGGCGGATGTGGCATAGGCGCCGCACGCGAATCGCTCCCTGATATCCGCTTCCCATGGTCACCGGCCGCCTTCGCGTCGTCATCGTCAAGCTTCACCTCTATATCGGCCTGACTCTGGGCCTGTTGTTCGTCCTGATGGGGCTGACCGGCACCGTGATCGCCTGGCGCGATGAACTCGATGCACGGCTGAACCCGGACCTGCTGGTGTCCTCCGCGCCGGTGGCACTGCCCGTGACCCCTGCCGTGGTGCAGGCGGTGACGAAGCGCCTGGCCGAGCCCGGCTACGGCCGGCCCAACCTGCTGATGCTGCCGAATTCCACGGAAGGCGTGTTTGTTGCCTGGTATCCGGTCAAGGGGCCCGATGGCGTCGTGGCGGGGCGCTCGCGCCAGGTGATGGTCGATCCGGTCACGCTGGAGATCAAGGGCGAGCGCGTGTGGGGCGAGGCGGGGCTGTCGCGGCAGTTGCTGCTGCCAACGGTGTTCCACCTGCATCGCTACCTGCTGAGCGGCGAGACCGGCAAGACCATCACCGGCGTCGGTGGCATGCTGCTGTTGCTGACGGTGCTGCTGGGCGTCGTGGCGTGGTGGCCGAAGCTGCGCGTGCGCTCGATACTGCAGGCGTTCCGGATCACACATGGCGGCTCGTGGTCGCGCTTCAACTATTCGCTGCATCGCGCCGGCGGCATCCTGGCGGCACCGGTGCTCGCCACGATTGCCTTCTCGGGCTGGTACCTGAACCTGCCAAAGTGGGTGACGCCGATGGTTGCCAGCGTGATGACGGTGACGCCACCCGCGAAACATGTCTCGGCTGCGGCCCCGGCAGATGCGCGGCCGCTCGGCGCGGCGCAGATCATGAGCGCGGCGCAGTCGCAATATCCGGGCGCCACGGTGACGCGTATCAGCTTCCCGCGCAAGGCGGGCGATGCCTACGAGGTCCGCCTGCGCCAGCCCGGCGAAGTGCGCAAGGACAGCGGCGCCACGCGCCTGTGGCTCGACGCATGGACCGGCCAGCGTCTCGGTGTGCGTGATCCGAACGATGCGCCGGCCGGCGATATCTTCCTGAACTGGCTGTTTCCGCTGCACACCGGTGAAGCGTTCGGCCTGCCAGGGCGGCTTTTCATTACGATGTTCGGGCTGACACCGCTGATGTTTGCCGTGACCGGCGTTCTGATCTGGTGGAAGCGGCGGCGCGGGCACCGGCGCCACATCGCCAAGGCCAGCCAGCGCGCCAGCTTGCGGCGGGCCTGAAGCAAAAAAAAGAGCAAGGTCGCGGCTTGCTCTTTTCCATTGCGGCGGCGCTCGCCGCGTGCCTCAGATCTCGAGGTTGTCGATCAGGCGGGTCGCCCCCAGCTTGGCGGCGGTCAGCACCACCAGTGGTTCGCCCGCAACGAACTCCTCGCGGGTCGGCGCCTGCAGGTTGACGCGCTTGCGGATCGACACGTAGTCCGGCTTCCAGCCACGCTTTTCCAGTGCCGCCCTGGCACCGGCCTCGACGGCCAGCAGGTCGGCGGCGGCGCGGTCGCTGCCCAGCACCGTATCGCGCACGTCGTGCAGCGTGCGGTACAGCACCGGCGCTTCGGCTCGCTCGTCCGGCGTCAGGTAGCGGTTGCGCGACGACAGCGCCAGGCCATCTTCGGCGCGAACGGTCTCGGCAGCGATGATGTCGATCGGCAGCGCGAACTGCTGCACCATGCGGCGCACGATCATCAGCTGCTGGTAGTCCTTCTTGCCGAACACGGCCACGCGCGGCTGCGCGGTCGAGAACAGCTTCATGACGACGGTGCACACGCCCTTGAAGAAGCCGGGGCGGAACTCGCCTTCGAGGATGTCGCCCAGGTCATGCGGCGGCTCCACACGGTATTCCTGCGGCTCGGGGTACATATCGCGCTCGGTGGGCGCGAACAGCACGTAGACGCCTTCCTTCTGCAGTTTCTCGATGTCGTCCTGCAGCGTGCGCGGGTATTTGTCGAAATCCTCGTTCGGGCCGAACTGCAGGCGGTTGACGAAGATCGATGCCACCACCGGGTCGCCATGCTGGCGCGCCAGGCGCATCAGCGACAGATGGCCTTCGTGCAGGTTGCCCATGGTCGGGACGAACGCAACCCGGTTCTGTCCGCGCAGCTGGTCCCGCAGCTCTGTGATGGAGGAAATGACTTTCATGAACGTGGTGTGCTGGTCGTGGTAGGTGTGACCCTGGCGCCGTGGATGGCCCGGCGCTTCGCAATACCGGTCTGTACCCTGTATGGGCTTATGCTGCCGGCTGTCGGCGGATTGTAGAACAAGTGGCCCGGTGGTGGACCCCGCCGCGCGGGTGGGTCAGGTCGGCGTGTACGCCAATCGCACATAAATCGGCGCGAACGGCTCGGCCTGGGTGATTTCCACCAGGGCCTCGCGCGACAGTTCCAGCATGGCGATGAAGTTCACCACCACCACTGGCACGCCCTTGCCGGAGCGGATCGCGTCGTCGAAGAGTTCGGTGAACTCCATGAAGCGCGAGTGCTGCAGGCGGCGCAGGATCTGGCTCATATGCTCGCGCACGGACAGCTCCTCGCGCGAGATCTTGTGGTGCTGGTTGAGCTTGGCACGCTTGAGCACATCGGCCCAGGCGGCCTGCAGGTCCACCGTTTCCACCTCGGGGAAGCGGGGCGCCAGGCTTTGCTCGATATAGACCTGCGAGCGCAGGAAGTCGCGGCCGAGCTGGGGCACATGGTCCAGCCGCTGCGCGGCCAGCTTCATCTGCTCGTATTCCAGCAGGCGGCGCACCAGTTCGGCGCGCGGATCCTCGGCTTCCTCGTCACTGTCGGCCTTCTTGACCGGCAGCAGCATGCGCGACTTGATCTCGATGAGCATCGCCGCCATCAGCAGGTACTCCGCCGCCAGCTCGAGGTTGGTCTTGCGGATCTGCTCGATGTACGAGAGGTACTGCCGGGTGACCTGCGACATCGGGATGTCGAGGACGTTGAAGTTCTGCCTGCGGATCAGGTACAGCAGCAGGTCCAGCGGACCCTCGAACGCTTCCAGGAAGATCTCGAGCGCGTCAGGCGGGATGTACAGGTCCTGCGGCAGCTTGAACAGCGGCTCGCCGTACAGGCGAGCGAACGCCAGCCCATCGACCACTTCGGCGGGTGCGCCGGGCTGGGCCGGCGCCACGCTGGGCAGATCCACTGCCAGCGGCAGCTTTTCCTGATCGCTCGGGTTCATGGACGGTGTCCGGGGCGGGCCGCGGCCGGTGCTCAGTCGAGCGAGTAGACGTACGGCTTCTGCGCGACGCGCGAAGCCTCGGCGCGGGCACGCTCTTCCAGATTGATCGGCTCCTTGTCCCACAGCAGTGCGCGGCCCTGGCGTTGCTCGTTTTCGAGCGAGGGACGTTCCTGCTTGAGCGTCTTCAGGAACTGGGTGATCTCCGATTCGTACAGGGCCATGATAGATCCGTGTGATGCGCCGCGTGCGGCTGATGGGGACGGTGGGGCAGGATTTTACAGTATCGGCCTCTCATGGCGCGCGAAGCGTCCTCTGAATGGTTCCGGCAGCAGGCCGGGGCAAGTGCACAGCCTCTTGTAAGCTTCGCATAGCTATGTAAATATGCTCACCCATGAGCATAATTGCGAAGGTTTCAATGAAGGAGGCGTGCGCGATGCTGGGGATTCATCCGGCCACGCTGCGTCGCTGGGAGGCGTCCGGAAAAGTCGTGGCCGACCGCACGCCTGGTGGACATCGCCGCTATGACCTTCAAACTTTGATGGCGCTCGCCGGCAAGCAGAACGACGAGTCGGAGCTGAGCCGCGTGACGGTAGGCTACGCACGGGTCTCCAGCCACGATCAAAAGGACGATCTGGAGCGACAGTGCCAAGTCCTCGAATTGTTCTGTGCGACAAAGGGCTGGCCTTTCGAGCTTATCCGCGACCTTGGGTCGGGTATGAACTACGACAAAAGGGGGCTCAAGCAACTGCTGAAACGAATTTGCACGGGGCAAGTCGATCGGCTTGTGCTGACCCACAAAGATCGCCTCTTGCGATTCGGCGCCGAGTTAGTCTTCTCTCTGTGCGAGCAATTTGGCACAGAGGTTGTCATCATCAACGCGAAAGGCGACTCTACCTACGAAGAAGATCTTGCCTCTGATGTGCTAGAGATCATCACGGTCTTCTCAGCCCGCCTTTACGGAAGTCGGTCGCACAAGAATCGCAAGGCAATGCAAGCGTTGAAGGACGCCGCAGAAGAAATTCAAAACGCTTAAAAGGGCTGCGCAGCATCAGCACTCGTGTAGAGTGGGTCCATAACGTGTGCGAACGCACGCGGACGTTTTAAAAGAACGCCAACAAAGATCGCCTCGTGCCTTTCAAGAAAGCCGACCCGGACATCGTGCAGTTTGCCCGCAAGGTCCGTCTCGATATAGATGCGGACGCTGCCGGGCGGCTCGATGGGCAATCGAAGATCTGCAACTGGCTGTGGAACCGCCTGAAGGATCAGGTCGAGGCTCGCCTGACTGAGTTGTTTCTGATGAAGTGGTTGCCCGTTGACGACGAGGCAACCACCAAAAAGCTGCTCTCCGAGGTTTATTCAGAGATCGGCTTGCGCAATCTTGTGCCAGTACTGAAGGACAGGCATCCGTTCCTTCGCTGCGTGCATTCGTCCCCGCTAAAGAACGTCGCCCTTCGCATGGCGAAGGCGATCACTGCGCATCGCAAATCGAAGAACGGCGAACGCGCCGGCCCTGATGTTGGCTGGATCAAATATAAGGCGTGGGCGAAGCAGTGGACGAGCCTGGAGTATGACGAGCCGAACAAGGGCTGGGATGTCTCGGAGTTCGGTTGGCTGAAACTCTCCTTCGGCGCCGATTGCGACGGCAAGCGCCTGTCGCTGAAGGTACGGATGATCAAGCCACCCAAGCACATCACTCAGGCCCGCACCTGTCGCATCGTCCGTGAGGGCAAGGATCGGTATTACGCGGTCTTCACCTTCAAGAAGCAGAAGAAGACGGAACGTCCGCTACCGCGGGTTGTCTATATCGACCCGAACCTGAAGAATTTTGGATACGCTCTGGACACCGAAGGAAAGGCCTTCGAGATCCAGAACCTGCAGAAGCTGCCGGAGGTCGAGCGCACGCTCGATTCACTGCGTGCGAAGCGGGACAGGTGTCAGAGAAAATCGCTGTGGGTGGATCACGTGCATGCGGACGGCACAAGGTCGACTCACTGGCGTCCCAGCCGGAAGTGGACAAAGTTCGATCGAGTGATTACCCGGCTGGAGATCAAAGTGCGAGAACAACGCAAGCACTTTCAGTACTCGCTGGCTAACCAGCTATTTCGGCACTATGACGTGGTAGGAATTGGGGACTATGTTCC
>NZ_JWMA01000149.1 GCF_000812465.1 Cupriavidus sp. IDO | reverse complement strand
TTTGGCCATGTCCTTTGCGCGAGGGAAACAACGCAAAGGTTAACAAAAGTCACTTGAAGTTAACAGCCCTGCAAGCTCATTTTGTTAGGGCTTCTTAGTCAAGTGTTAGCACACAACCAGGTCCGCGTGTCCGAAACCTTTCGAGTAGTCAAGAACAGAAATGACAGTGGGCGTCACTTGGAAAATCCTCACCTCGTTCCGGGTAGGCATTGGTACTGGCAACTTGGTTTGCTGCGGATACTTCAGGGGAAGCATGCGCAGGACCTCGTCCGCCTCGACGGGGTCGAGGACGAGCTTCGCGCGCGCTGCCATGGACAGCCCCGTGATCGCCATCAGGTCAGAAGTATCGTCATCAATGGTTAGGGATACCCGGTCGTCCTGAGCCAGATTGGCTGCTTTCTGGCTTTCCAGACCACACAGGAAGTAGAGGACAAGGCCTTTGCTAACGTAGCCCACAGTGGTCGCCTGCGGCCAGCCATCCGGCCGGATCGTGGCGATCGTCATGATCCGGTGTTGCTCCAGTAGCGCCAGGATCTTCTTCCTGATCTCGTCATCCATAATGACTCTCCCTTGCAGGCGGGAATTGGGGTCCCCGTTGTCAACGCTTCGGAGACGCCTCGAGTGCAGGAATGGGAAGAGGCAAGACAGGCTGGGGTCGCCTGTCCGATAGCACCCGTCACGAACCGGAAGGCTGCGGTTGCGTGACGCCACCGCCATCGATCCTTGCTTCATGATAGAAGCCGCAGATCCTTGCTTGTTGACTTGCATCAATCAAGTTCTGTATCGGTCCAAGGCTCTGCGAGGCGGAGGCGGGGCAGCTTCCGGTTCCAGCGACCGTCCATAGGTGCCACTGGTGGAGTTGACTCGGAATTACTAAACCGCGATGTAGCGCCAAGTCTTCAAGAGAGAACAACGGAGTTTCCCGCGGAAGCCGCTGTCAGGGCTGCACGGGGCCACGAAGCGACGACCGGAGCCTATTCTTCATTTGAGAGAAGGAAGGCGGCCAAGAGGCGTCGTTCGGTCGCTCCATGACTAATGCGCTCGGGAGGGCCAGTCTGCCCCGTACCGCGAAGCGCTACAGTTTATTTCTGGGAAGGAGATCTTGTTGATGTCTGGACGAATGGCCCCGCAATGCGAATCCAGTTGGCCAAATGGCTAGAAAGCGAACAATTCCGCATTACGAGTTCTTAGCAACCGGAGAGTTAGCCCCGGCGATCGGCGGTTGCACTCGGAATCGGTCGTTACGGTCTCTCGGATCTGAAAGGCGGCTAAGGGTCGACAAAGGCCGACCGACCTGTAACTGGCGGAGGTCGCTTGTCGGCCATGTAGCGACATTCGCTTGCCTCATCGCTCGGACATTCGCACATCTCATCCGCACCTGAAACCTGCAAAATTGGATTCGCGAAGACCACCGTCGATTTCGTACCCAAGGCTGGGCATTCAGCGACAGCAGTCGTATTCGATCGGGGGCACGGCGAGCCCCTCCTGGCCCAGCTAAGAGGCGTCTGATAACGGGACAAGGTTTCATGATCGTGATGGCGTCCAGACTCCCCTGGCGCCTTTCCGTTCCTAGGTTGCGGCGCTGCGGCTTGTATCGTCATGCTTCTTTCCTAACATGAAGGCAATCCGCGCTGATAGTCAGCGACTGCGGAAACCGGATCTGGGAGGCTAAAAATGAAACGGCTGGAATTTGCTTTTCTGCTTGCCTTGGCCATCGCGCCTCCTCTGTTCGGCCAGCAGGCCGCTCCGGTGGACAGGATGGAGATGCTGAATGCCGCGACCCTCAAATGGACAGATGCGCCCGACGCGCTCCCAAAGGGAGCCAAGATTGCTGTGCTATACGGCGACCCGATGAAGGAGGGTTCGTATGTGATCCGGCTGAAGCTGCCGGCCGGATACGAGATCCCGCCCCATTGGCACACGCAGGACGAGAACCTGACCATTCTCTCCGGTGCACTCTATCTTGGGTCAGGCGACAAATATGATATCAATAAGGCACATCAGCTAGTGGCCGGCGGCTTCCACCACCTACCTGGCAAGGCGCAGCATTATGCCTTTACGAAGCGGGCAACCATTGTCGAGATTCACGGAATGGGGCCGTTCGATATCCATTATCTCGAGGAAAA
>NZ_JWMA01000148.1 GCF_000812465.1 Cupriavidus sp. IDO | reverse complement strand
CAAAAAATCCCCCCCCCCCCCCCCCCCCCCCCCGCCGATGGCGCGCCGCCAGCTTGTGCGTGAGCGCCACCAGTGCCGCCAGCGGCGGGTTGGCGCCATCGGCGGCATCGGCCCGGTAGCCTAGTGTCAGCGGCGCGCGCAGGCGATCGGCTTCCTGCATCCGGCAATACGCCACCCCATGCCGGTTCAGGCTGGCCATGGAAGCCGGCACCACGCTGACGCCGGCGCCGGCCGCGACCAGGTTCAGGTTCGTCAGCATCCGCTCGACTTCGGCGCCCACGCGAGGGGTGAAGCCCAGCGCCTCGCATTCGCGCAGCAGGTCGTTATACATGCCCGGCGCACCCGGGCGCCGCACCAGGATGAAGGTGTCGCCGGCCAGCTCCCGCAGCGAAACCGGCGCCGTTGGCGCGACACCGGCCTTCTGGCGCCTGCGCAGCAGCGGATGGTCCAGCGGCAGGGCGATCACCATGTCTTCCTCCAGCAGCAGGTCGAAGCGCACGCCCTCCGGATGCTGTACGGGCGCGCGCAGCAAGGCGGCGCTCAAGGTGCCGTCCGCGAGCTGTTCGATCGCCTCGGCAGCATTGCACTCCGTCAGCGACAGCGCCACGCGCGGGAACTGGCGCCGGCAGGCCCGCAGCACCTCGGGCGTCAGCCGGTGCGCGGCGGCCGAGCTGGTGAAGCCGATCGCCAGCGCGCCCTCATCGCCGCGTGCCATGCGTTGCATGCGCGCGCGCATCTGTTCGATCCGCCCGAACAGGTCTTCGGTGTCTGCCCGCAGCGCCTGGCCGGCAGGCGTCAGCGCAACGCCCCTGGGCTGGCGTTCGAACAATGCCACGCCGAGTTCGGTCTCCAATGCCTTGAGCTGTTGCGACAGGGGCGGCTGCTGGATGCCGAGCTGCTCCGCGGCGCGCGTGACGGAGCCGTGTTCGGCCACGGCCAGGAAATAGCGCAGGTGCCTGAGTTCCATGGAGGTATATCCATGAGATATGTGAATGACGACCAGTATATATTTTACGTGGGCCGAAGGATTGCCTACCATTGCAGTCCAGACGAGGAGACCCAATCCCAATGTTCCAGACTGTTCTGATCCCAATGCGCGCGGCGCGGCTTGCCGGTGCCGCCGCGATGATTGCCGCGCTGGCAGGCTGTGCCGCATCGGCCGGCAACCAGGCCGAGGCCGGGACGCGCCCCGTCAGCGCGGCCGCAGCCAGGCCACAGTGGCAACGCTTCCATCTCCGTGGCTACGATTTCCCCGTCTACGCCAACCATCCGCTGGACGGGGACATGTCGCGCATCCGCGAAGTCGTTTTCGTCCAGCATGGCCTGCAGCGCAATGGCGACGACTACTACGCCGCCGGCGCGGCACTGCTGAAAGCGACGGGGCGCAATCCGGACGAAGTCCTGCTGATCGCGCCCAACTTCCCGGGAACGCCGGACCAGGGCAAGGGCTTCGACAATATGCCGCGGTGGTCGGTGCAGGGCTGGATGAGCGGCGAGAACGCGGTGAATGCGCCGTTCAGCGTGAGTTCGCTGCAGGTGATGGACGACCTGCTCGGCTACGTGACCGACAAGTCGCGCTTTCCCGCGGTGACAAGGGTGACGGTGGCCGGGCACTCCGGTGGCGCACAGATCGTGCATCGCTACGCCGTGCTGAACAATGTGGACGAGCAGGTCCGGGCGCGCGGCATCGACCTGCGCTATGTGGTGGCCAACCCGTCCTCCTATCTGTACTTCACGCCGGTGCGGCCGGCAAGTGCGGACGGCAAGGTATTCGCGCCGTATGACAAGTCGGTCTGCGCCGACTACGACAAGTACCGCTACGGCATGCAGGACATCGTGCCCTATGCGAAGGGCACCTCCGGGCTTGCCTTGTACAGGCGATACGCGGGGCGGCAGGTGACCTACCTGGTGGGTTCCGAAGACAACGATCCCAACCATCGCGTGCTGGACAAGGCTTGCGGCGCGGAAGCCGAGGGGCCTACGCGCCTGCAGCGTGCGCGGGGTTATCTCCGCTACGAGCGCTACCTGGCCAGCCCGGGGCTGGTGATCCGGCATCAGGCGTTCGAAGTCGCGGGGGTGGGGCATGACCAGGCGCGCATGTTTGGCTCGCAATGCGGCGCGCGCGCGGTGTTCGGTCTGCCGGAGACTGACAATCCGGGCGGAGCAGCCTGCCAGGCCCCGCAGCTCTGACGTCGGCAGCAGGCACGCCCGGTTTGTCCGGGCGGGCAGTGTCGCCTGCCGATGCCAGGATTTTCCGGTCCGTTGCCCGTGGCGGTGTTTGCGCTCATCACGATGCGGCGCCTGAGCCAATCGACAAGGCGATCTGTCGCCACCCCGTCATCACCCGGTCACACATGCGCATGAAAATTCGACGCAAGTACGGGCGCAGGCTCCGGGCCGCACCGCATCCAGGATGCGGCGTTGCAACAACGGAAAACCTTGACGCCTGATTTTTCGGCGCTTGAATGAAAACGTTTTCATCGCAGTGCCCCACACAACCGACGAGGAAGCCCGTGGCGACGTCCCGCCGACCCGAGTTGCAGCCATGCATCGCCTGCGCCGACCCCGGCCACGGCGTCACGCTCGCCGACGTCGCCCTGGCGGCGCAGGTATCGCTGGCCACGGCGTCGCGCGCGTTCAGTCATCCTCAGCTCGTGCGCGAAGCCACTGCGAAGCGCGTGCATGATGCCGCGCAGCGGCTCTCGTTCCGCCCAAACCTGCTCGGCGCCAAGCTCCGCGCGCAGCAGACGCGCATCCTGGGCGTGATGCTGCCCACGCTGGAGAACGCCGTGTTCGCCGAATGCTGGCGCGGCATCGAGGAGTCGGCGATGGCCTCGGACTACTCGCTGATGCTCGTGACGAGCGGCTACGATCCCGCACGCGAGCGCGAACGGCTCGAGTACCTGCTGCGCCATCGCGTCGACGGCATGGTGCTGACCGTGGCCGACGCCGCCGAGAGTACCGTGCTCGACCAGCTCGATCGCGAGTCGGTGCCCTATGTACTCGCCTACAACCAGCTGTCGGCCCAGGGCGCCCAGCGTGGGCGGCACTCGGTGTCGGTTGACAATCGCATGAGCGCGTGTGAAGGCGTCGAGGCGCTGATCGCGGCCGGCCATCGGCGCATCGTCGTGGTCTCCGGCGCATTCATGGCTTCCGATCGCGCGCGTCAGCGCTTCGCGGGCTACGAGGATGCGATGCGGGCGCACGGGCTGGCCCCGCTTGAACCGGTCTGCCTGCCCTCGCACACGGCCAGCAATGCCGCGCAGATTCGCGAACTGATGGCGCGTGCCGATGCACCCACCGCCTTCTTTTGCACCAACGATCTGCTCGCCATCGGCGTGATCTCCGATCTCAAGCGCCTGGGCCTGCACGTGCCGGGCGACGTCTCCGTGCTCGGCTACGACGGTATCGCGCTTGGCGCCCTGATGGAACCGCAGTTGGCCACTGTGATGCAACCGAACGCCGAGATTGGCGCGCAAGCCGTTCGCCAGCTTCTGCAGCGGCTCAAGCGCGGCGACAACGTTCGCGATGACGCTGCGTACGGCGGCTACCTGTTGCCCCACAGGCTGCGCGTTGAAGGCACCGTCGGCGCGCCGCCATGAATCCTGACAACAAGCGCTTCACACACCATTCGCTGTCCCATCATCTCAACCAGGGAGCTTTATATGTCGACGCAATCCTTTTGGCGCCGTCCTCTACGCTGGCTGGCCATTACCGCAACTGCCGCGGCCTTCAGTCAGGGCGTGGCCGCGCAAACCGCCATCTGCTACAACTGCCCGCCCGAATGGGCTGACTGGGCCGCGCAGATCCGCGCGATCAAGGACAAAACCGGCATCACCGTGCCGCTCGACAACAAGAACTCCGGCCAGTCGCTGGCGCAACTCGTTGCCGAGAAGGCCAGCCCGGTAGCCGACGTGACCTATCTGGGCGTGACGTTCGGCATCCAGGCCAAGGCTGATGGCGTGACGCAGCCGTACAAGCCGGCCAACTGGAACGAGATTCCTGACGGCCTCAAGGACCCGCAAGGCAACTGGTTCGCCATCCACTCGGGCACGCTCGGCTTCATGGTCAACGTCGACGCGCTGCGTGGCAAACCCGTGCCGCAGTCGTGGGCCGACCTGCTCAAGCCCGAGTACAAGGGCCTGATCGGCTATCTCGACCCGGCGAGCGCCTTCGTCGGCTACGTCGGCGCTGTCGCCGTGAACCAGGCGATGGGCGGCACGCTGGACAACTTCGGCCCGGCCTTCAAGTACTTCCGTGAACTGCAGAAGAACCAGCCGATCGTGCCGAAACAGACCGCCTATGCCCGCGTGCTGTCGGGCGAGATCCCCATCCTGCTGGACTATGACTTCAACGCCTATCGCGCGAAGTACAAGGACCACGCCAACGTGGCCTTCGTGATCCCGAAGGAAGGCACCTTGGTGGTGCCCTACGTGATGAGCCTGGTCAACAACGCGCCGCATGCCGCGCAAGGCCGCAAGGTGCTCGACTTCGTGCTGTCCGACCAGGGCCAGGCGCTGTGGGCCAACGCCTACCTGCGCCCGGTGCGTAACGTGCCGATGCCGAAGGACGTGCAGTCGCGCTTTCTGCCCGCCACTGAGTATGCGCGCGCCAAGGCGGTCGACTTCGGCAAGATGGCCCAGGTGCAGAAGGGCTTCAGCGAGCAGTACCTGAAGGAAGTCCGCTGAGACGGCCGCTGCCATGACCAGACGCTCCCTCCCCCTGTTCCTGTTCGCCTTGCCCGCGCTCGTCGTGTTCCTGGCGTTCTTCTGCCTGCCGATGGCGCGGCTGATCGAAGTCAGCCTGACCGGCAAGGATGGCGCGGGCGTCTACTGGGCCGTGCTGACCAATGCGCGCTACTTGCACAGCCTGATGGTGACTGTGCTGCTCTCCGCACTGGTCACGCTGGCGACGCTGGTGATTGCGGGGATCTCCGGCACCTTCCTGCAACGGCATCCGGTGCCGGGCAAGGCAGTGCTGGTGGCGATGCTCACGTTTCCGCTGGCCTTTCCGGGCGTGGTGATCGGCTTCATGGTCATCATGCTCGGCGGCCGCAACGGCCTGCTGGCATCGATCGGCGACGCGCTGGCTGGCGAGCGCTGGACCTTCGCCTATGGATTGACCGGGCTCTTCGTCGGTTATCTGTACTTTTCGATTCCGCGCGTGATCCTGACCGTGATGGCGGCTGTCGAGAAGCTCGACACCTCGCTGGAAGAAGCGGCCCGCTCGCTCGGCGCCAATCGCTGGCACGTGGTGCGCGACGTGATGCTGCCCGCGCTGATGCCGGCGATGCTGTCGAGCGGCGCGATCTGCTTCGCCACCAGCATGGGCGCATTCGGCACGGCGTTCACGCTGGCCACGCAACTCGATGTGCTGCCGCTGACGATCTACAACGAATTCACCAACTACGCCAATTTCGGCATGGCCGCGGCCTTGTCGATCCTGCTCGGCGCGGTCACCTGGCTGCTGCTGGCGCTGGCGCGATGGTACTCCGGCGACGCGGTCGCCGCCACGGCCTGAGGACTCCCGATGACCTCGCAACCCCGCCGCGCCGCCTATTGGCTGCAACTGGCGCTCACGCTTGCGGTCTGCGCGTTCATGACGGTGCCCGTGGTGCTGTCCGTGCTGGCCGGCCTGACCAACAATATCTTCGTCGGCCTCTCCAGCGGCCTGACCACGCGCTGGCTGCTCGAAGTCTGGTCGCTCTATCGCGGCACGATCTTCCTCTCGCTGGGCATTGCACTGGCCTGCCTGGCCTGCACGCTCGTGATCGGCGTGCCCGCCGCCTACTACATGGCGCTGCGGCGCAATCGCGTGACGCGGCTGATCGAGGAGCTGCTGATGCTGCCCGTCGCCGTGCCCGGGCTGGCCACGGCGCTCGGCCTGATCCTGCTTTACGGCGGCTGGCAGGCCCTGCGCACGAGCTGGGTGTTCATCCTGATCGGACATGTGCTGTTCACGCTGCCGTTCATGGTGCGATCCGTGCTGGCCATCCTGGCGGCCATCGATATCCGCACGCTCGAAGACGCGGCCGCCAGCCTCGGCGCCACGCGCCTGCAGCGCTTCTTCACGGTGGTGCTGCCCAACTGCCGCCAGGGCATCCTGGCCGGCGCGCTGATGGTGGTGACGTTGTCCGTTGGCGAATTCAACCTGACCTGGATGCTCCATACGCCCACCACGCAGACGCTGCCGGTGGGCCTGGCCGACAGCTACGCATCGATGCGGCTGGAGATCGGCTCGGCCTACACCATCGTGTTCTTCGTGATGATCATTCCGTTGCTGGTCTTCATGCAGGTGATGAGCACACTCGGCGCACGCGCCCGCCGCCATGTTCCCCAGACCGAGGCCGCCCCCGGGATGCAGGTTGCGGCCGCACCCCCAACCGCCGAGACCCGCCATGCATGAGCCCACGACCATTCGCCTGCGCCGCTGCGCCAAGACTTTTACAGACGGAACGGCCGCGCTCCAGCCACTCGACCTCGACATCGGCGCCGCCGAGACCGTGGTGCTGCTTGGGCCATCGGGCTGCGGCAAGACCACCACGCTGCGCATCATCGCCGGACTCGAGCAACCCGACGCCGGCGGCGAGGTCTGGTTTGGCGACACGGCAGTCACCCATCTGCCCATCGAGCAGCGTGGCGTCGGCATGGTGTTCCAGAATTACGCGCTGTTCCCCAACATGACCGTCGCCGAGAACATCGCCTATGGCCTTCGCGTGCGCCGCACGGATGCCGCCACGCGCAAGCGGCGTGTCGACGACATGCTGGCGATGATGCATCTGGGACCGTTTGCCAATCGCCGTATCGACCAGCTCTCCGGCGGCCAGCGCCAGCGCGTGGCGCTGGCCCGCGCCATCGCCGTGCAGCCGCGCGTGCTGCTGCTGGACGAACCGCTGACCGCGCTCGACGCCAAGCTGCGCGACGCCCTGCGCGCCGACATCAACCAGCTCCTGCGCAGCCTGCATATCACCGCCGTCTACGTGACGCACGACCAGGCGGAGGCCATGGCACTGGGCGATCGCATCATCGTGATGGACAAGGGGCGCATCGCACAGTCGGGCACGCCACAGGAGATTTACCGCGCGCCCGCCAACGCCTTCGTGGCCGACTTCATCGGCACGATGAACCACCTGCCGGCGACCGCAGAAGCGGGCCGCTGGCGCGTGCCGGGCGGCACGGTGCCGATGGGCCTGCCCGACGACTCGCCGGTATCCGCTTGCGCCCGGCTGATGTTCCGCCCGGAGGACGTGGCGTTCGTTCATGCGGATCAGGCGCACATAGAAGGCACCGTCGTCACCGCGCTCTTCCTCGGCAACCACACCCGCCTGCTGGTCAACGTGGGCGCGGTGCAACCGCTGATCGTCGATACGGCCCGGCGCGACGCGTGGCAGGCCGGCGAACGCATCGGCCTGCGCATCGACACGGACCACCTGATTACGCTCCCCGACGCCGCATGAACACCCTAACCTCAGCCCCCTACCTGATCGCGCAACTGACCGACCTCCACATCAAGGCGGGCGGCAAGCTTTCATACCGTCTGGTCGATACCGCCGGCGCGCTGCACACCGCGATAGACACCTTGCTGGCCGCGCCGCAACAGCCTGACATCGTCATTGTGACAGGAGACCTGGTCGATTTCGGCAGCGAGCCCGAGTACCGCTTCCTGCGCGACATCCTGCAGCGCCTGCCGATGCCGGTCAGGCTGCTGCCCGGCAACCACGACCATCGCGCGTCACTGCGCGGCGTGTTTCCGGATCACGACTACCTGTTTGCCAATGGCGATGGCGATGCACCGGTTCACTATGCAATCGATGCCGGGCCGCTGCGGCTGATCGGCTTCGACTGCACGGTGCCGGGCAAGCCAGGAGGCCATGCCGATGATGCTGGTCTGGCGTGGCTCGATGCGGCACTGGCCGCGGCGCGGGCGCGCCCGACACTGGTGATGCTGCACCATCCGCCGTTCTACACCGGCATCGGGCACATGGACGAACAGGGGTTGGACAATGCCGCGGCGCTCGAAGCCGTCATTGCACGCCATCCGCAGGTCGAACGCGTGGTCTGCGGCCACCTGCATCGCCATATCACGCGCCGCTTTGGCGGCACCATCGCCATGACAGCCCCCAGTCCGGCGCATCAGGTCGCCCTCGATCTCGACCCCCAGGCGGCCTCGCGTTTCCGCATGGAGCCCCCCGGCTACCTGCTGCACTGGTGGCATCCGATACACGGGCTGGTGACGCACCTTGCGGCCAGCGGCGACTATGGCGCGCTGCATCCGTTCTTCGACGCCGACGGGAAGCTGATCGACTGAAACGGGTGGCATGGAAACGTGGCGCAGTAGCGGCAGGCCCGACCACTGCAGGTTCGCCAGGCTCGCCCGACAACAGCACGGCAGCAAGCTGCACGGCGGCCTCCCCGCGACACGCTTTGCCAGGGCAGGCAGGTATTTACCTGGCTCGCCAGCGTGAAGTCTGGCGGCAGGCGGCGGAACTGACAGGGGAACGGCTGGGGCAGGCGGCGCGACGCGGCACGTGCTCAGTCGTTGTGGTGATGATGCTTGTTGCCCTTGTGCTTGCCCTTGTTTCCGTGGCTGTGCCCGTCCGAATCGGTGTTATTGCTGCGCGAGACATGGCCGCCGAGCGCGGAGCCGGCCGCGCCGCCTGCCCCTGCGCCGATCACGCCACCGGTCCTGCCACCCATGGCATTCCCGGCCGCGGCCCCGGCGCCGCCGCCGACCGCGCCGCCAACCACGGCGCCGGTCCTCTCTTTCTTGTTCGAGGTCACCGCGCCGCCGGCACCGCCACCGACCGCGCCGCCAATGACGGAACCGGTGCTGCCTCCCAGCGCACCGCCCACCGCGGCGCCGGCGGCGCCGCCCAGGCCGCCGCCCACGGCATTCTTGGCGTCGTCGGCAAACGCGGGTGCCGTTGCGGTTGCCAGTGCGAGAGCGATGTACAGCGTGCGAGCGGAGCGGCGAGTCATGGCTGGTCCTTGTTGAAAGTTGCGGGGGAGTGGCATTCCTCAGCTGCATTCTACACACGGCGCCGCCCGCTCGCGCAAGCTGGCGCCGGCAGGGGCTCCCACTTCATTTTCGCGGCAGTTCGCGGGCAAAAATCTCCAGTTGGTCAATGCGGGCGTTGAAGAGCAGCGAGCCGAACAGCACACAAAGATGAAGTTGAAGGGGAAGCTTTTGCGTGTTTGCATATGCCTGTCCTCCACTGAACTCCGGGGGTCCATTGCGCGGCGCTTTGGCGTACAGATTGAAGTCCGCCGGGATTCCCCTCACGGAACAACTGACATGAACAAGTAGGCGGCAAAGATCACGAGGTGAACCACGCCTTGCAGGATGGTAGAACGGCCCATGCCGAGGGTCAGCGTCATCACGATTAGCGTCAGGAATAGCAACACCATATCCTTGCCACCTAGCCCCAGCGCAAGCGGCTGGCCAGTCCAGATGAAGACAGCCGCGACCGTCGGAATCGTCAGGCCGATACTGGCCAGCGCTGAGCCCAGTGCCAGGTTCAGGCTTGTCTGGATGCGATCGCCGCGTGCCGCGCGCAATGCCGCCAGGCATTCCGGCAACAGTACGAGCGCGGCAATTACAATACCCACCACGGCCGCCGGAGCGCCTGCGGACAGAATGGCGTTCTCCACCGACGGTGACAGCAATTTGGCGAGTCCCACTACCACCACCAGACAGACAATCAGCAGCCCCCCGCTTGCCAGCGCCACGCGCGCAGGCGGTGGCGGGAGATGCTGGTTTTCATCCGGGCTGCCTTCCACCAGGAAGTAGTCGCGATGGCGCACGGTCTGCACGAAGACGAAGCATCCGTACAGCACCAACGACATCACGCCGGAAAAGCCCAGTTGTGCGGGCGTCAGCATCGGCCCTGGCGTGGAGCTCGTGTAGCTCGGCAACACCATTGTCAGCACCAGCAGCGCGGCCAGCACGGCCATGGCCGCGTTGGCGCCCGGCGCCTGGAAGGCCTGCTCGTGATGATGCAGGCCGCCTACGAACAGGCACAGCCCGACGATGCCGTTGCAGATGATCATCACCGCCGCAAACACGGTGTCGCGCGCAAGGCCCGCATTTTCAGGGCCGGAAGAGAGCATGACCGAGACGATCAGCGCCACTTCGATGACCGTGATGGCAAGGGCCAGCACCAACGTACCGAACGGCTCGCCGACCTTGTGGGCAACGACTTCGGCGTGATGAACGCTTGCAAAGACCGAGCCGGCCAGTGCAATGCCCATCAGCGCGATCAGCCAGCCTTGGCCGGGCAGCAATGCGCCGGCAGCCAGCGTGACCAGGGCGACACACGGCGCAACGATCGTCCATGCAGGCAATTTGCTAGAGGTAACTGTCATCGCTGCGTTCTCCTTCCGTTCTTGCTCTTGATGCCGATGTCCGCACGGGCTGGACGCCGACGATCTGCGGCGGCAGTGCACAACAAGCATATCTTGGCAATGCCCTATCTGTTACACAAAGATGTTGGTAAGCGGAGCTTGACTACCTAAAATCCCTGTGAGCATTAGATGGCAGGGGATTTTTGTGCGTCCAGCGAAGGCTGGCGTATTCAGCGGGAAAGAAAGCCCGCCGGGGTAAGAGTCAGAGCCCCGTAGCTTGGATGGCAGCGTGCTCGGGAAACCGGGACGCTGAAGCCCATCGACAAAGTCGCCCTTGGGGCGATCGCGAGTCAGTAGTTGTCCATCGGGCAAGCCCGACCCCGAAGGATGAAGCGGGCTTGCGGCCGGTGCGTTGCGGGATAAGATCCCAAGTGGTATCGGCAACGAG
>NZ_JWMA01000147.1 GCF_000812465.1 Cupriavidus sp. IDO | reverse complement strand
GCATTGTGGGCTGGGCCATGGGCAGCCATCTGCGTACCGCGCTGATGTTGCAGGCGCTGGATATGGCGCTCGCGCAGCGCCGCCCGGAGGATGTCATTTACCACTCGGATCAAGGCTGCCAATACACGTCTGTTGCCTTCGGGCGACGTTGCCGGGACGCCGGTGTTCAGCCTTCGATGGGCTCGGTGGGCGATGCCTACGATAACGCCATGTGTGAGTCCTTCTTCGCCACGCTCGAATGCGAGCTGCTGATGCGTTCGCGCTTCGCCACGCACGATCACGCACGCCGGGCACTGTTCACTTGGATCGAGGGCTGGTACAACCCGCATCGCTTGCACAGCGCTCTGGGCTATCGGTCTCCGCAGGAGTTTGAAAAGCTGCCCGTCAATGGCATGAATCCGGCGCTACACCGGGCCTACACTGCCCCATCACAAGGAGAAAACCCATCGACATAAAATTCCAATGCGAATCTGTCCGATGAAACGGGGCAACCCCAAGCCTGCGTGGCGGGGACGGCGTCGGTTCCATGGCGCAGTTGGTTCTGGTTGATGAAGCTGTAGTCGAAGCTGATCCGCCACCCCGGCATTGAGGAGTAGCCCATGGCGGCATCGGCGCTGAGCGAGCAGCCACAGGTGGCGCAGGCGTGCGCGGCCATTGGTGCTGCGGCCGTGAAAACAAGGAGGACGAGAGAATGCCGGCTGAATGCCATTCTGATGCTACGAGCGAGTTTGGTTTTAACGCCCCCGCGAGTGCGAAGTACATTAGCGAGAGGCGAGCATATGCAGTGCCTCTTCCCCGAGAAAATCTCGATCACGTCGCGGCAGAGGTTGTATCGACGCCGCCGCCTATGTTTAGGCGCGCCGAGCCGAATTTGCGGGGGAGATTATCCCATCCGGCGGGGAGTATCGAAGCCATTGGCCTGCGACGTATAGTCGCATGGCTCTGCGCGGGCCATAGCCCTCGTGATGATGAGACGCGGAGACAGGCCGCCCACGTCGCACAAATATCGGATGCTCGGGCACCAGCAGCTCAAGCAGTCTCACCGCCGGCCGTGTGACAGTCATTATCGGAAAAGTCGCACTAAGCAGCCCGATTCCAATGGTCCCTGCGACGCCCCTGCTTATGGCGGACCTAACTTTCCCATCGTCCGGCACTGTCAAGGACCGTGGTCATCGGCCCGTTACAAAGGGAATGTAGCGGCCTCAATCTGTGTGGGGCTCAGCGTGCCATACCGTTAGCATGCGTGTGGTGGCTGGCTGGCATGTGGCTTTGATGGCGGGCGGGCATCTGGCTGAGCAGAATCGTGACACAGAGCAGCGCCCCTATCATCAGGACGCCTTCCACTTTTGCCCTGCGCACAAATTGCTCAAGGGGACCATGCTTTCTCGCTCTGCTGCGCTCCAGCGTGAGGAAGGACAGTGTGGTCGCCAATAACCCTGAAGGCTTCGCGCTGTCGGACGACCCGCCTGCCCAGACCCGCAGCGAAGGGATGCCGAGATAGCGGTTGCTTGCGCCCAGCACAACAATGATCAGCACCAGTGACAACTTGAGCAACAGGATCCTGCCGTAAGCGGTCTGCCAAAGCGCCTCGAAATGCTGCAACTCCAGCCACGCGTTATAGATGCCGGTCAGGGCTACCACTGTCAGTGCTACGCCTGCGAGTGTCGACCAGCGACGGACCATGGCGGCAACGAACTGGCGCCGCTCATCTGCCGCCACTGTCAAGCTACGAAATCCGGTAAGCGTGAGCCCGATCAGGCTGCCTCCCCAGAGGGATACGGCGAGCAAGTGTGACCAGTCCATGAGTTCGGGCAGCGTGATATCGCCCCAGTCGGCCGCATGGCCGGACAAACTTCTGCTGGCGGCGAACAGACAGGCCGCAGCCAGCATCACCGCCGTGATCACTGGCGAGCCGAGGCGAGGTCGGGCACACCAGCCTGACCATAGCACCAGTAGCCCCACAGGACGAAGCAGCCAGACTCGCCCAAAATGGGTCTGGGACAGGACCTGCGGAAGCACCAGGCCGACCTCCGCCAGCGGCCGTCCGCTCATCTCCATGGTACGCCGGATCAGTTCGCCGACGCTACTCAGCGTGAGCACGGCGAGGCAGATGCCAACCAACCACCAGAGTGGCATCACGGTGGCGGTGGATGGCTGCGGCAATTCGTCCTGGAACCTGACAACCCAGATGCGGAAGCCGAGAACGCCAATACAAGTAGCGAGTGCCAGCAGATCAGCCGCGATAACGATTATGCTGCCAGGGCTTGCAGCCATCATTGCATGGGCCATGGTTGCCTATCGCCCCAACGTGAATGAATAATCGCCTTCCGTCGCGTGCCCGTCGCGGGCCACCACCCGCCAGAAGACGTGGTAGACGCCTGGTGCCAGCGGCGGCAACCGTGCCTCGAGCAGGCGGGCCTGCCCGGTATTGACTTGGCCCGGGTCTCGATTAACTTGCCTCCCCTGGTCGTCCAGCACGCGCAGGGTGCTAAAAGCGGGCTCCAGATCCGCGTCAAACCAGATTCGAACCTGGCCGGGAAGATTGTCGATGACCGCACCGACACGCGGCTCCATGTGTTCGGGAAATGCGTGTGCCAAGGTCGCTTGGGGGCCTAGCAGTCCCCAAAGCGCGGCGATCGCCAGAAGGATCTTTATCGGGGGGGATTTCATGCAAGTCAGTGGAAAATCGGCTTCCCGATGCCCTGGGGAAACATATCGTCCAGGAACACGTGAAATTGAACACCCCGACGTCATGCCCGGACCGACGATTGACCGGGATGGCAGCTTCCAGGGCGACCTGCATGTACTTTCCGAACCACATCAAGCCCGGGTTGACGGTTCCCGTAGTCTGGCCGGAGCAATCCCCGCTCAGGCAGGTTTTCACCGGGACTTCGATCAAGGCGATCATGCGATTAAACGGGGCGCCCAGGCCCACGTCTTTTACATAAGTTTGGAGATACTGCAGACTGTACTGGACTGTAAAGCCCCAGTTCAGCCGATCGGGCTCCGACCGGCGCGTGGGCAACTCGGGCGCGAGGATGCCGGTGATTGCCAAGGGACGCAGGTACTTGACCCCCTCGGGCAGGTCACCGAAGCCCTTGCCATAGAAAATGCCAGGCGAAAGGGTGGAGAAGGACTCGGCACCGACCCGGTGGCTGCCGGTTCCGCCGAGGTCGGCATCCGACCCCAGCGACACGATCGCTTCATGCTCGGCATTCTTGAGCACCTGGTACTTGACCCCCAGCGACAGGTTGTCGAATCCATATTGGGGGACGGTTGTATCGTCCGGCCTGACGCGTTGATAGGTGGCGCCAAGCGAGATGCCAAGGTCGGGCGTGATGCGCTTGCTGAGTTCGGTGGAAAACGTCGTCGTATGAGCGCCCGGCGTGCCGCTGGATGGCCCCGCCTCGTCACTGCCGCCCGTACTGCCCGCCTCTGCCTCCTGCGGGAGCTTGCGGTGACCGGCCACAAAGCTCGCTTCGTCCGCAACGAACGGGTCGTCAATCGTGATGGTGGCCGGCAGAAAGCGCTTGCCGACCACGCCATGGGCGTGAGCAGGCGAGCTGCACAATCCCAGGGCGCCGGCTGCAGCCAGCAAGGCACCGATCAGGTTATCACTAGCGGTCTTGTTCATGACGGGTCGAGCTTGGCTGGAGGCAGATTCGGGCTGCACACACAACGGAGATGGCCCAGCCATGCCTTCGGGCTGACGTTCTATTGCACTGCTGGTTTGGCCTCGGCCGTCAAAGGTGCCACTCAATAAACTCTGGCATGCACTACAAAAGTGCGCACGCCAGAGTTTCCCAAGTGAATGCCGGCCGAAAGCCAAGAAAGCTTACTTCTTCTCGGTGCCGCCTTCCTTGGTATATCCCAAATGGACGGTGATGGTGTCGCCGTTCTTGACGTCCTTGATTTGATCGGCCGGGAAATGCAGTTGAAGGGTGGGCCCGCCCTTGGTTTGCAGGGCAAACGTTCCCTTCTTGTGATCAAGCTGGCTGACGGTCCCAGTCATATCGTGTTCACCCATGATTCCGGGCGTGTCCTTATGAGCAAACGCCGACGTTGCAGAAATCGTCATTAGCATCGTCGATACAACGAGCAGAAGTACCTTCTTCATGATGTACCTCCAAGCGACAAATCATGGCGGTCGTTGCGTCAGGCTCGGCACTCTGGACCGGCATTGGCCAAGCACAGCAAGCAGAATGCCAGCCTGGTTGAAAGTGTAGGTAACGCGTTACATCGCGCAAGCCAAATACCGATGTGCCGACGACGGAGATGTGGCCGGGACAGTGACGATGCCAGTTGTAGGGGTACAACTCGTCGATACGGCTGTTCAGGCTGGGTTGGCAGGCGGGTCAACATCGTCGTATGGCTGGTGTGGGAACGAATGGTCATCTGCGGGAGGCTTGGAAACGGTCTCTTCATCGGCCGGAACAGCCGGTCCGGCCCATGTATCGGGCGCCTCATGGGTCGGGAGCGGTCCAGCCGCTGGCCGCAGCCAAGCGGCCGTGACCGGACGACCGAAGGAGTCCAAGCGTGGATTTCAGCAATCGGTGCCGGCGGCGGGGGGCGGCGGGTTCACCCCCCCGCCTGAACGCAGCAGCCTTTCGAAGACCCAGGGGTGGTGCCACCGTCTCCGGCGCATGAGCCGCTCTACATATTCCTTGTGATGGGCGGCGTCCCGCGCTGCTTTACCCTGGTGTCGACGGGCGTTGCAAAGCCGGCAGGCGGCCACGATGTTGCTTTGGGAGTCCCCACCGCCATCGACTCGGGCATGTAGATGCTCGGCCGTGCATTGATGGTGTCGAGCCTGCCGACTGGAGAGATGGAAGGTCGCTGCGAACGCTTCCATGGATTGCTCCCACATGGGGCAGCAGCAATAGAAGCAACGGCCGGATTGACGATGGAAGGCGCGGGCGCGCAGACGCGCGAGAGTCGAGGGCATGAGCGATCCTGTGTACAGGAAGATTTCGAAAACTCGAAACCCGCTCGCCCTTAGCAAGGCATACACGGGAACCAGCCAAGTAGCTCGTGCTGGCACCTCTTTAGCTCCTAGCGGAGACTGACGGGGAAGAGTGCACCTAGTGTAGCGTTCTGTTCTTGATGGAACGTATATGGATTCGACGACTCCAATGCGCTACTGCGAAACAGCGTGGAGAGAGCGAGTGCGAGTTGCCCC
>NZ_JWMA01000146.1 GCF_000812465.1 Cupriavidus sp. IDO | reverse complement strand
CTTTGTCTTGGCCGCCATGCTTGCCTGCCGCTCTCGATGTTCTTCTTTCCACATCCGAACGTTAGATCACATCTACGGCGAATTTTCAAACGGGCTCTAAGCAATGGTACGCATGGGTGATGCGGGGCTCAGCGACTCACCAAGTCCCGCCATCTTCCAGAATTTGGTTGCCTCTTAGGCACCTTGAAGGCGCTACCGAGGAGCCAAAGCCGAACTACTTTGCAGCTACATGGGAGGCCTTTGCTGCACGATGTGGCATGCTTTTTGAGGCCGCCTCCGCCGCAGTATTGAAACTGCTCTCGGCTACTTGCACGGCCTGCTTTGCCGTCGTTTGCATCGACTCATAGAACGTCGTGGTCGCCTTGACGGCCTCCTGCCAGGCGGCCAACGGCGCCGTTGAGCCTGTCGGCGCGTTGCTCACCGCGCTATCAATGAGACCCTGCAACTGGCCCTTGCTTGTTGTGTATTGGACCTCAACGACCTTCTCGAACTCAGCCTGCATATCAGCCAGGATGTCATGCAGTTGACGGCGATACGCCAGTACGTTGTCGACTGCGGGTTGAAAGAATTCAATCTGCAACTCGGCGAATTCTTTCCCATCCTTAGCCGATAAGACCTTCTTCGCGCCTTCCCGTGTCTCTGCCAGCGCTGTTTTCGTCGTTTGCAGATTCAACTCCAGTAGTTTTTCGAAGCCCTCAAACGCCTTACCGGTTAGCCCGGCCAAGGTTTCAATGCCTGCCAGTTGCACCTTACTGAATTGCTCGGGGGACCACTGAGTCATTTTGCATCTCCTAAGTGCGACCCGCCACCTGAGCTGTCGGATGAGAGCTCCGATGGGGCGGGAATCAAGGGAATAACGATTGCAGCATTGTGACCCTGGCGGGCCACGCCGAGGCGCAAGAGCGCCAACGCCGGCAGTCTCTAAGGCTTATAGCATTGCGCTCATTGAGAGGCCTGTCGTGCTCGACAATCGCTTGCGCGAACACGCCCGAAAGCCTGGAGAAAAGCATAGCCTTGGGTTGTGACTCGAGGTCGGCTGTGATTTGGCCCAAGACGCTCAAGCGTAACCAGTTGACGCGCGCACAGTGCCTCCACATCCGCGCTGTCCAACTCCGCAGCGTCAGAGCTGTCGTTTACCAGTACCAGGGTGGCGAATTCATGATGACTTAGCACAGTGTCTCCCAAGCTGTAGGTCTATTTTTGCTACGGGACTTCACTACCGTCCGTGACAGCTGGCCTGTTTGCACAGACCGCTTCTTTCCTCTCGGACGCGAGCTTCTGGCTGGCGGGTGCTTGTTCTCGCACCCGGAACGTTCATCTTAGCTGCACGCCACTGACAGTTCAATACAATCACCAGACATATTCGGGATAATCCCTAGTGCTCTTTTTGTTCGCCTTATCACATGCAAATTGGCTCGGAATTGATGTATCACAAGTTGATATGAATTCAACTTTCGTGGCGGCTATTTTCTGACCGACCGGACGGCATGTCTTCGCTCGACGCGCGAAGTCCAGCGAGCGATTGCGCTACGAAATTCGTAGCAGCGGGTAGCCATGTCAGTGGGGCGCTGCGGCCACTCCAACGCCTGTAGAAGCAAGCACCCCTCAAGGCCACCAGGCCTCTATGAATCACTCACACGCCGCGTGGAGATGGTGACTGATTTTATTTGTGGCCGCCGAAGAGAGCCCGCGTCGCCGGGTAGTCACGTGGGTGGTAGCAGGACTTCCGGGCCGGTCCATATTGACTTAGAATTTCCTTACGTCAGAATTAAGAGGCACTTTCCCTCATAGCGAGGCAGGCACCAGGCAACGAGTCTTGCCATTGGTCAAAGTGAATAACAATGAGTTGAACTCAATGAGACGCAGAAGCGAGCCGGCGGCCCGTATGCCGGTAGACTTGAACGGGGGGCAGAAATGACGACGGCAAGGGCTGGAACCAAAGGGGACGCCATTCGACTTCTTGCAGCAGCGGGGGTTGGACTCATCGAACTCGACTATGAGTCTGGCTGGCAAGACGCTTCTGAACTCAGTCATTTGGGCGAGAAGGTTGGAGTCCGCGTCGAGTATCGCGGCCATGAGAGTATTGCCGTCAAGTCGCCAGCGGCACTTACTGCCGGTTTGAAGCGCCCAAAGCTAACGTTTCGTCAGCGCAATCTTTATTGCCAGTTTGCGCTGACCGAATTGACTGCCAAAGAATTGGCAGCCTTGGAAGCGAAGGCCATGAAACTTGGCGATTACGTCCTGGCCGGGCATCTACTGCGGGACGCCGATACCGTTTGGGCCGAGTAACCTCGACTCATGCGGCCCCTTAATTTCGGAGGTGCTCGATTTGCTCGTCCAGCCCATCGAGCTACTCGTCCCCTATTATCACCCCTCTGGCCGAGAGGTAAACCCTGAGCCGCCGATTGCTTGGCACCCGCATACCTCTTCGGCTAAGCTGGAACTTCGCAGCGCCATACTGCCGTCGACAATACTTGAGCGTTGCGAGATTCTAAGGTCTGGGGACTTAGCACGCGACGCGTGCGCACGAAATTTCGAGGACGAGATGGCGACTGGCACTGTCAAATGGTTCAACAACGAGAAGGGCTTCGGATTCATTACGCCGGACGATGGCGGCGCAGACTTGTTTGCGCACCAGTCTGAAATCCAAGGCACGGGATACCGGTCGCTGGATGAAGGTGCCAAGGTTGAGTTTGAGGTCAAGCAAGGGCCCAAAGGCCCGCAAGCTGCGCAGATTCGAAAGCTTTAGCTGCGGAGCAGCCTGGACGGCAAAGCCCTTCTCTAATGCGAAGGGCTTTTTTGTTGCCGGAGCGAGGCGACTGGAATCTTCCAAGGAGAGTATCAGACAACGACGGTGCGCGATGACTGCCTCTACAGGTTGGGTAGCATCTCACGGCGCCGGCACGTCTAAGTCGTTGCTTTAGCGGCGCCGAAGTAACACTGTTAGGCTGCGTGCTCTACTCGCTGCCGGCACCTTAATGACCGTTGCTCCATCATCAACATCCTGTGTCTGCCTGAGAATGTAAACAACATGAGCCCTCCTGCCGAAGACGCGTGAGGCGAGCCCGCCGATTCGCGCCTCTGCCTCACAATGACATCGACAGGAAACATGCGGGCTGCCCTCGCTGAATGTCAGTTGCAATACATCTTCGGGCAGGTCGAGCACGATTGCTAGGTATTCGACCATGCTGTTCACATGACCCGGACGCCTCCATTCCTTTTCGACCCTCTCCGTTGCCAGCCCCCTCCGAATGGGCTGTCCTAAATGAAACGGAAGCCCGCCAGCCTGCATTGGAATCGGGCGGCAGCCTAGTTACAGTCGCTTACAGCGGTGTAATGCTATTTCGGTATATTGCGTCCCACTGATATCGGAAGCGAGGATGCGATGTTGAGGAAGACGATGGTCGTGTGTGCTCTTATGCTTGGAGCAACTGCCTTTGCGGCCAACGCTCGGGAGTTCGAGTCGAAGGTCGAAGACAATGGTGACCACTACAAATACGAATACAAAGACCCGTTGTGTGAGTACAAGTACGAGTACAACTATAAGGACGGCAAGCAAAAGCTAAAACGGCATGGGGACTGCTCGCACGTCGCCGTTCCTGCTGCTCCCCAACCGACGTACATCGTACCTGGCCCAGTGATAATTCAACCAAGGGTCGACATCCGATAGTAAGCGGGAATTGGCGAGCCCACGCGCCACGAAGCAGCAGGATAGGGACATCCGAGCACCAGGCGGGGCATCAGTGACGGTGCCGATGGCGTATGCTCCATCGCCTCGTGCGTAGATTCGTGCGCAATCCGGAATCAGGGCTGCAGCAGCATTTCAGCGTGGCGAGCGAACGTCCGCGCTGTGCATCTGGTGCGAGATACAGTAGTCCGGAGCCCTCACATCAATTCCCCTTAGGCGCCTTCCTGCGTTGCTCTCGCACATCCTACACGCCGAACTATCAACGTTCCAAGCCGGAGAGGTCCTCGGGATACGCCGTCTGGCATGGACACATTTCGGGCTTGCATCGCTATCCGGCGTTGCTCGGTGCGAAGCTAGCCAAGCTGCCCCTCTTGCTTGTCTCTGCCAGTCAGTTCAGAGCCTCAGTCAGCCTCGTGAGGGCCCTGTCATCCCGCTAGAAGACAGATTTGGATACAAAATCCCGGGACAACTCGGTCAACACGCACGTCACTCGGTTCGTTTTCTCTCATGACTGCCCTGCACGCCAGTCCTTCCAAGGCTGAGAGCATTTCAGGTAGGCAGTGCCCCCACAAAGGATACGTAGTCATGAGAAAGTTTTTGTCGCTGGCCATCCTGGCGGGGCTCGCCGCTGTCGCATCTACCGGCGCGCAAGCTCATGTGAATGTTGGCGTAGGCATCGGCTTCCCGGTACCGTTTGTCGCTGCGCCCGTCTATGCCCCCGCCCCCGTCTACAGCCCGCCGCCCGTTGTGGTCGAGCAACAGCCTGTCGTTGTTGCTCCTGCCTACTATGACGACTGGCGCGAGCGTGCTTGGAGGGAGCGCCAATGGCGTGAGCAGCGATGGAGGGAACACATGTGGCGAGAGCGCCACCGTGAGTGGCACCGTTGGCACGACTATGACTATGATGATTGAACGTCGGGTGCATCGCCGTCACAGAACTACGACTTCCGCGTCTGACTGCCGTCTTGTGCGAATATCCAAAACTACATGACATTCGGGGGGGCGCAGTTCATGCCCCCAGCAAGCAGTTCAGTTGATGCTTGGGCTGTGAAGACCGGCGGCAATGCGACTAAGCTCGCTGCAGCTTGGACCGAATAACTTGGTACTACATGCTCTCCCAGCGCTTTGCTGTTGTTATACAAGCAGGGCAAGTAACCACAACCTGCTCATCGAGGCCTTGCGCGAATAGGTGCTTACTGTTCGCGCGCCCCAAACTCTTGCAGAGCAAATCGCCTGCCGCACGTCTCAGCCGCCCGTGGCGAAAAGGTTGCGTTAGCAAGACGTGCACAGCATGGTCGAGCACCTCCGTAGGCACCGCCACGCGGATTCCCGAGGAATCTGCAACGATACCAGGCACCCACCGAACTGGAATCGCTAGGCTCGCATTGAATGTGAGTGCTTGAGTGCGAAGACGCTCTTCACTCTCATGAAGAGCGACTCGGGCTGCCTCTTCCCTCGCTGCCTTCGCTGCTCGAGCATCATCGACATCCTCCGCCTTGGCGCCGACGAACATCCCATTGGAATGTTGCTAAACTTCGAGCAAAGTGCCGGAGGCAACTGTGACTGCCTGCCTTCGGCGTGACCGCTGCACGCCAACTATCTCAAGCCGCTCCCCGTCCAGCGTTACCTTATTGTCGTCAACGGCCACTCGCCCCTTGTGTTCGACGCTTAGCCATCTAGGACTGGCCGCTGAGATGAGACGCAACTGGTAGATGTCCATGACCGAAACTTGGCCCCGGAGCGGCAGGGTCGAATGATTGTCTTGCTGAAAATTGTAGACACCGAGAGCTCGTTTGTGGCGCGGCCAGCCAATACCAATCCGCTGATGCTCACGTTACAGATTTTTACAGTTGGATGCTCCGAGGTATGGCCCTCGTGCCGGTACAGTTACGCCCGACTCGCCTTGAGGAAGATATGAAACGACTGGCAATCATTGGAGCGCTTGGCGGCACGATGCTGGCCATCACTTCCACGGCCCAAGCACATGTAAATGTCGATATTGGCATCGGGGTACCGGGCGTGGTCTACGCCGAGCCCGCACCCGTCTATGCGCCCCCACCGGTGTATGTCGCGCCGCAGCCGGTGTATGTTCCCCGGCCCGTGGTTGTAGCCCCTGCGCCCGTTTACGCCGCTCCTTACTGGCGTGGCCGCGATGATGATGATGACGACCAGGGCGAGCGCCGATGGCGTAGGCGTGGCCACCGCGAGCACGGCGAACACGGCCGGCACGGACGCGACGACTAGAAGGCGAGCCTCTTGGAAATCCAAGGCGCCAGCGGCGGAGATGGCGCCCCGGGGGAGCTTGGCGGCCGTTTGGATGCCTCTTCCCGTCTGCGTCTGAGCGAGGAGCCGTTCCGACCAGGCGCGCCGGACGGCGGCGTCGACTCTATACCGCCCCTACCGCCTTGCGGCGAAGGAGAGCGAACCGCTCATCAGTCTCTGCCGGTCTTGCCGCAATCAATAGCAGCTCCCAATTGGCGGTGTCTATGCGAGCAACAGGAATCTTCGCCTTGAATTCCACAACCAATAAATCACAGGATTGCGCAGCCGGATTGGGGCGACGGACATCTCCCCAAGCGCTGTGCCCAAGGTACGACTTAACCAACGGCACACCTGTCACGTAGTTCAGCATCGCACGCTCGGACTCGCCAAGGTAATGCGTTGCGACACATGTCTTCGATGTCGCGAGGTAGGGCCGCATGGTGCCAAAGGTCTCTTGATAACTTCTGGCTGCATCAATCCAGGGCAACCACATCAAGCCCGTCGTGGCCCAAAGCAGTGCGAAGCCATTGCACCAGGTCAGCAGCGGAGACTTTATGGGAGCAAGGCGGGAGGCGAAGCCCCACAGAGCCAGGCACACGAGGGCACTCGCCACAGACCCAATTGAGAGCGGCATCTCAAAGTCCAAGGGCAAGAACCGAGACAGCCCGCCGGCCAGAGGCGAACTCAGATGGACTCGCCCATTGGCGACAAGCTCAGCCCACACAACCCATACTGTCAGTGCGGCTACCAGGAATACGAATGCCAATAATCTGGAGAGATACCGTTCCCCTGCACTCGGCGGCCTAAGAAGATACGGCAGTGCCAGCAGGACCATTGGCAACAGCGCGGGCATGACATAGACGTCGCGAATTCTTCCAGCGAAAAGCAAGGCGGCCAGCGCTGCAATCAGGTATAAGCAAATGATGAGGTACCCGCTGGATTGCGTGACCGACCCCAGCAGCCGGGACGTACATGAAGGCGTCCGTAAAAAGCGAAAGGTAAGCCACAAGACCGGCAGAACCGTCGGCAGGCCCAGGGCAAGGATACCCAGCAGGCGGGGATAGGCTGGCTCGTTGTGCCCTCCGAGGTTGACCAGGCCGAAGAAGCGGGCAAGATTGTTGTCCCATATCCACTCATGGAATAGAGCCGGGTCCTGCATCCAAAGCAACAGCGGCCAGCTCAACATCGCGGGAGCTGCCACGGCCGCTGCGATGGCGAAAGCCTTTACCTTTTGCGCCTCGCGGTATGCAGGCAGGGTCAGCGCCAAGGCGACTGTCATCGCGAAGACACCAGGAATGAGCGGGCCCTTCGATAGAAACGCGATGCCGCATCCAATCCCAAGCAGGAGTCCGCCACACCGGGAATCCGACGGGCTTGCCTTGACGGATATGTGCACCAGACCCGCCAGACCAATTGCTGCGCCGGCCAGTTGCCCGACATCCGCTAGCAACTTGTGAATGTGCTCGGCAAAGCCAACCGTCCCTGCGAGCGCGCAAACCGTCAGTAGTGCGCAGGTGGGAGCGCCGAATGCCGAAGCTCCTGGGCCTTGGTTATTGCCCGCCCGCCTGGCGGCAAGGGACCGGACGGCAAGCAGGTTCGCTTCGCCATGGATAAGCACGCCAACGTAGGCCAGCGCCGCCACAGAAAGCGCCACGAATACTACGACGGCAAGCCTTGACGATTCATGTGGCGGAAGGGTTGGCAGCAGCCGCGCGCTGAGTGCGCCTAGCCAGTAGACCAGCGGCGGCTTTTCGACAAACGGCTCGCCGGCAACATACGGGACCAGCCAATGCCCTTCTGTGAGCATTTCCCAAACGATACCGAACGAGTACGGCTCATCAGCCTTCCATGGGAATCGACCGAAGACGCCGACCAGAAAATAACTGGCGAACAGGAATGAAGAAGACCAGAGCCAAGCGGTAAGCCTGCGGCGGCTGTGGTTGGTCAAATTACCCATGAATCCCGCGTGCCCCGTCAACCCAAGCGCAGATTGCTGCCATCAACTCGGAAGCACCGCCCGGTGCAAATAAGAGTACACCAGCGAGCGCTGACGGAGGTGCGGCTATGAGTTGTTGTGCTTTCTCAACCCTAAGCCTGAGCCAGCTCTACCGCGCCGTTTCGCGGCAGGGTGCCAACCTGCGTCGGCCCTAGCCTTCAAAAGCGACCTTCTGTTCCGACGACCTGCTCTGCAATCAAGAACTTCTCAGGGCGCTTACCAAGCCAAGCCGGCTTGCGACCACGGCCGGACCAAGTGGCACCAGTCTTGGGGTCCAAATATTTTGGCGGCAGCGATGTCTTTGGCTGTCCCCTTAGGAACTTGTATCAGAAGGATACGCACGACTTCCGCCTCGCCTGCGTGCTGCTTCGGAGCAACGACTTGTTGCCGCTTAGCTCCATGCATGTAGCTGGTCTATATTATCAAACTCGGTGACGCCGAGTGAACAGGGCAACCTTTGAGGCGTGGCGTGATAGCCCCCGTGGTCGTTCAGCCGCCGCCCGTGGTAGCGGCTCCGGCCTACTATTACGACAACTGGCAGGGCCGCGCCTGGAGAGAGCGCCAATGGCGCGAGCAGCGATGGAGAAAGCACGAATGGCGGGAGCGCCGGCGGGAATGGCGGCGCTGGCATGACGACTACGATGACTAGCATGCGAGAGCGCTAGCCTTGTGCGTAATAGTCGAAACGCAGAGGCGCTCGTCATCACTCCTTAGATTTGCGGGTAACCCCATGAGGCCGCGTCATGCGACCAAGGCAGACCTTCGTGAAGTGGAAGCATTGCTTCGGTCGTGTTCACTGCCTGTTGGAGGAATACCTAGCGAAGCGGTGCAATTTCATGTCAGCCGGGACAGGACCGGCCTCCTTGGGTGCGCCGGTATTGAAGAACTCAGCGGCAAAATTGCCCTGTTACAAGGGGTTGCCGTGGTGGAACGCGCAAGGGGTGCGGGTCTGGCCGCACTACTGGTTTCCGCGCTAGTCGCCGATGGGCGCTTGCGCGGCATCGAGTCCCTGGTCGTCCGAACTGAAGCTGCCGCCGGCTATTTCACTCGTCTTGGCTTCACGCCAGTGGACCATTCGGCCATACCTCCAGAATTGCTGGCTTCTCGTGAACTCTCTGATAGCGGCGCCATCGCTGCGGCAGTCATGAAGGTCGAACTCTAGCGTTTGCTGCGGAATGTATCGGCAGCCGTCTCTGAGACTTCCAGCATTGGCTCACAGCGGCACGACGGGGCGGATAGCCAAGCAATGTGCGCAAGAGTTCGAGGGCTGCTATCAGCTAATCGGATGAGTGTTAGTGGCGCCATTTCGAACATAGTGGCCCGCCTGCTCTATTCCTCGCCTCGCACCGGGCATCGCTAATATGTATCCCGTTGATGCTCATCGGGGACCGTCGGCGTTCGCTCCGGCACTGTATCCGAACAATTGTATTTAACGCCTTATTCTCGACTCATATTGGAAGCAAACGCCGTAATCAATTCTGAGTGGATTAATGGCCTCCTCCATTGTGCCCTCCGCCATTTCCGCCGCGAACCATACCTCGAACGCCACCGTGGCCCATACCTGTACCATTGCCAGGACTCATAGCCGGACTGCCGCCACGGACCATACCCGGACCAATACCAGGGCCCATAGCCGGACCGCCCGCATGGACCATACCCTGGCCGCCACCGGCGCCCACTACCGAGCCACGTCCAACGACCGTACCCGGACCGCCCGCATGGACCATAGCCGGACCACGGCCGACGAAAATCACCGGACCGCCCACACGGACCATACCCTGGCTGCTACCAGCGCCCATAACCGGGCCATTTCTACTGACCACGCCCGGACCGCCGCTATGGCCCATACCTTGGCCGCTACCAGGGCTCATAGCCTGACCGTTGCCAAGAACCATACCGGGACCGCCGCCCGGGTTCATGCCCGGACCGCCGCTATGGCCCATACCTTGGCCGCTACCAGGGCTCATAGCCTGACCGTTGCCAAGAACCATACCGGGACCGCCGCCCGGGTTCATGCCCTGACCGGCGCTGTGGCCCATACCTTGGCCGCTACCGGGGCTCATAGCCTGACCACTGCCAGGAACCATACCCGGACCGGCGCCGTGGCCCATACCTTGGCCGCTACCGGGGCTCATAGCCTGACCACTGCCAGGAACCGTACCCGGACCGCCGCCACCATAGGCAATGCCTTGACCGCTACCAGAACCCATACCGGGACCGCCGCCAGGGTTCGCGCCCGGACCGGTGCCGGGCCCCATACCGAGGCCACGGTCATGGAATCCGTGATGAAACCGGTGGTGCCGCCCGTGATGGAAGCCCCCGATGAACACGGAGCCAAAGAATGTAACCCCGCCATCGTAATACCCAGGATAATAAGGGTATCCGCAATCGGGGGAAGCGTAATAGGGATATCCATAATATGGGTATCCACAATAGGGGGACCAGGGGTAGGAGTATCCGGAATAAGGGTATTCATAATAGGTGTAGGTATTCCCAGGAGTACCAGAATCATATCCAGCGGCGTAGGTATCACTGGGAGTCCCGGAATCGTATCCGGCGGTGTGGGTATCGCTGGGAGTCCCCGAATAACCGGCGGTGTAGGTATTGTCGTAGTAGGCCGCAGTGGGAATTTCGGTGCATCCTGACTGCAAAATCAACGCCGAAGCAGCCATCGCGGCAGCGCGAATCGTGCTCATGGCTTACCCCCTGCCACATCAAGTGAAGCTTGTCGCAAATTTTGCTGATGCCATACACAGCAAATTGGCTCCAACAGGCAGCGCTGTTACCGGCATCTCGACTCCGCCCCCCTTGGTACTGCGCACACGCTATTCAGCCTGCCAGGAAGCTAAGAAAGCGCGAAACTTGGACTCGTGGCAGATGCTCCCCTGGAAATCCCGGCTTTTCTCATCCAGGTCCATTTGGACCAAGCGCTTGAACTTATTTAGGCGCTTTCAGTCCCCTTCGGACACAGCCTCTTAGTAAAGTTTATGCGCCCCAGTACAGCTTTGCACTCCTTTGCAAGATTTCGACCACGCTCATCCACGACCACGGCCGACCAGTACGGCTATCGCGGCCAAAGTGAGGAGTTCAAGGAGAAGTTTCGCGGTGGTCCCTGTGAGGCTGAACGCGAGAACGTAAAGCCCGATTGCCTGTGAGCGGAAGGAAAAGTACCGCAGAGGGCCCCGCAAGGTCGAACGTGAGTAAAAGCGTAGTGGGGTGTATGAAAGGAAGCTTGAATGCGAGATGGTACTTGCATGGAGCCTCCTGCCAGAGTCAATGGCATCGGCAGCAGCCCTCGTCGTCGAAATCTACTAGGCGTGTTCCGGGGTGTTGCCACCCGTGGTCACAATTCGGGGTGCTCGCAGGGCTGCGGGTCCAACTACTGAACGGGCTCGCGGCACCAAGGACAAACCGACCTCGTTGCCGATACCACTTGGGATCTTATCCCGCAACGCACCGGCCGCAAGCCCGCTTCATCCTTCGGGGTCGGGCGCGCCCGATGGACAACTACTGACACCGTAGCTTGAGGGTAGGCTGAGGCTCCCCCGGGCCTGGTCCAGCCTTGCCGCGAAACGCGAGGCGTCCTCGTCAGTGAAGCCGTTCGTGCTGGTACAGCGCTCGAACGAGAGCCGCCCCTCCATCAATGTGCCGGGTCTTGTCAAAGCGGCGCGGCGCTGTTTGCCTGGCTTCCTATGGCTTTGCGAAATCTTGGGCTCAAATAGGGTGCGGTCCACGAACGTCCTCCTCCTGACTTGCGTTTGGCCGGTTTGGCTTCCTAAGCTATAGACGATATTGGGGGTGCACTATGAAACCCGATTCGTACGCACTAGCCCGCCGGGTGGCGTCGGCGATTCTCCTTCTGTGGCTCGCTGCCTGCGCCCATACGGAATTCCATACGCAAGCCTGCCTTTCCGGCGTCGATGTGTATGAGGATACGACGTATGGTAGCGATGCCAGCCGCATGACGTTCTCAGGAACGGACGGTGGACTCGTCGAACCATGCCAAGGGGTGAGCGGCGGCCAAGGCGGCTTCTGGATTGCCAGCATTGAACGCACCGGCCCGGTAGGACGGGCTCAGGACGCCACTGTCGAAACCACCATCCTCGGAGGCGAGTGGACCTGGTGGCAAGCTGACGGTACCCTGCAGAGTGGCAGCGTGACCGGCGGTCGGGTGATATGGCCAGTCGATTTGCACCAAAGTATCGGCCGTTGCGGCGAGGGAGTCGCACAAATCAGCGTCACACTCACGGTGAGTCAGAAGTATTCCGGTAGCGGCACCTTTGAGGGCTGTCTTGATGACACGCATCTGGCACCGACATTGCAGTGGATTGTTTATCCGTCCAAGATGTGGGGTGCGTTTACCATAAGTTCCCCTTAGCGAAATGGTGCTCGTCAAGAGGGCACCCGATAACGCAATTAGACGCGGGATGGCCAGGGTAATGGAGGTTATTGACTCCGAACCCTGCCCCACGAACATGCGCCATGATTCTCGCGCTGACGCTCTTGGTCTCGCTGATTCCGTACCACGAGCAACAAACGCGATTGGAGCAAACAACACAGTCCAGTCGCGCCTCTCTGGCCATCGGGTGGCTTGACGACCTGGTGTTAGCCGTCGTGGCCCACGTCCGCCCGAACGGCTAACGAACTCAAGAGCGCGGGCATCCGACCCGACCTGATGAAGCGTGGCGCCGTGCGTTCGGTCTACGATGGGCGCTATAGTTTCGCGCGCTACTTTTCACCCAAACAGCATAACGGGCCGAAGACGCTGGAGGACCTCAACCGGTTCAACGACGTCGAATTGTATGACCTACATGTCGACCCGTTCGAAATGTCTGGCAGCCGATGGCAAGCAGCGCGAACTCACCGTCGCTATAAACGAAAAGCTGAATCGACTAATCGACACGGAAGTCGGCGAAGACCGTGGGCAGATGCTCCCCGGCGGTATCGACGCAGGGTGGGAGGTGACTGCGGAAACGATGGCCGGCGCTTGATGCGCCGCTATCCCTACTCGCCACTCCCACACGCGTAATTGGCAGTTGCCCCAAACGCCAAGAGAGGGTAAGGCCGGAGTACGCAAGGTCAACGCGGCTAATGGCGAGGTCGCCCTCAAGCACGGCCCCATTGAAAACTTCGGCATGTCGGCGATGACCATGACGCTTCCCATCGAGGATAAGGCTAGCCTTGCCAAGGTTAAAGAGGGCGACATTCGACATGAACGGTGTGGCCACTGGACGAGCCTGCAATGGTGCGGCCTATCCCACGTGGCGATGGAGGAAGCGCTGTATCACGGCTAGTATCACGGTAGGTCCCCCGGGTGCCGAAAGCTTTACTTGCCCTTCCGGACAAGAGCTCGAACTGGCTTGCGTAAGTGACGCCGACGTGGAGCTTCAGGACCTGACAAATCAAATCCCCATTAGTCCGACGGGAACAACAAGCAGGACATTTATAAACGCCAAGGGAGTAAGCTGCTAGAGGATGTAGATTTAAAGCGCCGCACGCGTCTTTCGGAATTGCAGCGACATGAGCCAGCTTCGGCGCGGGTGAAGAGAACGAGCTTCGGCGTTTGCTTACAACCCTAGCCGGGGCGGTTCTGTGCCAGGGTTCTCAAGTCGTCTTTTGGCGTGAAAAGTAGATGGGTGGGCGCTCCGGCTTGCTTCCCGTGGACAAAGCGTCTACGTAGGCTAGACGTCACCAATGGCGACCACGTTATGAACAAAATATTGTTGAGTATCGCGCTGGTTGCCTTGATGGCAGTGTATTACCCCGTTTGCCTAGGCCAGAATGTCAGGGACAAACCACAACATCGGCCAAGCAACCAGCAAAGCTCCGCGCCAACCTCTGGACCAACGGAGGATTCCGATAAACGAAAAGTGGAGGCTGCGGCGGGAACCGATAGAAAAAAGGGCAGTGGCGCCAGCACAGCGGGCGGCGCGACAACAGCTCCGACCTTGGAGGGAGCTAAGCGATATCTGGCGCCGGAGAGCAAGTAGGCTCAGGCAACCTCTCGGTGCTGTACATTACGTGGACACTGCTGGCCATGAGAGTGGATGGACGGCCTTTGGTGTAGGCACTAGGGGTCGCGTCCCATTCTGGGCGGTTCTGCGGTCTGCTCTCACCGTAACTGTCCGCTGGCACTTCTCAGACTGCGGCAACGCTCCGTATCAGTTCCTTGCCCTGATTCAGCACGTTGCCGACTGCCATGCCTACTTCCCACCACTGGAAGGCTTCCGCGGGGAGGCAATGCAGGTGCATCAACACTGACGCTCCCCGGGGTGTCAGCGCCGGGTCTACCCATGCTGCGGCATCTACGCCGGACAGTACGACTGGCCGGCTGTCATGGACATCCGTTAGTCCTCCTTTGACGTCGTCGGTAATGAGAACAAAACCCGCGCCCTCTGGCTGGACCGCTACGCCGGATTCCCAATATACCAAGGCTGCGAGGAAACAAGGCCCATCTTTGCGACTTATATATTGAGGCCGCTTGACGCCTTGAATCATGGGCCATTCGTACCACCCATCCGCAGGGACAATTACCCTCCGCCGCCTCCGCCACAGTAGTTTGTAGTACTCGCTCTTCGCGACTCTATCGATTCGAGCATTGATGACAAAACAGGCGGGATAAGGTCCGCTCGGCCTCCAGCCCCAGCGGACATACTCGGCGCTCGGTGCCTCCTCCTCGCCGAGCCTATGCAGGACAAGCGGACTATGGTTCGGCGCGATGTTGTAACTCGGAAAAATTGCCCCAGGACGAGCGCATCGCCAGCCCAGTCCATTTTCCCATACCTCAAACTGGCTATATTGGGCGATGCGTCCACACATGGTTATCTCTTGTAGTTTTACGGGACAGAATATCCCCGTAGACGCACCTTGGAATGCGACTATGTGAGCTAGCAGACATGTGGGTCTCTCTCATTGTGCTCCGACCTTGACCCCACATTGGGTGAACCCGCCTGGCAACGAACTCGTGCAGCCACGCCGGCGCCCCGACTCTGCTTTGAAAACGAAACGCCATGGTCGATGAAATAGTTAAGCAATTAATTAATTACTTCACGGCGACTAGCGTGTTTTCGCCGGGTCATGAGCTATATGGATAAATTATTTGTTCACTCGACTGGTTAAGTTGCAGTGCACAAACTACACTGAAATTAGTTTTACCTGGGAACGCTTATAACCACCTAAAAAAAGGAGGTGGAAAAATGCTAAAGAGAATCTTACTTCTCGCTGCGGCGGGTGCAGCACTCGGTGCCGGAACCGCTTATGCCGGCATCGGGGCGCGGGATGTTTATACGGATGGCGCTAGGGTGATGGGACCGCGAGACCCGTATACCGATGGAGGCAGGGCAATCACCGATAGACGGGATGTGTTCACGGATGGCGCGAGAGTCACGGACCGGCGGGATGTTTTTACGGATGGTGCGTGAATCACCAGCCGTGATGGCTCGTCGAAGATGGCATGCAAAAGTGGGGACCGACTGGGTTGGAAAGGTACCCCTAGGTAATGGTTTCGAAGAGCCCCTGTTTGGGGCTCTTTGTTCTTCTGGCCTCTGGCCAGTTGGCGCCGAGAAGAGCAAGAGCCTTTCGATGACTTGTGGGCTGTGTGGTGCTTAACCGCACCAGACCCATCCGGTCGCGCTGGACGATGACACGGCGTGCTCGAGGAGGCTATCCGACCATCGCAGCCTGACCAGGCACATTGTTGTGAGTGGTGCAAAGCCTTCTCACGTGTGCGACACGCACTCGACTTCTATGACAAATTCGGGTCAGGCGAGCGCCGCGACGATTGCCGTTGAGCGGGCCGGGGTTTCAGGTGGCAGCTCGGTCTTCCGGAGTTGCAATTCCTCTCGAGCGTCGTGGAAATGACTAAGGTCGGCGCCGAGCAGGGCTCCAAAGCCCACCTGTTTGCGTCGTAAGCCTGCCAGATGCCTAGCTTCGACTTTGGGGATGCGAGGTAAGGGCAAAAAGTAGGCCCGTAAGGCGCGAACCTCAGCGGGCACCATCAATCGGTCTTTCGACCAAGAGGAGAAGGAGATTGCCACACCCTAACAAAGCTATTCAAGACTAGGATAAGCCGGAACACATTGCCAGGCGGGTGGGTTGTTCATCTGTGAAACGCAATCCAAACTCAACTAGTCTGACAGGCTCTGCATTAAAACTCCTCATCAGGCAGGGGATACTCGCTCAAGCCAGTCAGACCAGGTATGTCTACGCAAACAGTCAGTGTTTCTGCGCGTGTTTGCTGTTGCGATGCATGCGATTTGTCTGGGCCTTTTCATGAATTGACCCTTCCGAACTTCTCCGGTCCTCTGCACGCTGCAAGCCTTTGTCACGGTCGCCAGCAAAAGAGCCATTGGAATTTATCATGGCCTCATGGCTTGAGCGGCCTGCCGCCGCGCCGCCGAAATTGCCACCGTTGCCAAAACCACCGCCTCCTGCGCCACCACCATGCGCTGAGGCTGCAAAACTCAAACCAATCAACAGACTTCCAACTGCAACTACCAGTGCTCTCTTGAACATAACGACCCTTTTAGATATCGAAGATTGCTAATGAATATTATATTCCGACTAGAATTAGACGTGCGTAACAAACGGTAATGTTATGTAAAGCGCATTTCTATGGGGAATACCCCCATAAACCTTACGATATGGATAAAGGCAAGAATCGGTGCCAGACCGAAACGGTGGTGTTCACAAGTTTTCTCGCCCCCTTAATTGGTGACTTAAGTGGGCGTTTCATGCTTACCCATTCGTCCACGTTAGCAGGCCTCATTTCCGGCCGTTATGCACTACCGGTCACATAGCCTATCGCAGCATGGAAACTATCTCAGCTGCGCCAATCTCGGAGAGCCGTTGACCCCGACGCTTATGGAATCGAATGTGCTGGAACAAGCGGTCGCGATGCTCGGATAGCTTTTCGGCACTGAAACGCAATAGGACAAGCGCGTAATGTTCGGCAAGAACCTTATAGATACGGTGACGCACCTGCCATAAGTCAACCTCCTCTCGCAGGCGCGCCGTCTCTTCCGCATGGCGCTTCTCGAGTTGGCGCAGGGAAGACACCGCACTTACGTGCATGCCTCGTTGGGAATGGAGCTCTGCTTGCACCTGCCTCAGCTCTTCACATAGGGCGTCCACCTCCTGTTGAAGCTTCAGGTTGCGCTGCACGCGGCGTTGTATCGTCACCGCTTCCTCCAGCGCTTGGTCTGCAGCCACAATGCTGTTTGTCCAAACCACCTCGCTGCCAGGATTCCCTCGCATCGACTTCGCGGCAGGTAACTCCTTGTCGCCATTCATGATGGTCCCCGTTTGAACCCTCAACGCCTCCACCAGCGGCAGTCTGCGCTGCCAGCGTGGACGAATGCTGCGCCCCACAAGCTTTGCCTATGCGAACGTGTGGGGGCCAATGAATCAATTCGAGTCGGCACTGGAAGGCAACACTATCACCACAACGTGTGGTGGGCAAGGAGTGGAAAATCTGCTACACACGCCGGAGCTGCGGGAGACGCGCAATACGTTTCGGTCCACCTTCTCGAACATGGGCGAGAAATATTCAAGCAGATAACGTTTGGAAAGTGGTCAGTCTGGCCGGATGCAGAACGCTGCGCGGTCAGGATTGACACTGATAAGGGACTGCGCCCCGACAGTTCCTTCCTCGCACCAAGCCATCAGGTCCTGATTTCGCAGAACCAGCGGCGCACGTTCGGGAATTGTTCCCGGTAACTCTCTCTCGGGTAGGGTAACCATCGTGAATGTCTCGACTGGTTTTCCGGTGACGGCGTCCTTCGAAGTCTCAAAAAGGCCCGCAGCGAGAAAAATCTTACGACCATTCACCTCAAGCTCGACCCACTTCTTCAAGCCGCCGGCCTTCGGCCACGCGTACCAACTGGACATTGGTATCAGGCAGCGATTGTCAGCAAAAGCTTTCTTGAACGGACGCTGGGCTGCAAGCTCTTCCCCGACGGCGTTGAAGAGTATGTGCGCCAGCCGGCTCTTGGTCCTGCCCGGCGTCACCCGAACAAAGCCCCAGCTGCGCATCTCAGTTTGCCATTCGCCATTCACCAGCCGGATGACTGGCACAGTATTGGTGGGCCTAACATCGGCAGTTGGCTCAAAATCCGGCGGGACGCGGAACATGGGGAACTCGGACCAGTCCGGTTCGAGTCTGTACCTGTCGCACATGCTTTGGTCTCCCTTGACTACGCCATTCCTGGTCTTCGAAGTCGTTCTGGTAATGCGCTTGGCCTCATGCCAGCGCTCTCAGACCAGGCGAGCTTGTGGTCAAAGCATAAAGGGTGGAACAGCTATCGGAATGTGCGGGAGACAACTATCTCGATTGACGGCTTGTTCACTCGGCGGTTGTATAGGACGACGGCGGCAATGTAAGTCAACTTCCAGTCGTGGCTGCATCTAAATCGTTCCTCAGAACTATATTGCAGCGAGCGTCATGGCGGCGAAGTTTGGGCTGCGCTTCAAGATTGAACGGTCCGCATCCCTAGCAATTTGCTTCGGCTTGCCTTACGCTCAAACAGCTTGGTTGGGTATCTCCGCAACAGCTGCAATCTCCTTCTCTGCGTGGTCGAACGACCGATTGATGGTGCCCGCTGAGGTTCGCGCCTCACGGGCCTTCTTTTTTCCAGGCTGATTGAGCTCGATGCAAGCTCTGCCAATGAATTCGTCAATCGAGTCGCCGGCACATGCAATGCGTTCTCGCGCCGAAGCGTCGAACGAACTCCTTCGATAGCTGCATTTCTTGCGGCATCTCGCCGACGGCGGTGAGTGTGAACCCAAAGCGGGCAAAGAATGCGGGATATTCAGACGTGAGCACCGCAGCCTTGGTGCAGCCATGGGCGCGGGCACGCATCAAGACAGCCCCGACAAGATGAGTGGCAACCTGGTGGCCCCGACACTCCGCTAGAACCGCAACGGATTGGATGATGACCGTCTCGCCATATATTTCACCGCAGGCGCAACCGATTACCTTTTCCCCTAGGACCGCCAGACTGAAGAGGCGGGACAAGTGGTCCATATCGCTGATGGGCAAACCGCAGGAGTGGAGCACCTGCGAGACGGCCTGCATATCTGCAGGCTCGGCTGCCCGGATTCGCATGTCTTTTATCATTCTTTTTATCCTGCCTCCCGACGTGCGTACAACCGATTGAGAGCGTATCACCTGACAAAGGTGCGCCGTTCACCCGCGCGTCTTCCCGATTTGCTATATCCGTCAGTGTCATACGTCAACGACTGAAGAATATACTGTCACATTTTCTGCCTCTTCATCAAAAGATGGTCCTGCCAACCACAATAAGAGTCCCCCGAACGCGGCGTGCTAAAAGCACGCTCTTCTAGACAGTATGTCCTAGTAGAGGTAAATTCCTTCACCCGACTGAGTCATCAATGTTCTTCAACGCACATTGCCACTCTTAACTCTGATATAAGTAAAATTAATTCCACCGTCATAATATCGACAAAGGGCCACATAACAGTTTGCAAGCACTCACTGCGATAAAGGAATGGGAATCTACATTGAGCGCTGCAGAGTATCGCCCATCAGAACCGCCCAGATGAGGGCGCTCCGAGAATTCGGAAACACCAGATGGCGCGTCGCCAATATGGCCCACCCTCAGTGACCAGCCAGCCATCTTGGCACCAGCTGGCTTGTTCGACTATGCTCATCGCAGGGACCTGGCGCCCGCAGGCGAACAAGCTCGCTGACAAGTTCAGTGTCTTGATAACTTGCGAGCTTGAATTTCTTTTGACTTCGAGGATGAAATGGCGACCGGTACTGTGAAGTGGTTCAACAACGAAAAGGGCTTTGGGTTCATCACACCGGATAACGGTGGTCCGGACTTATTTGCCCATCACACGGAAATCCAGGGCACCGGATTCAAATCCCTTGATGAAGGCGCCAAAGTCGAATTCGAAGTCCGGCAAGGCCCTAAAGGGCCGCAAGCATCGCAGATTCGCAAGCTTTAACTCCCGCAGCGCGCCTCTGCAGCAAACAAGACAGCCCTCCGCCATTGTGAAGGGCTTTTCGTTTGCTGCGCTCTCCGCCATTGTGGCCCCCATCTTGGTATTCAGAGGCAATGTCGTCACCGGCTTCGAAGCCAGCGTGGCTTTGCGTTCGGTGCTCGGCGACGTCGATGCCGATTTAGCGCCAAGTTTTCCAGCTATACATTGGCGCTGACCTGCGCAAAGCTAGTCGACGAAGATTTGAAATGTCCTCCATCCGCCGAATCTTCGCATGCACGTCTTGGACAGCCTTACGTCCGCTGGCCAGCTCGGCGTCCATAATCACTGCGATTTTTCGCTTCCAACGGCGCTAGTGCTGGGGCTACCGCAACTCGCATCGCAGATAGATTGCAGACACCTGTGCGGCCCGCTGAAATGCTCTTGAAGCCGTGACTTCCGGTGGCGCTTCTTCAGCAGAGCCGACGTGCCCCAAGCAGAAACGCTGCTCATCGCAGAAATTTGCCTGCGTCTTGCCTGACGTCCTGTAGTCAATGCCGCCCATAAGTCCGAAGTCCCCGTACAGACACGGCACTCCTTGATATAGATAACGCCGAGTACAATACGCGTCACTTTGTGATGGATTCCGATGATTCGGACGATTGCTCCGCTCGGAACTCAGTCGTCACCCAAGGAAGCTCCCGGCAACATCCCGATATGGCGACCTCACTATGGAAGGCAAGACGTCCCTCCTCGATTCGCTGATAGCAACTCCTCCGTCGGGTAACAACCGAATCACGACGTCAATTCGGCCATCGCTGCTTTCCACGCTCTTTGAGGACATACGGCCGATGTTCCTATCAGCCATCGCCAGTGTGTTCGTCGCCTCTGTTGCCGTCTTCCGGCTGCATCAGACGTGGACCGTGTAGTGGCTCGCGGCAGACGTATCTTTGCTGGTGGCACGGCTTGGCATCGCCCGCGCTTATGCGGCGCGCAGCCGCACTGAGGCAAGTTGTGCTGAACGCTGGGCGGCTCGATACGCGCCCGTGTCGTTGCTGGCCTGTCTCCTGCTGGGCGTCGCTACCGACACCGAACTGAGCTCGCTCTCCGTCATGGTGACCGCCGGGATTCTTGGCGGCATCGCCTCAAGAAATGCAGCATTGCCCCGCTTGGCCTTCACACAGATTTGCCTGGGAGCACTCCCCATCGGGCTGGGCGCGCTACTCGCGGCCCGCAGCGCATCGTGGATTCTCGGCCGCCGCTTTTCGTCTACATCGCGGCAATGAGGTCGGTTGTCCAACGGCACTACCGGGGCCTCGTCGCGTTGATGACGACACAGCAACGAAACGCGGAACTTGCAACCCGATTCGATGCCGCATTGACGCATATGCCGCACGGGCTGTGCACGATAGACGAGGCTGGCATGGTTATTGTTGCCAACCAACGAACAGCGAAGTTATTTGGCGCGCCCGTCGAGGCGCTCAAGCTCACCCCCCCTCCCGGAGCTTATTGGCGGCTTGGGTCTGGGGAAGTTTGAAGAACCGCTCCGCAAAGACATGGTTGAGCTGTGTGGCACGTGGTTGTCCATGGAGCCGGCCCCCCTCGACGTGAAACTCAGCGACGGACGCCAGCTCGAGATGACTCGGCACCCGGTGCCCGATGGGAGCGCCGTCATCATTATCGAGGACGTGACAGCACGCCGGCAGGCCGAATTAAAAATCCTGTACCTGGCGCGGCACGACTCGCTCACGGGCCTGCCGAATCGACGCGAGCTGCGCGATAGGCTGGAACGGATGCTGGCCAAGCGCGCGAAAGGGCATGGTTCAGCCTTGGCGGTGATGTATCTCGACCTCGACGGCTTCAAACCGGTGAACGACAAGTTCGGGCATTACGCCGGGGACGAAGTCCTGGTAAGCGCGGCGAACCGATTGGCAAAGATGCTGCAGCGAGGCGAGTTGGCGGCACGCCTGGGCGGTGATGAATTCGCAGTTGTCGTGGAAGATGCCTCGCCTGCCGCTTGCTCTGAGCTTGCCCGGCAGATTATCCACCAGATTTCCGAGCCTTATTTGCTGTCAACCGGCGGTACAGGGCGCATCGGCATCAGCATCGGGATTGCGCTCGCCGCCGACGGCGACTCATTCGAGCGGTTGATTAAGCGGTCCGACACGGCTCTGTATTCAGCAAAGGCAGCAGGAAAGGGAGCGTTTCGCTTCTTTGGTGGCATGGCCGAATCGGGACCAGTTATGCCCGACGCGACTAGTTCTTCGTCTGGCACGTGCCAGTAGTCGAATCACCACCGTGCGGCATCCACCCAGTCATTTGAATGCCTGCCTGCAACTGCGACGGCCCCAGGTCGCCGCGCATTGCCATTATGCGCCCGGAAAAACGCAGCGGCTCAGCCTCACGGCTAGCGGATTGTAGAAACGAGCGCCACAGCAAACATTCCGCGCAGCCGCGCCCGACGCCACAAGACTTCCGAGTTGGCTGACACGATTCTCTACTCGCCTGTCGAAGGAATGGCGCTGCAGGATACTACTCTCCTTCATCGCCAGTTGAAGGACGACGCCTTCGCGTGACCACGCGAGGCGTCGCAGACTCATTGTCTGGGGTCTTGTCTTGGGCGGTACGCGCCCTGGAGCCCGACTCACGCACCCGCCCCTGTAATTGAATCGTGGATATCGCGCTCTTGTAAATGGCCTGCGCGCCGCTGGGCGCGCTTAGCATCACTACGAACTGGTCGAACGACACGATTGACCCGCTCAGTCTGACACCATTGACCAGGTACACCTCGACAGGCTTCCGCTCCTTGCGCGCTGTGTTGAGAAAGTCGTTTTGCGGAGAGGATTGCTCAGGCTGCATAAATGTCTCGACAGACGCAGTCGCTTGCCCCACCCGGCTTTCACTGCTCGACTTCCCTGCGGGCCAAACAGGACGACGTGCAAAGCTAGCTATTAGACGGGGGCGAGGCCTTCCCCTTTGGCCGTTGCACCTCACTACCGGCGTCTCGACCGCGACGAAAGTCGAGTCCCTCAGGTTGGGAAAATATAGAAGCGCTTCCAGATTGCCAAGAAATTTCTTGCTCCGAATACCGTCAAGCAGGGCGCCTTACAATCACTTACAAAATGCGGCGCCCTGCAGTGATAGGCTTCTCCAACAAATAGCTGCAGCGTTCAAGAGCAAGAAGCGGCGACACAGGGGCTTGCCAATTCTGAAGCAGGTGGCGAACAGCACCGGCTCGCTGGCACCCCATTGGCTGAGATCAACGGACTCGATGTAGCAGCTGCAACCTTAGTGACTCGAACTGCTGCGTTCCCGTCTTCAGCTCGCACGAAACACGGGAGTTGCCGCAATGGTAAAGAGCGTGCAGGTTCGGGCAGCAGAGGCGACTGATTGGCCTTCAATCGTTGATATTTTAGAAAGCTGTGGCTTGCCAACTGATTTCGTCGGCGATTCATCACACTTCTTTCAAGTCGCGGTATTGGACGAGCAGGTGGTGGGATGCGCTTGTACAGAGCAATACGACGAAACCGTTGTTGTGCGGTCTGTGGCCGTGACTCCTGAGCATCATGGCCAACACATCACCACCCACCTTGTTGGCACGGCTCTAACGCGAGCCAAAGCGAAAGGCTATACAAAGGCCGTGCTTATTGCTGCAGGGAGCGATGATTTCTCACCCCCTGAGCTCGAATTGCCCGAAGAGGTAAGTCTGTCTGCAGATTTCGTGCGGAGGTTTGGTTTTAGTCGACGGTCGAAGCATCCCGTCGACTAGCTCCCAAGTCACCTCCGCACGCAGCCGTACAATCCCACTCAGGCTTCTGGAATCAAAAATTTCGTCCGATTCTTACCGAGCCACGCCGGCACGCGCCCGCGTCCCGACCAGGTCGCACCAGTCTTCGGGTCCATATATTTTGGTGGCAGCGCCGACTTTGCCTTGGCTGCAGGCTTGCTCACCTTGCCAGCAGCTGCCGGGCGGCCACGGCGACGCTTAGGCGCAATATCGTCAACCGTCAGTTCATACTCGGCCATCAAAGTATGGATTTGCTCAATGACTCCAGCAATTTCTGTCGCGCGAACTTCGGCGAGCTGCACTTCGAGTGCTTCTTTTTCTGCGATGAGTTGCTTGTAAGTTGCCATTCTTTCCTCCAGTAATGTGTACGGGCAATCCTAAATTAATTATTTTTCTGGCGCCACCTGTTTCGCATTTCCCAAAATTAGAATTGCACCGCTCCAATCGGCTCGCCGAGCCAGACTCGGCAAAGAAGGCTCCTCCTCCGCTTACAATATTGTTGTGCAACATGCGAGCAGGGACAAGGTGGCGGCAGAACATTTACGCGCTACGATTGAGGCGGACCAATAGGGACACGTCCGCCGAGTGATGCTATGGAGGACAGAATGGCAACAGCTCGAGCTGTAACCAGAGGGGAGGCACTGAAGCTCCTGGAAACAGAGGGAGTAACGGCGGTCGAGTTGGACTACGAGTCAGGTTGGCAAGATGCAGTTGAACTCGGCAGGCTTGGCGACAAGCGCGGAATACGCGTTGAGTATCGCGGGCACGAGAGCATTGCCGTCAGGTCGCCGGCGGCACTGGTAGCAGGCTTGTCGCGGCCAAAGACCACGTTCCGGCAGCGGAATCTTTACTGCCAGTTTGAGCTAAGTGAACTGTCGGCAGGTGAACTGGAGCAGTTGGAGGCAAAGGCAACGCAGTTGGGGGACTACATCTTGGCAGGAAGTTTGCTGCGGGACGTCGATGCTGTCTGGAGCGAATCGCATCGAACTGGCGCTCCGATTACCAGGAGCTAGAGACCACCAGCTGATTGGCCGCCGACGGCAACGTTTGGAAGTAATTTCATCAACCGTGACCTCGTACTCGGCAATTACCGCCAAGCTGGCTAAGCTGCAACGACGGCAACCCAGATGTACCCTCCCGTCTACATCTCTGTTGTGGCATGTGTACCCGCGCGGTGAAGACGCTCGACAGACATCGACGACGTCGATGAATACTGGGCGAGGCGCCGAGGCCCGCCAGGTTAGGTTGGGAGGCCGGCCAGCCCCCAACCATGCTGGACTGCTGGGGTCTCAGGCGAGCTTTTCCTTCAGGAACGCCACGAGATACGGAGTAGCGGCAGCAGCCACGGTCGATGCGGTGGACGGGTCAATGCCCATTTTCGCCGCCAGAGACTCTGCGACTCGGCCGGCCAGGATACCCTCCCCGCCCTCCGCCAAGGATTTGAAAAACCCGTCGCCCCGGACCAGTCCTGCGGCGAAAGCGGCAAAAAAGCTCCTACCCGGATGCTCGCCCATCAGACCGGCATTCTGTTCCTCAGCGTGGGCATGCGCTGTCTCCGCCGCTTGGCTCAGCATCTGCTGGGCGTCATCGGCACCGATGCCCTGAGCTGCCAGCGCCTGGGCAGCCTGGCTCCCGTGCTCGGAAGCGAGAAATTCAGAAATGAGTTGCTGTACATCCATGGAACACCTTCCTGCAGAAGTTACGGTTTAGAGACCCGAACGAGGGCTCAGGCGACTGACCTGCGGACGCCACCTGATGATGTTATCAGCCTATGTGAAGCCTGACCGAACAGCGCCCAACAGCGGTTGTGTCGGGCTACGAAGCTTCAGGTAACCGTGCTGCCTATGAACCTCTGGAAGTGTGGTGGAGTATGACTCCAACGATCACGAGTGCGAATCCAATGACTCCGAGCACCAAGCCGACTATCGAGATGGCGGTCAGCGCATGGTCCGCATCTTGAAATCGCTTTTTCATCCGCGCTTTCACGCCTGCTCCCATGAAGGCGCATCATGTGGTGTCTCCCTCGATGACCGCACACTCTCAAGTAGCTCTGACCGGACCGGCTCGTCTCGGGCCAGTTTGTATCTTCAGAGCATGTGAAAGAACCTCCGCAGTGATGTCCCTTGTTGTGCCGATTCAGTACAGTCCATAGGGCTCGAGCACCTTGCGAAGCCATTCTTGCTCTCTCACTCCTGTCGCAATTTCGGCCATGATTTTCTCCTCGTTCTTCGCAATTACGCCGACTGCCTCCAGGAGCGCATCTGCCTGAGATACAGGAAATGCGACCACGCCATCCTCATCTCCAACAACAACGTCGCCGGGGGAGACAATCTGGCCGCCAATCGACACCGGAACATTCATTGCACCCGGACCCATTTTGTAGGGCCCTCGATGGCTGACGTCCCTCGCGAAGCAAGGAAAATCTGACTCATAGAACGCCGCCGTGTCGCGGATGGCTCCATCCAGAACAAAGCCTGCACAGCCCCGCGCCGCTGCGTATTGCATGATGAGCTCACCAACCAGCGCGTTCGTACAATCTCCACCCCCGTCGACGACCAGAACATGGCCTGGTTGCAACTCCATCAAGGCTTTGTAAATCAGCAGATTGTCCCCAGGCCGAGCCTTGACCGTGATAGCGGTGCCGACCAGCTTTCGGCTACGGTTGAACCGCTTCAGACCTGTCACGCCGGAAAGGCGCTGCAGGTTGTCGCTGATGTGTGGAGTCACCACGTTCCGAAAGGCCTCGATGACTTCGAGCGGCGCTAGAGCCGGAACGGGATTGACGGTGAGGTTGGACGTTGCCACAAGAGTCTCCTGGAAAGAATCGCTGGGAATATCTGAACTCTCGGGCAACATCACGGGGCTGTAAATTCCAAATACCGAATCGATTTGATACGCCAAACCTATGGATAGCATTTGAACACCCTATCCCGCCTGGCGCGGCTGCCGCTGCCGAGTTGTGACCACTTTGCCACTCGACAGGATGTCGATAGCAGCTTCGACTGCAGGACTCTGCCGGCTTTTCGACCAGGCCATGGCGGTGGTAACTACATTGACCGCCTCCTTCAAAGGGCGGACAACTACACTCCCTGGAGCGGCCTTCTTCATGGATGACGGCACAAGCGCAATACCCTGCCCACATCCGACAAAAGCTACCTGCGTGGCAACAGTTCGTACTTCGTGGAGTATCCGGGGCGAAAAGCCCGCAGCGCGACATGTTGCGATGATGCTGTCAAAGTACGTCGGACTGACCCCGCGCGAGAAGATGACAAAGGGCTCTTCCGCCAGGCTTGCAAGGCGAACCCTGGGCATGTCCGCAAACCTATGGGTCTTCGGCAGGGCAACCGCCAGGCGGTCCTGCTTTAGTGGAATCGCATCAATTGTTGTCCCCATATTGCCTTCAAGGCGAGCAAAAGCCAGGTCGATGTCGCCCCGCTCAAGCGCTGGCACTGCATCGACGCTATCTATCTCCGTGACTGAGACCGTCAACTGAGGGAATCTCCTTCCAAGCTCATCAATTAGAGCTGGCAGCGTATCAACCAGCGCAGAAGAAATGGCGCCGATGGATAGCACGCCGGTGCTGCCTGCGATTGCCTCTTGCACGGCCAGTTCTAGTCGGTCCAGTTGCTCTGCAAACTTCCGAACCGCAGGCAGAATTGCCGACCCAATTGGAGTCAGAGTCGCACCCTTCCTGCCGCGCTCAAAGAGCTTCACCTTGAGCGCCTGTTCCAGAACTTGAATCTGCTCAGTAAGTGGGGGCTGAGACATCCCCAGCCGCCTTGCAGCACGCCCAAAATTTCCCTCTTCCGCCACCGCGAGGAAGAGATAGAGGTGCCGAACAAGTCTGAAGTTAATCATGACGATTGATAGGTTTGGCGTATGGAAAGGTTACTGGATTCGGAATTTACATTTCGAACTCTAGCGCGGACAGTAAGGCCATGGCAACCCAACACCCCCTCTCATCATGAGTACTTCCTCTCTACTGGACCGCCTTGCATCGTTCGATACCAACACCGTTTCGGACGCTCTGGACTTCCTGAACCTCCCTGGCGCGACCTTTGGCATTCTGCCTCTCTGGGATTGCCCAAAGATTGTTGGCCGTGCGAGCACCATTCAGCTTGGCCCCAAGACCGATGCAAAGCCGACCGTGCATCTCATCACGCCGGTCGTTGCACAAATTCAAACGGACGACCGCATTCTCGTCATCGCCGGTGGCCAAGAAGGAATCTCGTGCTGGGGTGACATCCTCGCCAACGCGTCTGCAGCAAAGAAAGTACGAGGCTCGGTCATTGACGGTGTGAGTCGCGACATTGAAGGCAGCGAATCCATTGGGTATCCCGTCTTCGGCCGCGGCGTCACGATGATTAGCGCGCGCAACCGCGTGGTGCAAGTCGACTCCGGGAAGCTCGTAACGTTCGCGGGTGTGGTGGTCACCGAGGACGACTATGTCATCGCAGACCGTTGCGGCACCGTCTTCGTCCCCGCAAATCGAATCGAAGAAGTGCTCAACCTGGGCGAACGCATTGCTCGTCGTCAGGACGGCATGGTGCAGGCCGTGCGTTCTGGACGCTCTGTCGAGGAAGTCATGCACGACAAGGAATTCGAGGCCATCAACAGCAAGGAAGCAAAATGACTGACAAGGAACTGGTAGCCCTTTTCGCGGACTTGGACACCCCCGGCGTATCTGACGCGATGGACCGCCTCGGACTTCCCGGTCAATGCCTGGATATTGCCCCTCTGGACAACTATCGCAAGCCTGTGGTCGGCCCCGCCTTCACTGTCAAGTACGTGTCCGCTAGCACGCCTCCAGGTACTGTCGGTGACTTCATCGACGACGTGCAGCCCGGCGACATCGTCGTCATCGACAATGACGGCCGTACCGATTGCACGGTGTGGGGCGACATCATGACGCAGTACGCAGGCGCCCGCGGCATCGCCGGAACCGTGATTGACGGCGTTTGCCGCGACGTGACGAAGGCGCTCGGCGACGGCTATCCGCTCTTTACGCGCGGCCGGTTCATGCGTACCGGCAAGGACCGCGTGCAGGTTGAATCCGTGAACACGCCGGTGTCTGTGGGAACCGCCCGCGTTTGTGCTCGCGACATTGTCGTGGCAGACGCCAATGGCGTTGTCGTTATCCCGCGCGAGCGGGCAAAGGAAGTCGCTGAACTTGCTCGCAAAATTGAGGACGTCGAATCGCAGATTCGCGAGCACATTGCCGACGGCAAGACGCTGGGCGAAGCTCGTGAAGCTCTTGGCTACCACACCTTGCAGAGGAAGGCGTGATGACAGCCGAGCAACAGCGCTTAAACGTGAATCTTGCCAACGCCCAGCCGTCGGCCACGTACCGCATGATGGACCGCGTCGCCGCCAGGCGTGCGGCCGGTGCAAAAATCATCTCCCTGAGTGCCGGAGAGCCCGACTTCGACACGCCGAGTCACATTTGTGAGGCGGCTATCGGGGCAATTCGCAGCGGCCATACCCGCTACACACAGGTAGCCGGACTGCGTGCTCTACGGGAAGCCATCGCGGAGAAGTTCAAAAGCGAGAACGGACTCGATGTCAGTTGGCAAGACACCATCGTCTGTTCGGGCGGCAAGCAGGTCATCTACAATGCCTTGGCCGCCACGTTGAACGGCGGTGACGAGGTCATCGTTCCCGCTCCGTACTGGGTGAGCTATCCCGAGATGGTTCAACTGTGCGGCGCTACACCCGTGGTCGTACGGTGCGGCGCCGATGTAGGCTTCAAACTGACGCCTAGCGCGTTGAGCAATGCTATCACGCCGCAGACCCGCTGGCTGATTCTTAACTCCCCATCGAATCCGACTGGCGCCGTCTACTCGCAAGCAGAATTGTCCGGCCTGGCCGAAGTACTGTTGGCTCATCCTCACATACTGGTGCTGTCGGACGACATCTACGAGCACCTGACCTTCGACGGTGCAAAGTTCCATACGATGGCCCAAGTGGAACCGCGCCTCAAGGACCGCACGCTGACGATGAATGGCGTCTCCAAGGCGTATGCCATGACGGGGTGGCGCATCGGCTTCGGTACTGGACCGGCATGGTTGCTCGAGGCGATGGAGAAGCTGCAAGGCCAGCAAACCTCTGGGGCATCCTCAATCTCGCAGCACGCCGCGCTCGCCGCGCTCGAAGGCCCCCAGGATTTCATCCACGACTCGAAGGCCGTATTCCAGGCTCGCCGGGACATGATGGTGGACCTGCTGAACAACACGCCGGGACTTAGCTGTGCTGTGCCGGGCGGCGCGTTCTACGCGTTTGCATCTTGCAAGGGTCTGCTTGGCAAAACCACACCTGGTGGCACCCTGCTGCGTACGGACGAGGACGTTGCGCTCGCTCTGCTCGAAGAAGCAAACGTCGCCGTGGTGCACGGTTCAGCTTTCGGACTTGGACCATACATCCGCATCGCATATGCCTTGGACAATGAGTCCCTGCGCAAGGCGTGCGAAGCCATTCGTCAGTATTGCCTGTCTCTTAGTTGAGGCAAAAGGGGCAGGGTCAGCGATAACTCTGGCCCTGCTTCGCAATATAAAAATACTTCGTGTTGGCCAGGGTCGCACGATTGAGGCCGTCAAGCTGTCAGGTGCCACAGTCGACTAAGAATCAAACCATCATCCCTACAATGACGATGAACAGAGATACCCGGAAGGAAACCATAGCACTTGAGGTAGACGGCGTAGCGCTCAAAATCGCGGCCATTGGTCGTCAGGGCGACCTCGCGCCAATCGTGTTCTTGCACGGGTTCGGCTCGACGAAAGAAGACTACGCGGACATCGCCATCAATCGTGCCTTCGCGGGCCGTCCGTTCCTTGCATATGACGCGCCTGGCTGCGGGGAAACGGCCTGTGGTGACCTTCGGAAGGTCAGCATTCCCTTTCTGGTTGAGACAGCCAAAGCAATGCTGGCTCATGCGGGTATCGACCGTTTCCACTTGGTCGGGCACTCCATGGGCGGACTCACTGCGCTGATGCTCGCACATGAACTGCCTGACCGCGTGTTGAGCTTCATCGACATCGAAGGTAATGTCGCACCGGAAGACTGCTTTTTAAGCAGACAGATTGTGGACTTCCCCGCTGACGACCCTCAAGCATTCTTCAACGAGTTCATCGACCGGAACTGGCACTCCTCTCAGTACTCTTCGCCGCTCTACGCCGCGAGTCTCCGTCACAAGGTTCGTGCACAGGCAGTGTCGGGCATCTTGACGTCAATGGTGCATTTGTCGGACCACGGTGCCCTCATGAACAAGTTCTTGTCGCTTCCTTTCCCACGGATGTTCATGTACGGCGAGCAAAACAGTCATTTGACTTACCTGCCGCTGTTGGCAGAGTCTGGCGTAGAACTTGCTGAGATAAGTGATTGCGCCCACTTTCCGATGTACTCTAACCCAGTGGAAATGTGGCGGCGCATCGATAGGTTTCTCACAGGCGCCGAGCGCAGTTGACACGCTCTGGCGCCAGCGTCAGGCCACAGCGGCATGAAACCGAGCTCTGTCTTCATATGAATAGTCGCCTTCTTGGGAGCTTCATCCTTGTTGTGCAGTTGGGTAGCTTTCGCGCCGCTGCCGACAAGCTCCACATTACACAAGCCACGATTTCGAATCGGATTGGCCCCACTGATAACAGTCACCTCTATCGAGTAGCCGCAGCAGAATCGCTGTACCGCACGTCTTAACTAATGATTAAAGAGTATAAGCACCGCATCAGGCACAATTACGAGTGGCGCGACGCACATTGTTTGCCACCGCACAGTTCCGTGGGATGTGTGATGGGGTCGCGCTGCCGCCAGGCACAAAGGCATTGCCGCTAGCTCGGCGGCACCGCTTGTCACTGGACTCAGTCAATGGACTACCGGTATCGGGGCTATGCCAAGCGCTTCTGGCAGGACTGGTACGAGCGCGCCTTAAGCAGCGAGATCGAGCCACTGTGCCAATTCGCCTGGCGGCGCAAGCCGTACCTGCGGGCATCTTGGCCCACTCCCGCTGGCCCAATCTGGTTGAAGGCATCAACAGCCGGATCAAGGTGATCAAGCGTATGGCTTATGGCTCGCGCGATGGCCTCTACTTCCTACTTACGGTCCCGGCGGCATTCTCCGGAAATCATTGAATAACCTGCTTTTTTTGGGGGCAACGCGACGTTTAATGGAGGCCCGCAGCCTTTTGCCTGTGTCCCCCTGAATGCGGAGCTGGGGCGATGAGCCTGCCTTGGCGGAAACGCGGCTCTCCAAGCGTGGCTTATAAACTATTTTGCGCCGATTCCGCTGAAGCATACGTCGAGCGGACGGGCAACCATCAGGGCAACCATCGCTTCGTCATCGATGTTCCCGTAAATGCGCAGGTACTTTACGGCCGAGTCGCATATATGGTCGGTCACTGACTTGGCTCAAATGACATTAAGCGGGATTTTTAGATAGCGCACGCCATTCACATCGGGCGGCGGCAGCTCGCCGGCCCGGATATTGACCTGCACCGGGGGACGGCAGAATCAGCATCGGCATCCCCAGTGTCGCGTCGCGCGCCTGGCGCATCGCAACGAACTGTTCCTGGCTCACGCCGTCACGCACGTGAATATTGCCTTCGCGCTGAGCGCGCACCGTCGTTTCCCATGTCGGGCCACGGTACTCGGGCGGATAGTCATGGCACATGTAGAGCCGGGTATCGGCCGGCAAGTCCAGCAGCTTGCGGATGGAGCGATACAACTCGTGCGCGTCGCCGCCCGGGAAATCGCAGCGAGCAGTGCCGACGTCCGGCATGAACAACGTATCGCCGACAAACACCGCATCCCCAATCTGGTAAGCCATGTCGGCGGGTGTATGCCCTGGCACATGAATCGCCCTGCCCGTCAGGCCGCCGACGGCAAACGTTTCTCCGTCGTCAAACAGATGGTCGAACTGCGACCCGTCGAGCCGGAACTCCGGTTCCAGATTGAAGAGTTTCTTGAACACTCCCTGTACACGGCGAATGCTCTGGCCTATGGCTATCCGGCCACCCAGATGGCGTTTCAGGTACGGCGCGGCAGACAGGTGGTCGGCGTGCGCATGCGTCTCGAGAATCCACTCGAGACGTAGTTCATGTGCGCGCACAAACGCAATGACCTTATCAGCACTTGCCGTGGATGTCCGCCCCGCCTTGGGGTCGTAGTCCAGCACCGAGTCAATGATGGCGCACTCGGAGCGCCCCTCCTGATAGACCACATAGGTCACGGTCCAGGTCGCAGGGTCGAAGAACGGTTGAATGGTCGGGTGCATGCTTGCCTCCTCAGATGCAACACATTCTATTCACAAACATTATATTTTTCAATATAATATCAATACACAAAATGTATACGGCCTATGGACCAGCTCCGTCCCAACATTGACCTCATCACCATGCAAGCCGCTGCGACGAACGCCTGCGCCCTGCTCAAGGTGCTTGCCAATCCGGACCGCCTGCTGCTGATGTGCCGCCTGTCCCAAGGTGAGCTGTCTGTCGGTGAGCTGGAGGCGCAGCTGGGCATCCGGCAGCCGACGCTGTCTCAACAGCTCGGCGTACTGCGCGAGAACAGCCTGGTGGCGACGCGTCGTGACGGCAAGAACATCTTCTATTCGGTGGCGAGCCCCCAGGCGCTTGCTGTCATGACGGTCCTTTATGAACAGTTCTGCGCCAACCCCGATCAGGAGGCGACATGCTAATTGACCTCGCAAGCTTCACGCCCGGCCTGTCGCTGGTCGGCGGACTCATCATCGGCGTGGCAGCCGCCGTGCTGGTGCTGTTCAACGGCCGCATTGCCGGCATCAGCGGCATCTTCGGCGGCCTGCTCAGCCTGCCTCGAACGGACACGGCCTGGCGCCTGGCTTTCGTCGCTGGCCTGGTTGGCGCCCCTGTCATTGCGAGCCTGCTCGGCAAGCCGGCCCTTGCCGATATCGAGGCAAGCTGGGGCGAAATCCTGGTCGGCGGCTTCCTGGTAGGCGTTGGCACCCGCTACGCCAGCGGCTGCACCAGCGGCCATGGCGTGTGCGGCATCTCGCGCGGCTCCCTCCGCTCGCTGGTCGCCACCCTGACCTTCATGGTGGCCGGATTCCTTACTGTTTTTGTGCAACGTCACCTGCTTGGAGGCTGATATGACCGCCATGACTGCACTCCTCGCAGGCCTGCTATTCGGCATTGGCCTGATGGTCTCCGGCATGGCCAACCCGGCCAAGGTACTGGGCTTTCTTGACCTTGCAGGAACCTGGGATCCGTCCCTCGCTTTTGTGATGGTTGGTGCCATTGCCATTGGCTCCCTCGCCTTTCTCATCGCCAAACACCGCAAGCGCTCCTTCCTGGGGCTGCCCATGCAACTGCCGGCCAGCACAACCGTAACGCTTCGGCTGGTACTGGGCAGCGCCGCCTTCGGCGTCGGCTGGGGGCTGGCGGGCTTCTGCCCTGGTCCCGCGCTAGTGGCCCTAGGTGCGGGCTATCCGAAGGCCATTGGCTTTGTGGCGGCCATGGTGGCGGGCATGGTCGTGTTCGAAGTCGCGGAGCGGGGCAAATCGCGCATGCAACGGGCGTAAGGCGCCAGCACTGGCAGCGATATGGCGCTGCGGATGTTCAGGCAGCCGAACGGGAGCAAGCCGCAACTCCCGACGGGACCCAGCCAGCCATTGCCGCCTTGCCAACTGGATAGCCGTACTGGCCGATTTGTCTGGACCGCCTCCTGGACCCGCGCCCTCACACTGTCGGGTGTAGGCGCCGGCATTCTTTCCGGGCTGCTTGGCGTCGGCGGAGGCTTCGTCATTGTCCCGGCGCTCAAGAAGGCTACCAACGCCCCGCTGCACGCCATTGTGGCGACATCCCTTGCGGTCATTTCGCTGGTGTCCGCATCCGGCGTCATCTCGACCGCCATTGCCGTGCGTATGAACTGGCAGGTCGGCGTGCCGTTTGCCGCAGGCACCATGATTGCCATGCTGGCCGCTTGGCGCATTGCCAGCCGGTTAAGCGGCCACAGGCTGCAACAGGGCGTTGCGCTGGTGTCCGGACTGATCGCCATCGGCATGGCAGTGAACGTCGCACTGGCCGCCTAGATGCGAACAACCAAAGTACAAATAGTCAATACCGCCTATTCCGAGGAGAAAGTCGTGAACAAGATCAAATTGCATGCGCTGGCCATAACCCTGCTGGCCGCGGCCAGTGCGCCAGCGCTCGCTCAGTCGCCAAGCGTGCCGATGCCCGTACCTGACGAGGCCTCGATTCCCAAGGGACCGATGGGGGACGCCATCAAGCGTGGCAAGGCATTGCTGACGGATACGCACAAGCAACTTCCAAACAATGTCGGCAACGGCTTGAACTGCACGAGCTGCCACCTGAACGCCGGCACAACCGCTTATGCATCCCCGTGGGTAGGCCTTGCCGGCGCCTTTCCGGAATACCGATCCCGCAGCGGCAAGATCATTTCGCTCCAGGAGCGCGTGAACGATTGCTTTCAGCGTTCGATGAATGGCAAGCCGCTGGCGTTCGACTCGGCGGAAATGAATGCCATCATGGCCTATATGAAGTGGCTGTCCACGGGTGTCCCGACCGGCACCAATGTGACTGGTCGAGGTTTTGAAAAAATGGACACATCCCTGAAGCCCGACCCAGCCCATGGCAAAGCCATCTACACCACGCAATGCGCATCCTGCCACGGTGCCGAAGGCCAGGGTACCAAGAATCCGCAAGGCGGCTATGTCTTTCCTCCGGTCTGGGGTAACGACTCGTTCAATGTGGGCGCTGGCATGGCCCGCCTGTACACGGCGGCCGCCTTCGTGAAGCACAACATGCCACTTGGGCAGGGTGGGACGCTTTCAGCCCAGGATGCGGTTGACGTCGCCGCTTACTTCACGCAGCAGCCGAGGCCAGATTACGCCGCACGAGTGAAAGACTGGCCCAAGGGGGACCGCCCGAAGGATGCACGCTAACTTCAGTCGGGGCGCCGTCGTTCCGCACGAGATTGCGCTATATCAAGATCCGGCGTCCAGCAAGAGGCGAGACTATTTCAGTAGCGCTCGCTTCAAAAGCTGAATGTACTGCGCAGCAGATCCATTCGGCTTTTCATCCACACCGTCTTATTATTGGCAAGGAGCCCGCAATGCAAGTAAATGTTGGAACCATCGACAGAATCCTCCGGATTGTTATCGGGTTGGTTCTGATTGGTCTGGCCGCAACCGGACGCATTGGCATCTGGGGCTGGATTGGCGTGCTGCCGCTTCTTACCGGAATCGTGCGCGTCTGTCCCGCCTACAGCATTCTGGGCGTGAAAACCTGTTCGACATCGAAGTGAAGTCCGGTGCAAAGTAATTCGATGTCAGCCAGTTGAGCAGCCGAGGGGCTGCTCGCGTCAATGTTCGCCAACGATTTCGGACAAGCCATAGGCCGCGGGAGCACGACTCAGAGCCATGGCGAACAACCGCTACCGAGGAAGTCGAGTACGAATTCTCGGTCGACGAGAACTGAACTGCCCGTGCCATAGCCGACACCTGCCCTTTCGTATCGATGCGTAAGCGCGAGCGTATCGGGGGCAACACGCGCTCTCGCTTTTCATGGAGCTATGCCGTGTCAGTGACTTGTAGGTTTCCTGCAGCAGCTTGATAAGACGGCGCGTGACTCCTCATTTCCTCTCAAGGCTGCGCAGGCACAGGCTCATCAGCCCCATGCGCCCGCGCACGCCCAGCTTGCGGAAGATGCTGGTGATATGGGCTTGCGTGGTGGACGCGGTCAGGCCCAGGCGTCCGGCGATCTGGTTTTCAGACGCCGCCGTCAGCAGCAACAACAGGACCTTCTGTTCGTGTGGCTCGAGCGCTTCCAGCAATGCAGCCGGAATGAGGTGGTCGCACGCCGGTTGCCGCAGAGCCGTGACGTCGTGCGCAATACCAAGCCGCAATTGATGCAATTCCAGCCAGCGCGCCGACCAAGAGAGATGGATGTCGCTGCCATCGCGGTGCTGATACCGGTTCTCAAACCCCGTCCGCCTGTGCCCGGCCATCACTTCCCTGGCTTCCTTGAGGGTCTTGTCGCGGTCACGCGGCACCACAAGCTCGATCATTGACCGTCCGATGATCTCGGATTGCGAATAGCCCAACGCGCCAGTGCACATGGCATTGACGTACTTGATCTTCCCGGCCTTGTCAACCAGGAAGGCCGTATCCGGCAAGCTGTCCACCAGCGTGAGGACAGCGTCTTCCGCCAATCGCTCGATCATGTCTACCAACCACGGGACGCAAAGTCTCTATCGCAACAATTATGGCGATCTTGCCACAGGAATGGCTTCACCGCTCCGGACCATGCCCTTCAAGCGCCGGATACATCCCGGCGACGGACGCCCGCCGACTATGCCGTCCTAGCATCCGCCAAAGTAGACATGCTGATGACGTGCCAATTCGAATGGCGCGCTATAGGGCTGCGCCGGCCGCCATCTCGACGCTCAATCATCCCAGTTGACGCCTTCGAAGCGCTCGGCAAGAAAATTGATCAGCGCTCGAACCTTTGGTGCCAGATGCTTGCGCGAAGGATACACCGCGTAGATGCCCAGTTCGACGGAACGATACTGCGGCAGGATTTCCTCCAGATCCCCTCGTCGCAAATCTTCATAAAGCATGAAGCTTGGCTGCAGCAGGATGCCACCCCCGCTGAGCCCAATCGCCCTGCACGTATCGCCGTTGTTGCAGCGCACCGTTGCGCGCGTCTGAACCGTGCTCACTTCCCCATTTGGCCCCGTGAAACTCCATTCGTTACGCGAGGCGAAGTTGCTGTAAGCAATGACGTGATGCGCAACCAAGTCGTCCGGGGTGAGCAATGGCGCGTGGCGCGACAGGTATGCCGGTGCGGCGCACAGCCGCATTCGCGTGCTGGCCAGGCGTCGCCCGATCAGCGATGAGCTTTCCATGCGCGCGATGCGCACCGCGACGTCGAAGCCCTCCTCGACAAGATCGACCACCCGGTCGTTCAGGCTGATATCCAACTCTATCTTCGGGTAGGCGGCCATGAAGGCGGCCCATAACGGCGCGAGATGCTGAACCCCAAAACTAAGTGGCGCATTGACACGCAACACACCCACCGGTTCGTCCGATCCAGACGCCGCCGCGTTCTCCGCGACTTCCATCAACGCCAGGATTTCTCGCGCCTGCTGGTAGAAATCGCGCCCTTCCTCGGTCAAGGACAGGCGTCGCGTGGTCCGGTGCAACAACCGCACGCCAAGCCGCGATTCCAGCGCATTGACGTAGCGCGACACCGCTGCCTTGGACATCTCCAGCGGTTCCACGGCAGCGATGAAGCTGCCTTTTTCCACGACCGTGCAGAAGACCAGCATCTCGAGTGCTCGATCCATATCATCCCACTAATCGGAACTATATATCGCATTTAAGCATCTTTATCCCAAAAAATGAACCTATAAACTGGACCCATCTTCCCACTGCTCCGCTGGAGGCAACATGCACATCACGGTTATCGGCACAGGCAACATGGGTGCCGCATTTGCGGCTCAGCTCGACAAAGCCGGGCATAAGGTTCGCGTCACGGGCCGTGACCTTGCCAAGGCGCAAGCGCTGGCCAACCAGTTTTCCAATGTTCAAGCGTTGCCCGCCGATCAAGCTGTCGGCGACAGCAACGTGGTGATTTTGGCGACTGCGTATGCCGACGCCTTTGACGCGCTGCGCGCGGTGGGTGACCTCGCCGGCAAGGTAGTGATCGATATTACCAATCCGCTAACGGCGGACTACATGGGCCTGACGATCGGTCACAACACCAGCGCCGCAGAAGAGATTGCCAAGGCTGTCCCGGGCGTGCCGTTGGTCAAGGCCTTCAACACGCTCTTCGCCCAAGTGCTGGCCGACGGCGCCCTCTTTGCAAACGACCAACGAGGCAGCGTATTCGTTGCCAGCGATAGTCCGCGCGCCAAGCAAACCGCCATTGCACTGGCGCAGAGCATGGGGTTCGACACCGTTGATGCAGGCGGGCTCGTGAACGCACGTTACCTGGAACCGCTTGCCGGTCTGAATATTTACCTCGGCTATGGCGCCAGACTTGGCACGTCGATCGCGCCTGCCTGGATCCATAAGTCACTCACCACCGAGGCAAGGCAATGAGCCATCCGTACCCTGTCCTGTTCATTTCCCACGGCGCGCCAACGTTCGCCATCGAACCGGGCCTGGCCGGCGCGAAGCTGGCCGCGCTCGGACGAGAACTGCCCTCCCCCAGCGCGGTTATCGTTGTCTCGCCTCACTGGATGACGCGTGGCGGGGTGCGGGTCACCGGTAGCAAGGCGCCGGAAACTATCCATGACTTCGGCGGGTTTTCGGAAGCGCTATACCGTCTGAGCTATCCGGCCCCAGGAAAGCCGGAGCTCGCCGAACACATTCGTGAATTGCTCAGCGACAGCGGCTGGCCCGCCATGATGGATGACCATCGCGGTCTTGACCATGGTGCCTGGGTACCACTGCTGCATCTGCTTCCCACCGCCAGCGTACCGGTCGTACAGGTCTCCCTGCCGATGCCACTCGATCCATCGGGAGCCTGGCGCCTGGGACAAGCGCTGCGGCCGCTGCGCGACCACGGCGTGATGATCATTGGATCCGGCAGCCTGACCCACAACCTCTACGAGTTCCGCAGCTCCTCCGGTGCCGTTGCCCCCTACGCGGAGGAATTTGCCAAATGGACCGCCGACACGCTACGTCACGCAGACATTGCCGCGCTGATGGACTATCGAAAACAGGCGCCCGAAGCGGTGCGCGCCCATCCCACCGATGAGCATTTCCTCCCGCTGTTCTTCGCATTGGGAGCCGCCGGCGAGCCATACGCGATGCGTGTACTGGAGGGCGGCATCGCACACGGCGTACTTGCCATGGACAGCTATGTTTTCAGTTCGCCGGACATCGACAGCACACCGAGGTAACACATGACGAATCAAGACATCACTTTTTCCGACCTTGAGGTCGAATCGCAATCCGGGCTGCTCTTTCGCAAACGCAGCCTGACAGGCAAGCCCCGCGCTCGGCTTCTGCTGCTCCATGGCGTCGGTGGCAATGAATCGAACCTCGCCGCGCTTGGCCGCTATCTGCCTTCGAATCTGGAGGTCTTGCTCCTGCGAGCGCCCCGGCAGGTCGGGCCACAAGGCTATGCCTGGTTCCAAGTCCATTTCACAAGCGATGGCCCTCGCATCGACGCTCAAGAGGCCGATTCGAGCCGTCGCCTGCTACTGAGTTTTCTCGACGCACTGCCAGCGCTGCCCACGGTCATCGCCGGCTTCAGTCAAGGGGGCATCCTCAGCGCCAGCGTGGGCCTGAGCGCGCCTCAGAAAGTTGAAGGATTCGGGCTGCTCAGTGGCCGGATTCTGCCGGAACTGGAAAAGGATATCGCGCCTGCGCACGCTCTGGCCTCGCTTTCCGCGTTTATTGCCCACGGTCGGCACGACGACAAGTTGCCGCAATATTGGGCCGACCAGGCCAATGCGCTGCTGGAGCAACTGGCAGTCCCTCATCAAACGCACATCTACGACATGGGCCACGAAATCATCGCCGAGGAAGTCACGGACTTTGTCCGGTGGCTGAACCAGACGCTACACCTTGACTGACCCGGTGCGCGGCAAGCCCCGTCCTTCAGGGCTGAGCTTTACCCACAAGTTATGGGCCTGAATTAAAGATTCGGAACATCTCGGTGATTTCGTGCAAGACGAGGAAGCCTCGCCAGATGACCGTGGCGCCGGGTGGTGGATCATGACGGCGATTCAGGTAGCCGCCCAGGGTGGCAATCCATCGTATCGCCTGATGCAGCGACGGCACCGTGTCCGGCAGAACGTTCGGGCCAAGTCCGGCCTGAACAAGTCCATCCTCGATCAGGGCTGGTTCGAATTCCGGCGCCAACTGGGCTACAAGCTGGCGTGGAATGGGGGCTGGCTCATCGCTGTATCGCCGCAGAACACGAGTCGCACCTGTCCGCGGCTGCGGCTACGTGTCAGCGGACAACCGGCAGACGCAAGCCCGGTTCGAGTGCGCGGAATGTAGTTTCGAGGAGAACGCCGATATGGTCGGCGCGATCAATGTTCTAAGGGCGGGACACGCCCGGTTCGCCTGTGAAGTGAGCGGTGCAGTCATGCCGCCAGCAGCAGGAACCCACCGAAGCGACTAAGGGGCGGCTTAATGCCGCGCCTTTAGCGCCGTAGGAATCCCCGGCCTTCAGGCCGTGGGAGGATGTCAAAATCGCACCGCGCCCTATGCCGCCCTTCTACTGCGCATCGCACTGGGCGCCATGTTTCTTGCCCACGGCCTGACAAAGCTGCTGGTGTTCACGCCGGCCGGCACCGCTGGATTTTTCCAGTCCGTGGGGTTTCCCGGCTTCCTGGCTTATCCCGTGATTGCCTTCGAAATCCTCGCGGGCGTTTTGCTCGTGCTTGGAGTGTATGCGCGCTGGATAGGAGCGATCGCGGCAGTCCAGTTGTTCGTCGCATCAACGGTCCACTTCGGCAACGGCTGGAGCTTCACCAACACCAACTGCGGTTGGGAGTATCCGGTGTTTCTCGCACTGTCCGCGTTGGCCGTGGCCTTGATTGGCGAGGGTGCATGTGCGCTCAAGCCATCCAAGCGCAACTAACCTTGGCGTAAAACGGGTCTCTTTGGCAATCGCGCAGGCCTGCGGCCAAAAGAACAGCAACAAACCCTGTCCCAGCCTGGCGAGCCATGCACCTGCGAGCAACGACTGTCCCGATCACTTTATTTGGACGACCCGGTTCGTCAAAGGCGATGCCGGCTTGCCATCCGACAGTTCATGCCATCATATGGTCTGATGACATCAAGATCAGACGGACCATGCCAACAAGCGAACCCATTCAACGGCGCCGCCTATTTGAGGACGTGCTGGACAGGCTCACCGAGCGCATCCGCAACGGCGAGATCGCCCCTGGCGAACAGTTGCCAGCCGAGCGCGATCTCATGGAGTACTACGGTGTAGGTCGACCAGCCATCCGCGAGGCGCTCCAGGCGCTGGAACGCGCCGGGATCATTGAAATCGCGCATGGCGAGCGTGCGCGGGTCGTGATTCCGACCCCGCAACGCCTGATTCAGCAGATCGGCGCCGGTGCGCAGCATCTGCTGCGCTCTGACCCGGACTCGCTGGAACACCTGAAGGGCGCGCGTGTGTTCCTGGAATGCGGGATGGCGCAACTCGCCGCCGCCAATGCGACGCCTGACGACATCCAACGCCTGCAAGCCCGCCTGGAAGAACAGCGCCAGGCCAAGGACGACTCGGCGCTTTTCCTGACGCGCGACATGGCCTTCCACTGTGAACTGGCACGCATCAGTGGAAATCCCATTTTTCCCGCCATCGTCCAGGCCTTGTTCGAGTGGGCGCGCGAGTACTACCGGGGCATCGTGCGTGCACCCGGCGCCGAGGCGTTGACGCTCTTGGAACACCAACGTGTCATCGACGCAGTGGCCGCCCATGATGGCGATGCGGCTTCGCGCGCCATGCGCGAGCACCTCACGCGAGCCAACGCGCTCTACCGGACCCTGAACGGCTCCACAGCGGATATCTCGTAGCCGCCGCTTTATCTCCGATCTCCTTGGGCAGCGTTTGCCTGGCCCGGCCGGCATGTTGAAGCCGGCCCCCGCATTCCCTCCCGCTAGTTCACGCCAGTTCTAGCCCCGGCATTCCGCTGACTCCTCTAAGCGCTTTTCTGCGCCCATTTTGGGCGCTCGCGTAAACCCCGACAAAATGCAGCTTGGCGTGATGGTGTACTCATCATACCATTACACCAAGACAGCAGCGGAAGACTGCGTCAAAACGCCGTCCGCCAACCGGGCTGGCGTGCGACCCCTACAGGAGACAACGTGGAAAACACTGGAACCACCGCCATCGAGCGGTCCGCGATCCGCAAGGTATCGCTCCGGCTCGTACCGTTCATTGCGTTGATGTTCTTCATCAACTTCCTGGACCGGACCGCCATATCCTTTGCCGGCCCCAACGGCATGACGAAGGACCTGGGCCTGAGCGCCGCGCAGTTCGGTTTTGCTGCCGGCGTGTTCTTCGTCGGTTACATCCTGCTGGAGATTCCCAGCAACCTCGCGCTTCACAAATACGGCGCCCGCCGCTGGCTGGCTCGCATCATGGTGACCTGGGGCATCGTCGCCATCCTGTTCACCTGGGTCAGCAGCATCGAAGGCCTGTACCTGCTGCGTTTCCTGCTGGGCGTTGCCGAAGCCGGGTTCTTTCCGGGCGCCATCCTCTTTCTGAGCATGTGGGTGCCGGCCCGCCATCGCTGCCACGTGCTGGCGCTGTTCTATCTGGCGCAGCCCCTCACCACCGTCATCGGCGCGCCAGTTGCCGCGCTGCTGATCGAGGCGCACGGCCTGTTCGGGCTGGCCGGCTGGCGCATCATGTTTTTTGGCGTGGCGGTGCCGGCCATCGTAATTGGGGTGGTCGCGTGGTTCTACCTGGCCGAGAAGCCTGCACACGCCAAATGGCTGACCAAGGCGGAGCGCGACTGGCTCAGCGCTGAACTGGACAAAGAAGAGAAGATCAAGCCCCACTCGCATGGCCGCATGGCTGGCCAGGCGTTGCGCGACAGCCGCGTCTGGGTTCTGGCGCTGACCTATTTCGGCCTGATCTACGGCCTCTATGCCCTCGCGTTCTTCCTGCCCACCATCATCGGCGGCTTCGAAGCGCAATACGGCACCAAGTTCGACGTCTTCCAGAAGGGCTGGATCACCGCCATCCCGTATTTGCCCGCGGCGCTCGCACTGTTCCTGTGGAGCCGCGATGCGACCCGGCGCGGCGTGCGGCCGTGGCATGTGGGCGTGCCCGCGCTGATCGGCGCCGTCAGCATCCCCGTGGCGCTGTACATGCAATCGCCCGCCGCGACCGTGGCTGTGATCACCGTGACGGCCTGCGCCATTTTCTCCGCCCTGCCCAACTTCTGGTCGATCCCGGCGCGCTTCCTTTCCGGCGCCGGCGCCGCAGCGGGTATTGCGCTCATCAACACCATCGGCAACTTTGCGGGATTCGCCGCCCCGTTTGTGACCGGCGCGGTCAAGGACGCGACGGGCTCCTACCAGGTGCCCATGTTCATCGTCGGCGGCTTCATGCTGCTTTCCGCGGTGCTCGTCTTTGCCATCTCCGCCCGGGAGAAGCAGCCCGCGCCAGAGCGAAACGGCGTGCTGGAACCAAAGACCAACCTGAAATGAATTCGCAGCGCATTGGTATCGCGATGCCTGCCCAACTGGAGAACCAGCATGAAAGAGAAAATCGCCCTGTTTGGCGCCGGCGGCAAGATGGGTGTGCGCCTGGCCAAAAACCTGCTCAAGTCGGACTATCGCGTCAGCCACGTTGAGGTGAGCGAGGTCGGCAAGAAGCGCCTGAAGGACGAACTCGGCCTCGAATGCGTGAGCACCGAAGCCGCCCTGGACAATGTCGATGTGGTGATCCTGGCCGTGCCCGATACCATCATCGGCAAGATCGCTGCCCAGATTGCGCCGCAGCTGAGGCCCGGCACCATGGTCATGACCCTCGATGCTGCCGCACCGTTCGCGGGTCATTTGCCCGACCGGCCGGATCTGACCTACTTTGTCGCCCACCCCTGCCACCCGTTGATCTTCAACGACGAGACCGACCCCGAGGCGCGTCGAGATTACTTCGGCGGCGGCGCCGCGAAGCAGTCGATCACCAGCGCGCTGATGCAGGGCCCCGAGGAAGCATTCGACCTGGGCGAAGCCGTGGCGAAGGTGATCTATGCCCCGATTCTCCGTTCCTATCGCCTGACCGTCGACCAGATGGCCCTGCTGGAGCCGGGCCTGTCGGAGACGATCTGCGCCACCCTGCTCCAAGTGATGCGCGAAGCGATGGACGAAACCGTTCGCCGCGGCGTGCCGAAGGAGGCGGCGCGCGACTTCCTGCTCGGTCACATGAACATCCTCGGCGCGGTGATCTTCAACGAAATTCCAGGCGCCTTCTCCGATGCCTGCAACAAGGCCATCGAGTTCGGCAAGCCGCGGCTGATGCGCGACGACTGGATCAAGGTCTTCGACCGCGAAGAGATTGCCGAGAGCATCCGCCGCATCACCTGACCCCACAGCCAACCGAGGCGAGCCATGCTGCCGGGCCGACCGGCAGCAGGAACCCAGAGCAGGAGCAATGAGTGAGCGAACGAATCTACGCCAGCTACTGGCTGGAAACCGGCGACGACCCCCGGCGCGCGGCCGACGTCATCGCCGGCGAGCAGTCGAGCGGCACCTTTATCGCATTGCCGAATGAGACGCCCGAACTCAAGCAGCGCTCGGGAGCGCGCGTCGAGCGCCTCGAAGTGCTGGAGACCGTCGACAAGCCGAGCTTGCCTGGCGGAATGCCATCCGATGTCTATCACCGCTGCGCGCTGCAGATCTCGTGGCCGCTCGAGAATCTCGGCCCGTCGCTGCCGAACCTGATGTCCACCATCGCGGGCAATCTCTTCGAACTCCGGCAGGTCAGCGGGCTGCGCATCACGGACCTGCAACTGCCGGCTTCATTTGCCCGCGCGTACCAGGGACCGGCTTTCGGCATCGACGGCACACGGAAGCTGGCCGGTGTCACAACCGGTCCGCTGATCGGCACCATCATCAAGCCGAGTGTCGGGCTCTCCGTCGAGCAGACGGCGCAGCAAGTCCGGGAACTGGTGGCCGGTGCCATCGACTTCATCAAGGACGACGAACTGCAGGCCGACGGCAGCTTCTGCCCCTTCGACGAGCGGGTGACAGCGGTGATGCGCGTGGTCAACGAGGCAGCGCAGCGCAGCGGCCGCAAGGCGATGGTCGCCTTCAACCTGACTGGTGACCTGGACCAGATGAAGCGCCGGCACGACCATGTGCTGGCACAGGGCGGGACTTGTGTCATGGTCTGCCTCAACTCGGTCGGCATCGTCGGGCTGCAGGAGTTGCGCCGGCACAGTCAACTGCCCATCCATGCCCACCGCGCGGGTTGGGGGTACCTGTCGCGCAGTCCCGCCCTCGGCTGGGACTATGGTCCCTGGCAGAAGATCTGGCGGCTTGCCGGCGCCGATCATCTTCACGTGAACGGCTTGCGCAACAAATTCAGCGAAGCGGACGAAAGCGTCATTGCCGCGGCAAAAGCGGTGCTCGCGCCAGTCATGCCCGAGGCCGCCATGCCGGCCATGCCAGTGTTCAGCTCGGGACAGACCGGCCTGCAGGCCGAGGACACCTATCGGGCCTTGGGGACGACAGACCTGATCCACACCGCGGGCGGCGGCATCTTCGGCCATCCGGCCGGCGTTTCGGCAGGGGTGGAAGCCTTGCGCGAAGCGTGGGTCGCGGCGGTCAACCAGATTCCCCTGGCGCGGCATGCGGCCACCAGCAGCGCGTTGCGCCAGGCTATGGAGTTCTGGCGATGAGCGCGTCCTCGACCGCTGGCCTGCCTGCGGGCCTGCTACTGACCTACTATGGGGACGACTTCACCGGCTCCACCGATGCCATGGAAGTCATGGCGGCAGCCGGCATTCCCACCGTGCTATGCCTGGAGCCGCCCACCGCTGAACTGCTCAAGCGCTTCCCTGAGGCACGCTGCGTCGGCCTTGCGGGCTCCGCCCGCGGCCGTAGCCCCGAGTGGATGGAAACTGAATTGCCGAAGGCATTCGCCAGCCTGAAGCAGCTTGGTGCGCCTGTCCTGCAGTACAAGATCTGCTCGACCTTCGACTCCTCGCCGGCCATCGGTTCGATCGGAAAGGCCATCGACCTGGGCGTGCAGACAGTCGGCGGTCGATGGGTACCGATGGTGGTTGGCGCGCCGCGGTTGAAACGCTACCAGTTGTTCGGCAATCTGTTTGCCGCCATCGGCGGTGAAGGCTATCGGCTCGATCGCCATCCGACCATGTCGCGTCACCCGGTGACGCCGATGGCCGAGGCCGACCTACGCGTGCACCTGCGCCAGCAGACGACGCGCCCCGTCACGCTGGTCGACATGGTGCGGCTGCAAGCGGGAATGGGAGCCGGGCACGTCGCTGCCCACGCCGCTGACAACAATAAGGAGGCGCCGGTCGTGCTGATCGACGTGCTGGACGACGCGACCCTGCTCGCAGCCGGCCAACTGGTTTGGGAAGGCAAAGGCAGCGGCGTGTTCACGGCCTCGTCGTCCGGCCTGCAATATGCGCTCACGGCTTACTGGCGAGAGCGCGGCTGGATTCCGCAGCAGACGGGCCTGCCCCCCGCCGCGCCCGCATCGGTGATTGCGGTGGTAAGCGGTAGCTGCTCCCCCGTGACGGCCGCACAGATTGCGTGGGCGGCGCGCAATGGCTTTACCACCGAACGCCTGGACCTCTGGCAGATCCTGCACGCCGGCACCGCGCAAGCCGAGATCGAGCGCGTGGTCGGGCTGGCGTGCGACAGCATCCGCCGCGGCATCAGCCCCCTTGTCTACAGCGCTGCGGGACCTGACGACCCCGCCGTCCTCGGCTTCGAGACGCTCGCGCGCGATGCCGGCCTGACCCGGGCCGATGCCGCGCGCGAGGTTGGCACCGCGTTGGCGGAAGTCATGAGGCGCCTGCTCGACCGCACCGGACTGCGGCGGGTGGTGGTGGCGGGCGGTGACAGTTCCGGGGAGGTGGCCAGCATGCTCGGCATCTCGGCGCTGGCGGCCGACGCTGCCACGGCACCCGGCGCCCCGCTGTGCCGCGCGTATTCGCGCCTGCCGCAGCGGGATGGCCTGGAGATCATCCTCAAGGGCGGACAGATCGGCGACGAGTCGTTCTTTGGGAAGGCATTGGCCGGCGGCGCATTCAACGGCTGACGGCGGCCGCATCGCGCTATCGTCTTTCCAGCTGCCCCAGTGCATCCGCAGGGCCCGCACGCGCGGCGGCTGCAGGCGCACGGAGGGCATCACGATGCTGATGGGCATGGCCGGCGGTCGGTGTCCGGGCAGCAGCTTAACCAGCGTGCCACCTGCCAGTTCTTCATCGACCATCTTGTCCGGGACCTGGCAAATGCCCAAGCCGAGCACTGCGGCGGCGACCATGCCCTCCCCGTCATTGACCTGCAGGCGCTCGCGCGGCGCGATTTCCGTCATGCGGTGCGCGTCCATCAGGTGCCAGGGATGCTGGCGTCCAGAACCGGGCAGGCAAAAGACGATGGCTGCATGTGCGCGCACAACCACGGCAGAAGCCCAGCGCATCAAGGCTTCCCGACGCACTTTTGGCCCCGCCTGCCTTCGCAGCAGGGGGTATACGCATTACATCGCCGCAGCGAAGATTGCCATGACTTGCGCCAGCGTGGCCTTGCGCGGATTCGTCAGCATGCAAGCATCCTTTTGCGCATTGCTTGCCATCACTTCATGGTCTTCCGTCTTGACGCCCAGACCCGCCAGACCCGCCGGAATGCCAATCGAGGCGGAAAGGGTCCGGATCGCCGAGACGGCAGCTTTGGCGGCGTCATGCGTGCTCAAGCCCCCAATGTTCTCGCCTAGCAGTTCGGCGATTCTCGCGTAGCGCTCCGGCGCGGCAATGAGGTTGAATTCCGACACATGCGGCAGCAGGATCGCGTTGCACACACCGTGGGGCAAATTGTAGAAGCCGCCGAGTTGATGAGCCATCGCGTGCACGTAACCGAGCGATGCGTTGTTGAAGGCCATACCAGCAAGGTATTGGGCGTAGCACATGGCGGCACGTGCCTCCATCGAGTCCCCGTTCGCGACAGCTTTGGGCAGCCATTCTGAGATCAGCGCGATCGCCTTTTCCGCACAGGCATCGGTAATCGGCGTGGCGGCAGTGGAAACGTATGCCTCGATGGCGTGAGTCAACGCGTCCATGCCGGTCGCCGCCGTCAAGGCGGGCGGCATCGCGACCATCAGGCTCGGATCGTCGATGGCGATCAACGGCGTGCAACGCCAGTCGACGATTGCCATCTTCACGTGATTGCTCGAATTAGTGATGATGCAAAAGCGTGTCATTTCCGCAGCAGTGCCAGCGGTCGTGTTGATCGAAATCAGCGGCGTCATTGGCACCGTTGATTTGTCGATGCCTTCGTAGTCGCGGATATGTCCGCCTCCGGCGGTAACGAGGCCGATGCCTTTCGCACAGTCGTGCGATGAGCCGCCGCCGAGCGAAACGATGAAGTCGCATTCTTCCCGCTCGAACAACCTTACGCCGTCGTGAACGTTCACGTCGGTGGGATTGGGCTCAGCACCCGGAAAGATGACGGCCTGGAGCCCGGCTTCGCGAATGTGCCCCGCGACGACCTCGGAGAGCCCCATCTTGTGCAAGCCGGCATCCGTGACGATGAGAGCCTTCCTGGCCCCGAGTGATTTGGCGCGAGCGCCCGTCTCGCGCGCGCAGCCTGGACCGAAGAGGGTCACGCAGGGAATGAAGAAGCTGTCGACGCGATTAGCGATGTTCAGGTGGGTCATGTCGTCTCCAAGGTTGTAATGAATATGAGGTCTCCTGTCCTCGCAAGCCTTGACGCATGAACCGTACCCGTGTCTGGCGACGTCTTTTTCAGACGCTGTCCATCAGATACACCTCGTGGAGCGTTGTAATTTGAATCGATGTGTTCAGTTTTGGAGCGGCTGGATCGGCACCGAACTTCGGTCGTTCGCAAAGCAGTGTGCGAATGACCGAGGGGTCGATGGACCAAACCGCTCGCACAGTAACCCTCCGGCCAAGCTGCAAAGTGACTCAACCGTCCGCTACGCCAGCGCATGATCGAAGACATGCGGATGCGCAAGCTTGCGGACAAGACCCAGACCCACTACATCCGCGCCGTGCGCCAGTTCACGGTCTTTCTCGGCCGCTCTCCCGACACGGCCAGTACCGAAGACCTGCGGCGCTATCAACTCCATCTGGTCGATCACGGCATCTCTCCGGCTTCGCTCAATGCCGCGATCACCGGATTGAAGTTCTTCTTTGAAGTGACCCTCGGCGACGCCCAACGCATGACCAAGATGCGTCCGGTGCGCGTGCCACGCATTCTGCCGGTGGTACTCAGCCCCGACGAAGTCGCTCGCGTGCTGGCTGCCGCCGGGAACCTGAAGCACCAGACCGCGCTCGCGGTGGCCTGCGGCGCCGGCCTGCGCGCTAGCGAAGTGGTAGCGTTGAAGGTGACCAACATCAACAGTGAACGCATGACCCTGCGTATCGAACAGGGCAAGGGCCGCAAGGACCGCTACGCCATGCTCTCGCCAGTGCTGCTCGAACGACTGCGCGTCTGGTGGCGTGTCGCGCATGCCCAGGGCAAAATGCTCGACAGTGGCTGTAATGCCGTTCAGTTAAGGTCCTTTCTCAGGAACCGAACGGTGTAACGAGAAGGTCGAGACTTAACGACCCGTGCGCATGTGCGTGCGGGTCGT
>NZ_JWMA01000145.1 GCF_000812465.1 Cupriavidus sp. IDO | reverse complement strand
TCAACAAGACCATCCGCCGCCTGCTCAAACGCCTCGCCGACCTTGGGTGTCAAGTGGATCCCATGTCTCATACTGTTTAGCGCTTCCTACTAGCAAACCCTTTGGCAGCCTCCTCCTCAGCCAAACTTGCGCGCCGCATCCAGCGCCAGCCCCGAACCAATCCCCCCAAACAGATCCCCCTCCACCCGCCGCGCACCAGGCAACAACTCGCCAAGCCGCTGGCGCAGCAACGGCACGCTGCTGGAACCGCCGGTAAAGAGAATGGTGTCGACCGAACCGGCGTCCACGCCTGCGGTGCTCAGCATCTCGCGCACGGTGTGCTCGGTCTTCGTCACCAGCTTGCCGATGGCATTGTCGAAGTCATCACGCGTCACCGTCAGCGTCAGTTCCTGCGCGATGCGGTGCAGGTCCACTTCGGTACGATCCGTGCCCGACAACGCGATCTTGGCCGCCTCGACCTGAATTGCCAGCCAGTGGCCGGCGCGTTCCTTGATCAGGCGGATCAGGCGGTCGAGCTTGTCGGTCTCGGCGGCATCGCGGTAATTGTCCATCACCAGCGACCATGCCTTGCGTGTGTAGACCAGGTTGATGGTGTGCCAGCTGGCCAGGTCGAAGTACTGGCTCGACGGCATTTCCTTGCCATTGCGCAGCTTGCTGCCCAGGCCCAGCAGCGGCATGGCACTGGCCAGGCTCAGCGCGCGGTCAAAGTCCGTTCCGCCGATGTGCACGCCGCCGTTGGCCAGGATGTCTTCGCGGCGGTCCGTGCGCTTCGCACGCTCGGGCGACAGGCGCACCAGCGAAAAGTCCGAGGTACCGCCGCCGATGTCGGCCACCAGCACGAGTTCTTCCCCGCTGATCTTCGCCTCGTAGTCGAATGCCGCCGCGATCGGCTCGTACTGGAACTCGATCTCGCGGAAGCCCGCATCGCGTGCGATCTCGGCCAGCGTATCTTCGGCCAGCTGGTCGGCCTTCGGGTCTTCGTCGATGAAGAACACCGGGCGGCCCAGCACGGCGCGTGTCAGTTCCGTGCCGGCGGCGCGCTCGGCGCGCGCCTTCAGTTCGCCGATGAAGTGGGCCAGCAGCTTGCGGAACGGCATGGCCTGGCCCATCACCTCGGTGCTGTCGTCCATCATCGAGGTGCCGAGCAGGCTCTTCAGCGAGCGCATCAGCCGCCCTTCATAGCCCGCCAGGTAGTCGCCCAGCGCCGCGCGGCCATAGCTGACCAGCGGATCCTCGGCATGGAAGAAGATCACCGAAGGCAGGGTAAGTTTGTCGTCCTCCAGGGGCAAGAGCGCCGCCGGATGGCCTGGGCGGGTCCACCCCACCGTCGAGTTGGACGTGCCGAAATCCAGGCCGCAAGCGTTTGACATCATCGATTCAGTTTTCCGTACAGCAACAGCAGATCCCCGCGCCGGAAAAAAGCCGGGCACGGGCCGGCCGCCATTGTAGTGGCAGTCACGCCCGCCGATCCGGGCTTGACATGCCTGTCGACGCCTCCTATTCTCGGCCTGTTCTTTCTTTAAGACCGTTGTTCTATCTTACAGAACATAGCGAGCGCGCCTCAGGGCAGCGTTCCCGGACAGTGACCTGGAGACAACATGATTCGCACCATCCATCCGACCCGTACCGGCGCCCGCGCGCTGCTTTGCCTGGCCTTGCCCGCGCTGCTGGCCGGCGCCGCGCCGGCCATGGCCGCCGACAGCTATCCGAGCCAGCCGGTGCGGCTGGTCGTGCCCTTCCCGCCGGCGGGCGGCACCGACGTGCTGTCGCGGCTGGTGTTCAACAAGGTCGGCATGGCCACGCACTGGAACGTGGTGGTGGAGAACCGTGCCGGGGCCGGTGGCAATATTGGACTGGATGCGGTCGCCAAGGCTCGCCCGGACGGCTACACCCTGGGCATGGGCCAGACCGCGAACCTGGCGATCAATCCGACGCTGTATCCGAAGATGCCGTATGACGCGGTGAAAGACTTTGCGCCCGTGGTGCTGGTGTCGGCGCAGCCGGTGGTGCTGATCGTGCGCGCCGATGCGCCGTACAAGACCGTGGCCGACCTCGTCACGGCGGCCAAGGGCAAGCAGCTCTCGATGGCCTCGGCCGGCACCGGCACCGTGGGCCACCTGACCGGCGAAATGTTTGCGCGCCGCGCCGGCATCAAGATGCTGCACGTGCCGTACAAGGGCGCCTCGCCCGCGCTCACCGACCTGCTGGGCGGGCAGACCGACTTCTACTTCGCCACGCCGCCGATCGCCATGCCGATGATCAAGGCCGGCAAGATCCGCGCGCTGGCAGTGACTTCCGCCAAACGGCTGCCGCTGCTGTCCGCCGTGCCGACCGTGGCCGAGTCCGGCTACGCTGGATTCCAGGCGGAAGACTGGAAGGCGCTGGTAGCGCCGGCCGGCACCTCGCCCGAGGTGGTGAAGCGCCTCAACGCCGAGATCAACAAGGCGCTGGCGCAGCCCGACACCATCGGCAAGCTGCGCGAAGAAGGCAGCGAGCCGCGCGGCGGTTCGGCGCAGGACCTCGCCGCCTTCATCAAGTCCGAGAACACCCGCTGGGGCGCCATCGTGCGCGAGTCCGGCGCGCGGGTAGAGTAATTTTTCTGGAAGTCCTTCATGCAAAAGCCGCTGCGCCATATCCGCGTCCTCGACCTGACCAATGTGCTGGCCGGGCCCTTCTGCTGCCACCAGCTCGCCCACATGGGCGCCGAGGTCATCAAGGTGGAAACGCCGGGCACCGGCGACCTCGCCCGCCAGCTCGGCGCCGATGCCGAGCTCAACCAGCGCCTGATGGGGGTGTCGTTCCTCGCGCAGAACCCGGGCAAGCAGTCGATCACCGTCAACTTCAAGCACGCCAGCGGCAAGGAAGTCTTCCGCAAGCTGGTGCGCAGCGCCGACGTGGTGGTGGAGAACTTCCGCCCCGGCGTGATGGAACGCCTGGGCCTGGGCTATGAAAGCCTGAAGGCCGAGAACCCGCGCCTGATCTACTGCGCCATCTCGGGCTTCGGCCAGGACGGCCCGCTGTCCGACCTGCCGGCCTATGACCAGATCATCCAGGGCATGTCCGGCGTGATGAGCATCACCGGCGACCCCGAAACCGCCCCGTACCGCGTGGGCTATCCGGTCTCCGACACCATCGGCGGCATCACCGCCGCCTTCGCCATCGCCGCGTCGCTGGCGGACCACCAGCGCACCGAAGGCTACTTCATCGATGTCTCGATGCTGGAAGCAACGCTCGCCACCATGGGCTGGGTCGTCTCCAATCACCTGATCGCAGGGAAGGCGCCCGCGCCGATGGGCAACGAGAACATGACCGCCAGCCCGTCCGGCACCTTCCACACCGGCGATGGCCTGCTCAACATTGCCGCCAACAAGCAGGAGCAGTTCGAGGCAGTCTGCCGCGTGGTGGGCCGCCCGGAGCTGGCCACCGACGAACGCTTTGCCCAGCGCCAGGCGCGGCTGCAGAACCGCGCCGCGCTCACGCAAATGCTGGAAGCCGAGCTGGCGAAGAAGCCGGCTGGTGAGTGGTGGGCGCTGCTCAATGAAGCCGGCGTGCCGGCCGGCCCGGTGCTTGGCGTGCCGCAGACGCTCGCCCATCCGCAGATCCGCGACCGCGGGCTGATCGGGGACTTCGCCGATGTACCCGGCGTCGGCCGCGACATCCGCGTGGTGCGCACCGGTTTCAAGCTCAACCGCGAGGCGCCGTCGGTCGACACCCCGCCGCCGGAACTCGGAGAGCACACCCGCCAGATCCTTGCCACGCTCGGCTACAGCGACGCCGAGATCGATTCCCTGAAACAGGAGCGCGCCATATGAGCGACACCATGGACCCCGGCCAGCAGCTTTCGCAAGACTGGTGGCGAACGGAAATCATCGACATGCGCCCGGGCGAGATCCGCTACCGCGGCTATCCCATCGAGCAACTGATCGGACAGGTGTCATTCGCGCAGATGATCTGGCTGATGCTGCGCGGCGAGCTGCCGGGCCCGGGCCAGGGCGAGCTGCTCGACGCGGCGCTGATGGCCGCGGTGGACCACGGTCCGCAAGCGCCAAGCATCGCCATTGCGCGCATGGCGGCCACCTGCGGCGTGGGCCTGAACAACGCGATGGCCTCGGCCGTCAACGTGCTGGGCGACGTCCACGGCGGCGCCGGCGAGCAGGCGGTGGAGCTGTATCAGGACATTGCCCGGCGCATCGATGCCGGCGCCACGCAGGACGCGGCCGTGGAGTCGGCACTGCAGCACTATCGCGACCACCACGGCAAGTTCGTGTCCGGCTTCGGCCACCGCTTCCACCCGCTCGACCCGCGCGCGCCGCGCCTGCTGGAACTGGTCGACAAGGCCGCGGCTGCCGGCGTGGTCCCGGGGCGCTACGCAGTGATCGCGCGCGCCGTGGAAGCCGCGCTGGGCGCCGGCCGCAGCAAACCCATCCCGATGAATATCGACGGCGCCACCGCCGTCATCTATGCCGAACTGGGCTTCCCGGCGCCGCTGGCACGCGGCCTGTTCTGCCTGTCGCGCTCGGTGGGGATCCTCGCCCATGCCTGGGAGCAGACTCAGCAGGGCGGGCGCAACAAGGGGCCGATTCCGCGGCAGTTCCTGTGGACGTATGACGGGCAAGCGCAGCGGGACGTGCCCGGGCACAAAGACTGACGCCCCGCCCCCTCAGGCCGCCGGCTCCATCATCTGCTCCTCGGGCACGGCCGGCATCTGCACCGGCATCTGCGCCGGCAGGATGCCCAGCATCGCCGACGCCAGCACGTAGCGGTCGCGCCCATGCTGCTTGGCGTGATACAGCGCGCGGTCGGCGTCGGCGAACAGCGCACGCCACAACGCTTCCTTGCTGCCCGGTCCGCCGCGCAGCTGGGACACGCCAATGCTGACGCTCGCGTAGCCTTCGCCACCTGGCAGCGGGATCGCGCGCACCTTGCGCAGGATGCGGTTGGCCAGTGCAGTGGCCTGCTGTTCATCGGTATGCGGGCAGAGAATGCAGAACTCCTCGCCGCCGTAGCGCCCTGCCGCGTCCGAGGCCCGGCGCGAATTGTCCAGGGCGTGGGCCACCTCGCGCAGCACGGCGTCGCCGGCATGATGGCCGAAGGTATCGTTGACCTGCTTGAAGTAGTCGATGTCGATCACCAGGCACGACAACGGCAGGCCGTCGCGCTGCCAGCGCGATACCAGGCCGAGGGCGGCCCGCTCCAGCGCGCCGCGGTTGAGCAGGCCGGTCAGCGCGTCCATGCGGGCACCGGATTCGTTGCGGGCGATGATCTGTTCCATCGCCATCACCGTGAATCCGAACAGCCCGAGCAGCACCGCCACCAGCGGCGCCAGCGCCCAGACCCAGCCGTCGGGGCTGGCAAAGAACAGCGTGGTCGTGCCCGCGCCGGCGCCAGGGCGCAGCACTTTGCTCAGGCCTGCGAGTTGCGTCACCAGGTGCACCAGGCTGGCCGCCAGCACCAGCGGCGCGCCGATGCTGCGGCGGCCGGGGCTGGCGCGCAGCAGTACGGCGAGCGTCGCAAGGGAGATCAGGGCCATGCTCCCGTAGGCGATGCCCAGTACCACGGTGGCCCCGTCGGCCCGCCCGGCCATTGTCACCATCAGTGCCAGCACGGATACGGCGGCCACCGCCAGCGGCACGGGGTGCGCGGCCAGGCTGTAGTAGACGCGCACCCCGCGGTAGTTGAGCAGCCAGCCGATGATGTAGGCGCCGGCCCCCAGCGTGGCAAGATGCTGCGTGCCGGCCGCCGCACTGGCCGCCAGCGCCAGGCCGGCCGCGGAAGCCACCACGTGCCCGAAAGCCCAGAGGCGCCCCGCCTCACTCGCGCGCAGCGCGATGACCAGTCCAGCCGCGATCAGCAGCATGCTGGAGAACACCACCATCATGACGACCGCAATGGTCAGTTGATCCAGGTGCAAGGAATTCCCTTAACAGAACCGAATGCGAGCGGCCGACGTGTGTCGGGCTCGGGCGCGAGGGGAGCGAACTGCGCATGATAGCCCGCGGGCGTAGCCGGCGGGCACCCCCGACAAGCCGGGGTGTGGTCAGTCAGAAAGGCCGCGGGCGGCGGCAGGGAAGCGGGTCAGGCGGAGGCGCCAGGCGCGCCGGCGCCGCCGGCCCGGTCTTCCGCCACCGGGAAGCTGCCGCCGAGCGCCTGCGTCAGGGCGCGCGCGGCGCGCAGCACGTCGGCCCGGAAGGCTTCGCTGAAGCGGGGCGTGGGGCAGGTCAGCGTCAGCGCGCCGCGCAAGTCGTTGCCCGGGCCGAACACCGGCGCCGAGACGCCGGCGATATCGGGGCTGCGGTCGCCCACCAGCGCGATCACGCCCTCGCGGCGAATCTGCTGGTAGATCTCGCCGGGCTCGCCGGCAAAGGCGCGCAGCACGCGCCCGCCCGCGCCGCGGTCGCGCGGCAGCAGGTCGCCGGCGCGGATGTGGTCGCGCACCGGTTGCGGGGAATCGACCCGGTACAGGCACAGCCGGTGTTGGCCCTGCTCCACATGGAAGGCCGCGCTTTCGCGCGTGACGCGCACCAGCTCGCGCAAGGCCGGCATCACCACCGCTTCGAGCGAGAACGACGCGGCATAGACCGCATTGAGCCTGGCCACCTCGGGCCCCAGGCTGTAGCGCCCGTCGCCAAGGCGTTGCACCAGCCCGGCATGTTCCAGCGAAGCCAGCAGCCGCAGCAGCGTGCTCTTGTAGAGGCCGCTGCGCTGGGCGAGCTCCGCCAGGCCCAGCGAGGTATCGCCCAGGCGGAATACCGACAGGACAAACAGCGCCCGGTCGACCGCAATGGCTCCGCCTTCGGCGGCATGCTTGTCGGCTTCGGAGACTTGGGCAGCTTTGCGGGGCATGGCGGGCGGAACCGGGGGAGGAGGCACCGGCGACAGCGCGCCGGCATAACAGAACGAGCAGCCACCCTATAGAACGGGCCTGCCGTTGTCAAATGCGGAGCCGGCCAGCGGCAACGCCCCGTCAGCCGCTGTCTTGCGACGCATCAATGGTGACCGCCACCACCATGGAAGCCGCCATGCATTCCGCCGCCGCGCATGCCGCCCGGCGCCACCGCGCGGAATCCCCGTCCACCGGCAAAACCATGAAAGCCTCCCATGCCGCCCCGGTGGAAAAACACCCGGTGCATAGGGTGCGCGTGATGGAAATGATCGACAAAGATGACCGAGGCGCCAATCCCGACGCCGACCGGCGCCCAGTACCAGGGCGTGTCGTAGTAATAGGGTGTCGCGTAGTATTGCGGGCCGGCCCCGGCGCTGTCGACGATCTGCCAGGTGCCGTCCGGTTGCAGGCAAGCCAGGCCCACGATCTGCTGCAGCGTCCCGTCTATCTCAGCCTGCCCCACGACCTCCTGACACGGCGGGCCGCCGCCCCAGTCCCCTTCTGCAAGCGCCGGCGTGATAGTGCCCGCGCACAGCCCGAGACCGGCCAGCCATGCCGCCGCCCTCCTCGCAGTGTTGCCCATGATGATTACCTCCTGCCTTGCCCAGCCCGGCCGCCAATGCGGCCGGGCCGGCGCACGGCACCCGCCCTGCCCCCCGTCAATATCCGGTATTTCCCATGCCGCTGGTGCTTCGGCTGCTGCGGCCGCTATTGCTCCCGTCGTCACGTGATGCCGACGTCCCGTTGCCGGAACATGCCGCCACTGCCATCGCCGCCAGCAGCAGCGCTGAAATCATGCGCAGCACGCTCATGTCTGTTCTCCCGTCCTTCAGGCAGAGCGGCGGCGCAACCACACCGTTGCTCCGCCGGCGGCAGGCCGAGACCAGTCATGGCGGCGCGCGCCCTGCTGCAATAGGTATACGCGCAGTCGCCTCGTTTTATTCCCGCGCCACCCGGCTGTTACAAGTCCTGCTATATGCGCCGATCGCATACTGGCGTTTTTCCGCAACACCCTGGCCCGCTACGAAACCCGGCTCACGCGACGCATAAGGACCTTTCAGCAGACTGGTCGGCATCAATCGGCACTTCCGTCACGCGTCGGCGCCACACTCGCGGAATTAGAGGGATTCTTGCCTCTTTATGGTTAAGCGTTTGCTGCATGGCATGGATAGAATCATGCGTTGCCCTATGCTGCAGCCTGACTATTACGCACTGGTATGACCGTTCCCGAACTTTCGCTTGGCGACATCCTGGATGACCTGCGCAGCGCACCGCGCCCGCTCTCTGCCGCCGAGTACACCTATATCGCGCACCTCCGCCAGCGGATCGTGACCGGCGATGCGGATCTCTGGACCACGCTTGAAACCGCCGGCGTGCCTTGCAGCGAACGCCGCCTGTCGCCCGAAGTGGTGCTGGCCCTGACCGCCATCGGCCAGTTGCCGATGCATTGAGCCGGGGCCGGCCATCGCATGGTCGCGCCGCCCGCATTCTCTCCCGTTTTCAGGCGTTCCCCGCCTTTTTTCTTTGTCCTCGCTACGGCCGGTGTCGCCGGCCTTGCCAATCTGTCCAGAGGTCCGCGCCTGTGGCTCGCCCCGGTCATTTCCAGATGCCCTCTCCTGCCTGAGCCCCCGATCATGGATCGGCGCATTCCGACGGGATTATCTGATTACACAGTCAGCCCGATTCCGGATGAATAGTGATTCGACGCAGGAACTGAAAATCCAGGGAATATCGCCAGATCAGAAGCCGAATTGGCTGGCGCCGATCAATATTTGACTCGTATCAATATCCGACCGATTTACCGAATACCGACGCCGGTTATTGCTTATCCCCGGATTCAAATGTAAATACAATGCCGACTCCCGTTTCCCGGAACCGGAGAGTCCAAATGGTAACGCGTCGGAAGTTGCTGAAAACCATCCCCGCTGCCGGTGCAGCGGCCCTGATTTCGCCGCTGGAAACGCTGGCGGTAACCGCGCCCGGCGGTCTCGGAGGCATCGAAGACCTTCCGATCCTGGATCCGGTCGAAGACCTGAAGACCATTATTTCGCTGGCGCTGGACGCCGTGCCCGAGATCGGCGGCCTGCTGTCCGCACTGGTCAGCCTTTGCTGGCCGAGCCCGTCCGTCGACATCTGGGCGGAGATCCGGCAGCGCGTCGAGGCCATGATCGACAGGAAGATCGACGATGCCGTCTACAGCCTGCTCAAGAGCAAGCTCGACGGCATCGGCAACACGCTGAAGCTCTATCTCGGCGCGGTGGCCACCAGAGACGTGAGCAATATCCGCATGCAGTTCATCGCGACCAATACCCAGATGACGCAGGCCGCGGCGGAATTCCGCAACCCGGATTTTGCGTGGACGCTGGCGCCGCTGTTCGCCATCTTCTCGCAACTGCACGCCTCGCTGCTGCGCGACTGCGTGCTGCACGGCAAGGACTGGGGCTGGAGCCCGGAGACCTACAGCAGCTACGTGACCTTCACCAGCGACACGCTTGCCACCTATATCGCCTACCTCGACAACGTCGCTGCGCAGGAGGCCGACCGGCTCCGGCCGAATGCGCCGGCCACGCCGGGCCGCCACTACACCGGCATCTACAACTACTGGCAGCCGTTTGTCCAGAAGCGGACCCTGCTGCTGGACGACTACAGGCTGCTGCTGACGTGCCTCGATCCGATCCGCTATCCGGACGGCGTGAAGGCCATCCCCTACAAGGACGTCTACAGCCAGGCCTTCGGCACCGCCGACGACTGGGACGGTACCTGCAGCGGCTGGGCCAGCTGGGTGACCACGCCGTTCGGACAGCCCGCCGGCAATATTTCGCGCATCGACGTTGAACTGTTCAACAGCTCGCCGCGCAGGGTGAGCGTCAGCTACCCGTCCGGCGCGGGACCCAGGTTGTGGGGGCAAGGCCGGGTCAACGGCTACGGCATCATTGCAAACGACAAGACGGGCGTGGAGCGGCATAGCGTCACGATTCCGCCGGCCGCCGACGGGAAGACCTTCAACATTGCCGGCGCGACGGTCAAGAACGGCAGCATTCCGATGTCCCTGTGGCTGAAGCTGGATGACGGCCAGACCCTCACCGTCTGGGATCGCCAGGACCTGGACGGCGACCACGTCAATGTGGCCGTCAGCGGCAGGAAGCTCACCACGCTGAACATGTGGACCCGCAGCAATTTCTACGACAGGACGCTCGGCTGCCTGATCCTCGGCTTCAGCAAGGATCCGGGCGAGATGCCGGAGCGGGTCAAGGAACTGCTCTATGTCAGCGCGATCGAGCAGAAGAGCACCGGTGCCCGCTATCTGCCGGCCAGCATCTCACGCCGGGTGGAATATGCACGCGACAGCTTCTGGCGCAGTGTCTGGAGCACCCCGCGATGAGGTCAGCCCGTCTGCCATCCTGCGTGGTCGCGTTGCTTCTGGCGGCCGGTGGATGCAGCACCCGTGCGCCGGTTCCGGATCGCACAAACGCGGCAAGGGAAATCGATCGCCTGCCGCTGGTCGTCGCGCATCGCGGCGGAACGGCGGACTATCCGGAAAACACGCTGCTCGCCATACGCAAGTCCGTCAGGCATCGGGCGGACATGATCTGGCTGACCGTGCAGCTCAGCCGCGACGGCGTGCCCGTGCTGTACCGGCTCGCGGACCTGTCCGCCAACACACAGGGCACGGGGCCGGTATCGGCCCTGACACTGGCGCAACTCCAACAGCTGAACGCGGGCTGGCACTTCGCCCGGGCCGCGAGCGACGGCACCGTGGCGTTTCCCTATCGCTCGCGACCGCTGCCCGTTCCGTCGCTGGCGCAGGCACTGGCTGCCGTCCCGCCTTCCGTTGGCATCGTGCTGGACATGAAGGCACTGCCGGCCACGCCGCAGGCGCAAGCGGTGGCCCATGTGCTGAACGAGGCCGACGCCTGGGACCGCGTGCTGATCTACTCCACCGATAACGCCTACCAACAGGCGTTTGCCGGCTTTCCTCGCGCCCGCCTGTTCGAGTCCCGCGACCGGACCCGTGCCCGGCTTGCGGCTGTCGCACTGGCGGGAACCTGCACCTCGGCGCCCGAACCGGGCACATGGAGTGCCTTCGAGTATCGGCGCAAGGTCCAGTTGCTCGAGACGCTTACGCTCGGGGAAGCGCGCAGTTCGGTCGATGCGGCGTTGTGGTCGCCGCCCGCACTGGCGTGCTTCCGCAGCAAGGGTAAGGTGCCCGTCCTCGCCATCGGTATCAACAATGCCGACGACTACGTGGACGCCGCCTGTCTAGGCATCGACGCGGTGATGACCGACTCCCCGCGCACCATGCAGGCCATCCGCTCGCAACTCGCGTTGCCGTTGCGATGCCATGGCCCACGCGCTGATGCGGCCCGTCGGGTGCTACCCGCGTCCTGATTGCGTTTCCGCGCGGCAAGCATGATTGAAGACAAATCACACCACGATTTAAGCGATTTCCGTCTTCAAGCGGATGTCGATGCTGACTACGATCAGTGCCCTACATCGTTGAAGAGACCAGGCCAGCGCGCCGGCCTGCCTCGCGCAGCCGGCTTCGCCCGCCACAGCATCATGTATGGCTTATTTCCTGCAGAACCGGCGTGTCAGCTTCCTGGCATTGCGCGCTTTCACTGCGCTCATGCGTCATCGGGACACCAGCCGTGCCGCGCAGGAGCTCGGCATCCTGCCGCAACGCCTCCACTACCAGCTGCGCTCGCTGGAAACCGCGATTGGCAAGCCACTGTTCCGCACTGGCAGTCCTCACTGGCTACCCACGCCGGCTGCCTTGAAGCTCCTGCCCAAGGTTCGCGGCATGCTTGCGATCTGGGAAGGCCTGTTCGACGAGCCCCCTCAGCCGAACGAGCCGGAGCCGCTTGATATCTACCTCGAACGGAAGGATTGCCCGCCGGGCATCGCCTTCTGGTTGCGGCATTCCACGATGTAGCTGCGTACCCTGAAAACTCAAAACGCCTTCTCGCAGCAATACGCCTCCGTGCGATACGGGAACGCGACCTCCGCCTGCCCGGCCAGCGCCGGATGACCGGCAATCACCGCCTGCAGCCTTTCCCGCACGGCGTCCTGCTGCGCCTGCGGCAGCGCCGCAATAAAGCTGACCGACATCACGCGATCGATGATGACCTGCTGGGCCGGGCCCACATGCTGGTAGGGCAGGCTCGTCAGCTTCAGCTCGCCGAAGCCCTCGGCCGGGAAGACGCGCTTCCAGTCGCCCTTGTAGAAACGCGGCGCGTCGCCCTCGAGCGGCCGCATGATCGCCGTGAGCTGCGCCACCCAGTCGACCGACTCGTCGCGCACGTTCCATACCAGCCCCAGCTTGCCGCCAGGGCGCAGTACGCGGCGGATCTCCGCCATCGCCTTGTCGTTGGCGAACCAGTGGAACGCCTGTGCGCAGACCACGGCGTCAACGCTGGCATCGGCCAGCGGAATGGCCTCGGCACTGCCCTCCAGCGCCTGTACCGCGGGCAAGGCGGTAGTCAGCTGTGCACGCATCTGCGCGACCGGCTCCACGGCGATCACGGTGGCGCCGGTGGCCGCCAGCCGGCGGGTGAACTTGCCCGTGCCGGCACCCAGGTCCACCACGGATTTTCCCAGGCCCAGGCCCAGGCCCAGCGCCTGCCGCAGCCAGTTGTCGATGTCAGTCGGATAGTCGGGGCGCCCGCGGGCATAGGTATCGGCCTGCCTGGAAAAACCCTCGGCGGCAGCATGGTGGATGGCAGTCATGGAGGCGGCTGGCAGGAACGCGGTGGCGTTGGAGTTGGCATGAACCGGCGGCGCCGGTCAGTCCGGTAGACTACTCCCTGCTTGCGCGTGCGGCAACCCTGCCCCAGCGCTCAGTGCTGCATGCCCCAGCGCCGCACTGTCAGGCGCTCGAGCGTCGTGAAGACAAGCCCCTCCACCAGCAAGCCGATCAGGATCACCGTGGCCAGGCCGGCAAAGACGCGGTCGGTGTAGAGCTCGTTGCGGTTCTGGAAGATGAACCAGCCGAGCCCTCCCTTGCCCGACGAAGCGCCGAACACCAGCTCCGCCGCGATCAGCGTGCGCCAGGCAAAGGCCCAGCCGATCTTCAGGCCGGACAGGATCGCCGGCAACGCCGCCGGCACCAGGATCAGCAGCACATAGCGCAAGCCGCGCAGGCCGTAGTTGCGCCCGGCCATGCGCAAGGTTTCCGGCACACCTCGGAATCCCGCATACGTATTCAGCGCCAGCGGCCACAGCACCGAATGGATCAGCACGAAGATCAGGCTCTTGGTGCCCAGCCCGAACCACAGCAGCGCCAGCGGCAGCAGCGCGATCGCGGGGAGCGGGTTGAACATCGCGGTCAGCGTATCGAGCAGATCGCGCCCCGTGCGCGTGGAGACCGCCAGCGTGGTCAGCACGAAGGCCAGCCCGATGCCGCCCGCATAGCCCTGCAACAGCACCGACAGCGACACCGCCGCCTTGCCCGGCAGCTCGCCACTGGCGATGCCTTCGGCAAACGCACGCGCGGTGGCCAGGAAGGTCGGCAGCATCAGGTCGTTGTCCTGCACGCGCGCCACGATCTCCCAGATCAGTGCCAGCGCCAGCAGGATCACACCTTTGCGCAGCCAGCCCTGCTGCCACAGGCGCCGGTGCCACGGCAGCGGCCTGGACACGGGCATGGCGTCGAAGGGTTCGGGTTCGCGCAGGTACTCGGGCCGCGCTTCCGGAGCGGGCCCGTTCAGCACGGCAGCATTCGGATAAGTCATGGTGATGGGTTCCTGAGCGTCCTTCAGCGAGCGTGCGCGGCCCTGGCCGCGGGCGCCCCTGCCCCGCCGGCCGGCTCGTCGAACAGCATCTGGTGGATGCGTTGCGCGGCGGCCTGGAATTCGGCGCCGCCCTGGCTCGCCAGGCTGAACTGGTGGCTGTTGAGCTCCGCCCGCACCCGTCCCGGATGCGGCGACAGCAGCAAGATGCGGCTGCCGACCACCAGTGCCTCTTCGATCGAATGCGTGACGAACAGCAGCGTGAAGGCCGCGTCGTCCCACAGCGACAGCAGTTCCTCCTGCATGCGCCGGCGCGTCAGCGCATCCAGCGCGGCAAACGGCTCGTCCATCAGCAAGACCTTGGGCCGCATCGCCAGCGCACGCGCAATCGCCACGCGCTGCTTCATGCCGCCCGACAGCGTGTGCGGATACGCATCGGCAAATCCCGCCAGGCCTACCTTGTCGAGGAAATGCATGGCGCAGTCGCCGGCCTCGGCGCGCGACATGCCACGCGATTGCTGCAGCGGGAACATCACGTTCTGCCGCACGGTCTTCCACGGCGGCAACTGGTCGAACTCCTGGAACACCACGATGCGGTCCGGGCCGGGCCCCTGCACGCGCTGGCCATCGAGCCGGATCTCGCCTTCGCACGGCGGCACGAAGCCGGCCACCGCCTTGAGCAGCGTCGACTTGCCGCAGCCAGACGGCCCCAGCAGCACGAAGCGGTCCGCCGCATGCACGTCGAAGCTGACGCGGTGCGTCGCGCGCACGATGCGCTCGGGCGTGCGGTACTCCAGCGACACGCCGTCCACCTGCAGCAGCGGCCCGCGCGCCGCGCTGCGGTCGGAGACGACGCGCAGGTTATGCATGGCCATGTCAGCTACCCTGTGCGGTGGCCGGATCCTGGAAGAAGTAGTCTTGCCAGGATTTCGGCTGGTTGCGGATAGCGCCCACGCGATGCATGAACTCGGCCAGCGCAAAGGTGTTCTGTGGCGCGACCTTGAATTGCACCTGCGGGTTCTTCAGCACGCGCACCAGCAGGGCGCGATCGATCTTTGCCTTGTTCACGCGGATATAGAGATCCGCCGCGGCTTCCGGATTCGCCGTGGCGAACTTCGCTGCCTCGGCCAGTGCGTCAACGAAAGCACGGTAGGTCTTCGGGTTCTCGTTGCGGAACTTCTCCGTGGCATACAGCACCGTGGCGGAGCTGGGCCCGCCCAGCACGTCGTACGAGTTAAGCACGATGCGCGCATTGGGATTGCCGGCCAGTTCCTGCTCCTGAAACGGCGGATTGCCGAAGTGCCCCGTGATCTCCGTACCGCCCGTGATGATCGCGGCAGTGGCATCCGGATGCGGCACGGCAACCGTCCACTTGTCGAGGCGGTTGTACTCCTTGTCGCCCCATTGCCTGGCCGCCGCCAGCTGCAGCACGCGCGACTGCACGGAGACCGAGACCGCCGGCAGCGCAATACGGTCCTTGTCGGTGAAATCCGTGATCGACTTCACTGTCGGATTGTTGCTGACCAGGTAATACGGGAAGTTGCCGAGCGACGCCACGCCACGCACGTTCTGCTTGCCGTGCGTGCGGTCCCACAGCGTCAGCAGCGGGCCTACGCCGGCACCGGCGATATCGATGGCTCCAGAAAGCAGCGCGTCGTTGACCGCGGCGCCGCCAGACAGTTGCGTCCACTCCACCTTGATATCGACGCCCTGCTGCTTGCCGTGCTTCTCGATCAGTTGCTGGTCACGGGCCACGTTGAGTAGCAGATAGACCACGCCGAACTGCTCGGCGATGCGCAACTTGCCTTCTGCGTGGGCGGTGCCCGACAAGGCCAGTCCGGCGCTCAGGGCAAGCAAGCCGAGCTTGCGTGAAAAAACGGAAAACATAGAAAGACTCCGGAGAATTCGACAGACAAGCCTTCGCCAAGGCGAGGGCGCGAGTTCAACGCGGCGCGTCGCCCTCGATCGTGGTGCGGTACATCACGCGCCGCAGCTCCGGCGGACAGCCCGCCGCAAGATGCAGCAGCGAGCGGTTGTCCCAGAACACCAGGTCGTTCTCCAGCCACCGGTGGCGATAAACATGCTCTGGTCGCGTGCTGTGCGCAAACAGCTGGTCGAGCAGGTCGCGGCTTTCGTCATCCGGCAGCCCGGCGATGCGGGTCGTGAAATGCTCGCTGACGAAGATCGCCTTGCGTCCGGTTTCCGGATGCGTGCGCACCACCGGCTGCAGCACCGGTCTGACCTGCGCAATCTGCTCGGGCGTGAGGTTCGGCCGCCACGGGCTGCGCTGCTGCAGCTCGGCATAGCGCGCGAGATAAGTGTGTTCGGCCTGCAAGCCGTCCACAGCGCGCTGCAACGACGCAGGCAGCGTTTCCCACGCCAGGTGCATGTTGGCGAAGAGCGTATCGCCACCTTCCGCGGGCAGCTCGCGTGCATGCAGCAGCGAGCCGAGGCTCGGCTTTTCCTTGTACGAGAGATCCGAATGCCAGAAGTGGCCGGCATCGCCCAGCCCGATCGGCTTGCCGTTCTCCACTACGTTGGAGACCACCAGGATCTCCGGATGGCCGGGCAGCTGGAACTGGTGCAGCACGTGGATCTGCAGCGGGCCGAAGCGCCGGCTGAATGCCACCTGCTGATCCGGCGTGATGCGCTGGTCACGGAAGACCAGCACATGGAAATCGAGATGCGCGCGATGGATGCGCGCAAAGTCCTCCGCGGACAGCGGGCCGGACAGGTCAAGCCCGATCACCTCGGCACCGAGCGGCGCATCGAAGGGACGGATATCAAAGGTGTCGCCGCGACCGGTCGCGAACGGCACGGGCTGGTGGCGCGGCGCGCTGGCCGCGGAAGTTGCAGTCGTCATGGCAAGCTCTGTAATGCGGGGGAAGCTGTCGCGGTCCGGCCTGTGGAGGGCTGGCGGTCCGCATCGGCAAGCCTGCACTGTAGAGATCGCGCCATTGCACGGTCAACGAAGCAAATCGCTGGCCTTTATCGGCTTATCGCATATCCATGTCTGGACATTTGCGTGTGTCGGCGCCTGTTGTGCGGGCCGTGTCGCGCGGTTATCGCACAATGCATGGATAGCGCCCGCAATTCAGGCGCTTACTCCGTAATCCCTCGGTTCGCGCTCCCCCATAATCGTGGTGCCGGAACAACCGGCCGCAGAAGGCCCCGAAAAAGGGGCATGCGAAGAGACCATGGAAGGAGATGTCGTTGATTTTCAAGAATCGTGCACCGCGCGCCGCGCGTTTGATGGCCGTGGCCATTGCAGGGCTGATCGCCGGCCACACCGCTGTCGCTGCCGAAGCATGGCCGGCCAAGCCGATCAAGGTGATCGTGCCCTATACCCCCGGCGGGTCGACCGACACCGTGTCGCGGGTCGTTTTCGAGAGCGTCTCGAAAAAGCTTGGCCAGCCGATCATCATCGAGAACAAGCCCGGCGCGAACAGTACATTGGGCGTTGGCATTACCGCGCGTTCAACGCCGGACGGGTACACATTCGTGTCCGTCCTTGCGGCCTACAGCGCGAACATGTCGCTGTACTCGAAGCTGAGCTACAAGCCCACGGACCTGGTACCGGTAGCGGAAATGGCGGAACTGCCGCTCTTCCTGTTCTCGAGCAAGAAGCTGCCAGTCAAGACCGTCGCCGAACTTGTCGACTACGGCAAGAAGCACCCCGACACGCTGACCTTCGGCTCCAGCGGCGTCGGCAGTTCAGCGCACCTCACGGGCGAGCGGCTGGCGATGGAGTCGAAGCTCAGGATGACCCATATTCCGTACAACGGAAGCGCCCCGATACTGCCCGCGCTCGTGGCCGGCGAGGTCTCCGTGGCATTCGATCCGCTACTGGTTCCGATGCCGCATGTGAAGTCGGGAAAGATCAACGTGCTCGCGGTGGCGTCAGCGAAACGCTGGCCGGGCGAGCCGAATATCCCGACCATGGAGGAGGCAGGCTTTCCGGGCTTTGTGATGAGTTCCTGGACGGGGCTTCTGGCGCCCGCCGGCACCCCGCAGCCGATCGTCGCCCGCATGGCCAGGGAAATCGCCGCGGCAACCCGCAGCCCCGAGGTCGCGAAGAAGCTCACGGAGCTGGGCTTCGTACCGGTGGGTGGAACGCCCGACGAGTTCCGCAAGCTGATCGAGCGCGATACGGCACGCTATGCGGAAATTGTGAAGGCGGGCAAGATCACGCTCGACTGACGCTGGAGCCCGGCGACAGGATCCGGACATGAGAACGGCGAGCCCCCAGTGCTCGCCGTTTTTATTGGTTCTTCGCCGATTTGTGGGGCTGGGATTTTGGAGGGGCTGTTGCTGACGGGCCCGGGGTAGTGGCTGCGGCTTGACGCTGTCGATGGTTCGACGGCCCTGGCTTCGTACTTCGGTGCCTGCGGCTGGCCTCTGTCGAAGGCTCGACGGCCCCGTTTCGCCCTGCCGGGCGACTTCCTTTTTGACGGCGCCAAAAAGGAAGCAAAAAGCGCTTTCTTGAAGGCGCCTTTTGCCTCCTTTTGGGCGCCGTCCCAAAGGAGGTCGCCGGCTACGCCGGCGAAACAGCAGCGCATCCAAGAACCCATGTCCCGCAATCCGGCGAAGAACCTTTTTATTGCGCTTATCGAACCGCCCTATGGCCTGCCCACGCATCCGCTGCGACACGCCACATTCCCCGTATCCGGCCGCGTATCCGGCACGAAGCCGTCGCGGTTCGGCATCCGCACCTTCGGCAGCGTACGGGCATCCAGCACCGCGTCCGCCGGCAGGATGCCGTTCTGATGCAGCAGCCACGCCGTCACCGCATAGACCTCGTCCGGAGTCAGGCTCTGCGGCGCGTTGTACGGCATCGCGCGGTTGATAAAGTCGAAAACGGTGGTGGCATAGGGCCAGAAGCTGCCGATGGTCTTGACGGGGTCGGTTCCCTGCAGCGTGCCTCGCCCGCCGACCAGCGCATCGGCCGGCTTGCCCTCGCCATTGGCACCATGACAAGCCGCGCAGTGCTGCGCATAGACCAGCTTGCCCTGGGCCACCGAGCCTTTGCCGGGCGGCAGGCCCGCGCCGTCCGGCGTCACATCGATGTTCCACGCCGCCAGGTCGCGCTCGCTGGCTGCCCGGCCAAGACCAAACGTCTGCGCCATCGCGGGCGCTGCGGCTACCATGAGCACCACCGCGATCGTTCTCTTAAGCGCGCGCATTGGCAATGCTCCCGTCCGCGGCCACGTTCCAGCGCTGGATCGCGTTGTAGTGATAGGTCGATGCAAAGCCCCGCGCCGCCACCAGCTGGCCGGGTGTGGGCTGCACATTGCCCGCTTCGTCGATGGCGCGGCTCTGCAGCGAAGCGATCCCGCCATCCCAGCGCCACGGCAGCCGGAATCGCACCAGCGCGCGGTCGAGCACCGGCTCCTGCAACTGCGCTTCGCGCCAGCTGCGGCCGCCGTCGACCGACACCTCGACGCGCCGGACGCGTCCGTGGCCCGACCAGGCCAAGCCGGAGATCTCATAGAAGCCGGGCTCGCGCAGCCGGTGGTCCGGCGCCGGGAAGGTGATGACGGACTTCACGTCCATCAGGAACGTGAACTGCCGCGCCGAACCGTCCGGCAGCGAATCGGTGTACTTGGATGTCTCTTCACGCGACATGAAAGGCTCGCGCCCCAGCTTCAGCCGGCGCAGCCATTTGATGCTCATATTCCCTTCGTAGCCGGGCAGGAACAGGCGCAACGGGTAGCCGTGTTCGGGCCGCAGCATCTCGCCGTTCTGCGCATAGACGAGCAGCGCATCTTCCATCACCTTGGCAAGCGGAACGCTGCGCGTCATGGCGGCGCTGTCGGCGCCTTCGGCCAGCACCCAGGCAGCCTCGGGCGCTACGCCTGCCTCATCCAGTACCACCGACAATGGCACGCCGGTCCACTCGCAGCATGACAACAGGCCGTGGCTGATCTGCACCGACTTCGCGCTCGGCGCCTGCCACTCCCGGCCAGTATTGCCCGAGCATTCCAGGAAATGGATGCGCGACACCGACGGCAGCCGCACGATGTCGTCCAGCGTGAAGATGCGCGGGCGCGCCACCAGCCCATGCACCGCCAGCCGGTGCTGCGCGGGATCGATCAGCGGAATGCCGGCGTGATGGCGCTCGAACACCAGCCCGGTCGGCGTGATGATGCCGCGCAGGTCCTGCAGTGGCGTCATCGATGAATTGGCGCCGGGCATCGGCGCGGCGCCGCGGCTGCGGCGCACCACGTCTTTCTCGAAGAGAGACGGCTGGCCGTAGGCGTGCCAGAGCACCGGTTCACCGGGGGTGCGCGTCCATGGCGCTACTGTCAGCGGCTCTGCGCGCGCGGCAGCGCTGGCGCCCGCCATGGCGGCGCCCAGCATCGCGCCACGCCGCAGAAAGCGCCGACGGTCGGAGGGATTGTGTTTGCTCATGGGGATAGATCGGCCAGGGTGCGCAGACTGTAGGACAGCGCGGGCAGCAAGAGAACGAAGAAGTTCGCATGCCGATATGCCGCCGCTGCCGCGCCGTGGAAGCGGCCGCGCCATATGCGCGCAGCCAATAACCAATGCCGGAATCATTCGTTCAGTACGCGCAGCCGTGCCGCTTATCGTGGAGCCGTCCTCAATTCCACCAAGGTCCGTACGATGACAACGCAGCGCCCCCATGCAGGTCTTTCGCCATCGCCACTGCGCCTGTCGCGCCGCGAGATGCTCAGGTGCGTGGCATGGTCCGGGCTGGGCGCGGCTGCATCGCTTTGGCCGCTGAGCGCATTCAGTGCCAGTCCCTCGGCCCGGCCTGACGTCATCCGCATCGGCGTGGCCCAACCCGCTACCGGCACACCACCGACGTTTGCAGGCAGCTCGCTCTCCATCGCCCATGCACGCGGCTGGCTGGAGGAATCGTTCAAGCCGTCCGGCACGCGCGTAGAGTGGTACTTCTTCAAGGGCGCCGGCCCCGCCGTCAACGAAGCGCTGAGCAACCGGCAACTGGACTTCGCATTGCAGGGCGACCTGCCTTCCATCGTCGCGCGCGCGGCGGGGCTGAAGACGCGGCTGGTGCTGGCCACCGGCGTACGCGCCAATATCTACGTGGGCGTGCCGCCCGATTCGCCGCTGAAGACGATCGGCGACCTGCGCGGCAAGCGCGTATCGCTGTTCAAGGGCACCAATATGCATCTGCCCGCGCTGCGCCTGCTGGAGGCCAATGGCCTGACCGACAAGGACCTGCGGCTGCTCAACCTGGACACGGCCGGCTACCTGGCGGCACTGACCACGCGCGACATCGACGCCGCCATCGGTGCCATGGATATCCTGCGCCTGCGCGACAAGGGCGCGGTGCGCATTCTCTACTCCAGCAAGAACCAGTCGCCGATCTACACGCGGCAAAGCCACGTGCTGGTTTCGGACGAATTCGCCGGCCGCTACCCGGAGGCCACGCAGCATCTGGTCAGGAGCGCGGTGGAAGCGGCGCGCTGGGCCTCCGACGAAAGTCACCGCGAGGAGGTGCTGCGCACCTGGGCGCGCGCCGGCACGCCCTACGAGCACTGGAAGGAAGACTTCGACGGCGAACCATTGCGCGTGCGCCTGAACCCGAACTTCGACCCCTTCCTGATCAGCCGCTACAAGGACGCCGCCGAGCAGGCCTACCGCTTCAAATTGTGCCGTGCGCGCTTCGACGTGGACCAGTGGATCGACCAGCGCTTCCTGAAGAACGCGCTCAACGACCTGAGCCTGCAGAGCTACTGGCCGGTGTACCAGTCCAACGGCAAGATTCTTGGAGCCTGACGCCATGTCCGCCGCCGATTCGATTGCCCTGCCTGCCGGCGCGCCGCTTTCCGCCGGCTTCGCACGAAAGCCGCCGCGCTGGCGCGAGGCCACGTTATGGCTGCTGGCATGGCCGGTTCCGCTGACGCTGCTGCTGGTCTGGTACGTGGCGTCGCGCCATGAGTGGATTCCACCCCAGGTGCTGCCGTCGCCGGAAGCCGTGGCCCGGACGCTGGCCGACCTCTGGCAAAGCGGAGAACTGCAGGCAAACCTGACCATCAGCGCGCTGCGCGTGGCCGGCGGCTTTGCGGTGGGCCTGGCCGGCGGAATCGCGCTGGGCGCAGCGATGGGCCTCTCACCCACATTCCGCGACTACGTCTATCCGACCTTCAAGGCCTTCAGCCAGGTGCCGGTGCTGGGCTGGCTGCCGCTGCTGATGCTGCTGGTGGGCATCGACGAAGCTCTCAAGATCATCCTGATCGCCAAGGCTGCGCTGGTGCCGATCGCGCTGAATACCTACAAGGGCATCGGCAATGTCCCGGTGCGCTACCTGGAGGTGGCACGCGTGCTGCGGCTCACGCGCTGGCAGGTGCTGTCGCGCGTGGTGCTGCCGGCAGCAGCGGCGCCGATCTGGAACGGCATCCGCTACGGGCTGACGCATGCATGGCTGGCGCTGGTCGTGGTGGAGCTGCTGGCCTCGTCGGAGGGGCTCGGTTACATGATCGTCTACGGCCGCCAGCTGTTCCAGCTCGATATGGTGATTGCCGCCGTGGTGGTGGTGGGCGCAGTGGGCTTTGCGCTTGACAAGGTGCTGGCGCTGGCCGAGCGCGCGGTGCTGCGCTGGCGCAAGCCGGGCTTCTGAGGGGGGACGAGATGACTACGCAAGCCATTCCGCCCCGCCGCGCCCTGGTGCCTCGCGCATTGCGCGGCTGGCTACTGCCGCTGGCACTGATCGCAGTGTGGTGGGCTGCCGTGCGCTTCGGCTGGTCCACATCCCCATTGCTGGTCCCGGTGTCCGGCGTCTGGGACCGGGCCGTGCAGCAGGTCGCCAGCGGCGCGCTCACGGTCTCGCTGGCCGCCAGCCTGTGGCGGGACCTGGCCGGCTTCGCACTCGGCGCCACTGTCGGACTGGTGTTCGGTGCGGCGCTGGGCCTGTCGCGGCTGTTCGAGCGGCTGGTCGGGCCGACCTTCCACACCGTCAAGCAGATTTCGCTGTTCGCGTGGATTCCGCTGATCTCGGTTTGGTTCGGATTGGGCGATGCGGCCAAGGTCGTGTTCCTGTCGCTGGCCGCATTCTTCCCGGTGGTGCTCAACACCTTCGAAGGCATCCGCGCGGTGCCGCCAGACCTGCTGGAAGTGGCCCGCGTGCTGAAGTTCACGCGCAGGCAGACGCTGTGGCGCGTGGTGCTGCCGTCGGCCTCGCCGTCGATCTTTGCCGGCATCCACCTCGGGCTGATCTACGCCTGGCTGGCAACGCTCGGCGCCGAGTACCTGCTGGTATCGGGCAAGGGCATCGGCAACACCATGATCGACGGACGCGAGAACTTCTGGATGGATCTGGTGATTTTCGGCGTGATCGTGGTAGGCCTGGTCGGCTTCACGCTGAACTGGATCGCCAGCCGCATCGAACAACGTTTGCTGGCCTGGCGCGGACGCTCCGTGGCCGCTGGCTGACCCTTCAAGCCTTACCGGAGAATCCAATGCCCCATGCCGGCACGCTCAGCATCGCGCACCTGCACAAGCAGTATGAAGTCAAGGGCCAGGCCCTGCCCGTGCTGGAGGACATCACGCTGTCCATCGCACCGGGCGAGTTCGTCAGCATCGTCGGCGCCAGCGGATGCGGCAAGTCCACGCTGCTGCGGCTGGTGGTGGGACTGGAAGCGGACTACCGCGGCGAGATCGTGCTCGACGGCCGGCGCGTGGTGGGCACCAGCCTGCAGCGCGGCATCGTGTTCCAGGAGCACCGGTTGTTCCCGTGGCTGACGGTCGAGCAGAACATTCGCCTGGCGTTGCTCAACACGCCGGGCAGCGATGCCGATAAGCAGCGCAATGTGCAGGAGCACATCGCACTGGTGGGCCTGAGTGGCTTTGAGCAGGCCTATCCGCACCAGCTGTCCGGCGGCATGTCGCAGCGCGTGGCGATTGCCCGCGCGCTGGTGACGCGGCCCGAGATCCTGCTGCTCGACGAGCCGTTCGGCGCGCTCGACGCGCTGACCCGCGCCTACCTGCAGCAGGAATTGCACCGAATCTGGCAGGCCGAAGGCATCACCATGATCATCGTCACCCACGATGTCGAGGAAGCAGTTTACCTCGGCGACCGCGTGGTGGTGATGGAGCCACGCCCGGGCCGCATCCGCCGCATCGTGCCGGTCGGCCTGCCGCATCCGCGCGACCGCGCCGCCCTGCCCTTCGCGCAGGTACGCGACGACGTGCTGAAGGAATTCACCGGCCGCCTCGCCGAACTGGCCGAGCCGCCGGTGCGGCCCGAGCCCGTTATTGACCGCCTGCCACCCACCTTCCAGTTTGCTGTCTGACTTCCATCGCCTGCCATTCCTTACCGGAGCCCTCTCATGACCCAAGCGCAACAAGCCCAGCAGATCCAGCTCGATATCCATCCGGTCGCCGGCCGCATCGGCGCCGAAATCCGCGGTGTGGTATTGCACGGCGATTTGCCCGCTGCCACCTTCGCGGCCATCCGCGCCGCCCTGCTCAGGCACAAGGTGTTGTTCTTCCGCGACCAGGTGCATCTGGACGATACGGCGCAGGAGAGCTTCGCCAGGCTGTTCGGCGATCCCGTACCGCATCCGACCGTGCCCTCGCGCGACGGCACGCAATTCCTGCTCGAACTTGATTCGGAGCACGGCGGCCGCGCCAACTCCTGGCATACCGACGTGACCTTCGACCTGGCCTATCCGCAGGTGTCGGTGCTGCGCGCCGTGACCATCCCCGCTGCCGGCGGCGACACGGTGTGGGCCAATACCGCGGCGGCCTACCAGGACCTTCCCGAAGCGCTGCGCGAACTGGCGGACAAGCTGTGGGCGCTGCATACCAACGACTACGACTACGCGGCGACGCGGGTGAACGCCAGCAGCGATGCGCTCAAGCGCTACCGCGAAGTCTTCACCTCCGCGCTGTACGAGACCGAGCATCCGGTCGTGCGCGTGCATCCGGAGACCGGCGAACGCACGCTGGTGCAGGGCCACTTCGTCAAGAAGCTGCTGGGCTATTCATCGGTGGATTCGGCGCATCTGGTCTCCGTGCTGCAAGGCCACGTCCATCGGCCGGAGAACACCGTGCGCTGGCGCTGGCGCGCGGGCGACGTTGCGATCTGGGACAACCGCGCCACGCAGCACTACGCGATCAACGACTACGGCGACGCAAAGCGCGTAGTGCGCCGCGTCACCATTGCCGGTGACGTGCCGGTGAGCGTGGATGGCCGCCGCAGCGTCGCCATCAAATCGGGCGTGCGCCGGATTGACGGCGAACCAGCCAACCAACCGGCCGGCGCCGCTGCGTCGCGAGCAGCCTGACCCGGTCCGGGGAGCGTGAATCCATGTCAAAGCACTCTTCGCCACGCAAGCTGCACCTCGGCGCCTTTGTCCAGGCCACCGGCCACCACGTCGCCGGCTGGCGCCACCCTGACGCGCAGGCCGATGCCGGCCGCAACCTCGCGCACTACATCGCGCTTGCGCAGCGCGCCGAAGCCGCGGGCTTCGATGCCCTGTTCCTCGCCGATGGCGTGGCCATCCGCGGCATGGACGATGCCACGCTGCCCCGCACCGCGCGTGCCGCCACGTTCGAACCGCTGACGCTGCTGTCCGCGCTTGCGGCAGTCACGCAGCGGATCGGGCTGGTGGCGACCGCATCGACCACGTACAACGAGCCCTTTCACGTGGCGCGCAAGTTCGCTTCGCTCGACCACCTGAGCGCGGGCCGCGCCGGCTGGAACGTGGTCACCTCGTGGTCCGACGCCGAGGCCCGCAACTTCAGCCTGGATCGCCATCCCGAGCACGCCGACCGCTATGCGCGCGCGGAGGAGTTTGTCGACGTGGTGACCGGGCTGTGGGACACATGGGAAGACGACGCCTTGCTCTATGACAAGGCCAGCGGCGTGCACTTCGACGCGGACAAGCTGCACACGCTGGACCATCGCGGCAGGCACTTCCAGGTGCGCGGCCCGCTCAACGTCTCGCGCCCGCCGCAAGGCCATCCGGTCATCGTGCAGGCCGGATCGTCCGAGGCCGGCCAGGACCTGGCCGCGCGCACCGCTGAAGTCATTTTCACGGCCCAGCAATCGCTGGCCGACGCGCAGGCTTTCTACAAAAGCCTGAAGGGACGCCTGCCACGCTACGGGCGCACGCCCGACCAGCTGAAAATCCTGCCGGGCGTATTCCCGGTGGTCGGCCGCAGCGAGGCCGAGGCGCAGGAGAAATTCGAAGCACTGCAAAGCCTGATCCATCCGACGGTAGGACTGGCGCTGCTATCGCAGCACCTGGGCGGCGTTGACCTCGGCGGCTACCCACTCGATGGCCCGCTGCCTGACGGGCTGGCCGAGCCCAACGGCGCCAAGAGCCGCTTCCACCTGGTCACCGGACTGGCGCGGCGCGAAGGGCTGACCATCCGCCAGCTCTACCTGCGCGTGGCCACCGCGCGCGGCCACTGGTCGATCCATGGCACACCGCAGAGCATTGCCGACCAGTTGCAGGCGTGGTTCGAAGGCGAAGCGGCGGATGGCTTCAATATCATGCCCCCGTGGCTGCCAGGCGGGCTCGATGATTTCATCGAACTGGTGTTGCCAGAGTTGCGGCGGCGCGGGCTGTTCCGCGAGCGGTATGAAGGGACGACGCTGCGTGAGCATCTGGGGTTGCGGCGGCCGGAGAATCTGTGCCGCCAGGGATATTTACAAGATGCCGACCGACGATATGGGTCTTCCATCCTTCCTTCATGCTGACTCCCTCTTTTGCCATTGTGCCTGCCTGGCAGTCACTCAACGACAATGACACCTATCAGTCAGGAATTCCTCGCGATGAAAAGGGCGGCTCAAATGCATGCCTCGCTGGCGCGATGGCAGCACGATCACCTATCTCATTGCGCATTTGATGACCGGAGGGGAAGACCTCCTCGCGCAAGTAGCGCATGGCCTCATTCACCGAAATGGCGCGGCGCCTCGAGAACGAAATGCTGGGATTCAATATAGACGCAGTCGCGGCTGCCAGCATCAGGAGCGCATGTCGGCGGAACGGCTGACGCAGACTCATACGGCCCCCGGACGCAGACGCAGGGAGCCCACGACGGCATCCCACAACTCCAACGCTTCGTCGTCACTGGCAAACGATTCCTTGTTGGTGAGATAAGCGCTTTCGCCAAACTGCAACGAGACATTCAGATTGGGCTCCGCAAGTGAGTCGGCCATGCCCGGTGCCTCCCACTTGAAGCCATAGGTCCGCTTGCCGTACTGCGTACCTGCGACAAGAATCTCGTCGGCCTGGATCGAGCCGACTGAGCGCTCTCGGTTACGAAGTTGAGTGAAACCGGCCACTGTGTCCAGCAATCCGGCCAGAAGACCGCCTGCCCGCTTGCGTAGCCCGGGCTCGACGGTGCGCTGTGTATAGGCGGTGATCTTGAATGACACGTCTGGCTTGTCGGGCAACAGAATTATCATGCGCCAGCTTTCGAGGTTTAGATCCCTATCTGCCAAAATTGCGTCGGCAACCACGTAGCCAATGCCAATCGGCATTTCTCCGGGCGGAATCTCACGCCATTCACCGGACATTTCTTCGCAAACGGCTAGAGCGGAGGCCTTGCGGCTCGGTGAGACGTCCCCTGAATACTTCAACGTTCTCGACCCTGCCTGGAAGTAGGTATCGAAGTAATAGAATATCTCCGACTTCGGTCGCTTCCACGAGATTAGCGTCACAGAACCGTTGGCATGCAATACGCGCTCAATGAACATGCTGCCATGTCTGGCGTGTCTAGCAGCGCGCAGTGCCTGTTCCCGCAGGGATACCAGTTGGTCGAAATCTGATTTCGTGTTAATTGACTGCAGCGGCTCAATAACGTCTTCGTTATACGAATAGCTCTCGATAGTTTTCGCGTCGCTCGGCAGGTCTACCAGATGCCGGCCAATGGCGCGAGTTTTCCATCCTTCTTTCATGTTGACTCCCTCTTGTGCCATTGGGCTCGTTGAGCAATCTTCACGATCGCGTACATCGTGGCGTAGAGCGTGCGCTTGTGCATGTCCCCGTAACTACCCTGATGGTCATAGCAGAAATGTTTGTCCTCCTTTCCCGCTCCGTCGTGCCCGTGCGCAAAGCTCAGCTCGATGCCGGAATTGCCAGGCGCGGCCCCGGATTGCACCGGCACTGTGCCGTCCCCAGGGCAGTCGGGTTGGCTGAGCGCTAGGCTGAACCCCTCCGGGGTTCTCAGAGTGCCGTTGCCATCGTCGCCGGTGATAGTGATCTTGTCAGGATCCAGTGTGTGAACGCCCGTCCCCTCCCACGCAACCTCTCCCCAACTGAACCGATCTTTTTCCGCCATCAGCCCCGTCCCAAATAAACCACCGATGTCCTTTTCTGTATCGCGCTTTCCTTGCGCTCCATAGTGAGCGTAAGTAGGGGCCTTGTATCGCTTCTCGATCGACTCGTGAAAATCTTGAACCGTTTCAATAGCGTCCATCAGACTCTCGCGCGGAGAACGCTTGGATTTCTTTCTGGGCTGCGAATCAGTCTTCGAATACGAACACGGATCTAATCCCCCAGGACTGATCAACCCCAGATTGCGATCTGGCACCAGCCCATACCAAGCCGACGACAGATAGATCTCGCTATAAGGATCGCCATTCTTCGGCAACGCCAGCGTCTCCTTGCCACCCTTGCGCTCCCGCACCTTGAGCCAAGGCTTGCCGTCGTTGTAATCGGCCGTGGGCAACAACTCCAACCCACCCGGCGCCTGCGACAGAATGCCAACCACCTCCGCCGCATTCCGCCCCAGAATCACTTGCTCCACCCCCTCGAATCCCGCACGCATGCGCTTGTACGTGGCCGGTGCACCCGTGGCCGGCTGCACACCGTGCGAGACGCCCAGCACCTTGTCGCAATGGTGAATCTCAGTTAATGCACGGCTCACCAGGCCGCCCATCGAGTGGGTCACCACGATTACCCTCTCGGCCAGCGGGCGGCCCGGCTTGTGGCGCTGGATGCTGCATTGATTGCTGCCTTCGCCGTCGGGCGTGTCCTTGACCATGACCGTCTTGCCCTCGTTGTAGTACGGCAGGATCGTGTTCTCGATCAGATCCTGAATGGCTGCACCGGAGTCACGATTGCTCTGCAGCCAGTTGTAGCCACCGGCCCAGACATCGAACTGGTAGTTGGCTGCGTGCAGGATCTCCTCCGCCTCAGTGCCTCACCGCCGCCCGCGCCCCAGTCGGTCGGCGGAGACTGCCCATGCTCGGCAGCCCAGTTCTTCAGGTCGGCTTCGCAGCGTTCGAAATCGTATTCGGCCAGCGAATTCAGGTGATGTTGCAGTTCACCCATGAACGGATGGTAGGACGAGCGCATCAATGCTCCCCAACCGCGAGCGACCAATACGTTCTTCGGCAGTGCGCCCTGGCCATCATCGATCGGCCCACTGGGATCGATCTCTACCGTAGCCGTAGCCAGGTCATTGGCTCGATCCTTCGCGTTCTTGAACAAGTAACTGAAGAGCTGAGCAATGGCATCGGCCGCGCCCCGCAGATCCGTATTGGGCGGACGCCAGGCAATGTCCTTGCCCTCCTTCTTCCTGAGATTGGTTCCCATGATCCCCGGCAGGAAGAGGACCGGGATCACGTAAGGCTTGACAAGGATGATTTTCTTGCGCTGATCTTCCGTCGCCGTCAGCGTCGCTGAGACATATTGATCGCCGTCCTTGTCGACGATGCTGTGATAGAGGACCCGGGTCGATTCCGCCATGGTGATTTTGGAGGTAATGGTTACCCGGGTTAGCCCAATCACCGGATACCCTGTGGGAGACACCATGCATGGCTCGATGCATGGTCCTGCGCCCCGCACATTAGTTGCTTCCCCTAACGCCGCAAAGCACCGCGCGACAGCTCTCACACGTGCTTTTCACCTGGATCAACGTTTGGGTGAATACAGAAAACTCGGACGCCGGCCGCACGTCTGTCGTGCTAGCCCCCCGGGTCGCCGCCGCGACGGCCAGATCGAAGCCGAGAATCCTGTACGCCACCCCACACACCACATTCCCCTTCATGCCCTAAACTCAATCCACCACCGAAAGGACCGCGGGCCGCCCAAAAGGCCGCCCACGGTCACAAACACGCACATCGGAGACCACCACATGGGCACGGTTGCGAGCTTTGACATCGGCTTTACCCGGTATCTCGATGTACCGGGCGAGACTCCCATTTCTTCTTCTCCACCTCCCCTTGCCAGCGATCCGGACGCCTTGTTGCCGCTGTATCGCGCCATGACCCTCACCCGGCAGTTCGACCTCAAGGCCATTGCACTGCAGCGAACCGGCAAGATCGGGACGTTTGCTTCGGCTCTGGGCCAGGAGGCGGTTGGCGTGGGCGTGGCGAGCGCGATGCGGCCTGAGGACGTGCTGGTGCCTTCTTATCGTGACCATGCCGCGCAGTTTGTGCGGGGCGTCACGATGACGGAGAGCCTGCTGTACTGGGGTGGGGACGAGCGCGGCAGCGGTTTTGCGGCGGCGCCGCATGACTTTGCCAATTGCGTGCCGATCGGCACCCAGGTCTGCCATGCGGCCGGGGTCGCGTATGCGTTCCGGCTGCGCAACGAGGCACGAGTGGCGGTGTGCCTGCTGGGCGATGGCGGGACCTCGAAAGGCGATTTCTACGAAGGCATGAACATGGCCGGAGCGTGGAAAGCGCCGCTGGTGATTGTCATCAACAACAACCAGTGGGCGATCTCGATGCCGCGCAGCCGCCAGACCGCCGCGCAGACGCTGGCGCAGAAGGCCATTGCGGCGGGCATTCCGGGCGAGCAGATCGACGGCAATGACATTGTCGCGGTGCGGCACAGGGTTGGTGAAGCCATCGAGCGCGCACGCGCAGGAGAGGGTCCCGCGCTGATCGAAGCTGTCACCTACCGGCTGGGCGACCACACCACGGCGGACGATGCCTCGCGCTATCGCGACGAGGAAAGCGTGAAGGCGCACTGGAAGCACGAGCCGTTGCTCCGCTTGCGCGAACATCTTGTACGGCTGGGCGCGTGGGATGCAGGGCGCGAAGAACAGCTCGTAAAGGCTTGTTCGCAGGAAGTGGCAAAGGCGGTCGACGCCTACCTGGCACTGCCACCACCGGACCCCAGCGCGATGTTCGACTGCCTGTACGCCACCATGCCAGCAGCATTGCAGGAGCAACTGGCCATTGCGCGGCGCTACGCCGCGCCGCATGCATAGCAACCAGGGCGAGCACACCATGGCTGAAATCAATCTGGTCGAAGCGGTCAACCAGGCGCTGGCCTATGCGCTGGAGCACGACCCTGACGTGCTGCTGCTGGGCGAGGATATCGGCGTCAACGGCGGCGTATTCCGCGCGACGGTCGGGCTGCAGGCGCGCTTTGGCGAGGCGCGCGTGATGGACACCCCGCTGGCCGAAGGCGGCATCGTCGGCGCGGCGATCGGCATGGCGGCGATGGGGCTGAAGCCGGTGGCGGAGATCCAGTTCACCGGCTTTATCTATCCCGCCATCGACAACATCATCAACCACGCCGGCCGCATGCGGCATCGCACGCGCGGGCGGCTGCGCTGTCCGCTGGTGGTGCGTTCGCCGTTCGGCGCGGGCATCCACGCGCCGGAGCATCACTCGGAAAGCCCGGAAGCGATGTTCGCGCATATGCCCGGCATCCGCGTTGTCATTCCTTCCTCACCCGCGCGCGCATACGGGCTGCTGCTGGCGGCCATCAACGATCCGGACCCGGTGATCTTCCTGGAGCCCACGCGGCTCTATCGCCTGTTCCGGCAGGAAGTGCCCGACGACGGCGCGGCGCTGCCGCTCGATGCCTGCTTCACCCTGCGTGAGGGCAGCGACATCACGCTGGTGAGCTGGGGCGCGATGCTGCAGGAAACGCTGGGCGCTGCCGACCAGCTGGCGGAGGAGGGCGTATCGGCCGCGGTGATCGATGTGGCCACACTCAAGCCGCTGGACATGCAGACAATCCTTGAGTCGGTCGGCCGCACGGGCCGCTGCGTGATCGTGCACGAAGCACCGCGCACGGCGGGCTTTGGCGCGGAGATTGCCGCCGGCCTGGCCGACGCGGGCCTCTATTCGCTGGCCGCGCCCGTGCAGCGCGTGGCGGGCTTCGATACCGTCGTGCCGCTGGCGCGGCTCGAATATACCTACCTGCCGAGCGTGGCGCGCATTGTCGATGCCGCGCACAAGGCGCTGGCCGCCTGAATGGGAACGACGATGAAAGTCTTCAAGCTGCCCGACCTGGGCGAAGGCCTGCAAGAGGCCGAGATCGTGTCATGGCATGTCAAGGTCGGTGAATCGGTTGCGATCGACCAGCCCCTGCTGTCCGTGGAGACGGCCAAGGCGATTGTCGAGATTCCATCGCCCTATTCCGGCACCGTTGGCAAGCTGTTTGCACAGCCGGGCGACATCGTGCACCTCGGGGCGCCGCTGGCGGGCTTCGAAGGGGCCGGCGACGATGCCGACGCGGGCACCGTGGTTGGCGCAGTCACGGTTGGCACGCACGTAGTTGCCGAAACCGCGGCGCCACTGACACCGGGCGCCGGGGCGGGAATCAAGGCCACGCCGGCGGTACGGGCGCTGGCGCGCAGGCTTGGCGTCGACCTGGCGATGGCAAGTCCCTCCGGCCCCGATGGCGTGGTGACGGCAGCGGACGTGGAGCGCGTGGCTTCCACGCTGGCCGAGATCGGCCCGGCCGAGGTACTGCGGGGTGTGCGGCGCGCGATGGCGCAGAACATGGCGCGTGCGCAGCAGGAAGTGGCAGCCGCAACCGTAATGGACGATGCCGACATCCACGCGTGGCAAGGTGCCAACGACGTAACGATTCGCCTGGTGCGCGCGCTCGTGGCCGGATGCCGTGCGGAGCGCGGCCTCAACGGCTGGTACGAAGGCCAGACCGGTCGGCGCCATGTGCTGGAGAAGATCGATGTCGGCATTGCCGCCGACCTGCCAGAAGGCCTGTTCGTCCCGGTGCTGCGCAACGTGGGCAATCGCGATGCCGCGGACCTGCGCAACGGGCTGGACCGCATGCGCGCCGATATCCGCGCGCGCACCATCGCGCCCGAGGAAATGCGCGGCAATACCATCACGCTGTCCAACTTCGGCATGATCGCCGGGCGCTACGCCGCGCCCATCGTGATGCCGCCCACGGTGGCGATCCTGGGTGCGGGCCGCATCCGCGAGGAGGTGGTGGCCGTGGCCGGCGCGCCGGCCGTGCATCGCGTGATTCCGCTGAGCCTGACCTTCGACCACCGCGTGGTCACGGGCGGCGAGGCCGCCCGCTTCCTCGCCGCGGTGATCGCGGATCTTGCCCTGCCGTCCTGAAGAAAATCGTCAGGCCAGCCGGATCTCGCCGTCGAATTTGGCGGTGAGCTTGAGTGCGCCGAGTTCCAGCGTCATCACCACCGGCAGGATCTCATTGCCGGCCAGAGCGCCGCTGGCGAGCGCCGCGTCCACCGCCTGCTCGATCTCACGCTGGGAGCTGACGCCCACCACCTTGAGAAACTTACGGATGCTCATGTTGAAGGTGTCCTGGTCCATGATGGTCCTCCGGGTGAGGTGTGCTGCGCCATGATCATGCCTGCCAGGGCCCGCGGCCGCGGCGCATGTGGCCGCCATGCCTGATCTTAGTCCAGATGGCCCGCCGGGCCGCAAGGACTGGTGCGCCAGCCCGAAACGCGCTACACAGTAGGCTTGCCGTCGGAGCGGGAGAGGCAATGTCGGGGCAAAGGGACGAACTTACCGGGTCGCGTAACGTATTCAGCTGGCTGGGCGCACTGGCCGCTGCGTTGCTGCTGGCCGCCTGCGCCAGCCTGCCGCCGCAGTCGGGGCGCGTCGAATCGCACGTGATTGCCAACACCGCCGACACGCAGCTGGGCCGGACGCTGGCGCCGATGCTGGCGCGCCATCCGGGCGAGTCAGTGTTCTATCCGCTCTCCGGCGGGCCGGACGCGCTGGTGGCACGGCTGGCCCTGGCGCGCACGGCGCAGCGCAGCCTCGACATGCAGTACTACATCTTCGATGCCGATGCCACCGGCAAGACGCTGATGGCTGCAGTGGTGGCCGCAGCCGACCGCGGCGTGCGCGTGCGCCTGCTGCTCGATGACCTGCACATGGCCGGGCAGGACCGCGCGCTGGCGGCGCTGGACAGCCATCCGAACATCGAAGTCCGTCTGTTCAACCCGTTCGCCAGCCGCGGCCTGCGCGCACCCGAAATGGCGTTCGAGTTCAGCCGGCTGGACCGGCGCATGCACAACAAGTCGATGACCGCGGACAACCAGCTCACCGTGGTGGGCGGGCGCAACGTGGGCGATCCGTACTTCTCGGCGGATGCCGGCTCTGACTTTACCGACCTCGACCTGCTCGCCGGCGGACCGGTGGTGCCGCAGGTTTCTGCCGTGTTCGACGACTACTGGAACGGCGCCGCGTCCTATCCGGTGGCAAGCCTGATCAGGCCCCCCGAGGACGCACCGGCCGAACTCGCCAGGCTGCGCCGGTACCTGGATGAACACGTTGCCGAAGCGCGCAGCACGGCCTACGCGCGGGAGTTGGTCGGTTCGGGCCTTGCAAGGGCGCTCGAGGGCGGCAAGCTGCCTGCCTACTGGGGCGCCGCCACGGTGATCGCCGACCAGGCGGCCAAGGTCACGCTGCCGCCCGCGGACAATGCCAGCCATGCCATTCCCAAGCTGGCAGCGCTGCTGGGCACGGCGCAGCGCGAACTCTCGCTGGTCTCGCCCTACTTCGTGCCTGACCGCAAGGCGGCGGACTGGCTGACCGGCATGGCCCGGCGCGGCGTGAAGGTCCGGATCCTGACCAACTCGTTCGCCGCCACCGACGTGAGCGCGGTGCACGCCGGCTATTCGCCATGGCGCAAGGAATTGCTGGAAGCCCGCATCGAGCTGTATGAGCTGAAGCCCTCCGCTTATGCGGAACTGGCGCACGGCGAGCACGCCCGCCGCAGCCTGATCAGCAAGAGCCGTGCGAGCCTGCACGCCAAGAGCTATATGGTGGACGGCCATCTGCTGTTCGTCGGCTCGCTCAACCTCGACCCGCGCTCGGCCCGGCTCAATACCGAGATGGGCGTGGTGGTGGACAGCGCCGACCTCTGCACGCTGCTCGGCAAGGCCCTGGACGAGCGGCTGCTCGACGTGGCATACAAGCTCATGCTCGAACCCGATCCGTCCGGCGGCGGCTCGCGGCTGGTGTGGGTCACGCGCGAGGATGGCCTGCTCAGGACGTACGACAGCGAGCCGGGCATGGGCTTCTTGCAGCATCTCGGGCAAGGGATGCTGCGGATACTGCCGCTCGAGAGCGAGCTCTGACGCCCCTGTGAAGCGCCGGATCCGGCGATTTCGCGCTGGTTATAATGCGAATCCGATCGCCGCCGCGCGTCGCCGAACACCTCCATGGAATCCAAGACCGCCCGCCTCACCGTCTTGATCGATCCGGTCAAGAAGCAAGCCTTCGAAGCCTTGTGCGCGTCGCAGGACCTCACGCCTTCGCAGGTGGTTCGGCAACTGATCCGCGAATACCTCGCGCAGCATGGGGTGGAGTACGCCACCAAGCCGCGCGCTGCCGGCTCCGGCAGGCAGAAAAAGTAGGCATCCCCGCGGCGGGTCGGTTTCCCGCCCTGCAGCCCCGCCGAGGTGATTTCCGCCCCGGGCATCTGCTGCCGCGGCAGGCCTTTGCGCGCCCTATTGTTATCACGCAGCAGTTCCTATACTGGATTGGCCCGCCCGGCCGGTTCGGAGGCGTGGACCTGGCGGATTGCGCCGATCTCCTGCGAACGGAGGAAACTATGTTCAAGCACCTCCTGGTCCCTACGGACGGATCCCCGCGTGCCGAAGCCACGGTGGCACGCGCCCTGGCATTCGCCAACCGCACCGGGGCCCGTGTGACCGGCCTGCATGTGATTCCGGAATATCACCTCCTGACCTACCGGCTGACCAGCCTGCAGGACACCCGTGAAACCTTTGCCGCCGAGGCGGCGCGCCATGCCGACGAGTTCCTGGCCGCCTTCAGCCATGCCGCGGCCGATGCCGGCGTGCCATGCGACACGGTCACCGCCACCGACGACCACCCGTGGCAGGCCATCATCCAGACCGCCAAGCAGCGTGACTGCGACCTGATCGTCATGTCGTCGCACGGGCGGCGAGGCTTGCAGGCACTGCTGATTGGCAGTGAAACGAACAAGGTTCTGACGCACAGCGAGATACCGGTCATGGTGTTGCGCTGAGCGACGCATTGCCGTGCGGCCGCAGGGCGGCACGGTTCCTCCACCATCCACGCAATTAATGCAAGGAGCCCGATCATGACGATTCGACTAGGCGAGGAAGCCCCCGACTTCACCGCCGACACCACTGAAGGCAAGATTCGCTTCCATGAGTGGATCGGCGACAGCTGGGCCATCCTCTTTTCGCACCCGAAGGACTTCACGCCTGTCTGCACGACCGAGCTGGGATACATGGCCAGGCTCAAGCCGGAATTCGACAAGCGCAATACGAAGATCATCGGGTTGAGCGTCGACCCGGTTTCCGACCACGAGCGCTGGGTCAAGGACATCGAGGAAACGCAAGGCCACGCAGTCAACTATCCGATGATCGGCGACGCCGACCTGACGGTGGCCAAGCTGTACGACATGATCCACCCGGCCGCCAGCGGCGGCGGTCCGCGTACTGCGGTGGACAATGCCACCGTGCGCTCGGTGTTCCTGATCGGCCCGGACAAGAAGGTCAAGGCCATGCTGGTGTATCCGATGAGCGCCGGGCGCAATTTCGACGAAGTGCTGCGGCTGCTGGACTCGCTGCAGCTCAACGCCAAGCACACCGTCGCAACCCCGGTGAACTGGAAGCCCGGCGAAGACGTCATCATTCCGACTTCGGTCTCGGACGAAGACGCCAAGAAGAAATATCCGGGCGGGTTCAAGACCCTGAAGCCCTACCTGCGGGTAGTACCTCAACCGAGGTAGGTGCATCGGCCGCAAGACCGGCGGGGCTGCCGCCGGTCTTTAAACGCGCGCTTCAGACGAGCTGCCGACCGGCTGTCCCTGATTCTCAAACTATCCACAGGAACAGTGGATATCCACCCTCTTGACAACCGCATAAGGCGCGCCGGCCTTGGGACTGACTGGAATGCCTAATTTCTAGGCAGCCACACCGCCTGGGGGAATGCTTGCGGCCGCAGCCGTTTTGTGCCTGAAGCGTGACAAGGCAATCCGCACGCGCTCGAGCGGGGCCGGCCTGTCCTGGCTCCCGCGGAACCTGCCCGCGCGAGCCGGGACAGGCGCGGCCGAAGTGCCTCGCCCCGTCCTGGCGCAGGCGCCCGGGCCGGGGCGGCCTGGTTCAACCCGCCACGTAGGCCGTTTTCACCGTTGTATAGAACTCGGCTGCGTAGCTACCTTGCTCGCGCGGACCCAGGCTGGAGCCCTTGCGACCACCGAATGGCACGTGATAGTCAACGCCCGCAGTGGGCACATTGACCATCACCATGCCGGCCTGCGCATGCCGCTTGAAGTGCTGCACGTGCTTGAGCGAGGTGGAGCAGATGCCAGTGGCAAGGCCGAACTCGGTGTCGTTGGCAAGCTCGAGGGCATGCTCATAATCTCTGGCCGGGATCACGGCAGCGACCGGTCCGAAGATTTCTTCGCGGCAGATGCGCATCGCGTTGCTGCAATCGGCAAAGATGGCCGGCGTCAGATAGTGGCCCGGCGTGGCGCGCGTTACCGCCTCGCCGCCGCACACCAGGCGGGCGCCTTCCTGCTGCCCGATGGCGATGTAGCGCAAGTCCTGCTCGAACTGGTCGCCGCTGGCCACGGGGCCGATATCGGTGCCGGCAGTGAGCGCATGGTCGATCCTGAGCGCCGCCGTGCGCTCCTCCATGCGCTTGAGGAAGCGCGCGTAAATGCCTTCCTCCACGATGAGCCGGCTCGATGCCGTGCAACGCTGGCCGGTGGAAAAGAAAGCACTCTGCACCGCGCATTCGACTGCCACGTCCAAGTTGGCGTCATTAAGCACTACCATCGGGTTCTTTCCGCCCATCTCTAGCTGGACCTTAGCCATCCGCAGCGCAGCGGCCTGCGCTACGCGGGTGCCGGTGGCAACCGAGCCGGTGAACGAAATCGCGTCGATGCGCCGGTCGTCAAGCATGGCCTGGCCGACTTGCGAGCCGCGGCCCATCACGAGGTTGAATGCGCCCGCGGGCAACCCGGCACGGCTGATGATTTCCGCCAGCGCCCAGGCACAGCCCGGCACCAGTTCCGCCGGCTTGAACACCACTGCGTTGCCGAATGCCAGCGCGGGGGCGATCTTCCAGGCCGGGATTGCCATCGGGAAGTTCCAAGGCGCGATGATCCCGACCGTGCCCACCGGCTCGCGCGTGACCTCGATCTCCACCCCGGGGCGTACCGAGGCCAGCTTGTCGCCACGCTGGCGCAGGGCTTCGCCGGCAAAGAACTTAAAGATGTTGCCGGCGCGCGTGACCTCGCCGATCCCCTCCGGCAAGGTCTTGCCTTCCTCGCGCGACAGCAGCGCGCCGAGTTCTTCGCGGCGTGCCAGGATCTCGCTGCCGATCTTGTCGAGCGCGTCGGCGCGTTGCTGCGGCGTGCTGCGCGCCCACAGCGGCGCGGCCGCGTGGGCGGCCGCGATGGCTTCGCCCGCCTGGGCAGCGTCGGCCTGCGCATAGTAGTCGATCACGTCCGCGGTGTCGGACGGGTTGATATTGGCGACGCTGGCGACGCCCTCCAGCCATTGGCCGGCGATATAGTTGTGCTTCATTCGGATATCTTTACTGCTTCGGATGGATGGATCGGACGAAAGCCGTCCCCTTTCCCGCCTGCGCGGGAAAGGGGATAACAAGTCGGACTGGATTGATGTGCCGGATTGAGGTCCGGCGCTCAGGTATCGAGCAAGGACAACTCCACCTGCTTCAGGCGGTGCGCGATGCCTCTGACGAACTCATGGGTGACGTTGGACAGCGCGCGCTGGTTCGGTACGATGATGCCAACTCTGAGCGCGTTGATATTGGGCTCGTCGAACGGACGCCAGACCACTTCGCCCTTTTCGATTTCTTCGAGGAAGGCCAGCTTCGAGAAGAACGAAATGCCGCGCCCCGAGGCCACCAGCCGCTTGAGCAAGGTGGTCGAATTGCAGGTGACGCTGGGCGTCAGCATCTCCCAGAACTCGGCAAACCTGGGCGACACCACGCCCTGCATTGGCGAGCGTCCCTCCAGACGCAGGAAGGCATGGTTGCGGCAGTCGGCAAAGCTCAGGCGCTCCAGCTTGGCCAGGGGATGCGAGGAGGCCATCACCACGCCAGGGGGCAGCGCCACCTGCGCCACCACGTCCAGTCCCGCGGGCAGCTTGGCGATGAAGGTGACGCCAACATCGTATTCGCCGCCCAGCACCTTGGGCGCCACGTCCCACGGCGTGACCGCTGCGATAGCGTATGTCACCGCGGGGTAGAGTTCGGAGAAGTCCTCCACCGCGGCGGGCAGGAAATCGACAAACAGCGAATCCATCGCCGCCACCGACACGTGGCCCTTGCGCTCGTCCTTGAGTTCGTCGAGTTCGCTGCGCATCAGGTGGAAGTCGTTCAGCGTTGAGCGGATATGCTGCAGCATCCGTTCCCCCGCAGCATTCAGGCGGATGCCGTTGGGCAGGCGGTCGAACAGGTCAGTGCCCATTTCGGCTTCGAGCTTGAGGATCTGCCGGTTGACTGCGCTCGACGCGACGAAAAGATTCTGCGCAGCCTTGCGGATCGACCCGCAGCGGGCGACCTCGACAAAGTACTTCAGAATACTGGCGTGCATGTCCTGTTCTCTCGAATTACGCTGCCGGCGCGATTGGCTTACCCGCCCGTCCTGGCCGGATACGCCACCACCAGCGGATGGTCACAAGCCAGCGGGCCGACATAGTCGGCGCCGCCGGGCGAGCCGATGCCGCTCACCCCGCTGGCGAAGAAGTCACGGTTGACGGCGGCAAATGCCGCCTCGGCCGGCGGCAACTCCACATCCTCGTAGATCGCTTCAGTCGGGCACACCGACACGCACACCCCGCAACCGATGCATTCGTCCGGGTGGATATAGAGGGTGCGCCCACCTTCATAGATGCAATCGACCGGACAGCATTTTACGCAGGCGCCGTCCTTGACGTCGATGCAGCCCGAGGCAATGACGTAGGCCATCAGCAACCCCGCCACTGTGGCTTGCGTTTTTGCTGGAAGGCCCGCACGCCTTCGTGCGCGTCTTCGGATTGCAGCGCGGCCACCAGCGCCGGCAGGCGCAGTGCCTGGGCATCGGCGGGCGACAGCGTCGAGGTGCGCCGCACCACCTGCTTGATGGCCTGTTGCGACAGCGGCGCGCAGGCCAGCAGCGCGTCGACCCAACGCTGCACCGCCGCATCCAGCCCGGCGCGCGGCACCACCTCGTTGATCAGGCCGATCTCCGCGGCTTCCCGTGCCGGCATGCGTTGTCCCGTTAGCAGCATCGCCATCGCCTTGCGGAAGGGGATCTGGCGTTGCAGCAAGGTCATGCCGCCATCCAGCGGCATACGCCCGACCAGCGCTTCCGGCAGGCCGAAGCTGGCCTCCTCGCAGGCCACAACGATGTCACAGCCCAGCACCATCTCGAAGCCGCCGCCGAGCGCGAAGCCATTCACGCGGGCGATGACCGGCACGTTCAGCGACTCGCGCAAAGCAATGCCGCCGAAGCCGCCGGGACGCGCCGCGCCCCAGTACTCCAGGCCGGTGGTGGAAGGATTCTTCAGGTCGGCGCCGACGCAAAAGGCACGTTCCCCCTCACCGGTCAGCACCACCACGCGCACATCGCGGCGGCCTTCCAGCTCGGTCCAGATGCGCTGCAGTTCGGCCTCGGTGGCGAGGTCGATCGCATTGAGCACATCGGGGCGCGACAGCGTCACCGTGGCAACGTAGTTCTCGACTTGCAGATGGACGCTCATGCTGCCTCCACCTTTGCGCTGACCGGCGCCTGCGACAGTTCGCCCAGCACTTCGTCATTGTGCTGGCCCAGGCGCGGCGGGGCCCGGCGCAGGCTGACGCGCGCGCGCGACATGCTGATCGGGCTGCCGATGAACCGGACCGGCCGCCCCTCGCCCTGGCCTTCCAGCAGGATCTGGTTGTGCAGGGTCTGCGGGTCCACCAGCGCCTCGCGCAGGTCGCGCACCGGCGCGCAGAGGATGTCCTGCGCTTCCAGACGCGCCAGCCAGTGCTCGCGCGTATTGGCGGCAAAGCGCTCGCGCAGCATGGCCTGCAGCGTGGCCTTGTTGCGGAACTGCTGGTTCAGGTCGCAGTAGCGCGGATCGGCCGACAGGTCTTCGAGCTCGAGCGCGGCGCAGATGTCGCGCAGCGGATTCTCCTTGAAGGCGCCGACCATGACCAGCGGTCCGGTCTGGGTGTCGAACACGCCGGACAGCGGCATGGCGGCCCAGTTGACCTCCGAATCCTCCATCATGATCATGGCCGCCTCCTGCATCTGCATGGCCAGCATGGAGTTGTACAGCGATACGCTGATCTTCTGCCCCTCGCCGGTACGGGCGCGGTGCAGCAGGGCCAGCAGCACGCCCTGCACCATGTGCATGCCAGCCGAGTAGTCGGCCAGCGCCGTCGGGTAGACCGAGACCGGCACTGATTCGTCGGCGCGGCGCGCCATCACGCCGCTGACGGCTTGCGCCAGCACATCCTGCCCGCCCTTGTGCGCGTAAGGCCCGCTCTCGCCGAAGCCGGTGCCGACGGCGTAGATGATGCGCGGGTTGAGTTCGCGGCATGCCTCATAGCCCAGGCCCATGCGCTCCATCACGCCGGCTCGGAAGTTGTTGACGACCACGTCCGCGCCGGCGATCAGCGTTTTCACGTGCGCCATCGCGGCCGGATCGCGCAGGTCTAGCGCGATGCTGCGCTTGTTGCGGTTCAGGCTGCAGAAAATCGGGTTGTCGGCGCCCGCCACCGGCTCGAAGGTCGAGCGGCTCAGGTCGCCTGCGCCCTTGCGCTCGATCTTGATCACATCGGCACCGTAGTCGGCCAGCGTCTGCGTGCAAACCGGACCCATCATGACCTGGGTGAAATCGATCACCCGGATGCCCGTCAGCGGCATGTCTTGCTGCATATTCCCTGTCTCCAATTCGTTCATGCTGCCTGTGCCTGCGGGATATAGGCGGCCAGTGCCGGAATATCGGCGTTGCGGCCTGCCTGGTTGCCGGGATCGGCACCCTGGGCGCGCAGGGCCTTCTGCACGCTGCCCACCTCCACATTGCGCACTGACACGCCGGCATTGAGCGCCAGCGCAGCGGCGACGCCGGCGGCTTCGCCCATCGCCATGCAGGGCGGTATCTCGCGCGAGATCTTCTGTGCCTGCGAGGTGGCCGAGTAGTGGCGGCCGGCCACCAGCAGGTTGTCGACCTGTTTGGGCAGCAGCACGCGATACGGCATGTAGTAGTCGCGGCCGCGCGCGATGCTGTCGTCGAAGCGCACGCGCTGCGCCACGTCCTCCTTGCTCATCACATACTCCCCCTCGAGCAGGCGGGTCTGGCGCACGCCCGTCTGCGGCGCGACGTCGATCACGAAACATTGCTCGAAGCCAGGCAGCTTGTCGCGCACGAACTCGACCACGGCGTGAATATGCTGGCGCCCCTGGATCTCGGCGCGGGTCAGGTCTTCCGCCTTGAGGCCATCGATGCCGGCCATGTGCGGGCAGTTGCACCACACCACCCCGGGCAGCGGCGTCTTGAGCCACCACATGCCCCAGGAGCCGCCGAGAATGCGCTTGATCTGCCGGTCGAGCTGCGCGTACCCCTCCGGCTCTTCCCGCTCGAAGCGTTCGGCGGCTTCGGTATCGACCCCGCCAAGGCGGAACACCGTGGTGGTGATATAGCTGCCGCCGACGTGCGGCGCGCCGGCCGAGGCGGCCACGTCCAGGTCGCCGGTGGCATCGATCACCACGTCGGCCAGGATGGCTTCGCGCCCGCTCTTCGTTTCGCAGATCACGCCCTTGACCTGTCCGTCCTCCACCAGGGCCTGCGAGAACCAGGAGTGCAGCCGCAGCTGGATGCCGGCTTGCTGCACCATGTCGAGCGCAACGCGCTTGTAGGCGTCGGGATCGAAGGCCGCGGCAAAGCAGACCGGATGCGGCGTCTTCTGGCTGTGGAAGTCGAAGGTGCCCCAGCGGCCCCAGCGCCGGTACGCGGCGGGATCCTCGCCCCACTCATTGGCGCGCGGGAACCTTGCCAGGCCCAGCGCGGCCATGCGCTCGATCATGGTCAGGCAATTGCCGCGCACCGAGATTTCCTGCAGGTGGCTGTCCCACATATCGTCCAGCACCAGCACCATGCCGCCCGAGGCCAGGCCGCCCAGGTGGTTGTAGCGCTCGAGCAGGATGGTCTCGGCACCGTTGCGCGCGGCCGCCAGCGCGGCCGACAGGCCCGCCGGGCCACCACCCACCACCACCACGTTGGCCTTGGCCGCGACGCGCACGTCTTGGGCTGGCTGGCGGATCCAGTCACTGATCTTGGTCATTGTTATCCTCGAATTTGTTGTTGTGGTGCCGTGCTCAATGGGCGTTCTCGGGTTGCCACTTGATGAGCCAGCGCTCGGTCGCCGCGATCACCAGGAAGAAGGTCCCGGACATCACGGCGCACATGACGATTGCCGCGTACAGCAGGGCGGAGTCGAACGCATAGGTGGCCTGGATGATCATGGCGCCGATGCCTTCGGTGGCGCCGACCCATTCACCGACCACCGCGCCGATCACTGACATCGACGCAGCGATGCGCAGCGCGGAAAACAGATAGGGAAGCGAGTTGAACAGGCGCAGCTTGAAGAAGATCTCGCGCTTGCTGGCCGACAACACCTGCATCAGCTCCAGCGACTGCGGATTGACCGCCTCCAGCCCGCGCACCATGTTCACCAGCGTGGGGAAGAAGCACACGATGGCGGCGATGGTGATCTTCGGCTCGATGCCGTTGCCCATGATCAGCACCAGGATCGGCGCCTTGGCCACCACCGGGATGGAATTGATCATGACCGCGACCGGGTAGAAGATCTCCTGCAGCGTCTTGTTGTGGACAAAGACCGTTGCCAGCAGGATGGCAAGCAGATTGCCCAGCAGGAAGCCGCCGGCCGCTTCGATGGCGGTGGGGGCCAGGTTTTGCAGCAGCACGTCGCGCTTGTCGAACAAGGTCTGCAGCACCAGGCCGGGAGATGGCGCGATAAAGGGCTTGATGCCGAAGCCCACCACTACCGCCCACCAGGCGAACAGTAGTCCGGCAATGCCCAGCGCGGGCATTGCACGCGCGCGCCAGATACGGCGGCGGCGGCTGGCGAACCAGGCGTCGGCTTCGGTGTCCGGGCCTACGCCTGGCAGATCAAGCTTCATTTCCGATGTACTCATCAGCAGGTCTCCAGCACGCGCCGCAGATGCGCGCTAAGTTGTACGAATTCAGGCGTCTCGCGGATATCGAGGGTGCGGTTCTCGGGCAGGGTGACCGGCACGATCTCCTTGACCCGGCCTGGATTAGCCGCCAGCAACAGCACGCGCTGGCCGAGGAACGCGGCCTCGTGGATGCTGTGGGTCACGAACAGGATGGTCAGCCCCATTTCCCGCCAGACCCGGCGCAGTTCCTCGTTGAGCCGGTCGCGCGTGATCTCGTCGAGCGCGCCGAACGGCTCGTCCATCAGCAGCACTTTCGGATCGCTGACCAGCGCCCGGGCAATCGCCACGCGCTGGCGCATGCCGCCCGACATTTCGTGCGGGAAGGCATCCTCGCGCCCCTTCAGGCCGACCAGCTCCAGCAGTTCGCGCGGCGTCGCGCGGCCGGCACGCGCGCGGCCGTTGGCAACCTCGAGCGGCAACTCCACGTTCTGCAGCGCGGTGCGCCATGGCAGCAGTGCCGCATCCTGGAACACGAAGCCGATGTCGCGCCGCGCCCGCGCCACCTGCGGCGCCGCGTCGAGCACGCGGATCTCGCCACGACTGGGCTTGACCAGGTCGGCCACCACGCGCAGGAAGGTGGACTTGCCGCAGCCGGAGGGGCCGAGCAGCGTGAGGAACTCTCCGCTGGCCACGTCAAGGCTCAGGCCCGCAATGGCGGTTGTGCTGCGACGGTCGGTGAAGAAGCGGACGTTGATATCGCGGCAACTGATCGACAAGGCCGCACGCTCGGAATTGGATTGAGTGGCTAGCATGGGTTACACCGGCAGTCGGTAGGACTTGGTGGCCTGCAGGATGTCCAGCGTCATGACATCCTCCAGCCTGGGCGCGCGCGCACGGAACTGCCCGAGCTGCGCGTACAGCGAGATCTGCTCCTGCCATACGGCCGGGTCCATGGCGCCCCACCCCTGGGTGCCGCTTTCCTTGTTGAAGGCATAGCCCATCAGTGAGTCGATCGAGGCGCGCTCGTCCGCGTGGTTCAGGCTGGGGTAATCCTTGAGCAGCAGATCGACCGCCTGGTCACGGTTCTTGTTGGCGTAGAGCCAACCGCGCGCGGTCGCGCGCAAGAAGCGCTGCAGCACCTCCGGATGGTTGCGCAGGGTGTTGGTGTGCGCGTAGTACGGCAAGGCGTACAGGCGCACGCCCGAGTCCCACAGGCTCAGGTCGACGCGGTCCGCACCCAGCGCCTTGAGCGCCGAAACGTTGGTCTGCCAGCCGGTCACCGCATCGACCCGCCCGCTCAGCAGCGGCATCATGTCGGCACCGATCGGCACGATGTTGACCTGGCTCTCCGCGATCTTGTGCTTGGCGAGCAAGGCCTTGAGCAGCACCAGCCCGGTGGCCTGGATGCCGATCCGCTTGCCGATCATGTCCTGCGGGGAACGGATCGGCGTTTTCTTGAGAGAGAAGAAGGCATAAGGATGCTGCTGCAGGCCGACGGCGAAGCATTTGACCGGCAGCCCTTCCGACACCGCCAGCATCACCGAAGGGCTGGAAGAGATCTGCCCGACCTCGCCGCGCCCCGAGGCCACGATGGCTACCCCATCGATATTGGGGCCGCCGGGCTGGATCTTGAAGTCGATGCCCTCCTGCTCGTAGTAGCCGAGGCGCTTGGCCACCACCTCAGCCACCTGATTGCCGCCGGGCACCCAGCCCAGCTGCATGCTGACCGCAGCGCGCTCGGTGGCGAGGGCGCGCACCGACAATAACGCACCCGAGGCAGCCAGCCCGCCCGCCAACAAGGACGTTTGCAGCACACGGCGGCGACCAGGATTTTCTAATCGTGGCATCTCGAACTCCTTTAATAGCTGTCTCATTGCGCTGGCCTGGCAGTGCCAGCGGGATCTCGTGTTGAGGCCATTTTGAGGTTGGGGTGGCGCTCTAACAAGAACTGATTTTAGAGCGCTACCGATGCCAAAATTAGAGCACTATTTCCGTGCGCGACCCGCACCAGAAGGGCGCAACGGTACGCCAACCTGGTGCATAAAGCTGAGCACCACTAGCCACACCGAGCGAATAATTCGCTCGGCGGTGACAAAAATCGGTGCTTCCTGCGGCGGTTCTTCTGCATGGAGAATGCCCTTCAAATCTCACTGATAAAGAGATTCGAGAGGAAGAAACATGACAAGAGCATTTCGCCGCATGGCTCCGCCGTTTCGTGGCTTGATCCGCGCATAGCGGCCGCGTCCCTCTCTCCCAATCCAGCTCCCGTCTCTACCTGATCCCTGTGCACCCGGTGCACATTGGGGAGGGCTGTGCTTATTCATCACTCGACAGGAAAGTCACCATGAAGCGATGTGTCATAGCTGCCGCCGCCATGCTGCTGGCGTGCCCGGCATCCCATGCAGAAAGCGGCGTGAATCTGTATGGCCTGATTTCGACCGGCATCGTGTATGCCAACAACCAGAACGGCCATTCCCAGGTGCAGCTGGCGAACGGCCCGATGCAGACGCCGCGCTGGGGCCTGCGGGGAACGGAAGAGCTGGGGGGCGGGAACACCGCCTTCTATACGCTGGAAGGCGGCTTCGCCATCGACACCGGCACCTTGTCGCAAGGCGGCCGCCTGTTTGGCCGGCAGGCATTCGTCGGCATGTCGTCGCCGGTCCTTGGCACCATCAGCCTGGGCCGGCAGTACGACCTGTCCGCAGCGACATTGTGGTCCTATGAATCGGCCACGCAGTTCGCCGCCTTCGGCACGCATATCGGCGATAGCGACAACGTCTTCAACACCTTCCGCGTCAACAACACGATCGCCTACAAGAGCCCTTCGTACGGGGGCCTGCAATTCGCCGGCATGATGAGTCTTGGCGAAAAGCCGGGCGACTTCCGCTCCAACAACGCATACAGCCTCGGCGTCTCCTACAAGCGCAATGATCTTTCGCTGGGCATTGCCTATGAGGAACTGAACACGCCCAACAGCGCTGGCAACCAGTCGGGCGCGGTGGTTGGCGACTATGGCTTCTCTTCCCCGTTCGTGACGAGCAAAGCAAGCGGGGCCAAGGTCGACCATCAGCGCATCTTCGGCGCTGGAGGCGCCTACCAGTTTGGCAAGGTGGGGGTATCGGCGCTGTACACCAATGTACGCTTCGACTACCTGGACAATACGCGGCTGACGGTCAACAACGGAGAGATTTCCGTGACCGACTACATCACACCCAACCTGCTGCTCGGCGCCGCCTATATCTATACCTGGGGCGAGTACCAGCCCGGCGGCAGCCAGCCGAAATGGCACCAGGTCAACCTTGGCGCGGATTACTTCCTGTCCAAGCGTACCGATCTGTTCCTGGTTGGCATCTATCAACGGGCGGCCGGCGACGCCACCTACGCGCAGATCTATACGCTCTCGCCGTCATCGACCAGATCGCAGGTCACTGCGGTAACGGGGATCAGGCACAAGTTCTGAGTTGCGCCTTACCCCAGGGTCCAGGTCAGCGCGTCAGCACTTCGCGAATCGTATCGGCGAGCTCCTTGGCCACGAACTTGGCCACATAGGCGTCCGCTCCCACCTTGCGCACATGCTCCTCGCTGGCCTCGCCCGACAGGGACGAATGGATCACCACCGGCAGCGACTTCAGGCGGGCATCCGCCTTGATCTTGCGGGTCAGCGTAAAGCCGTCCATCTCCGGCATTTCCAGGTCGGTCAGCACCAATGCCACTTCGTCCTGCACCGACCTGCCCTGGCTGGCGGCCTCGATGGCAATGCTGTCGAGCATGTCCCAGGCTTCCTTGCCGGTCTTGGTCATCACCACCGGCGCGCCCAGCGCCTTGAGCCCCTGCTCGATCAGTCCGCGCGCCAGCGCGGAGTCGTCCGCGGCAATCACCTTTGCCCCGGGGCGCAGGTTCAGGCCGGGGCCCACCGATCCGGGGTCGACATCGGGCTGGCGCGCCGGCAGCACATCGCGCAGGATCTGCTCCACGTCCAGCACCTGCACCAGCCGCGCCTGGTCCGTGCCCGCATCGAGCTTGGCGATGCTGGTCACGTGCCCGGTACGCACGCTGGCTTCAGCCGAATGCACCTGGTTCCATTCCAGGCGCACGATTTCCTCCACCGCTTCCACGGCAAACCCTTGCGTGGAGCGCGCGTACTCCGTCACCAGCAGGATGCCGAGCCCATTGCGCGGCTTGCATCCGACCAGGCGCGGCAGGTCGATCACCGGGATCACCTGGCCGCGGATATCCGCCATGCCGAGGATGGAAGGCTGCGCGCCCACCACGGTGGTCACCGGCGGCATCACCAGGATCTCGCGAACCTTGAACACGTTGATGCCGAACAACTCGGACTGGCCCGTGTGCTCGGCGTCGCCAAGCCTGAACAACAGCAGCTCGAACTGGTTGTTGTTGGTCAGGTTGGTCCGTTCATCGATATCCCTCATCGAACTGCTCATGCGTCGCTCCCGTGCTGTGCATTGTTTGTTCTGCTTGCTTCCTGCGGCCTGGCGGCGAGTTGGCTTGCAGGTATTCACGACGGAATAACGGCAGCGGGAAGGGGATTCTGAATAAGAGGAACGGGCGGAAACGGGGTGTGTCCGGAGTAAAGACGACCTTAGGCAGGACGGGGGCTACCCGCCCGCCAGCGCCTGCAGGATATGCACCTCGTCCCCCGCCTGCAGCGGTGCATCCAGCCGCATCAGCTGCACCCGGTTCACGAATACGCGCACATACGGGCGCAGCTTGCCCTGCTCATCGACAATCCTGAATCGCATGCCGGGGTACTGGCGGTCCAGGTCATCCAGCAGTTCGCCGATGCTGGCGCCGCTGGCTTCGACTTCCGGCTGCTGGCCCGTGTATGAAAGCAGTGGGGTGGCGATATGCACGAGCATGCCGGCCACCTTCAACGTGACGCCGGCCGCGCCACCTGCACCGCATAGATATGCGGCAGATGGCTGGCAATGCATTGCCATGCCTCGCCTTCGTCGGTGCTAGCCCAGACTTCGCCGCCCGTCGTGCCGAAGTACACGCCAACCGGCCCGTGGGCGTCGGCGGCCATGGCCTGTCGCTTGACCGTGAACCACGCCTGGCTGGCGGGAAGGCCGCGGTCCTTGCGCTGCCAAGTCTCGCCGGCATCGCGGGTGACATACACCGCGGGCTTGCCCTCGGGGCTGACGCGTGGCCACACATCGGTGCCGTCCATCGGGAACACCCACACGGTGCGCGGGTCGCGCCGGTGCGCGACGATCGGGAAGCCGATATCGCCCACATCGCGCGGCATCGCGTCGCCGATCCGCTTCCACACGCCCTCGCGCCGGTCCATCCGGTAGATGCCGCAGTGATTCTGCTGGTAGAGGATGTCGGGCGCGGCCGGATGCTGCAGCACGCAGTGCGGATCCTGCCCGTATTCGGGATTGGGATCGGCCAGGAAGTTGGCGACGCTGCCGCGGTTAAGGGGCTTCCAGTCCGCGCCGGCATCGGTGCTTTCGAATACGCCGCCGCTGGACATGCCGATGTACAGGTGGCGCGCATCGCGCGGATCGACCAGGATCGAATGCAGCTTGGGGCCATCGGGGGTGCCGTCCTGCTCGCCGCCGGTCCAGGTCCGCCACATCGGATGATCGTTGAACCCGGCGACCGGGTCCCAGGTGTCGCCATTGTCCGTCGTGCGGAACAGGCCCTGCGGCGAAGTGCCGGCGTACCACGCGCCCGGCTCGCTGGCATGGCCGGGCGTGAGCCAGAAGACGTGGTCGACCACGCGGCCTTTCTCGCCTTCGGGCGCTTTAGGGAATGCAGGGGGCCGGCTGGCTTCCGTCCAGTTGCGGCCGCCGTCGGTGCTGCGGAACACGGTCGGTCCCAGGTGCCCGGTGCGTGCCGCCATCAGCATCAGGCCCGGATCGCGCGGATCCTGCACGATGTGATGGATGGTATGGCCAAGGAAGACCGGCCCGTCGAGCGTCCAGGTCTTGCGAGCGTCGTCGCTGGTCAGGAACCAGGCACCCTTGAGCGTGGCGATCAGCAGGCGGACCGGGCCCGTGTCGGGTGCCGGAAGGTCGGGGGCGGGGGATTGCGGTGCCGTGTTAGCAGTCATCATGACTCCTGCTGGTTGGCCGGGGAACGGTGCTTCCGAGTCTAGTCTATGTAGACAGTGTTCACAATTATGCAGCGCAACATGGATGAAATTCGAACTCAGGTGATCACTGAGGTTGATGACAGTTAGCGCAGGATAAAAGCAGGATACCTAGACAATGTCTCAGTAATGTGGCATAAGACGCTTTCCCCTGCCGCTCGAATTCATGGCGAATTTGCCATGCCGAAGCCGGCACCGGGGAATGCCAAACCAATGCCAATGCCGCTGTCGCGCCGCACCTTCGCCCCGCACCGTCATGCCATGCATGATGCGTCCGCGCGCGCACGCGGACAGCGCCTGAGCCCCGCCGCCTCCGACCTGACCGCCGCCTGGCTGGTCCGCCGCGCCGTGCTTTTCCTGGCCGTGCGGGCCGCTCGGGACACCATCATCTGGACCTGAGCTTTCCCGCACGGCACATAGCGTGCAGATGCCGAACCGGCATCTGCTGTGAATCGTGCATCCAGGAAAAAGCCCATGTCCCCGATCTACCTCCAGACCTTCTGCGCCATGGTGGCGCTTGCCGCGCTCTACGTCCTGCTCAACGGCTGACCGGGACCGCTATGACACCAGTCCTCAACCTGCCCTGGCCGGGGCAGGCATTACTGCGCGCGCTGGAGCTGCGCATCGATGTCAGCCACGGCCCGGCCGAACTCGAGCGCGAGCTCGCCGCCATCCATGACCGCATCCGCCGCCCCGGCGACCGGCTGCACGCCATGCCGGCAGTGCCGGCGGGCGTGCCGGGACTGCGCCTGCGCTACCGCGAAGCCGACGGCGAGTACTACGTGTATGTGGAAGACGCCGCCCGCGGGCGGCTGGCCGGCTACACGGTCTTCAACCGGCTGACCGAAGTCGGCCGGCGCGCTGACCCGTGCGTGCGTGCCCCTCATTCGAAATACGCGGCGCCGTATCAGCGCCGCGGCCTGGCGACGGCGCTCTACCGATGGGGACTCGATGCCGGGCTGTGCCTGATGAGCGGGGCGCGCCAGTCGGCTGGCGCCAACGCGCTGTGGCAGGCGCTGGCCAGGCACTACACGCTGGGCTATGTCGACTTGCGCCAGAAAACGCTGACGTACCTGGGAAGTTCGGTCAGCGACGAGGTGCTCGGCGACCTGCACACGCGCATGGTTCTGCTCGGCCGCGGCTGGACGATGACATCGTTCAGCCAGGCCACAGGCATGTACTGACGGATTGCCGGCCACGGCGGCCGGCCGATGCGCGATGGCTCAGAGGTACGTCAGCGGCGCGGCGGCACGGGCGTTGTCCGCGTAGAGCGTCCAGCCGTGCGCAAAATATGCGCGCACGCAGGCGGCCAGCGAACGTCCGCTGCCCATGCGGGCGTAGTGAGACACATCGCGGGCAGCTTCGGACGTTGCCTTGACCGGAGCCTTGGAAGACGGGCGGTAAAGCGTATCGGCAAGCACTTGCATGGATGACCTTCCTGTTTTTGTCAGTGGGGCCCGCGGTGCACTTCTCGTACATTTCTGATGCGCGCGAGGCAGAGCCGAGGGTTATCCCTAGTATATAGAAGTTATCTCCCAGGCATCCGGGTCAGCCCCTATAGGCCGCATATCAGCTGCGTGATAATGCCAGGCTGCTTTCCGCGCCAAGGTCGGCAAGACGTTCGCAAGACGTGCCATTTAGCGCACATTCGACATTCCGATGCCGGCATACCGCGCATTGTTGCCGGGTGATGAAGAGTTTCCCGGACTCACCTAGCCTTCAGCCTTGCCCAGATCACGCCCGCGCAGAAGGCCGTCGACAGCCGGCACACCGATAAAACCGGGAAAGATTGCTTCCGCGCTCTGCCCCGATACCTAGAACCATGTGAGACAAGCAAGCCTGACGACGCGCCGCACGCCGGACGTTGCAGAGCCCTGCAAGGAGACAGTTCATCATGATCGAACAGCCCTATCCGTCAGCAACGGAAGTCGATACCGCGCGCCCCGAAGTCAAAAACAAGCTCGACGCGTATTTCCAGATCAGCGCGCGCGGCAGCACCCAGCGGCAGGAAGTGGTGGCCGGCGTGACCACCTTCATGGCAATGGTGTACGCGGTATTCGTGGTGCCCGGCATGCTGGGCAAGGCCGGCTTTGACACCAGCGCCGTGTTCGTCGCGGTGTGCCTGACCACCGCCTTCGGCTCGCTGCTAATGGGTCTGTGGGCCAAGCTGCCGATCGCGATCGGCTGCGCCATCTCGCTGACGGCATTCATGGCCTTCGGGCTGGTGCTCGGCCAGGGTCTGTCGCCGGCCGTGGCGCTGGGCGCGGTGTTCCTGATGGGCGTGGTATTCACGGCGATCTCGGTGACCGGCGTGCGCTCATGGATCCTGCGCAACCTGCCGGCGGGCGTGGCCCACGGCGCGGGGATCGGCATCGGCCTGTTCCTGCTGCTGATTGCCTCCAACGAAGTCGGCCTGGTGGTCAAGAATGCCGGCGCGGGCCTACCCGTCGCGCTGGGCAAGATCACCTCGTTTCCGGTGGTGATGTCGGTGCTGGGCCTGGCCGCGATCTTCGGCCTGGAGCGCCGCCGCGTGCCTGGCGGCATCCTGCTGGTGATCATCGCCATCTCGGTGCTGGGCCTGATCTTCGATCCTGCTGTGAAGTTCACCGGCGTGTTCGCCCTGCCCTCGCTGAGCGCCCCGGGCCATGAATCGCTGATCGGCGCGATGGACATCCGCGGCGCGCTGACCGCCGCCGTGCTGCCGAGCGTGCTGGCACTGGTGATGACCGCCGTGTTCGACGCCACCGGCACCATCCGCGCCGTGGCAGGCCAGGCCGGCCAGCTCGATGCAAGCGGCCGCATCCACAACGGCGGCCGCGCACTGACGGCCGACTCGGTCAGCTCGATCTTCTCTGCCATGTTCGGTGGCGCACCGGCTGCCGCCTACATCGAATCGACCGTCGGCGTGGCCGCGGGCGCCAAGACCGGCCTGACCGCCGTGGTGGTGGGCCTGCTGTTCCTGGCCGTGATGTTCGTCTCGCCGCTGGCCGGCCTGGTGCCGTCGTACGCCACCGCGCCCGCGCTGATGTACGTGGGCCTGCTGATGCTGTCCAGCGTGAGCCGCCTGCATATGGACGACCTCGTCGATGCGCTCGCTGGCCTGGTCTGCGCCGTGTTCATCGTGCTGACCTGCAATATCGTCACCGGCATCATGCTCGGCTTCTGCACCCTGGTGGTGGGCCGCATCGTCGCGGGTGAATGGCGCAAGCTGAATATCGGCACGGTGGCTATCGCCATCGCCCTGGCCGCGTTCTACGCGGGAGGGTGGGCGATCTGATGCCCGTCCCGGCACGCCAGCCTAGCGTGCCGGATGCCATGCCATAGCAAGAATGTCTCCTCCGCCGCCAGTCCGGTGGATTTCAGCCCGGGGCTCCTGCTTTCCCGGGCATTCTTTTTTGGGGGTCAGCGCAAGCCCTGCGCGAGCTTCGATAAGCGCCTGACCAGCGCATCAAATCGCTCCGCCGCCGTATTCCCGTACCCCAGCACCAGTCCGTTGTCCTGCGGCAGCGCCCGCAGCGAGAAACGCGACAGCGCCGCCGGCAACATGCCGTGCCGGGCCGCCGCAAGCGCAATCTCCGCATCGGGATATTGCGCCGGCAGGCGCACCGTCAGGTGCATCCCCGCATCGCCTCCTGCCACCTCGTGCGGCACCTCGAAGTGCTGCGCCAGCGCCGCGCGCAACACGAGCTGACGCGATCGGTACAGCCGCCGCATGCGTCCCAGGTGCCGGCTGAACTGCCCGCTTTCGATGAACTCCGCCAGCGCCAGCTGTTCATGGCGATGGCCGCCACGCAGGAATTCCTCGAGCGAGGGCCGCACGGCATCCGCCAGCTCGGCCGGCAAGACCACGAAGCCCACGCGCAAGGCCGGAAACATGGTCTTGCTGAAGCTGCCGACATAGAGCACCGGCGCGCCCTCCACCAGTCCCTGCATGGCGCCGATCGGATCGCCGGCGTGGCGGAACTCGCTGTCGTAGTCGTCCTCGATGATCCACGCGCCGTGACGGCGCGCCTGCGTGATCAGTTCGAGCCTCCTCGCCGCAGACAGCACCGCTCCGCACGGGTACTGATGCGAGGGCGTGGTGTAGATCAGGCGAGGCGGATGCGCCTGCCAGTCGGCATCTGTCCAGCAAAGGCCGCCCTGATCGACACGCACCGGAACAATGCACAGGTCACCGCCGCGCATCGCTGCCTTGGCGCCGCGATAACCGGGGTCTTCGACCCATGCGGTCTCGCCGGGGTTCGACAGCAGGCGTACGCATAGTGCGAGGGCTTCCTGCGCGCCCTCCGTGATGACGACCCGGGCCGCTTCGCAGCGCACGCCCCGGGCGAAAGCCAGATGCCCGGCAATGGCAGCGCGCAGGCGAGGCTCTCCGGCCGGATCGCCGTAGCCGAGCGCCAAAGGCCCGGTCTGGCGGATGGCGCGATCCAGTGCCCGCTGCCAGGCGGCCAGCGGAAACTGCGAGAGCGCCGGCACGCCGGGGCGCAGAGCGGTCTCTGCGCCGGGCGGCAGCACCGCCGGCGGGATCGTCCGCAGGCGCAGCGCTGTCGCGGGCGCAGGCACCGGGTCCTTTGGCTTGCGTTCAGGCATGCCGTGCGCAAGCCGTGCCACCCGCGTGCCTTGCCGGCTCGGAAGCACGTACCCCTCCACGCCTAGCTGCTCATACGCAGCGGTGACGGTATTGCGGGCAATCGACAAGGTCTCCGCCAGCACTCGCGAGCCCGGCAGCCGGCTTCCGGCCGGAAGCGCGCCGTCGAGGATGGCCCGCTTGAGGCGGTGGTACAGCTGCGCCTGCATCGAGCCTGCGGCCTCGTCACGGCGAAGGGGTGCGTCAAGCATTGCCTGCGTCACTTCAGGAAATTCAGGAAATGCGTTTGGCGTCATTGCGGTCACCCGTGGCTCCATGAATTAGCCAAACTCTGGCTCTTTCTCAGGAGCCACGTGACAGTTACTGTAGCACTGCCCCCTCCTCTCCCAGGACACGAACCATGGTTTCCACAAACGCCTTCCAGCAACCGGTCGGTGAACTGCTTCCTGAATGGACCGCGCGTGCGTTGCCGCAGCGGGCGCCGCTGCCGGGCCGCTACTGTCGCCTCGAGCCGCTGGACGCGCAACGCCACGCACAGGACCTGTTCGCCGCCTACAGCCAGGCCGCCGACGGCCGCGACTGGACCTACATGAATGCCGGGCCATTTGGCGACGTGGCCAGCTACAGGCAGCACGCCGAGCGCGCAGCGGCCAGCACCGATCCCCTGCACTATGCCGTGATCGATTCGGCGACGCAGCGCGCCATTGGCACGCTGGCCCTGATGCGCATCGACCCGGCCAATGGCGTGATCGAAGTCGGGCACGTTGCGTTTTCACCGCTGCTCCAACGTACGCGTGCATCGACAGAAGCGCATTTCCTGTTAATGCGCCATGTGTTTGAAGGCCTTGGCTATCGGCGCTGCGAATGGAAATGCGACAACCTGAATGGTCCGTCGCGCCAGGCGGCGGCCCGGCTGGGCTATCGCTTCGAAGGACTTTTCCGCCAGGCGATCGTGTACAAAGGCAGGTCGCGCGACACCGCGTGGTTTTCCGTCATCGATGGCGAATGGCAAGGCTTGCGCTCAGCCTTTCAACAATGGCTCGATCCCGCGAATTTCGATGCACAAGGCATGCAGCGCGCATCCCTGACGCAAATCCGTGATCAGCAGCCCGAATACGCCTGAGTACGGATTCGCAAATCGGCAGGGGCCCATGCCGGGCTTCCTGCCGTTTCGTAACCATACATAAAGCCCAGGTCCATTGGCGCTTTATAGGTATTCCCTCCGACCTGCCCTGCCGCACTGACCGGTTCATCCACGCACACGCGGCGCTGCGCTGAAAGACGGACCAGCACTTCCGTTGAAGGTGCAGGACTTTTCCTCGGTCAGCAGACATCATGAAGATGTCTTCTCTGATGATCATGCAGGTCGCGGCCTCATCGTGAATTGCGGATTGAAGCTGAAGCCGAGGCTGCTAAAGAACGCAATCGACTTATCCAGATTGCGGACTGGCGGATGCACGAAGACCTGTTTGTTCATGCTTGCCTCATGAAGTAATTTCGGCGCCGGCTTTTTTCGCCAGGGCAGGAAAATCATCCATCAGGATCGGAATCCGAAGCCCGATATACAAGTCTCCGAATTCCTGGAATCGGCGCGCGTCCCGCTCTTCCCGCCCAATCCCGCACCGTTTCCACTTCTGCGTGCATTTTCTCTTATTTTTTTGTAACCTTTTTATGTCACCCGATGCATGAAGTTCTAGTACCATGCAGCAACCAATTTGCGAAGGGGATATAAGAATGGCGACATACAAGCAACTTCTGGCCGAAAAGGAAGCGCTGGAAGCCAAGCTGAATGAAGTGCGGGCAACGGAAGTCGCCGGCGTTATCGAGAAAATCCAGAGCCTGATGGCCGAGTACGGCCTGAGCGTGGACGATATCGCGCCCAAGCGTCGCCGTGGCCGCCCCGCGGGGACCGGTGCTGCGAAGAAGGCAGCTTCGTCGCTCCCCCCCAAGTACATGGATCCAAAGACCGGCAAGACCTGGTCCGGCCGCGGCCGCGCTCCGGCGTGGCTGGGCAAGCGCCCGGAACGTTTCCTGATCGAGTCGTAACCGGTACCTGAACGGCCGGGCTGCAACAGCCGGCTGTTCGCGCCTGCCGTCATGTCCCGCGGCAGGCCTGCCTCACCCTTTCCGGCGCCGTCAGCGCGCCTGGCAGACGTATTCCTTCCTCAGCGCACGAAAGCCTTGCTGGGTCGGCTCGGGTCCGACCATCGCCCCGCCATCGGCCAGCGGCCGCAGGCGCACCACCTGCGCCGAGCACTGGCTGGCCGTCTCGTCACGCCGGTAGCGGATCTCGTACTGGCCGCCGGCTTCTGGCACGAATGACACGCCCGCGGCGCAGCGAAGCTCCGGCAACGGCGGCGCGGCCATCGAGGTCACCGCCACGTAGATGCGCTTGCCGGCTTCCACCCGGCGCTCGCGCGTACGGGCTGGCGGTTCGGGCGATTTCCCTGCCATGTCCAGGGCGGGGTCGCGGCCCATTGCCGACAACTGCTTGCCGGTCCCGGCCAGCACGGCCGGCCTGGCGGGAACCGGGCATTTGGCCGGATCGACTACAGCGAAGGTGGTGTTATCGTCAGTGCCAGTGAGTAATCGCACACTGGCTGCCGGCGCGCCGTCGGGCACGCGGTACCGGGCGACGCACCCGCTCAGGGCTGCGGCAGCGGCCATCGCCGCAAGAATGGGTACCGCGGACCACCGGTCATTGCGCATAGCTGGAAGGCTGGGACAAAGCCGGCATGACCAGGCCGGGCCGAGCCGGCAGTGGAAAGCCGCAGGAAGAAGGCAAGATGCAGGCAGTAGGCCGGACTAACCTACGCAGATCGCCCAGCATACCTGTTTCCCACCTGTCCCGTGCATGGGGCAAACCCATGTTGAAAACTTGTCCGGGATATCCACAGAATCTGTGGATATCCTCGCAGCACCTCCCCGAAAGCCCCTGTCTGTGCGTCACCGCACCGGAGTGCCCAAAAAATAAGCAACCGGTTGCACGGGTCATGACACCGGCGCCGGTGCCGGACAGCCCGCCAGCAGTTCGCTCGGCCGAGGGGGCTGCTCCAGCGCGGCAAGTTCGCCCTGCTCGATGATGCGGGGAATCCTCGCGGTATCGAACAGCCAGATGCGCTGGTCGAAATCCGGCATCTCCTTCGAAATGACACGGCGCGAATGCAAACGGTAACGCGCTGCTCGATGTGCGCGCTGCCGAATGCAACGCGCAGGCGCGCGTGGACCAGATCGGCGTCGCGCAGGCCGAATCGTTCCGCATGGAAGCCGAGGCGGTGGCAACAACGCGGCGTTGCGCGCTTGCTTCACCCGATCGGGGGCAGGATGGCCATTCCCTACGCACGCGCCTTGATGCGCATGCCGCTGCAGCGTAATCTCAGATCACCGGGGGCTGCACTGGCGGAGTCCGCCAACCTGCTAGCCGAGAACGACAATGTCATCACAAGAGCCAATCCAGGCCGGGCCGTTGTCTCGCGACCTGCCGCACGCGCTGCGTGAAGGTGGTTACGACGTGTCCGCGCTCGCGCAGCGCGCCGGAAATGCCCCCGCGCATGACTCCATCGCCGACGTGCGGACCGTAGTGCAGCGGCTGGCGAACGACCGCGCGCTCAGCCTCGCAGCCGTCGCGCGCCAATTGTGCGTCAGCGAACGTACGCTCCAGCGCCGGCTGGCAGCCGCAGGCACAGGCTTCCGGGAACTGTGTGACGACGTGCGACGCGAGCTGGCCAGGCAATACCTGGCAGACTCGACGCAATCGCTGGGCGAGATCGCATTCCGGCTGGGCTTTGACGATGCGAACTCCTTCTTCCGCTCGTTCCGCCGCTGGACCGGCACCACGCCAGGCAGCTTCCGCAAGTCAGCCGAGTCAGCCGATAGTGGGCGGGCGGCGGATACGATCACGGACCGGGGCTGACTGCGCTGCCGTGGATCGCGCCGCTGGCCGCACTGATGGTGGCGCTGCTGAGTGTACGAATGGCGCAGGAGGAGGGGAACGTTCCGGTGACCGCCGCAGAACCGCGCTGAACTCAGCACGGCCGATATCCAGGGCAAGCCCTTCAACCCGGCTTGCCGTCCACCCGCGGGCGCGCCAGCCGCGGCGCATACGTCAGGGCATAGAGCGCAAACCCGGCTACCCAGCACGCAGCCGCGCCATAGAGCCAGTGCAGGTAGCCGGCCGGCCAGAACAGTGGCCCCGCCACGCGCAGCATCGCGGCGGCAGCCACCAGCCAGTACGCAACCGTCTCGGCGCGCCCCGCCACCAGCATGCGGCCGGTATGGCCCAGCGCCGTGCGCGTGATCATCGCGATGATGGCGCCGCCCAGCACACCCACCGTGAACGCATGGGTGGCAATGCCGGGCATCCACTGCCCGAGCACCGCACCGGCCTGCAACGCGAATGCCAGCGGCAACCACGCATAAGCCAGATGTAGCACCCACAGCAGCGGCCGGTTGCCGACCGCGTAGCCGCGCCAGCCCCATACGCGTATGCCCAGCACCAGCGCCGCCAGAAGCGAAAACGCCGCGGCCAGCCAGCCGGGCAGCGGAAGCAGCCCCGCCGCCAGCCCCAGCACGCTTGCCGGCACCACCGCGCGGTCGACCTGTTGATACTGCCGCAGGCGGAAGCCGGGAATCGCGTTGGTCGTGAACATCGGAATGACCCGCCCGCCGATCACGACCACGAACAAGGTGATGAGCGCCACGCCGGCCTGGCAGGCGCGCAGCGCGCCATCGGCATGGCCTTGCATTTGCAGTGCGAGACTCACGATGTTCGCCGCGGCCAGCAGCCACAGCGCTAGCGCCAGCGGGTAGTTGCGCCGGTTGCCGCCCATCACCAGCGTGCGCGTAAACGCCAGCGCGGCCAGCGGCAGGAACGCACCGTCGATCACCGGCGCCGCCGCGCCCGAAGCGGCCCACATTGCAATCCGCCCCGCCAGCCACAGCAGGAACAGGCACGCCAGCAGCGGCCCGGTCGGGGTCGGCTGCCCGGTCCACGCGCGTCCGGCGGTGAACAGGAAGCCGATCACGATGGCTGCCGCAAAGCCAAACACCATTTCATGCGCATGCCACAGCATCGGCGGCAACGATGCCGATGGTCCCACGCCGGGGATGCCCGCCAGCATCGCGGCCCACACCGCAATGGCAACGGCGCCGAATATCGCGCCGCCCAGATAGAAGGGCCGGAAGCCCAGCGCGAAGAGGGCAAAGCCGCGCGGCGGCGGACCGGCCTCCGGCGATTTGCGCGGACCGCGCGCGGGCAGGATGGGAATGGTTTCCATGATGGGAGGAGCTCCCCGAACGTTGATGCCGGACAAAGTCCGGTCAGGAAACAAAGCGCCTCACGGAGGCACAAAGCTGGCAGCAAGCACGATAGCACCGCGGCGGGACGGGCGACCTCCCTCCGTGGAACTAGCTCTACCGGCAGGTTTCATCACGCCCGTTGCTGTGCTCCCGGCGAATGTTCAAGCGATGTGGCGGCCCCTACGCTGGCAGCACCCGTCAAAGTTGACACAGGAGCATGGCCATGGCCACCCCACATCCCGCACGGGAACCGATCCCGCCCGGTGCCTATACAACGCTGGCATCCAGCACCTTCGCCTTCACCATCTGCTTTGCCGTCTGGATGCTGTTCGCGGTGCTCGGCATTCCGCTCAAGAAAGAACTTGGCCTGAACGACACGGAGTTCGGCCTGCTGGCGGCAACGCCGGTGCTGAGCGGCTCGCTGATCCGTGTGCCCCTTGGCATCTGGACCGACCGCTACGGCGGCCGCATCGTCTTCTTCGTGCTGATGCTGGCCACGGTGATCCCGATCTGGCTGATCTCGTACGCGCACAGCCTCTGGCAGCTGCTGGTGCTGGGCCTATTCGTCGGCCTGGCCGGCGGCTCGTTCTCGGTCGGCACGCCTTACGTGGCCAGATGGTTCCCGCGCTCGCGCCAGGGCCTGGCAATGGGCATCTTCGGCGCCGGCAATTCGGGCGCGGCGCTGACCAAGTTCGTCGCACCCGCGCTGATCATCGCCGCCGGCACCTGGGAAATCGTGCCTCGCGTGTACTCGGTGGCGATGCTGGTCACCGCCGTGCTGTTCTGGGTATTCTCGCGCAGCAATCCGGCGCACCTGGTGAAATCGAGCGCCGGCTGGCGCGAGCAGCTCGCGGTGATGCGCGATCCGCGCGTGTGGCGCTATTCGCAGTACTACTCCGTGGTGTTCGGCGGCTACGTCGGGCTGTCCCTGTGGATGACCAAGTACTACATCGGCGAGTATGGCTTCGACATCAAGATCGCCGCCTTCCTGGCCGCCTGCTTCTCGCTGCCGGGCGGCGTGCTGCGCGCCATCGGCGGCTGGATCTCAGACCGCTACGGCGCGCACCGCACCACCTGGTGGGTGATGTGGGTGAGCTGGGTGGGGTTCTTCCTGCTGAGCTACCCGCAGACCGATTTCATCATCCAGACCACCAGCGGGCCCCAGGGCTTCCGCATCGCGCTGACGCCCACGGTGTTCACCATCCTGCTGTTCGTGGTGGGCATCGCCTTCGCCATCGGCAAGGCTTCCGTCTTCAAGTTCATTTCCAACGACTTCACCCACAACATCGGGGCGGTCTCGGGCGTGGTCGGCCTGGCCGGCGGGCTTGGCGGCTTCGTGCTGCCGATCCTGTTCGGCATGCTGGCCGACCTCACCGGCGTGCGCAGCAGCTGCTTCATGCTGATGTACGGCACCGTGTGCGTGAGTCTCGTCTGGATGCATTACAGCCACCGCGCCGAACGCCGGCGCAAAGAACAGGCCGTCGGCCTCACGCAGGCCGCCTGACGGCCGCGGTCACGCAAACCACCAAGGCACACTGTCATGTCATCTTCCGTACTCACCCGCTGGGAGCCCGAGAACAAGGCCTTCTGGCAAGACAAGGGCGAGCGCATCGCCTATCGCAACCTGTGGATCTCGATTCCCGCGCTGATGCTGGCCTTCGTGGTCTGGATGCTGTGGAGCGTGGTGGCGGTCAACCTCGACCGCGCCGGCTTCCAGTTCACCAAGAACCAGCTGTTCTGGCTGACCGCGCTGCCGGCGCTGTCCGGCGCCACGCTGCGCATTTTCTATTCCTTCCTGGTGCCGGTGTTCGGCGGGCGGCGCTTCACTGCGATCTCCACGGCGCTGCTGCTGATCCCCGCGCTGGGCATGGGCTTCGCGCTGCGCGATCCATCCACCGGCTACCCCACGCTGCTGGCACTGGCGCTGCTGTGCGGACTGGGCGGGGCCAACTTCAGCTCGTCGATGGCCAATATCAGCTTCTTCTTCCCGAAGGCGAAGAAGGGGCTGGCCACCGGCCTGAATGCCGGCATCGGCAACCTGGGCGTGTCGGTGGTGCAGTTCGTCACGCCGCTGGTCGTGTCGGTGGCAATCTTCGGTGCGCTTGGCGGCGAACCGCAGCAGTACCAGGCCAACGGCGCGACGCACAACCTGTGGCTGCAGAACGCGGGCTTTATCTGGGTACCGTTCATCATCATTTCGGCGCTCGCCGCATGGTTCGGCATGCATGATATCGCGGATGCCAAGGCGTCCTTTGCCGACCAGGCCGTAATCTTCAAGCGCAAGCACAACTGGCTGATGTGCTGGCTGTACGTGGGCACCTTCGGCTCGTTCATCGGCTTCTCTGCCGGGCTGGCGCTGCTGACCAAGTCGCAGTTCCCCGGCGTGAATCCCACCGCCTACGCCTTCCTGGGGCCGCTGGTCGGCGCGCTGACGCGCCCGGTGGGCGGCTGGATCTCCGACAAGCTGGGCGGCGCGCGCGTCACGCTGTGGACCTTCGTCGGCATGATCGCCGCGGTGTTCGCGGTGCTGGCGGCCCTGCCGCATGATGGCACAGGCGGCAATTTCACCTGGTTCCTCGCCGCCTTCGTCACGCTGTTCGCCTTGACTGGCATCGGCAACGGCTCGACCTTCCGCATGATCCCCGTGATCTTCCTGACCGAGCGCCAGCGCGCTGCCGCCGGCAAGGGCGACGTGGCGCAGAAGCAGGCCCTGCAGGAAGCCGGCAAGGAATCCGCTGCCGTGCTGGGCTTCTCCGGCGCGATCGGTGCATACGGCGGCTTCTTCATCCCCAAGAGCTTCGGCACTTCGCTGGAACTCACGGGCGCGCCGGATGCGGCACTGTACTGCTTCATCGCCTTCTACATCAGCTGCGTGCTGGTGACGTGGTGGTACTACGCGCGCCGCAACGCTGTCATGCCCTGCTGACGGTTGCCGGCCGGCCTAGTTCGACAGAACTAGCCCCGCAGCCGGCACCTAGCCCGATCGCCATGCGGCGCCTGTTCCACCAGCGAATTGGCTGCCGCCCCCCTCCCCCATAAGCTGAGAGCGTCCCTGCAATAGCTCCGCAACGGCCGGAGCACCCGCAGAAAAGTACTCGCGGAGAACAAAGCAATGAGTCATTTCCTGGATCGACTGAAGTTCATGTCGCGCGTCAAGTCCACCTATGCGGACGGTCACGGCGCGGTGGTGAACGAAGACCGCAAGTGGGAAGACGGCTACCGCAGCCGCTGGCAGCACGACAAGATCGTGCGCTCCACCCACGGCGTGAACTGCACCGGCTCCTGCTCGTGGAAGGTCTATGTAAAGAACGGCCTGATCACGTGGGAAACCCAGCAGACCGACTATCCGCGCACGCGTCCGGACCTGCCCAACCACGAACCGCGTGGCTGCCCGCGTGGCGCCTCGTACAGCTGGTACGTCTACTCCGCCCAGCGCGTGAAGTACCCGATGATCCGCGGCCGCCTGATGGAAATGTGGCGCGAGGCCCGCAAGACCATGGACCCGATCGCCGCGTGGGCATCGATCAGCCAGGATCCGAAGAAGGCGGTGCGCTACAAGAGCGTGCGCGGCCAGGGCGGCTTTGTGCGCGCCGACTGGAACACCGCCACCGAGATCATCGCGGCGGCGAACGCCTTTACCGTGAAGAAGTTCGGACCCGACCGCGTGATCGGCTTCTCGCCGATCCCGGCCATGTCGATGGTGTCGTACGCCGCCGGCGCACGCTACCTGAGCCTGCTCGGCGGCGCGTGCCTGTCCTTCTACGACTGGTATTGCGACCTGCCGCCCGCCAGCCCGCAGATCTGGGGCGAACAGACCGACGTGCCAGAATCGGCCGACTGGTACAACTCCACCTACCTGATGGTGTGGGGCTCCAATGTGCCGCAGACCCGCACGCCCGATGCGCATTTCTACACCGAGGTCCGCTACAAGGGCACCAAGACCGTGGCGGTGTCGTCCGACTTCGGCGAGATGGTCAAGTTCGGCGACATCTGGCTGGCGCCGAAGCAAGGCACCGACGCGGCACTGGCCATGGCCATGGGCCACGTGGTGCTCAAGGAATTCCACGCCGGCGGCAAGTCCGCCTACTTCCGCGATTACATCAAACAGTACACCGACATGCCGATGCTGGTGCTGCTGCGCAAGAACAACGATAGCCAGGGCACGCTGGTGCCCGACCACTTCCTGCGCGCCTCGCACCTCGCCGACAACCTCGGCGAAGCCAACCATCCCGAGTGGAAAACCCTGCAGATCGACGACGCCACCGGCGAGATCGTCGCACCCAACGGGTCGATTGGGTTCCGCTGGGGCGAAGCCGCCCACAATGGCGGCGAGAAGGTCGGCCGCTGGAACCTGGAAATGAAGGATGGCGGCAACGGCCGCGCCATCGATCCGCGCCTGTCGCTGCTCGGCAAGGAAGACGAGGTGGTGGAAGTCGGCTTCCCCTACTTCGGCGGCGAACACGACGAACTGCTGCGCCGCCGCGTGCCGGCGCGCCGGCTGACGCTGGCCGATGGCAGCACCGCGCTGGTGGCCACCGTGTACGACCTGCAGATGGCCAACTACGGCGTGGACCAGGGACTCGGCGGCCCCAACGTCGCCGCCTCGTTCGACGACGACGTGCCCTACACGCCTGCCTGGCAGGAAAAGCACACCTCTGTTCCGGCCCGCCTGGTGACGCAGGTAGCGCGCGAGTTCGCCGACAATGCCGACCGCACGCAGGGCAAGAGCATGGTCATCGTCGGTGCCGCGCTGAACCACTGGTACCACAACGACATGATCTACCGCGGCATCATCAACCTGCTGATGATGTGCGGCTGCGTCGGCAAGAGCGGCGGCGGCTGGGCGCACTACGTCGGCCAGGAAAAGCTGCGCCCGCAGTTCGGCTGGGCGCCGCTGGCATTCGGCCTGGACTGGTCGCGCCCGCCGCGCCAGATGAACGGCACCTCGTTCTTCTACAACCACACCAGCCAGTGGCGCCACGAGAAGCTGGCCGTCGACGAGATCCTGTCGCCGACCGCCGACCGCAAGCGCTACGACGGCCTCTCGCTGCTGGACCTGAACGCACGCTCCGAACGCATGGGCTGGCTGCCGTCCGCGCCCCAACTCAGTACCAATCCGCTTGATGTGGTCGATGCAGCCGAACGCGCCGGCCAGGATCCGGTGGCCTACAGCGTCGAGCAACTCAAGTCCGGCAAGCTGCAGTTCGCCTGCGACGATCCCGACAACCCGGCCAACTTCCCGCGCAATATGTTCGTGTGGCGCTCCAACATCCTCGGCAGCTCGGGCAAGGGGCATGAGTACTTCCTGAAGTACCTGCTGGGCACGCAGAACGCCGTGTTCGGCGACGAAAACGACGCCATCAAGCCGAGTGAAGTCAACGTGCGCCCGGCCGCCGAAGGCAAGCTCGACCTGCTGACTGTGCTGGACTTCCGCATGAGCACCACCTGCCTGTACGGCGACATCGTGCTGCCCACGGCCACCTGGTACGAGAAGGACGACCTCAACACGTCCGACATGCACCCGTTCATCCACCCGCTGTCCGAAGCCGTGCAGCCGTTGTGGGAAAGCAAGACCGACTGGGAAATCTACAAGGCCATCGCGAAGAAGTTCAGCGAGATTGCCGGCCCCTACCTCGGCACCCGCAAGGACCTGGTGTGCACGCCGCTGCTGCACGACACCCCGGGCGAACTCGGCCAGCCGTTCGAACCGAAGGACTGGAAAGCCGGCGAATGCGACCTGATTCCCGGCAAGACCGCACCGTCGATGACCGTGGTAGAGCGCAACTACGCGGACATCTACAAGAAGTTCAGCTCGATCGGGCCGCTGCTGGACAAGCTCGGCAACGGCGGCAAGGGCATCAACTGGGACACGCGGCATGAGGTGAAGGAAATCGGCGCGCTCAGCAAGACCGTGACCGAGCCCGGCGTGAGCCAGGGCCGGCCGAAGGTGGAAACTGCGATCGACGCCGCCGAGATGATCCTGACCTTCGCGCCCGAGACCAACGGCCACGTCGCCGTCAAGGCGTGGGAAGCCCTGTCGAAAATCACCGGCCGCGACCACACCCACCTGGCCGAGGGCCGCGAGCACGACAAGATCCGCTTCCGCGACGTGCAGGTGCAGCCGCGCAAGATCATCTCGGCACCGACCTGGTCGGGCCTGGAATCGGAAGAGGTCAGCTACAACGCCGGCTACACCAATGTGCATGAGCTGATCCCCTGGCGCACGCTGACCGGCCGCCAGCAGTTCTGGCAGGACCACCGCTGGATGCTGGACTTCGGCGAAGGCGCGTGCGTCTACAAGCCGGCCATCGATACCAAGACCGTGGCGCCGATGCTGGGCAAGAAGCCCAACGGCAATCCGGAGCTGGTGCTGAACTGGATCACGCCGCACCAGAAGTGGGGCATCCACTCCACCTACTCGGACAACCTGCGCATGCTGACGCTGTCGCGCGGCGGCCCGCACGTCTGGATCTCGGAAGCCGAGGCCAAGGCCAACGGCATCCGCGACAACGACTGGGTTGAGGTGTTCAACGTCAACGGCACGCTGACGGCCCGCGTGGTGGTGTCGCAGCGCGTGCCCAAGGGCATGTGCCTGATGTACCACGCCCAGGAAAAGATCGTGAACGTGCCCGGCGCCGAGACCAGCGGCATGCGCGGCGGCATCCATAACTCGGTCACGCGTGCCGTGACCAAGCCCACCCACATGATCGGCGGCTACGCGCAGCTGGCCTACGGCTTCAACTACTACGGCACCGTGGGCAGCAACCGCGACGAGTTCGTGATCCTGCGCAAGATGAAGAGGGTCGACTGGCTGGAAGGCCCGCTCGTGGAAAAGACAGTGAAGGAAGGAGACAAGCAATGAAGATCCGTGCCCAGGTGGCCATGGTGCTGAACCTCGACAAGTGCATCGGCTGCCATACCTGCTCCGTCACCTGCAAGAACGTCTGGACCAGCCGCGACGGCGTCGAGTACGCCTGGTTCAACAATGTCGAGACCAAGCCCGGCATCGGCTATCCCAAGGAATGGGAGAACCAGGACAAGTGGCAAGGCGGCTGGAAGCGCAATGCCGACGGCACCCTGGAGCCGCGCCAGGGCGGCAAGCTGAAGATTCTGGCCAACCTGTTTGCCAATCCGAACCTGCCGCAGATCGACGAGTACTACGAGCCGTTCACCTACGACTACGAACACCTGCAGAAAGCGCCGCTGGTCCAGACTCCGCCCACCGCGCGTCCGGTGTCGGTGCTGACCGGCCGCAAGATGGAAAAGATCGAGTGGGGCCCGAACTGGGAAGACGACCTCGGCGGCGAGTTCAGCTCGCGCGGCCGCGACAAGCTGTTCGACGACGTGCAGAAGGAGATGTACTCGACCTTCGAGAACACCTTCATGATGTACCTGCCGCGCCTGTGCGAGCACTGCCTGAACCCGGCCTGCGTGGCATCGTGCCCGTCCGGCTCGATCTACAAGCGCGAGGACGACGGCATCGTGCTGGTCGACCAGGACAAGTGCCGCGGCTGGCGCATGTGCATCTCGGGCTGCCCGTACAAGAAGATCTACTTCAACTGGCAAAGCGGCAAGGCCGAGAAATGCCTGTTCTGCTATCCGCGCATCGAGGCCGGTCAGCCCACGGTCTGCTCCGAGACCTGCGTCGGCCGCATCCGCTACCTCGGCGTCATGCTGTACGACGCCGACCGCATCGAGCAGGCGGCATCGGTGGCCGATGAGCGCGACCTGTACCAGTCGCAGCTGGACGTCTTCCTCGATCCGCACGACCCGGCGGTGCAGGCCGAAGCGCTGCGCCAGGGCATCCCGCAAAGCTGGCTCGACGCCGCGCGCAAGTCGCCGGTCTACAAGATGGCGTGCGAATGGAAGGTGGCCTTCCCACTGCACCCCGAGTACCGCACGCTGCCGATGGTCTGGTATATCCCGCCGCTGTCGCCGATCCAGTCGGCGGCCGAGGCCGGCCATATGGGCATGAACGGCGTGATCCCCGACGTGAAGAGCCTGCGCATCCCGGTCAGGTACCTGGCGAACCTGCTGACCGCGGGCGACGTAATGCCGGTGCTCTCCGCACTCGACCGCATGCTGGCGATGCGCGCTTACAAGCGCTCGCAAGTGGTGGATGGCGTGCAGGACCTGGGCGTGCTCGATCAGGTCGGTCTCACGCCTGCGCAGGTCGAGGACATGTACCAGACCATGGCCATCGCCAACTACGAGGACCGCTTCGTGATCCCGTCCTCGCACAAGGAGATGGTCGAAGACAGCTTCAACGACAAGGCCAGCTGCGGCTTCACCTTCGGCAACGGCTGCTCGGGCGGTGCCTCGGACGGCTCGCTGTTCGGCAAGAAGCCGCAGGGGAGTGTCCACTTCGCTGACATGCCCAGGTCACGCAAGAAGGCCGTGACGAGCTGAACCGCCCCACGAATCGTACGGAGAAGAACATGCCCCTCTATCCCATCCTCAGCGCCCTGCTCGGCTATCCCGAGCAGGAACTGCTGGACGCCCTGCCCGAGATCGACGCCGCACTGGCCGAATGGCCGCAGGCGCACGAAATGCTGGCCCCCTTGACCAGCCTGCTCCGCAACGAGCCGCTGATCGCGCTGCAGGAAAACTATGTCGCCACCTTCGACCGCAATCCGGCCCACTCGCTGCACCTGTTCGAGCACGTGCACGGCGAAAGCCGCGACCGCGGCCAGGCCATGGTCGACCTGATCGACGAGTACCGGCGCGACGGCTTCGAACCCGCGGCCTCCGAGCTACCCGACTATGTGCCGCTGTTCCTGGAGTTCCTCGGTGCGCTGGTGGCCGACGCCAAGGAAGCGCGCGCCGAGCAGCTGCTGGGCGATGCGATCCACGTGCTGGCCGCCATCGGCGACCGGCTGGCGCGCAATGAAAGCCCTTATGCCAGCGTATTCAACGTGCTGCGTACGCTGACCGATGTCCAGCCGCAAGCGCAGCAGGAGCCGCCGGTGCGCGACATGGACGAGGCGCTGGAAACCTTTGGCCCCGGCGCGGACGGCGTGGAACCGCTGCTGGCGCCAGCCACTGGCGCGCAGGTCGTGCGCTTCTATCCGCGCGGCACGGCTCCCGTACCGGCTGCCTGTTGAAGGGGCATGACGATGCAAACCGAACATCAGACAATGGGCTAACACACCATGGCAACGCTCCACCAATTCCTCTACGGCATCTACCCCTACATTGCCGCCGCCATCTTCCTGTTCGGCAGCCTGGCCCGCTTCGAGCGCGAGCAGTACACCTGGAAGACCGACAGCTCGCAGGTGCTGTACCGCGGCAACCTGCGCACGGGCAACATCCTGTTCCACGTTGGCATCCTCGGCCTGTTCTTCGGCCACCTGGCCGGCCTGCTCACGCCGGTGGCGGTGTGGGACACGCTGGGCGTCTCGCACAGCTTCAAGCAAGCCGTCGCGATGGCAGCCGGCGGCGTCATGGGCACCATGTGCCTGGCCGGCCTGCTGATCCTGCTGCATCGCCGCCTGACCAATGCCCGCGTCTCGGCCGTAACGCGCACCGGCGACAAGGTGCTGCTGCTGTGGCTGCTGGTCACGCTGCTGCTCGGCCTTTCCACCATTTTTGAATCCGCCGGCCACATGGACGGCCACATGATGGTGCAGCTGATGACCTGGGCCCAGCACATTGTCACGCTGCGCGGCGATGCGGCCAGCTATATCGCCGATGCCCCGCTCCTGTTCAAGGCCCATCTCTTTATGGGCATCACGCTGTTCGCGATCTTTCCGTTCACGCGGCTGGTGCACGTGTGGAGCGGCTTTGCCTTGGTCGGCTATCTCGGCCGTGCCTGGCAACTGGTGCGAAGCCGCTGAGCGCGAACCAACTCTGATACTGGAGAAAGCAATGCCCGTTATCGTCAACGGCGTGGAACTGCAGGACGCCGACATCGAACGTGAAATGGATCTCCATCGCGGCGCGCGCGATCCCGCGCGTCTGGCGGTGATCTCCGCCATCCTCCGCCGGCTGGTGCGCAGCGAGGCCGAGCGCCTTGGGCTCGCCAGCGCCAACATGGACGACGACACGCTGGCGCTGGCCGTACTGGCCCGCGAGGCGCCCGTCCCCGAACCCGATGAAGCCAGCTGCCGGCGCCACTACAACAGCCAGCCCGGGCATTTCCGCGAAGGCGAATGGGTCGAGGTGGAACACATCCTGTTCCAGGTCACGCCGCGCGTGCCGCTCGATGCCCTGCGCGAGATCGCGCAGCAGACCCTGGCGTTGATCAAGGGCAATCCATCCTCGTTCGCTGCGCAGGCGAAGGCGCTGTCCAACTGCCCGAGCAGCACTGGCGGCGGCCGGCTGGGCCGCGTGTTCCGCGGCGAAACCGCCCCCGAGTTCGAGCGCGCCGTCTTCGCCACGCATGCACAGGGCCTGCTGCCGCAACTGGTGGAAACGCGCTTCGGCCTGCACGTGGTCCGCCTCCTCGATCGCAGCGAAGGCACGCGCCTGCCGTTCGAAGCCGTGCGCGGCGAGATTGCGCGCGCACTGACCGATGCCGCGCGCGACCGCGCCTGGAAGCAGTACGCCAGCCTGCTGATCGGCCGCGCCCATATCGAAGGCATCGAGCTGGAAGGCGCCGACAGCCCGCTGCTGCAGTAGTGCGGCGTGCCGCCCCAAACGAGGACCCGGACATGCATCAGATTGAACGACTGCTGAGGGGCTTCGAGCGGTTCCAGCAACGGTACTTCGACGATGAACCCGAGCTGTTCGACGCCCTCAAGGCCGGCCAGCGCCCGCCAACGCTGCTGATCGGCTGCAGCGATTCGCGCGTTGACCCCGGCCTGCTGCTCGGCTGCGATCCGGGCGAGCTGTTCACCGTGCGCAATATCGGCAACCTGGTGCCGCCCTGCACCGGGCGCCACGAGGGCAGCCTGCACGGCGTCTCGGCCGCGATCCAGTTCGCGGTGGAGCAATTGCGCGTGGAGCGGATCATCGTGATGGGCCACGCAGGTTGCGGCGGTATCCGCACGCTGTTGGCACAGCCCGCTGGCGAAGCTGCCTGCGCGCATGCCCCAGACGACGCCGGCAACGACTTCATCGGGCCCTGGGTACGCATCGCGGCTGCCGCGCGGCAGCAGGTCGAAGAGACCCTGTCCGGCGCCAGCGCGGAGCAACGGCAGCGCGCCTGCGAACAGGCCGCCATCCTCGTTTCCCTGCGCAACCTGGAGAGCTTTCCCTTCGTCCGGGATGCACTCGCACAACAGCGACTCACGCTGCACGGCTGGTACTTCGACCTCGAAGCCGGCGCCCTGCTGGCCTATTCACAACGCGCGGACGGCTTCCTGCCGCTGGTCTGCCCGCTTGCCTCCAGTACAAGGAATCCGTGCACAACCATCCACCTGCCCATTGACGGCAGTCAACCCGGTCACGCATGTTCTTCCCCATGATCTGCGTGACGACCGGCAAGGCATCAGCACGCTTCGAAGGCCGGCACAACGGCATTCCCCAACTCGCTGAAGAACAGCACCATGAAAGCGAAATCCTGGATGTTCCCCGCACTGGCGGCCCTGCCGCTTTCCCTCTGGATCGGTCAGGTTCGCGCGGACACCGCCACGCCGCCCGCCGCTGCTACGCAAGCGGCAATGCCATCCCTCACACCCGCAGAGTTTGATCACGCAAGGCAGATCTACTTCGAGCGCTGCGCCGGCTGCCACGGCGTGCTGCGCAAGGGCGCGACCGGAAAGCCGCTGACGCCCGACATCACCCGCGAACGCGGCACCGAGTACCTGAAGACCTTCATCAAGTACGGCAGCCCCGCGGGCATGCCGAACTGGGGCACTTCCGGCGACCTCTCCGATGCGGAAGTGGACCTGATGGCGCGCTACATCCAGCTCGATCCGCCGACGCCGCCGGAGTTCTCGCTGGCGGATATCGAGAAGAGCCGCAAGGACATCGTGCCTGTCGCCAAGCGGCCCACGCGCAAGATGAACGCGTACAACCTCGACAATCTCGGCGCGCGTCAAGGTAGATGTCGCCTCATTCATGCAGCAAAACGCTGGTTTTCGGCGCCTGGCTTGATACTGGTGGGCACGGCAATCTCGCGCTCCGGATTGAGCGTGACCGTGTCGATTGGCGACCAGTCTCGAGTGTTGCATGACCAGCGACGCGGGTTGTGCTCACGGGCCTGAACATACAGCGCGTGGCGCGCGGCGAGAATCTTGTCGTCTTGTCCGGCGTGGCGCTGCGCCGGGCTCACGTAGCGGATGCCGCTGTGCCGGTGCTCATGGTTGTACCAGTGGACGAAGTGGGCCGCCCACGTACGCGCCGTGGCCAGATCGGCAAAGCCTGTAGACGGGAACTCCGGCCGGTACTTGGCCGTGCGGAAGAGGCTCTCGACGAAGGCATTGTCGTCGCTCACACGCGGGCGCGAGTACGAAGGCTTGACCCCCAGCCAGTGCAGCATCGCCAGCACCGTGGTGGCCTTGAGCGTGGCGCCGTTATCGCCATGCAGCACCGGCTTGGCCTCCATGGCATGGATGCCCTCGGCCAGCGCCGTGCGCTTGACCAGATGCGCCGCGTGGTCGGCGTCGTCACGGTCGTGAACCTCGAAGCCCACGATCTTGCGGCTGTACACGTCCAGGATGAGGTACAGATAGAACCAGCGCCCGGCGACCTCAGCCGGCAGTAGAGTAAGAGACAGGGCGTAGTCGGACTATTTCCCTGCCTCTCCTCTCCGAACCGGACTTGCGCCTCT